>JAYFNX010000039.1:0-25288 GCA_034933245.1 Candidatus Pelethousia sp.
AGGGCGTTGCTTCCCGATGATGCTTCTATATGTTGATTAACCCGAAGGCCAAGTTTTCCGGCTCTTTATGAAGGATTCACGAATCCGGACGGCGCCTTCCCGCTTAGCAAGCGTTTATGAAAAACGGCGGAATTACCATGGTAAGCCCGCAGGATATTCTTGGCTCTCATGCTGTTGGGGAAGCTCAATCTCCGGCATCAGTTCGGCGGAAATAATTTGGAGCATCTGCTCCAGCTTCGTCACATCCTCCTCGGTAAAGCGCTGCTTTATGCGCTCCATCACCATGGAAAGGTAGCTGTAGCTGATATTATAATAATCGAAGTATTTCTGTGTGACCCGCAGGTAATATTCCCGCCTGTCGTCCTTGGAGCGCACCTTCCGCAGATATCCTTTTTGAATCAGGCTGTTCACCTTATACGCGGCATTGGGCGGCGAAATCTGCACAAAGCTTGCAAACTCGTTTACCGTGGGGCCATGCAGGGCCTGGATAATCTCCATGCAGAAACTTTCCACCGTAGTAAGGCTGGCTTCCCTATCCTGGAAACGGCTGAATACCTTTTGATAAAAGTGAAGCTTGAATTTTGAATATACCTCGGCAAATGCCTGATCCAACATGGCAAACCATCCTCTTTCCGTTAATCGTCCTATACCTCTAGGGACATTATACCATAATGTCCCCCGCCCGCAACGCTTTGGCCGCCCTTTGCAGCCCGTCAGCGGACTGAAAAGGTAAGTTCCGCCGTGGCGGCAACCTCTCCTTCCACCTTCGCTACGGCAACGCCCATGCCCACAGGACCCCGCCGGGCTGTAATGGTGCATTCCATCTCCAGAACATCCCCCGGCTTTACCTCCCGTTTGAAGCGGGCGTGCTTGATCCCGCCAAAGAGGGCGATTTTTCCCTTATTCGCTTCCTCGGTTAAAATCGCAACCGCCCCCACCTGGGCCAGCGCCTCGATGATGAGCACCCCGGGCATCACAGGATGCCCCGGAAAATGTCCGCAAAAAAACTGTTCGTTTGCGGAAACGCATTTTCGTCCTGCCGCACGCATGCCGGGCTCGCATTCCGTAATGCGATCCACTAGCAAAAATGGATAGCGGTGGGGCAAAACCCGCATAATTTCATTGGAATCCAGCGTCATAAGCTCACTCCCCCCATCTCTTTAGAAGAATGCTGGCGTTGTGTCCGCCAAAGCCCAGTGAGTTGGACATGGCATAGCGGACGCTTGCTTGCCGTCCCAGATTGGGTACAATGTCCAAATCGCAGGCCGGATCGGGCACGCGGTAGTGCACGGTGGCGGGCAGGAACCCATCCCGCAGGGCCATGGCCGTAAAGGCGGCCTCAACCGCCCCGGAGGCCCCCAGCAGATGCCCCGTCATGGATTTGGTGGAACTCATCGCCAGCTTGTAGGCATGGGAGCCAAAGGCCAGTTTCACCGCAGCCGTTTCCCCTGCATCGTTCATGGGGGTGGACGTCCCGTGGGCGTTGATATACCCTACATCTTCCGGGATAATTCCTGCGTCCTTCAGCGCCATGCGCATGGCTGCGGCAGCGCCGCTGCCGTCCGGCCTGGGCGCCGTAATATGGTGGGCGTCGCAGCTTGCGCCATACCCAACGATTTCTCCCAAAATGACGGCTCCCCGCTTTTTGGCATGGTCGTACGCCTCCAGCGCCAGCGTTCCCGCGCCTTCCCCCATCACAAAGCCCGATCGCTGCGCATCAAAGGGAATGGAGGCGCGGCTTACATCCTCCGCGGTGGACAGGGCATGGAGGGACGTAAAGCCGCCCATAGCCAAAGAGGTGATGGTTGCCTCCGCGCCGCCTGCCAGAGCAACCTCCGCATAGCCGTCCCGGATATGTCGGAACGCGTCGCCCAGGGCGTTCGTGCCCGAGGCGCAAGCCGTTACCGGGCAGACGCACATCCCCATGAACCCGAAGCGGATAGCCAGATTGCCCGCCGCCATATTGGAGATTACCATGGGAATAAAATAGGGCGACACGCGGTCGTACCCCTTTTCCGCCCCCTTGAGGCACTCGGCTTGGATGGTGGAAAACCCGCCTACGCCGCTGGCAAAAAAAACGGCGCAGCGCATAGGATCTTCCTGTTCTATGCAAAGCCCGCTTTGCTTCACGGCTTCCTCGGCGCTTGCCAAGGCAAGCTGCACATAGCGGTCTAACTTGCGCACATCCCGCTTCTCCATGTAATCGGCCGGATCGAAGTGTTTAACCTCCCCTCCCAGCTTTACCTTTTGCCCCGTCGTGTCGTACTGGGTGATGGGGCCAATGCCGCATCGGTTTTCCCGCACGGCGTTCCAGCTTTCTTTTAACGTAAGGCCCAGCGGCGTAACGGCCCCCATGCCCGTGATAACAACCCGTCTTTTTTCCATACGCTTTCTCCCGCTCACATGGCCATGCCGCCGTCTATGCAAAGGACCTGGCCCGTAATATACCCTGCCTGCCCGGATGCAAGAAAAGCCACGGCTGCGGCCACCTCCTCCGCTTGCCCAAGCCTTGCCACGGGAATTTGCGAAAGAAGCTTTTCCCTTACCGTTTCCGTCAGCTTTGCCGTCATATCCGTTTCTATAAAGCCGGGCGCCACACAGTTTGCGGTGATTCCCCGGCCGGCCAGCTCCTTGGCAATGCTCTTCGTCATGCCGATAAGCCCCGCCTTGCTGGCCGCATAGTTGGCCTGGCCCGCGTTGCCCCGTATGCCCACAATGCTGGAAAGGTTTATTATGCGTCCGTAGCGCTGCTTTATCATAAACCTGCATGCGGCTCGCATGCAATGGAACGCGCCCTTGAGGTTGGTATCCAGCACGGTGTCCAGATCCGCCGCCGAAAGGCGCATAAGCAGATTATCCCTGGTAACGCCCGCATTGTTTATCAAAATATCCACCCCGCCAAATCGCGCTACCGCCGCCTCAACAAGCGCGTCGGCTTCCATTTCCCGGGCAATATCCCCTTTCTTTGCAAAGGCATCCGCCGCGCCAAGTTGCAGACACGCTTCCACGGTACGTTCCGCGGCCTCCTGATTGCCAACGTAGTTGATTGCCACCGCCATTCCCTGCCGGGCGAACGCAAGGCAGATTGCCCGGCCAATACCGCGGCTCCCCCCGGTAACGATTGCCCGTTTCCCTTTTTCTTCCATTTCTATTCCTCCTTTAGCCACGCCAGTGCATCCGCCAGCTCTTGTGCGGTTTCAACGGAATGCGTCCGTTCCCCAAGGCTGGGTACCGTCTTTTTCGCAAACCCCGCCAGCACCCTGCCCGGGCCGATTTCCACAAGGGCATCCATGCCGTCCCGCTCCAGGCAGCGCAGAAGATCTTCCATATAAACGCTGGACTGCACCTGTCTTTCCAAAAGACCGGGAATGATATCCTCCGGGCCCATGGGGCCGCCCAGGCAATTGAAATAGACGGGGAAATCCATGGGACCAAAGGACACAATCTTAAATCTCTCGCGAAGCGCCTCCCCGGCGGGCGCCATCAGCGAGGTATGAAACGGGCCTGAAACGTTCAGCCCGATGCAGCGCTTAGCTCCCGCCCCATTTGCAAGAGCGCAGGCCTTTTCCACGGCCGCCGCATCGCCCCCTATGACCATCTGGCCGGGGCAGTTGTAATTGGCGATCTCCACAACGCCTTGGCTTTGTGCCGCAAGGCAGACCCATCCCAGTTCCTCCCGGCTTAAACCCAGCACGGCGGCCATGGAACAAGGGCGGCCCGCTACGGCCCGGGCCATAGCCTTGCCCCGAAAGGCAGCCAGAGCCACCGCAGTTTCCACATTGAACACGCCGGCGGCGCACAGGGCGGAATATTCCCCCAGGCTCAAACCGGCGGCGGCGCAAGGCAGCACGCCCGCCGCCTGCAAAACCGCCATTACACCGGCGGCAAAGGCGACCATGCAGGGCTGGGTATATTCCGTTTGGCTTAAAAGCTCCCCCGGCCCTTCAAAGCATAGGGTTTTCAAATTGAAATCCACAGCCCCGTCCGCCCTATCCAGTACGCCGCGAAAAGCCGGATATGCCTCGTATAAATCCCGGCCCATGCCGACACGCTGGGCGCCCTGGCCCGCAAATAAAAGCGCCAGCTTCATTCCGCCGCCCTCCATTCCTCCAGCAAGGTATCCAGAACTTCCTTTACGGAATGCATGCCGTTCAACCGCCATACATTGGAACCGCAAAAGAAAAGCCCTTCCTCATAATTTCCCTTCACCGCTTCGCCTAAGGCATGCAGAATACAGTAGGGCGTGTTACCGCCACGGGGGCAGGTAACGAGGCAATCGGTGCAGCGCTTAGGCGGAAATCGCATGCCTTGCTCCAGCTTTTCGATAAGGGGCGTGCGCAAGGCCCGGCCCGGCATGCCTACCGGGCTGGGGACGATGCGCACATCCTCTTTTTTGGCGGAAAGCAGAATCTTCTTATAGCCTTCCGACGCGTCGCATTCATAGGTGGCGATAAAACGGGTAGCGAGTTGCATGCCGTCCGCGCCGCAGGCCGCAAGCGCGGCCGCATCCGCGCCGTTCCATACGCCCCCTGCGGCAAACACCGGAATAGGGCGGCCGTTGGCCTCAACAAAGGGGCGCAGAGCCGCCGCCACTTCGGCCACGATAAGCCGGAGAGGCCTTGCGGTACCCGATACAGCCTCTTCCTTCGTAAATCCAAGGTGTCCCCCTGCTTGAACCCCTTCCACCACCACAAAATCCGGCGTAATCCCATGGTGCTTTTGCCACAGGCGGCAGATGGCCGCCGCAGCGCGGCCGCTGGATACGATAGGCGCCAGGCCCACATCCGCTCCCGCTGCGATGGCGGGCAAATCCATAGGCAGGCCCGCGCCGGATACAATGGCATCCACCCCCGCCTCTATGGCGGCGCGCACACAGTCCGCATACTGGGTGGTGGCTACCATGGCATTCACGGCTACCATGCCCCGCCCGCCGGAAATCTCTTTTGCCAGGCGCACCTCCCGCTTGAGCGCTCTGCGGTTGGCCCCTTGGGGATCCGCATAAAAATCCGGCTCCGCAAAGCCGGGAATCGCGGCGCTAACGGTTCCCATGGCGCCGCAGGCGGCCACGGCCCCCGCAAGCCTTCCAAAGGAAACGCCAATCCCCATGCCCCCCTGCAAAACGGGGATTTTTAGGGACCGTCCCCGTAGCGTAACTTCCATCATAGACCGGCCTCTCCCGCAAGCTGGGCCAACCGTCTTTCATACCCGGCGTAAATTGCCTCTAGAATGTCTTCCACCGGCTTGATTTCATGCAGCATGCCGGCCACCTGGCCGGCCATAACGCTCCCGGTTTCCACATCCCCCTCAAACACGGCCCGCCGCAGGGATCCCAGCGTGAAGTATTCCAGCTCCATCTTATCCGCTCCCGCCTTTTCCCGCTCCAAATAAGCACGGGACATCCTGTTTTTAATCATGCGCACCGGAACGCCGCCGATGCGGCCTGTAACCACCGTGTCCGTATCCCGGGCTTTGAGGACGGCCTGTTTGTAATTTCCATGCACCGGGCACTCCTCGCTGACCAGCAAGCAGGTGCCAAGCTGTACGCCGCTGGCGCCCAGCGCAAACGCGGCCAAAAGCTGGCGGCCGTCCGCAATGCCCCCCGCCGCAATTACGGGAATGCCATATGGCTCCATAGCGTCCGCCACCTGGGGCACAAGGGCCATGGTGGTCATCTCCCCAATATGGCCCCCGGCTTCCGTGCCTTCGGCGATAACGCCGTCCACGCCCAAATCGGCCAGGCGCCTAGCCAGCACGGCTGCGGGCACCACCGGGAACACCTTGATGCCCGCCTCTTTCCAGGCCGGCACATATGCGCCGGGGCTGCCTGCGCCGGTGGTAACCACGGGTACCCGCTCCTCCAAAACGATTTGCGCCATCGCCTTGGCATCCGGGTGCATCAGCATGATGTTTACGCCAAACGGATTCTTCGTGCAGGCCTTGCAATGGCGGATCTCCCGGCGCAGCATCTCCGTATCCATCCCGCCCGCGCCGATTAATCCCAAGGCCCCGGCATTGGATACCGCGGCGGCAAATTCGCCGGTGGCGATGTTGGCCATGCCACCTTGTATGAAGGGATATTTTGTTCCCAGCATTTCATTTAATCGCATAGTCTTTCTTCCTCTCTTTTAAAAGCGGAACAGCACACCGCCCCAGGTAAGCCCCGCCCCAAAACCAACGCAAAGCACGTTCTGCCCGGGCAAAATGCGCCCCGTATCCAGCATTTCATCCAGGGCAATGGGGATGCTGGCGGAAGATGTGTTTCCATACCGCTGCATATTTTCATAAAATTTGGCCGGGTTCTCTTCGAGCTTTTTCACCACATGGGCGATGATCCGGCTGTTCGCCTGATGGCAGACCACATGGTCGATTTGGGCCATTTCAAGGCCTGCCTTGCCTAAAACGGCCTCTATGCAAAGGGGGATGGTATCCACCGCAAAGCGGAACACCGCAGGCCCGTCCATATGCAAAGTATGATCCGCGCCAGGAGCGCCCACATGCAAAATGGAGGCATCTCCCCGGCTTCCAAATGCGGCGGCATAAGGCATATTCGGCGCAAGGCGGACCACCGCCGCGCCCGCGCCGTCCCCGAACAGTACACAGGTGGAACGATCCGAAAAATCCAGCACGCCGCTTAACTTTTCCGAGCCGATAACCAGGGCGCAGGGCGCGGGAACATTTCCCCCCAGCAAAAAGCACCGGGCCGTTTCCAACGCAACCAAAAAGCCCGTACACGCCGCATTCACATCAAAACAGGGCACGACCTCCGGGAGCCCCAGGGCCGCCTGCACCTCGCAGGCGAGGGAAGGGGAGGCGTAGTCCGGCGTAAACGTGGCGGCCACGCAAAGGCCGATCTGGGCCGCCCCCACCCCCGCTTTTTCCATGGCCCTGCGGGCCGCCGTGGCTGCAAGGGACGCATTGGTTTCCCCCGCTTCGCAGAAATACCTTTGGCGAATTCCCGTGCGGGTGCTGATCCACGCATCGCTCGTATCCACCATTCGGCTCATTTCGTCGTTGGAAACGCAGCGGCCGGGCAGGCAACGGCCGGTTCCCAGAATTTCCAGGCCGCTCATGCGCCCTCCTTTTTATGGGTGCTAAAAAAGCTATTCCCCATGATTCTGAATTTTTCATATCGCTGGCGGGCCGGGTTTGCAAGCTTTTCCGCCCATCCAAGGTGCGTTTGCAGCGCCGTATCCAGCAGGCCGTACAGCGCGACAGGATCTTGCTGCGCGCCCCCATCCGGTTCTGGGATTACGGCATCCACCACGCCCATGCCCAGCAAATCCTGGGCCGTGAGCTTCATCACATCGCAAGCCTCTCCAGCCCTGGAGGCATCTTTCCATAGAATTGAAGCGAATCCCTCTGGTGAAAGGATGGAATATACCGCGTTTTCCAGCATAAGTACCCGATTGCCCATTGCGAGGGCCAACGCGCCGCCGGAGCCGCCCTCCCCCGTAATCACGGCGATGAGGGGTACTTTCAGTTCGCTCATCTGCGTAAGGCAGTGGGCAATGGCTTCGCCTTGTCCCCGGGCTTCGGCTTCCAGGCCGGGATAAGCACCCGGCGTATCGATAAATGTCACAACGGGCCGACCAAACTTTTCCGCCTGGCGCATCAGCCGCTGGGCCTTGCGATATCCTTCCGGCGTGGGCATGCCAAAATGGCAGCGTAGATTCTGCTCCAAATCCTTCCCTTTTCTATGGCCCAAAACCGTGACGGGCAAGCCATGAAACCGGCCCACGCCCCCTAGGATTGCCTCGTCGTCGCCGCACAGGCGGTCTCCCTTTTGCTCGAAAAAATCCGTGAACAGCGCTGCAATAAAATCCGTTGTGCCGGGTCTTTTCCCATGGCGGGCCAGCGCCACTCGTTCAGTGGGCGTTGGGTTTTTGCTTTCCATGGCGGCTCTCCCCTTTCTTATGCAGGCGCAATAGATGCGCCAGTGTTTCTCGCATCTGCGAACGGGGAACCACGGCGTCAAGAAAGCCGTGCTCCTCCAAGTATTCTGCTTTTTGGAATCCCTCCGGAAGGGTTTCTCCAATGGTCTGTTCAATCACGCGGGGTCCGGCAAAGCCGATAAGGGCGCCCGGTTCCGCTAAGGTAATATCCCCGAGGGAAGCGAAGCTGGCCGTAACGCCGCCTGTAGTGGGGTGGGTAAGGTAGGCGATATACAGCCCGCCAGTGGATTGAAAGCGCTGAAACGCGGCAGCCGTTTTTGCCATCTGCATCAGGGATAGGATACCCTCCTGCATGCGTGCGCCCCCGGATGCGGAAAAGACGATAAGGGGAAGCTTGGCCTTCCCGGCGGCTTCCGCAGCCCTGGCCACCTTTTCTCCTACCGCCACGCCCATGCTTCCCATGAGGAAGCGGCTGTCCAGAGCCACCACTACGGCGCGATGCCCTTCAATCTTTCCCCGGGCCGCCACGGCCGCTTCGCAAAGTCCCGTGCGTTGGCGCAAGGCTTCCAGCTTTTCCCGGTAACCCGGAAAGGTTAAGGGATCAAGGCCCGTCAAAGGTGCATCCAGCTCCCGAAAGGTACCGGGATCCAGCACCATGGAAAGGCGCTGGTATGCCCCCACCGGGCTATGAAATCCACATTGCGGGCAGACCAACAGTTCTTTTGCCCATCTTTCTGCTGGTACGGCCGCCCCGCAAGCGGTGCATTGTGCAAACGCTGTTTGGGCCTGCGGCCTAGCTGCGGCTGCCCTGCCACCCTCCCGCATTACTTTAAGGTCCAGAAGCTTCTGCCTGCGGCGTGCAAAAAGATCGTTCACGGCCGCTCGCCTCCTCTTTCGCACGCCTGGCCATAGCGCAAGAGGGCCTCCAGATTCTTTTCGATAAACCCGGTGTCGTATTCGCCCCGCAAAAAGTCCGGATGATGTAAAATGAGATACGCAAGGTCGGCGCCGGTGGGATAGCCTTCCACCACCAACTCTTCCAGCGCCCGGCGCATGCGGCGGATTGCCAGAAGGCGGGTGGGAGCATGCACGATGATTTTCGCCACCATTGAATCGTAATACGGGCTCAGCTCACAACCGGTATAAAGGGCGGAATCCACGCGCACCCCGCAGCCACCGGGGAAATGGAGAAACTCCGTTTTCCCAGGCGCGGGCCGAAAGCCGCAAGCCGGGTCCTCGGCGTTAATTCGCACCTCCATGGCATGGCCGCTAAGAACGGCTTCCTCCTGGGTAAAGGAGAGGGGCAGTCCCGCTGCCACACGCAGCTGCTCCCGCACCAAATCCAGCCCGGTGACCATTTCCGTAACGGGATGCTCCACCTGAATTCGTGTATTCATCTCTATAAAATAATAATTCCTGTTTTTATCCAGCACGAATTCTATGGTTCCCGCCCCTTCATAGCCGCAGGCTTTTGCCGCCCGGACGGCGGCCTCTCCCATTTCCCGGCGCAATTCTGCAGACAATGCCTTGGATGGAGCTTCCTCCACAAGCTTCTGATTTTTTCGCTGAATGGAGCACTCCCGCTCCCCCAGATGGACCACGTTGCCCAAACAGTCCGCCATAATTTGAAATTCAATATGCCTGGGGTTCAGAATCAGCTTTTCCAGGTATAGCGTCCCGTCCCCAAAGCAGGACACAGCCTCGGCTTGGGCGGCGGCAAAGCTTTGCGCAAGTTCATCGGGGCCATAAACCCGGCGCATACCGCGGCCTCCCCCGCCCGCGCTTGCTTTGAGAAGCACCGGATAGCCGATTTTTTTTGCTTGAAGGGCTGCCTCCTCCGCGTCCGCCACGGTTCCCTTTGACCCCGGCACCACCGGTACCCCCGCGCTTTCCATGCGCGCGCGTGCGGCGGCCTTGTTGCCCATTTCCCGGATCGTATCACCGGAAGGGCCGATAAATACAAGCCCGCACTTTTGGCACGAATCGGCAAATTCGGCATTTTCGGACAGAAATCCATAGCCGGGATGCACCGCCTCGCAGCCGCTTTCCACAGCCGCGCTTAAAATTGCCGTAGCGTTCAAATAACTATCCGCCGCTCTGGCCGGTCCGATGCACACCGCTTTTGTGGCGATCTGCACATGCAGCGCATTTTCGTCCGCCGTGGAATATACGGCCACCGTTTCCATTCCCATCTCCCGGCAGGCGCGGATGATGCGCACGGCAATCTCTCCCCGGTTTGCCACCAAAATTCGTTTGAACATGGCTATCGATCCCGAATCAAAAACAGCGGCTCGTTATACCCCGCCACCGTTCCATTTTCGACCAGCGCCTTCTCTATTACGCAATCGCAGGGCGCAGGAATTTCATTGATCATCTTCATGGCTTCAATAATGCAGACGGTCTGCCCCTTTTTCACCGTATCCCCGGCGCTGACAAAAGGCGGCTTACCGGGTTCGGGCGCGGCATAATAGGTCCCCACCAGCGGCGTTCTGATATAATCCGCCTTTTCTGCCTGCCCTTCAGGCGCGGCCGCAGATTCAGCCGCGGGAATCCCATTTGGCGCAGGTTCCGGCAAAGCCACACCGCCCTTTTCCAACAGCACGCGCATGCCGTTTGCCTCATATTCCAGGCGGACAAGGCCACCCGTTTCGAAATTTTTCATTAGTTCAAACAGTTCCGGCTGTGTCATTCAATGCCCCCTTTCCATACATGCGCGCCCCGCTTAGGCGTGGGCTTCCAGATAGCTTACAATATCGCCCACGGTTTTCATTTGGGAAAGCGCTTCGTCGGCAATGGATATGCCCAACGCCTCTTCCAACGCGAGGCTCAATTCCACCGCGTCCAAGCTATCCGCCCCCAAGTCTTCGGAAATGCTGGCCTCCCTCGTGACCTTTTCCATCTCGCAGCGCAGGGTTTCCACAACGATATCACGTACTTTTTCAAACATTGTATTTTTGCTCTCCTTAACTGATTCTAATATTTTATTTAAATTTATTTAATTAAAATCATTTAATGATCATTATACTGTGATTTCCCCGCTTGTCAATAGGCCGAAAGCCGGGCAATTTTTTAAATTTTTTCTGCCGGGCGGTTTGTCTCAAAAATTCCTTGCCTTTTTATGCCTTTTGCAGGCGCATAATAGGCCTGCATGTGGTGATTCATTTAAAAAGCGCAGCCTCGCAAAATGTATATCCGTGTTTACAAAAGAGATATTTGAATTTATTCTCAATTTATTTGGAAATTTTTCGATAATATAAATGTATACAAAATGCAGATGAGCCCGGTTCCATGGCCGGTAGGCACGGCGAATCGCTTCAAGCGCCATTGCAGGGCTGTCAAATTATATAAAATTCCAAAAGCTAGGCGCATGTCCTCCCTTGCAAAGCATGTGGATACTCCAACGAACATATTTATGGAGTTGCGACCCCGCCAGAAAGGATTTGCCGATGAAATGAAAGGTAATTTAGGCTCTGGCGGCGCCTGTTTATTGGCCATAGATTAGCACCGCCTCATTTAACGAATCTGCCGGGCGTGCAGGCGGCTGTCTATCAAAATCGTGCCGAGCTTTTTCAACAAAAATAAACATAAAACAAAAGGAGTTTAATCCTGCCTGTTATGAAAAAACGAAACCTTAGCTTAAAAAAGAAAATATTGATTCCCGTTGTCGCTCTTCTTGTTGTGAGCATCACGATCATCCTTGCCATCACCCTGGGTATATCCGCCAGTAGCATGGATACCCTCTCAAACAGCGTAATGGAAGAAAAAAACCTGCATTATGCCAGCGAGGTGCAGGGTATGATCAACGCTTCCATGAATAGCGTGGAGTCCTTGGAGTTGCTGGTCTCGCAATTTGTCCAGCAAGGCGGACATAACCGCGAAAAGGTGATTGCAATACTCAAAAATGCCATGCTGAGCGATGATGCTGTTTTTAGCACCTATACGCTCTGGGAGCCCAATGCTTTCGATGGAAATGATATCGCTTACGTCAACAAGACCGGATACGACAGCACGGGGCGGTTCATACCCTATGTGGCCCGCGGAGATTCAAGCCTATATGTGGAGGCCCTTGTGGATTATGAGACGGAGGGTGTGGGAGATTACTATCTGCTTCCTAAGAAAACGGGCAAGGCCTGCGTACTGAATCCATTTTTATATGAAACAAACGGCAAGCAGATGTTTATGACATCCATGGTTGTGCCCATTTTCAGCAACGGAAAGTTCGTAGGAATCGTGGGCCAGGATATTTTGATTGATACGCTTATTGCCAATATTAAGGATACCAAGATATTCGATTCCGGTTATTTGTTTTTAATCGATTCCACCGGCAACCTTTTCTTCCATCCCAATGGCGATGTCATCGGAACCCCGGTTTTCGATTATCTGGATGAATCTGCCGCAGCCAGCTTAAAGAATGGAATGGCCGCAGGGACAACCGTAACCTTTGATTCTCATTCAACGCTGAAAAACTTTGAAGGCCGTTATGTCATCAGCCCAGTCACCATCGGCGACTCCCAATGGTGGGTTGGCTCCACGGCTCCTGTTAAGGAAATTACAAAGGCAACGACCAATATCTTCAAATATGGTACTATAGCGGCAGTGGTTTCGTGTATTCTCATATCCGTCATTCTGGTACGACTTATATCCCGGTCCATCCGGCCTATTAGCGGCCTGGTAGAGGTAGCCGACAGGCTGGCCCAGGGCGATGTAAACGTAAATGTGGAAGCTACTACCACGGATGAAATAGGCACCTTGATGCACGCCTTTGGCAAGATGATTGCCAGCATCCGGGAGCAGGCAAGCGCAGCGGAAAAAATTGCGGCAGGAGATTTGACCACCCAAGTTTCGGTGCGTTCCGAGGGCGACCTTTTGGGGAAGAAGCTGAGCGAAATGATTCAAATGAACAACGATATGCTGGCCAGCATCTACTCCGCAGCCGATCAGGTGGCGGCAGGCGCCAAACAAATTTCGGATTCCAGTATCTCGCTCTCCCGGGGGGCTATCGAGCAAGCCAGCTCCATTGAGGAGCTTACGGCGTCCATGGAGGAGATCTCCGGGCAGACCAGGCAAAATGCTGAACATGCCAACCAGGCCAACACGTTGGCGGAAGCCGTAAAAGCGAGTGCGGAGCGCGGCAACCTGCAAATGGGGAACATGCTTAAGGCCATGCAGGATATCAACGACTCCTCCGTCCAAATTGCCAATATCATCAAGGTGATTGAGGGAATCGCATTCCAGACCAACATATTGGCCCTAAACGCCGCAGTGGAAGCCGCCAGAGCCGGGGAGCATGGTAAAGGTTTTGCCGTGGTTGCCGACGAGGTGCGTAATCTGGCGGCGCGCTCGGCCCAAGCGGCGCAAGAAACCACGGAAATGATCGAAGGTTCTGTTCGGAAGGTAGAGGACGGTACCAGGATCGCCAATGAAACGGCCGGCGCGCTTCATGAAATTGTCCAGGGCATCGAAAATGTGGCGGGGCTTGTAAGTGGTATCGCGTCCGCCTCCACCCAACAAACACAAGGCATTGAGCAGATTAACCAGGGCATTATGCAGGTATCCCAGGTTGTGCAGACCAATTCGGCAACATCCGAGGAAGGCGCGGCCGCCAGCGAGGAACTGGCAAGCCAGGCGGAGCTGCTCAAAGATCATGTGGGGCATTTTAAGCTGAAGAAGTCCGAGAATGTATCCTTGTAAAGCATATGCCGGCTATTTCCTGGCGGAATGGGCGTATGATGCATACACCCGTTAAGGGAACGTAGAAAAAAGCAACGCGGAAACGGCCTGTTCAATGCGCGATTGAACAGGCCGTTTGTTGTATGTTTCTTCGGCGATACCGCATTTGTTTGTACGGCCCTCTTTTCATGCCATTATGCCGGCATATCGAACACCAGTTTCCAATAAGGGAGGAGCACCAAAAAAGTGGAAATATAGACCAGCGCCGTAAGGAATATGCCGTATTTCACCGTAACCTTCGCATCATAATACCCCTCCCCCTCGCCAACCATGAGCAGCACATTATGAAACGGCATTAAAAAATGGGTATTGATGGCTATAAACACCAGAAACATAACCATCACCGGCGGGATGCCGGGGGGCGCGGCTGCCACCAGCACCGGGATGCAGACGGACATGGTGGTCATGGAACTACCCAGCGCCATGTGCAGGGCCATCGTGAAGGCCAGGGCACCCACCACAAAGGCCATGGGCTGCGTCGATTTTGGCAGTGCCCTTGCAAACAACACATCCACAATCCCGGCTTGAGCCAATACGCCGCCGATAGCGAAGGCGGCCGTTAAGAAGATCAAAAGCTCCAGCTTGATCACCCTATAGTCCCGCCATGTAAGGAGCCTCGCCCCCAGCATCAGGGCCACGCCCAGCAGGCTAACCCACATAGCGCCAATGCCATGGAGGGACTCTGTCATCCACAGGGCTACCACGAAGGCGCTAATAACGGCCGCCCGTTTTTCCGGCGTACGCATGGGGCCCCGGGCCGCGCCGTCCTGTTTTACCAGCACAATGCTTCCGAGTTCTTTACGAAACACCAGCAAAAGCCCGGCGCACATCCCTGCGCTGATGAAAATGGAGGGCAGGGCCATATAAGCGGCCCAACCCGTCCAGGTGAGGGATATGCCGGCAAAGGCCAACGCCGCGCTGTTAAGCACCAGGTCGCCATTCACAAAGCACAGGGACGTGCCCCCTACGGCCACAAAAAGGGAGAACAGCACCACGGCCTTTTGCTCGCCGGTAAGCTTTTGTTCCTTTAGATACTCCAGATAGATTGCCGCAAGAATAATGGCCCTGGGAAAGGTTTGAGGGATCATAAAGATGAGAACGAAGGACACGGCGTAAGCGATATATACCAGGGAGGGGCCGTTGCGGGCAAAGCGCTGCACGATATAACGGGAGAGTCTTTCCACCAGGCGGGAAGTCGAAATTCCATGGGCAAGTAGATAGGAGCTCACGATGAGCCCCAGGTTTTCGCTTAAGGGAAATCGAAGGACCGCGGCTGCGCTGCCACGGCTGAAAAGCAAGTAAACGCCCAGCAAAAATATGGAGGCAGCGCTTTTATTTACCGCCTGCGTAACCCACCAAAAAATTACCAGGGCGGTAGCGGCAAGTAGGATGCTTTGGTCCCATGCCATCCCGACCGGCCGAAGCAGGGCCAGGCCCAGGGCGGCTCCCAATGAAAGGAGGGCCGCCTTGGGCTTATGCATCAGGCCCATAAGCCCGGCCCTCCATTTTTCGGTGCAAAGCGCCTTCTTACCCATCGTAGCCAATGGAGGCATCCAGGGCTTGCACGTTTCCCGCAAAGCAAATCACCGGGTTCAGGTCAATTTCCTTAACATCCTGGTTTTCGCTGAGAAACTCCGAAGTGTTTACGATCAACTCCGCAAGGGCTTCCAGGTTCACGGGGGCTTGTCCCCTGGCCCCGGTGAGCATGGGGAAGGCTTTGATGGATGTAATTAAATCCAAAGCTTCCTTTGGTGTCAGCGGCGCCATGCGGAACTGCACATCCTTAAAAATCTCCACAAAGATACCACCCAGGCCAAACATGATGACCGGGCCAAACTGGACATCCCGCAGGCCACCCACGATTACCTCTACGCCCTTTGGCACCATGCGCTGCACCAACACCCCTTCAACCTTTGCGTCGGGCTTATAAGCCTTGGCATTGGCAAGCAAGACGTCCCAAGCAGCCTCTCCCTCCTCCGCACCACGGATGTTGAGCTTGACACCGCCCGCCTCCGTCTTGTGGACGATGTCGTCGGAAATGATCTTCATAGCCACCGGGTTTCTTTGTTCCCGGAGGATGGGGGCCACTTCCTCCCTGGATTTGGCAAGCGCATACCAGCCAACAGGAATGCCATATTGCTTTAGAATTTCTTTGGACGCATATTCGTTTAGCATCTTAGCCATGTATCTCAGCCTCCCTCTCCCGCCGGATTTGGCCGTACTTGGTTACATTTACCAGTGCCTGGGCGGCGCGCTGTGGCATTTCAAAGGTAGGGATGCCCATTCGCTCCATCTCCGCATGGGCTGCCTGTACCCAAGCGCCCGCCAGAAAGCAGGCAAACACCGGCTTGCCCAGTTGTTTGGCCAGTGGCATTTTTTCGCCTACAGCCTCGGCGATTTCCGGTGGCGTCAGGAAGGTGGGCGGCACGCTCAACAGAAGGACGGAATCCACCCCCTCGTCCCGCAGCAAGGCTTCCAGGGCTTCGGCATGCTGGGGCCCATCGGCCGCGGCGGTCATGTCCACATAGCCGTCCGGATGGGAAATTAGGGCCATGGGCGGCAAAATTTGCCGCAGCTTCGCCTCGGTCGCAGGGCTAAACTTTGCCATTTGTACCTTGGGCGCGTTTCCCACCACGTCCATGGAGATAACACCGGGCCCTCCCGCTTCCGTCAGGATGGCGATGCGGTTGCCCTTGGGCAGTTGCTCCAGCATAGAAAAAGCCTTGGAGGTGTCGATCAACTCCTCGATGGTCTCCACCCGGATGATTCCCGTTTGTTGGAACACGCCGTCAAAAATTTTATCGCTGCCGGCCAGAGAGCCCGTATGGGAGGCCGCTGCCACGGCTCCTACCTCGCTGCGGCCCACCTTAAGCACCACCATAGGTTTTTGGGAAGTCACCCGTTTGGCGGTATTAAAAAAGCTGCGGGCGTTCATCATACCCTCCATATACATGGCGATCACCTTCGTGGCATTGTCTGCGGCATAGTATTGGAGCAACTCCTCGGTGTTCACATCGCTCATGTTGCCCACATGGCCCCATTTGCAAAAACCCATGGGCACCGGCTGTGCGCAAGCGAACATCAGCACGCTGCTCCCCACCGATCCGCTCTGGGTAATGATGCTCATGCCCCCGGAGCGTTGGATTATGTTGGGCGAGAAGGTGGTATCCAAATGATTCTCGGTGTTCATTACGCCTACACAATTGGGCCCGAATACCCGAATCTTCGCCCGGCGGGCGATTTCCAGCATCTTTCGCTCCAGCTCTATGTTTTCCGGGATTCCGGTTTCGGAGAAACCGGAGGCCATAATAATGGCCGCCTTCACATCTCCCCGCCTTTCCATTTGTTCGAAGATGGAGACGACGCCCTTGGCCGGAATGATAATTTCCACCAGCTCCAGGGGTTCGTCTATCTCCAGGATAGAAGGATAGGCCTTTTTGCCCAAGATCTCCTTTTCCTTTGGGTTAACGAAATAAACCTTTCCCGCGAACCCAAGGCGCAGCATATTGTTGGCAATCTGGTTGCCTGCTTTGCCCGGGTCATTGGATGCGCCCACGATGGCGATGCTTTTGGGATAATAAAAGCTATCTAGAGACATTCCAGTTCCTCCAGTTTTTGTAGCGTTGCATAGCGGCGTTTTGCTTCGGCGATCACCTGGTTTATCATCTCGTGGGTAATGCCCCGGAACCGGCCCTGCAGCTGCATATATTCCCGTGCCGCCTCCCAGTTTGTTGGCCTGTGGTTGATTTTAATCCTTCCGTTTTCCCGCTCCCACAGCAACCAAAGGCCGCTTTGGATCGCCAGTTTGGCCACGATGATGGTCTTGGAGGGTGGGAATTTCCAGCCGGTGTTGCACGGGGCGGATACATGCAGAAAGCTGGGGCCGTCCTGCTGGGCCGCCTTGGCCACTTTTTTCTTAAAATCACGGATGTTGCCGATGGAGGCTGTGGCTTGATAAGACAAAGGCTGGTGCAGCAGCATGAAGTCGATATTCTTGCTGATTTCCCGCTTGCCCGTGGGCGTGGTCTTGGTCCAAGCCCCCAGCGGGGTAGCGCTGCTGCGCTGGTTGCCGGTATTCATATACGCCTCGTTATTATAGCAGATAAAAATGGCCTTATGCCCCCGCTCAATGGCGCCGGAAAGCGCCTGTAGGCCAATATCGAAGGTGCCGCCGTCTCCGGCGAAGCCCATCACGTGCACGTTGCTCTTGCCCTGAATTTTCAGCGCTTCAGACACCCCGGACGCATAGGCGGGCAAAGACATTAGCACCGTTTGCACCGAAGGAACCCCCCAGCCCGTTTCGTCGCCGCCGCCCGTCAGGATGGCAGCGCAGCTGGGCGGGGTCATGGTTATGGTGTTGGGACCCAAAACTTCCAGGGCGCTGCGGGCGATCAGCTCCATGGGGCACCCTTCGCAGGTTGTCATTCCCTTGCTAAGCAGGTCATTTTCACGCATTACCGCCGCCCCCTTCTTTTAAATCGATCCAGATCGGCTCGTCACACATTGTGCCGCCGGATGCCATTTCCGTTGTTTTTGCGAACACATCCCTTATGGTTCCTTCCCAAATATCCCGGCCTCCCAGCCCTGCCACGAAGCTATAAGCAGGGGCGTTGCTTCCGCTGCTATACAAGCTGGCCACCACTTCTTCAAATAAAGGACCGAAGGTACCTATGGAGGAAACCCGGTCGATCACCGCAATGTTTTTCGCCTTCTTCAGGTGCGTTGCCACCAGTTTCTTGGGGAAGGGTCGGAAGCTGACGATTCGCAGCAGCCCCGCCTTGATACCCTGCTCCCGCATCTGCTTCACGGTGTGGTACGCGGTACCCGCCATGGACCCCATGCATACCAGTACAGTATCCGCGTCCTCTGTGCCATAGGTTTCCAGCAGGCCGTATCGGCGCCCGAACACCTTGGCAAATGCCTCGAAATTTTCTTCCATAACGCCCAGTGCATTATCCATGGCCACCTTTTGGCCATATTTGATTTCCGTGAAAATACCGGGGGAAGTCAGGTTGTTAATGGCATAGGGGAGCTCCGGGTCCAGCGTGAAATTGTTGGGAACAAAGGGCCCGATGAACCGGGCGGCTTCCTCGGGAGCGGGCACATTGACCGGCTCAGTCAGGTGGCTCAGGAAAAAGCCGTCGATGGAAACCATGGTGGGGATCAATACCCGGGCATCCTCGCTCGTCCTATAGGCGATCATCATAAAATCCAGCGCTTCCTGCGGGCTTTTTGCAAAAATCTGAATCCAACCCTGGTCCCGCTGACTCATGATGTCCGAATGATCGCACCACAGGCTGCAGGGGGCGGGCAGGGCCCGGTTCACCACCGCCATCACAATGGGCAGCCTGGAACCGGAAGCTGTGCCGGTCATCTCATGCATGAGCGCCAATCCATGGCTGGCGCTGGCTGTAAACGTGCGCACCCCGGTGGAAGCAGCGCCTACCACGGCCGATAGGGCCGAGTGCTCGCTTTCCACGTTGATATAGGTGGCGTTATACTTGCCCGTGTCGATCAGCGAGGAAATATTCTCCACAATGGGGGTTTGTGGTGTGATCGGGTATGCCGCCACCAGCTGAACCTGGCTGCGCATGACGCCGTAGGCAATGGCTGTATTGCCATCCAAGGCCATGATTTTACCCATGATTCGTCCCTCCCTCGCCTGCGAATTCGCGTTCCGGAACAAATCGGATGGCCTTTTTCGGGCATTCCTCCACGCAGATGCCGCAGCCCTTGCAATAGGTATAGTCAATGGTAACCCGCTCGCCCGCGGTATCCACTACGCCGCAGGGGCAATATTCGCCGCAAATGCCGCACTTGATGCAAAGGGCCGGGTCAATCACCGGGCGCTGATGGCGCCACGCGCCAGTTTTTACATCGCTGCGCTTAACGGAATAAGGGCCTTTAAGCTTCTTGAGCGATTCGAGTTTCTTCATATGCTCTTGCGCAAGCTTCTGCATTTCGTTCACCTACCTTCCCGGGAATTTTTCGCTGAATGGCTTCCAGCAGGCTTTCCAGCCGAACGCAATCCGTAGCCTTTACCAATGCGCCCAGCATGGCCATGTTGGACGGACCGCCGCCCAGGATTTCCTCCGTTACTTTATCCGCGTCTACAAGGGCAAGCCTTCCAACGGCGCCTGGCACTTCGGGAACATCCCGTGTGTTCATCACCACCACACCGCCCGCCTGGAGCCCCTCATAGATATCGATGCCTAGATTCGGCAGGCTCTCATCAAACACCAGAACGCAGTTGGGGGTGTATACATAGCTCTTAACCGCAATCTCCCCGGCGTCCAGCCGGGCGAAGGCATATACCGGGGCGCCTTTGCGCTCTTGGCCGTACGAAGGAATTGCCTGGGCGAATTTTCCTTCCAGAATGGCCGCGTTTGTCAAAATTTTGGCCGCGGTTACGGCGCCCATGCCGCCCCTCGCATAAAATTTCATTTCCCACATAGGGTAGTTCTCTCTCCTTTACCTTTCGGGGGAACTGCCCTTGAGCAGTTCCCCCTTTATTATCTTGCTTTCTTATTCGGCTGGGGCCGCAACCCCTGCCTTTACCGCTTTATCGGGAAAGAATTTATCCATCGTCTTCTTGGATACGGGCTTGGTGAAAAATGTGACGGAAAAGATGCACAGAATGGATACGACAATACCCGGAATGATGGGGTGCATGGTTGTTGCCGCCGCAACGCCCGCCGTTGCCATTACGCCCCAGATCAACGCGCCCAGGAAGCCCCCGATCATGGAGCATAGCACCGCACTGGTTGTGGTGCGCTTCCAGCTAAGGCCCAGAATGAGCGGCAGGGCAAAGGAAGCGCCTGTAAGGGCCACCGCATAGCTGGTAATAATGAGAACAAGGCCTGGGGTATACATGGCGCCCACCATGGCGATCACACCCACGACGCCAATGACTATTTTGGAAACGCGCACATAGTATGCCTCGTCCTTTTGTATGCCGCGGCGCTCGTTAATGCCCTTGCGCAGGAAATCATGGGCAACACAGGCGCCCGCCATCAGAAGCATGGAGTCGGTTGTGGACATCGCCGCCGCCGCAAGACCCGCCAGCGCCAATGACGCCCATGCAGGGCTCAGCAGCATGGTATATAAGGATGTAAGCGCTTGGTCGCTGGAAGTGAGCGCAACCTTATCCACCACCAGAACACGCGCGGCGCCGCTAAAGTAAACCGTAAAGCTAATAAACACCAGCAGCATAATGCAGGAGAGGGGCAGGGCCCACTTGGCCGTCTTTTCGTCTTTTGCCACATAGATTTTCGACACCATCTCTACCCGCGTAAAATAAGCGATAAACCATACCAGGTGCCAGGAGAAGAAAGCCATGGGTTGGTAGAAGCCGGTCAAGGAGGTGAAACCCGGGGCAACCTCCTCGGATGCCGTCATCACCGCGCTCATGCCGCCGATGTTGCGGAAAATGGCCACGGCCAGAACCACCGCGCCAAACATCATGAAGGCGAACTGCACGATGTTGGTCCAAATGACCCCTTTCATGCCGCCCATAAGGGTATAGATGGTAAAGATCGCCACGCCCAGCACGGTTGCAGCGATGGTGGGAATGCCTAAGATTTGTCCTACGATAATACCCATGGTTTTACTTTGGGCAATCAGCGTAACGATGGAGGTTAAGAAGATGATGGCGGAGCTTACAAGCCGCACGCTGTTGCTTTCAAAGCGAGCGGCTAAATAATCGGGAATGGTATAGCCGCCAAATCGGCGCATTTTTTTTGCAAGAAACACCAGAACCACAAAAAAGCCGGCTGCAAAGCTGATGTTATTGAGGGCGGTAGGTCCTTTAACGGACATTAGGCCAACGCCGGAAAGCATGGTACCGCCGTGCATAATGGAGGCCACGATGCCAAAGGCTAAAACGATAGGACCAAAGCTGCGGCCGCCCACCCAGAAATCGCTGGTGCTTTTGGACGATTTGGAAGCGATGACGCCGATTAGCAGCAACACTACCAGGAACGCCCCGAATACAACGTATCCTACGAGTCCCATTCTCAAAGTCCTCCTCTATTGTGTTCTACTTTGTGTTGCCGTTCTGCGCTTCCCTTTTGTCGTCCCACCAACAATACAAGAACTGGCCGATGACCAGCAGCAGTGGAATGAACCAAAGGAACCATGCCGTGTCCCAGGGCAGACCAAAAAACATATCCTTCACTCCTTCCTTAAAATGATGCCAACCCCGATTCCTTTTCTCCCAACCGGTTAGGGAGACCCCTCTCTTACCCTATCGCCTTTCCGGCCTCCTTCCCGGCTGAATTTTTGATATAAAAAGCCAGGGTATGGTAAAATCCATACCATTTAGGGGTACTTTTTTCTTTCGCACGGGTTATTCTCTACGGGGCTGTTGAACAGTGCCCCGCCCTACAGGGAGGTTAAATAGGCCGTTGTCTTATAGTTCTTAATGAGCACATAGGAACGTACATTGCGAATGCCCTTGATGGTAAACAGTTCCCTGGACATATATTCGCCCAAAGACTCAATGCTACTGATATACGCGTGGATATGCAGGCCCGCCTGGCCGGAATGCTGGGCAACAATGGCGATATCTTCCTTTTCCCCCAAGGCTTTTGCAATCCGGTCCATCTCGTAGGGGTCCGTTTCAATGTCGAAATATACGGAGCATTTCTTGTTATACGCCGCGCTGTTGATAAGCACCGTAAAGCCCAGGATCACATTTTCCCGTTGCATCTGCAGGATCCTGTCCCGCACCGCCACTCTGGAAAGGTGCACCACTTCGGCGATATCGGAATACGACATCCGAGCATCCCGCTTAAGCAGCTCCAATATTTTCATATCCGTCTCGTCGATCTCATACATGCCAACCGCCTCCCACCTTTCCGATTATTGCCCATAGTACCGTTTCGAAAGAGAAAAGTCAATGTCAATGCACGATATGCAACGAATCCACAGTATTTACTACGCTTTTGTAAGAATGTTTTGTATTTTATGATCTTATTGTAGCATCGGGCTTCCTTAACATGCGGTACTTCGGCAAGGGTAATCCTATTATATTGGATGTGTTTTGTGGTTCTTCTTCCGTTTCGTAAGCAAAAAGGCCTGGTTGGCGCCACAGTGGATATGCCTGCTTATCCGGCTGCCGCGGTATCCTTGCCTGGTTTTTCGGGGTATTTAAATATAAGAAGCGTATCCCGATATCCGAATCCGCGTATTGGAGGCGGCACCGTTTCAAAAGGATGCATTCCGTCGCCATACAACAAGAATGGCCGCCGAACAAAGCCGGCGGCCACCCTTGAAACAACACCAATACCGAATTGATAAGAAATTTACTTAGCTTCCGCCGCGAAGAAATTGTTGATGGAGTCGATAATCTCCACTGTGGTCCCCACCGGCTTGGTGCACAAGCTCACGGCTACAAAAACCACCAGCGCGGCCAGCAGACCCCACAGACCTGCCATAAGTCCCAGCGGGTTCTTCACTATAAACGTAGTGAAAAGCATTACGGCTTCGCCAACGAGGATGCTGCTCAAAGCGGCCTTAGGCGTGGATTTTTTCCAGTAAATACCGCCAAGCATGGCAGGCGCCAGCGCAGCTACGCCGCCATTGGCCAGGGCCAGAATGTTCCCAAGAAGGCCCGGCTTCATCAGCGCGACGATTACGGATAGGAGCCCGAAGATCAGCGTGCCCAGTTTGGCAACCTGATACTGCTTATACTCGGACGCATTCTTGTTAATATAGGTCTTATACACATCGGTGGACACCATTGTGCTCACGGCATGCAACTGGGAATCGCCCGTGGACATGGATGCCGCCAAGGCTCCGGATATGACAATGGCTGCAAAAACGAGGGGCGTATATTTTAACAACATCTCCGGGAAAATCGTATCCGCAGCGGCGATATCCGGCATCAAAATCCGGCCGATCATGCCGATGGCGGGCGTAAACACATAGATCGAGGTAAGATAAATGGAAGAAAAAATGGAAGACCATTTTAAAACCCGTAAGGATTTGCCCGAGAAGAACCGCAGGGTTACATGGGGGAACATCATCATGCCAATGGTGATGATCGTCCATCGGGAAATCCAATCCCCGGCCGTTACAACGCCGGCGGGGCCCGGTAGCGTAAAGAGGGACGGCATGGTTTGGAACACCTGTTCATAAGCGGCATTCACGCTGCCGAAGTTTACCTTGATGATCCAATAGGAGCCGATTACCATACCGATCCACATGAAGACGCCTTGCGCGGCATCGGTGATAGCAACGCCTTTCATCCCGCCCATCCATACCAGAATGATCATGATGGCAAAGAATAGGATCGTACCGAAGGCATAGCTTAATTGCCCGTTGCTGATAGCTTGAAAGATATAGCCGGAGCCGATGGCCTGCATCGCCACATACGGCACGGTGAAAACCAAGGCGATAATGGTGACGAGAAGGCCAATGGCCTTGCTTTGGTAAACATCGCTGATATATTGCGCCATGGAGATATAGCCCCGGGTCTGGCCGAGGAACCAGAATCTTCTGCCGATGACCCAGAAAAGGATGCCGGGGAAGACTGTCCAGATTCCGTTTACCCACCAGCCTACGCCGTTGGCGTACACAAAGCCCGGCGCACCCAGAAAGGCATAGGCGCTATGGTACGTGGCGCTAAACGTAAGGGTGAGCACGAAAATGCCCAGGGAACTGCCCGCCGTGGCAAAATCCTTTATGTTCTTTTTATCCTGCTTGGAGGCGTAATAAGCGATTCCCAGCAGGGAAAGCATATAAATACCTAAAATGATGAGACCTGCGTTCATATTTTCCAACCTCCTTTACTCGTTATTTCCATCAGGGTTTCTGATAGTCTTTTCCCCAGGCTTTGATCTTCAAAACGCCAATGAGGAAGGTAGCCGTGCCAACAACATACCAAAAGTCCAGCCACACAAGCAACGTAGGCCAGCCAAAGGTAAAGGGTTTTGCGATGGCATAGTTGTTCACAGCCTGCAAAATCGGGGGATTCACCATAATGAGAACCACGGCAAAAATAGCATAGACAATTTTCTCTCCTGTCGACAGCTTCATACTGTTCACCTCCTTTAATAAATTTGAAATGAGATAGGTACCGCGTGGCCATGGGCCAAGCGTCCGCAGGCGTTATTGCGCCTGCAAACTTCTGATAACGGAAACCAGGTTCTTAATAAGGTGGTCATGGTAGGCTTTGCCCTTCTCCGCATCGGATTTGGACGGTTCGCCCGTTGTACCGCCGGCAAGAGCGGCGTTCTTTTTGGCATGCTCGAAGGTGCTTGGAACATAGCAGAGGGTATCATGCACATAGGCCGGGTCCACGGAATACAGCGCCTGGGGAACAATGGGGTTGTCCTTGGCCAGTTCCAAATGAACCATTTCGGGATAGCGGCACAACATGTGGGAGGTCTCCACCTCTTCGGCATGGCCTACCGCCCCGAATCCCAGCTTTTCCACAATATCCTTGGACATATAGGCAGGGTCGAAAATCTTCACGGTAACGCCCAGTTCACGCTGGGCCTGTTCGGCCGCCAGCTGCATCCAGATGATGTTGACGATCCTATGGCCGTTGATCAGGATGATCTTGTCCGCGCCATGCTGCTTAAGCGAGGCGATGATGTCGTACGTTAGCCCCACAAGGATCTCCGGCCGGATGGTAAGCGTGCCCGGAAGCACCATATGAT
>JAYFNX010000040.1:0-30542 GCA_034933245.1 Candidatus Pelethousia sp.
TCTACGCACGGGAAGGCCTGATTCAGCCAGCCTGCAAAACCGGCGCGAATATGGCCTATTACGACCCTGCCTGCATCGGCACGATCAAGCTGATCAAAGAGTTACAGCGAAAGCGGTACTACCCCCTTTCCGTTATTAAGCGTCTATTGGAAACCTCCACCGTTAAAACCATTGAAATGGACCTTTTGGACGCCATTCACAAGGTGGATTATTCCACGATGGGCGACGAGCAGCTCTCCTTGCGGGAAGCGAGCCGGGCAGCCCGCCTCTCACCCGCCCAGATAGCCGCCTTGACGGAGACGGATATCGTAACGCCCGTGTTGAGCGGCCGCAAAAAGACCTTCAGCGCAGCAGATCTAAGCGTGATGCAGCTTGTGCGCAGGCGTATGGATGCCGGCATTCCCTTTGCCCAATCCATCCAGTCCTTTTGTATCTATCAGCGAGCCTTGCGGGAAGCGGCGCAGGCGGACGTGGATTCCTTCATCACGGGAGCTGTAATGACCCCGGATTTCACTTCCGAAAAGGGCGCGCACATGATTCATATTTCGGACGATACCTTAAATACGTTTATCAACATCAAACGCATGGAATTCAACCGGGAATATGGTTCCCGCCGGATTGAGGATATGACCCAGTGGGAAGAAGCATTGAGCAAAGCGCTTAAAGGCTTAACATCCGGCCTGTTGGCCGCTGGGTTCCAAATGGACGCCGTCCTGTGCGCAAAGGCGCTTGCGGGGCAGCAAACCGATGTGCCGGCCTTTGATGCCGTTCGGAAGGCATATCTTGGCTTTTCCGGCGATGCCGGCGGCGACATTGCGAAGAGCATTGCGGAATTTTTGCGGGGCCGGGCCTATTTTTCGAAATTGGCCATTAATCCGGAGCAGGATGGAGCCCTGGCCATGCATGCGCTCAAGGTCTGCTGGTTGGCCCTCGCCCCGGATATCCTGGCCTGCCAGGAGCAAGCCGAAGCCGCCCTGAAAGATTTCGAAGAAATTGTCCGTCGCTATCCCCAACCCCAGGCATCGCAGCTTTCGGCCATGATGCGGGATATTCTAGCGTAATGTAGAGGAGGCTGTTTATGAGCATACCCGATATTGTTGAGCGGCAAAGAGAATTTTTTAATACCGGCGCCACCCGTTCTTACGCATTCCGGAAGAAGGCTTTGGAAGATCTAAGAAGGGCGCTGCAAAACAACGCGGCGCTGATCAATCAGGCAATCCGGGCGGATTTGAACAAACAGGAAATGGAAACCTATATGACGGAAACGGGCATGGTTCTGGAAGAGATCCGTTTTCACTTAAAGCACCTGCATGGTTGGATGAAACAGAAGACCGTGCCCACGCCCATGGCGCAGTTTCATGCAAAAAGCTTTGTGGCGCCGGAGCCTTATGGGGTTTCGCTCATCATTTCGCCTTGGAACTATCCCGTCCAGCTATGCCTTTCCCCGCTTGTTGGTGCTATTTCCGGGGGGAATTGCGCCATTGTGAAGCCGTCGGCCTATACGCCCGCCACCAGCGGGGCCATTGCTAAATTGCTGGGGGATACCTTCGATCCGTCCTTTATAGCCGTGGTGGAAGGTGGGCGCGCGCAGAACAGCGCCTTGCTGGAGCAAAAGTTCGACTATATCTTTTTCACCGGCAGTGTGGCTGTGGGCAAAGTTGTGATGGAGGCGGCCGCCCGGCATTTGACGCCGCTTACCCTAGAGCTTGGCGGAAAAAGTCCGGTCATTGTGGATGAAACGGCGGATATCAAACTGGCTGCCCGCCGAATTGCCTTTGGCAAGGTGCTCAACGCGGGGCAAACTTGCGTGGCGCCGGATTACCTCTTCATCCATAAGGCGGTCAAGACGCGGTTTATCGAAGCTTACCGGGCTGCGCTCCAAGAGTTCTTTCCCAGGCAGGATATGTCCACCATGGCTACAATTGTTAACGAAAAGCATTTTGACCGTCTAACGGCGTTGCTTGCCGGGCAGAGGATTGCTATCGGTGGAGAAACGGATAGGCAGCGCCGCTTTATTGCGCCAACGATGCTGGAGCTGAATTCTCCGTATTCTCCCATTATGCAAGAGGAGATATTCGGACCGATTCTGCCCGTGCTGACCTATACGGAACTGGATACCTGCCTGGACTTCATTCGCAAACGGCCTAAACCACTAGCTCTATACCTGTTTACAGCCAACCCCGCAACCGAGGATCGAGTACTCAACACCTGTTCTTTTGGGGGCGGCTGCATTAACGATACGATTATCCATCTGGCCACCTGCCATATGCCCTTTGGCGGCGTAGGGGCTTCCGGCCTGGGGAGCTACCATGGCAAGCAGAGCTTTGATACCTTCACCCATTACCGCAGCATCGTTAAAAAATCCACCTGGCTGGATTTGCCCATGCGTTATTTTCCCTATACGGAAAGCAAGCTGCGCATGATTCGCAAGTTTATGAAGTAAGCCTGCGGGCCTTTGAACAACACCTTCGGGGAGATACGGAAAAGCTAGCGTCAAGCCGCTCCCGCTTTGCTTCCATTATCGCATGTAAAGCAAGGCCGCAGGAAATACCTGCGGCCTTGCTTATTATAATTATTGAGAAAAATCAGAAACACGCCTGCTCACATGTCGGCATCTTGCCTCGAAATACGATCGGGCTTGCTATGCGGGTATGGAATATTCTTGCGGCAACTCACATAAAACCCTACATGAGCGGCTGGCGTGCCACGATAAACTAGGGACAGGATGCACAAGAAGATGACGTTTGATCTCCCCTTTGCCTTAACCATGCTCATGCGGCTTAGCATTGCAGCGCTGCTGGGTGGCGTTATAGGCCTGGAACGTGAACGGGCACGTAGAAATGCGGGCCTTCGGACCCATATTCTGCTTTGTCTGGGCGCCGCGCTTGTAATGTGCACGGGCGAATTTATTTTTGCGGCCCATTCCAACCAAGCCAGTATGGACCCAGCGCGGCTCGGTGCGCAGGTAGTCAGCGGCATCGGCATTCTCTGTGCGGGTACGATCATGAAAGAGGGCTCCACCATACGCGGCCTTACCACCGCAACAGGGCTCTGGTGCGCCTCCTGCATTGGCCTTGCCGCAGGCAGCGGCAACCTTATCCCCGCCGTGGGAGCTACGGTGATTGTTGTTATTGTGCTATGGTTTTTTCGCAATCTGGAAGAAAAGCGTCTGCATAAAAACAACTACCTGGAGCTTTCCATTCTGCTCCAAAATACCCAAGGGATTGTAGAGAACATTATGAATTGGATGCGCATAAACGGCTACGCGGTGCGTTCTCTCACCTTTGAGCAGTTGGAAAACGGCGATGTTCTCTTATTTTGCGGCATAACCATGCCAAAGGGCCGCACAGATGCCGACCTTGTGGCCGGCTTGTCGTTTATTAAAGATATCAAGCGGGTAGAGCGTTTGCCCCAGGAAAGGTCTTCCTAGGGCGCGTATATCATGCTGCGTAAATAATTTTTACAAATTCCATATAGCTTCTTCCTATCTGAAAAGGCCGTCCGCCTATTCTTGCGGATGGCCTTTACGGTTTTTGTAGGCATGCAGGTATGGCATTCCACCAAATTTTACATGATGGGAAAAAAATTTTATATTGTTTTTTGTCTTTCATGCGGCTTGCCGTTTTAAAGGAATCTGGCTGTCAAATGTCCAAGAGGCGCTCATATAAGCGCAGGCCACTCCCAAGGATCGCCTCGTCAAAATCAAAGGTTGCAGCGTGAAGCGGGATCTCGCGCCCCGTTCCCAAGAAAAAGAAAACGCCGGGAACCCGCATCTGATAAAAGGAAAAGTCCTCGCCTGTAAGGGATGGCTTTTCCAGCAGCATGGGGGCATTTTCACCCAGGTGCTCCATAACGCGGGAATAGAGCGCCTTGTCGTTAATAACCGGCGGGTATCCTTCGGAAACGGAAACCCGGATGCAACACCCGGTTTTTTCACCAATGTGCGCGGCATCTTCCCTAAGCGCATCAACCATGCGCGCATGAAGATCGGAATCATAGGTGCGCATGGTTCCCTTTATGTCCGTATGGGCGCTTAAGGCATTTTCCACCGTGCCGCTTTGCATGAAACCAAATTTCAGCAGCCGCCGTTCATGAAGCGGCGGCGCGGATTCCGCCACTCCATAAGCATTATGTAAAAATTCTACACCTGCATACAAGGCGTCGGCCCCTTCCTCCGACCGTGCCACATGGGCGCTTTTTCCCTTAATCTCTACGTGAACAATACCGGTTTTGGCCATAACCGCGCCGGGTTTCGTCCATATTTCCCCTGCGGGCAGTTCGGGCCATATATGGATACCGAATATGTATTTTACCCCATAGCGTTCCAACAACCCGCTCTCGCATATGGATTTCGCCCCGCCTGTCGTTTCTTCCGCCGGCTGAAAAATCAAAAGCACATTGCTATGCAGGGTTTGCAGCCGCTTTTGTACGATGCTTGCCAGTCCCAGCAGCATGCTCGTGTGCCCGTCATGGCCGCAGGCGTGCATTTTGCCCGCATGGGCGGATGCATATGCCGCCCCCGTCGCTTCTTCCACCGGCAGCGCATCCATATCCGCCCCAAACGCTATAGTTTCAGGTTTCCCGGCATCGAAAAAGGCACAGACGGTGCTTGGCGCTGGATAAAGCAAGGTGCAGCCCAATGGCGCTAAAATGGTTTCCACATATGCAATGGTTTTGGGCAGTTCAAACCCAAGCTCCGGGGTCCTATGCAGATCTCTTCTATACCTTCGCAGTGTTTCCAGCATGTCCTTCTCCCATTTGTGCGTTTCAATCTTTCTCCGATTGTACGCTATTTTTGGTAATCCCGCAAGAACAAGGCTTTCCTAGCCTATTCGCTCCTGTTGTCCAATTTTTTTGTTATGATTATGCAAAGTAATGCTTGACTTCTGATTCTATGTGTGTATACTTGTGTATATTATATTTTTAATCCATGCTGCTTACAGCATAAGATTATTATATCGTTCGCAAGATAGAGGCGCGGGAGCGACTAGGTTTGCAAGAGCCGACGGGCATGGATGGCAGACCGCAGCAATTCCGCCGAATTCTCCGGGTAGGTATATTCGGAGGATGGGGTTTGGGAGAATATCTCAAGCACTGTCTGCAGCAATGCAGGAGAGCTGTCTGCCTTATGAAACATCCATAGATACGCCTGGGGCCTTCTGCCCGCAGGTACTCTGGAAGAATCAGTCGGTTGGCGCTCTGCGTCAACCGACTTTGTTTTCGTAGGAAACGCTAGAATGGGTGCAGGTTTTGCCGTGTAAATCCCGGACGTTCCATGATAACATGGTAAAAAGTAAAAAAGCGAAGTTCATCTTTGCTTTTAAATAAAATTTTGCACAGTCAAAGAAGGAGGTACAAATGGGTGTAGTTCAAAAGTATGGCGGCAGTAGCGTTGCCACCATGGAAAAAATCATGGCCGTTGCACTATCTGTGGCGGAAGTTAAGCGGGCCGGCTCCGACATTGTCGTCGTTGCCAGCGCCATGGGCAAAACCACCAATCATTTGATTTCGCTTGCTCAGTATACGGGCGGCGCGGATAATGCCCGCGAAATGGACGCCCTGCTGGCCACAGGCGAGCAGACCACCATCTCCCTCCTTGCCATGGCGCTTAACAGCCTGGGAATTCCCGCGGTATCCCTCTCCGGCGCCCAGTGTGGCTTCATGACCAACAGCAACCATTCCCGTGCGAAAATCATGGACATCAACATAAACACGCTGCAAAAACATCTAGCAGAAGGCAAAGTGGTGGTTGTGGCGGGCTTCCAGGGGATTGACGAACATGGAAACGTTACCACGCTTGGCCGGGGCGGATCCGATACAACTGCCGTAGCGCTGGCCGCAAAACTCGGATGGGATTGCGAGATCTATACCGATGTGGAGAGCATCTTCACCATTGATCCCCGCAAATGCCCGGGTGCAAAAAGAATCCATCGCATCACATACGATGAAATGATGGAGATGTCCGCCTTGGGGGCGGGCGTGTTGGAAACCAGAAGTGTGGAGATCGCCAAAAAGTATGGTGTTCGCCTTTATCTTGGGCAGGCGCTAATAAGTGATAAGACGAAAGGAACTTATATCATGGAACGGGATAAAAGCTTAGAAACCATGCCGGTTACCGGCATCAGCCTCACCAGCAACTGCGCCATGCTAAACATCAACAACGCCCCTGCGGACGGAAGCTGCGTCAGCAATCTGTTCGCGCTGGCCGCGCGGCTGGATGTAAATGTGGATATGATTTCCCAGCAGATCCTTTCCGATGGCAGCATCGCCCTCTCCTTCAGTTGCAAGCCGGACAACGCCATCCTTCTCCGCAAAACCTGCATAGAGGCTGGTCTTCCCTATGAGATTGGCATCCAGAACACCCTTGGGAAAATATCGCTGGTAGGCGTGGGCATGATTACCCACAGCGGCATTGCGAACCGGGCATTTGAAGTCCTTTTCCGCAACAGCATCCGTTATTACCAGATCACTACCTCTGAAATCTCCATCTCCATTACGGTAGACTCCGCAAATATGGAGAAGGCCGCCCGCTTGCTGGCCCAAGAGTTCGACCTTAGCGAGGCGGAATAAAACGTGCCCCGAAGGGCCTCATCATGCATAATTTAGAAAGGCGGAATACATACAATGTTGCAGCTTCAAGGTTCTATTGTCGCCCTAGTAACCCCCTTCAACCAGGATGGTAGCATCAATTTTGCGAAACTAGGCGAATTGGTGGAATGGCATATTGCCAGCAAGACGGATGGCATTGTCGTTCTGGGGACAACCGGCGAATCCTCCACCATGTCCAACGAGGAGGACGACCAGGTATGCCAATACGTTGTCGACAAGGTGGCCGGCCGCATTCCGGTAATCGCCGGCAGCGGTTCCAACTGCACGCAGTCCATGTTGGAAAAAAGCTTGCGCTATCAATCCATGGGCGTAAACGGCTTGCTGGTTATCACCCCTTATTACAACAAGGCCAATGAAGAAGGCATGTACCGGCATTTCGCCACCGTTGCGGATGCGGTGCGCGTCCCCTGCATTCTTTACAATGTGCCGGGCCGCACGGGCTGCGCCATCTCAGAAAAAGTTATTTCCCGCCTTTATAAGCATGAAAACATCGGTGGAATCAAAGAGGCCTCCGGCAATCTCAGCTATGCCTCCCATATCGCCCGCTATGTAAGCGAGGATTTCCGCATGTTCAGCGGCAACGACGATATCATCGTGCCTATGATGGCCTTGGGCAGCAGCGGCGTGATTTCCGTGTTTGCAAACATTCTGCCTGAGGTTTCCCATAACATCGTGATGGACTTTTTAGCGGGTGATCTTGAAAAATCCCGGGCTGCGCAGTTGAAATACCTGGAAGTGATCAACGATCTGTTTATCGAGGTAAACCCCATCCCCGTAAAGGCCGCCATGAACATGATGGGCCTGGGCGCGGGCAGCCTGCGTCTTCCCCTCTACGAGATGAGCGAGGGCGCAAAGGCTAGATTGGAAAAGGCCTTGCGCGAGGTTAACGCCCTATGAAAATCCTGCTTGTTGGCCATGGACGGATGGGCCGGCTCATCGAAAGCCTGGCCCGGGATGCGGGGCACTCGGTGGAGAAAGCCATCGACATCGAAAACATCCAGGAGCTTTCCCAAATTGGCCGCGTTGCGGACATAGCCATAGATTTTTCGTCCCCCGCCGTTTTGCCCATGCTCTCGGATTGTATCCGGCGCACGGGAATGGCCCTTTTAAGCGGCACCACCGGGTATACGGCGGAGGACTTGGGGCAATTTCAAGCGCTTGGCGCGTTCGCGCCTGTGCTCCACAGCGCCAATTACTCCATTGGCGTAGCTGTGTTCCGCCGGGTTCTGGCACAGATTTCGCCCACGCTTCTGGACAATTTCGATGTGGAAATTACAGAGGCGCACCATAATAAGAAAGCGGATGCGCCCAGCGGCACGGCGAAGCTTCTCTACGAGGCCATTGACCCGCAGCATGCTTACACCCCGGTGTATGGCCGGGAAGGGTTCTGCGGCCAGCGCAATCCCAAGGAAATCGGCATCCACGCTCTGCGGGGCGGTACGGTAGCCGGTATGCATACCGTAAGCTTTTTCGGCCAGGACGAAGAGTTCTCCATCACCCATCGTGCGGCTAGCCGCGTTATTTTCGCCAACGGGGCGCTCCGGGCCGCCACAGCGCTTGTTTGCAAGGATAAGGGCTGCTATACTTTAGATGAACTACTCTTTGGAGGGAATGCATGAACGCACAGGAAATCATCCGGTATATCAGCGAATCAAAGAAGAAAACGCCCGTTAAGCTTTATGTAAAGGAAACGCGGCCCATCGATTATGGCAGCGCAAAGGTTTTCGGCGCGGGAGATAAAGTGGTCTTCGGAGATTGGAGCGAACTCGCACCGATTCTAGCGGCCAACCAAGATGGGATCGCCGATATCGTCATCGAAAACAACTGCCGCAATTCGGCCATTCCCATGCTGAATCTCAAGGATATCCCCGCACGCATTGAGCCGGGCGCCATCATCCGCGAACAGGTAGAGATTGGCGCGGGCGCCGTCATCATGATGGGCGCGCTCATCAATATCGGCGCCATCATCGGGGAGGGCACCATGATCGATATGGGAGCCGTGCTGGGCGGCCGGGCAACCGTTGGCAAGAACTGTCACATCGGCGCAGGCGCCGTATTGGCCGGTGTTATTGAGCCTGCCAGCGCCACCCCCGTCATCGTGGAGGATAATGTGCTTGTGGGCGCAAACGCCGTGATTGTAGAGGGAGTCCATATTGGTGAAAACGCAGTAGTGGCCGCCGGGGCCGTAGTCCTTTCGAACGTGCCGCCCAATATGGTGGTAGCCGGCATGCCCGCCCGCATTATCAAAGAAAAGGATGCGAAAACCAGCGCAAAAACGGCGCTGGAAGAGGCACTTCGCACCCTATAAATCCCTGGTTGTAACAAACGAAAAGCAAGGGCCGGATCCTTGCTTTTTTTGGAATATTGCGCCGCGGCTTCACCTTTGGGAGAAGCTCCGCCATGTCCGGAAAACCTTGCAGCGATGAAGCCGAAGTGCTATACTGCCATTAAAAATTCCAACCGCAGGAAACGGCTATCCCTTATGCTGCTCTCGTTACTTTCGTTTCAACGAAGATTTTTCAGAAAACTCTTTTCGGATTTGTGGGCTGCAAGCGTTAAGGTTGCGGTAATGCAGAAATGCCAAACGTGCGGTTTGGCATCCATAGGATGGATTCACAAGATAGAAAGAGAGGTATTTCTTATGAGAAAGTATTTGATGCTCAACGGGCCTAATATGAATCTGATGGGGATGCGGGAACCCTATTACGGCACCGTTACCCTGGCCGAAGTTGAGGAAAAGATCAAGTTCCTGGCCCAGGAGTACGGTGTGGAAGTGGATTTTTACCAATCCAACCATGAAGGAAATTTGGTGGATAAGCTGCAAGAGGTTCGGGGCAAGGTGGACGGCATCATTTTTAATCCCGCGGCCTTTACCTATACTTCCTATGCTATCCGGGATGCAATTACCGCCTGCAATCATAGGGTGATAGAGGTACACGTAAGCAATATTCATGCCCGTGAGGAATTCCGCCATCATAGTTTGCTCGCCGCAATTGTGGCAGGGCAGATCATTGGGCTGGGGGCCAAAGGTTATGAAATGGCTTTGCGTTATTTGGTGGAAACGGACCGGGAGAAGAAGAACACTTAACAGCCTGCACCGGTTTGGCGCGGCGTGGTAGGCATGCCTATTCTGCCGCGCCATGCTTTCTTATTTACTTGTGCGGCCGCATTTGTTTATCCAGGCGCCCTGTTCTCCCCTTCTTTGCGCTTCGCTTGACAAATAGCCTTCTTTGTGTAACCATTAAAAACAGAGTTTATGCCGCGTTGACAAATCAATTCTTGTATTTGCGCTATGTCTTCCCATGCCTATTGCAATTTATCGGTATAAGAAAATGCACATTGTTCCTATGCGTACGTTTTTTCCCATCATCCTGCCTGATTCTGCAAAAACCCAGCCTATGATTTTTGTTTCATGCTACCATGCGGCAGCGTGGAACTTAAGATATTAATATGAAGGGGTGATTTGCGCATGCCCGCACCTCATATGCGGCAGTCTGATCGGGAATTTGCTTACAGCACCATAAGAGCCGCCATCTGCAATGGCGAAATCCCGCCTGGGGAACGTATTGTGGAAACCGTATATGCTAACATGCTAAGTTTGAGCCGCACCCCTATTCGGGAGGCCATCCGCATGTTGGTACAGGAAGGTCTCATTGAATTCATACCCAAGCGGGGAGCAATTGCCCGCCGCTTGCCTTCAGATGATTTGATCGACCAAATCTATTCTATCCGTAAAGCCATTCAACTTGCTTTTGCCGATAGAACCATTACACGCATGAGTGAAGCGCAACTCGCCGCCATGGATGCTTGCAACCAAGCCTGCCTGGAAGCCCTAGCCATAGATGATATGGAGCGGTTCTTTGCAAATTACGACCGTTCAAACTGTATCCTTCAGGAGGGGGCCCAGGCCCCCATCGCTGCTGCTATCCTGGAGCAAATGAATAACTATGTACCCATTTCGTCCCTCTCCAGCGGCTTCAGCCACAGTATTAGCAGCAAACTGCGGGAAATAGCCCTCCCGAGCCGTGCTCGCCGGGAGGAAGCTACCCGAGAGCATGTTCTTATCGCCACGGCGATTCGATCCAGAGATGTGCAGAAATTGCGGGCTTCCTTGGCCTTACATACGGAAAACGCAAAAAGCGCTTGCTTTGCGGGCATCCACAATTTAAAGAAGCATTATGGGATCGAAGCGGCAGACGGGCCACCTCTGCGGCCAAAAAGCTGAAGGAAACCACCATGCAGGAGGGGCGAAAGCCCATCTTCTTTTATATTAAGTCTCATTGCAATTCGCTGGGGGATATGTCTACCCATTATTTGGAATAGGATATAAAAAGCATCCACTCGGGAGGCATATGATGGGGATAGAAGAAACCATTGGCCAATGTGCGGAAACGCTCAGCGCTTTGGGGTGCGTGAAGAGTGCCGAGGAACTATCTGTCCTGGCGAATTTACTTGCCCTCACAATCTCAAAAGGCAAAAATACCAATCAGTTAAATGTGGTTGGCAACTTCATTGTCAGCGTTGGCGGGCTTATTCTTACCATTGCCGCACAAATACAAGCCTGTGCGCCCATACAGCAGCCGGTAGGCCAATCGCAAGATTTATCAAATCAAATCCACGATTTAAAAAAGCGGGTTCATGATTTGGAAACCAACCCCCGCGTTTAATTTTCTATGCAATGTATCCGTCAAGCCTTGCTAAACAAGGTTTTTTCCTTGCGCATGGCGGTGTAGTTCATTCCCCTGCTTTTGAAGCAATGGCCTTGATATGACCGGCGCCGCATTGAAGAAATTTCGCATGGACTTCCTTAAGCAAGCAAAGAAGGAACACGCAGGGGGACGCACCTTCTTGCTGTGCAATCCAACGTGTGATAAAATATGGTTTGTATTTATGGAAGGGATTTATATAACATATGGATTTATTTGAAAAATGCGCAAATTACACCGTTGTAAAGGAGACCAAGGCCGCAGGCGTATATCCGTATTTTCATGCGCTCGAGTCGCGCCAGGATATTGCCGTCATTATGGAGGGCAAACGTCGCATTATGCTTGGCTCAAACAACTATTTGGGCCTTACCACAAACCCTGAAATCATTGAGGCCGGGATCAAGGCGTTTGAGCAATACGGTTCCGGGTGCTCCGGTTCCCGTTTCTTAAACGGCACCCTTACCATGCACCTTGCGCTTGAGCAGGAACTTGCCGACTTTGTTGGGAAGGAAGACTGCGTTACTTTTTCCACAGGGTTCCAATCCAACCTCGGAGCGATCAGCGCCCTCGTTGGCCTGAACGATTATGTCATATGTGACCGTGAAAATCACGCGAGCATTTATGACGGATGCAAGCTGAGCTACGGCAAAATGCTGCGCTTTAAGCACAACGATATGGAAGACCTCGAACGCCAGCTTCAGCGTGTGCCGGCCTCCGCCGGCGCCCTTATTATTTCAGACGGCGTGTTCAGCATGGGGGGGGATATTGCCAACCTTCCCGAACTTGTGCGCCTCAAGAAAAAATATGGCGCGCGCCTCATGCTGGATGATGCACACAGTATAGGTGTTCTGGGAAACGGTGGCCGGGGAACCGCAGACCACTTTGGCCTTACGGACGAGGTGGACGTCATCGTGGGCACCTTCTCAAAATCCCTGGGGAGTCTGGGCGGCTTCATGGCCGCAGATGAATATGTGACGGACTATGTGCGTCATTTGGCCCGTCCGTTTATTTTTTCCGCATCGATCACCCCGGCATCCTGCGCCGTAGCGCTTACTGCCCTTCGCTATATACGCAAGCATCCTGAAATTGTGGTGCGTTTAAATACGATTTCGCGTTATGCGCGCGATGGTCTGCTCAAGCGCGGCATCAAAATCCGCATGTCGGAAACGCCGATTATCCCGCTTTACACATACGATGCGCAAGCTACGCTCGTGACAAACCGGGATCTATACAATGCAGGCGTATACGTAAACCCCGTTCTTCCGCCGGCAACCGCCGCAACGGAGTGCTTGCTTCGCACGAGCTATATGGCTACCCATACGGAAGAAATCCTTGATGAGGCCATGGATATCATAAAAAAGGTTTTCGAGGCCCGCAAATTGGTTTAGCTCCCATTTTTCCTGGAACGCACGCCAGGATTTCGCCGTAAATAGCGGCTGTTCTATCCAATTTTATTCCCCGCAACAGGGTTGTGTTTGTATGCCCTTCCAAAGGGCAAGGAAGGAATTGTACCCATGCTGGTTCCCGATGAAACAATGGCGCCAAACCCGTCCTGCAAGCCGGCTTCTTTTTCTACAGCCGCAACCAATGGCAAACGCGTGGCCCTTATCACAGGCGGAAGCGGTGGCATTGGACGTGAAACTGCGCAGCTCTTTGCTGCACGTGGATTTATCGTCTACGAATTATCCCGTTCGGGGGTTTCAAACGGCCCTATCACCCATATTACGGCCGATGTTACCGACGAAGCGTCCGTTGCGTCTGCCCTTTCCGAAATCCATACCCAAACGGGTCGCATTGATGTGCTGGTCAACAACGCCGGGTTCGGCATTTCCGGAGCGGTAGAGCATACGTCTCTGGCAGATATGAAAAGGCAGTTCGACGTAAACTTTTTTGGGCTTATAGCCGCCTCCAAAGCGGCTCTGCCCTACCTCAAGCGTTCCGCGGGCCGCATCGTCAATGTCAGTTCCGTTGCGGCGGTGCTGCCGATTCCTTTTCAATCCATGTATTCCGCTTCGAAAGCCGCTATCAATGCCCTTACGCTCGCCTTGCGTAATGAAGTTGCGCCCTTTGGCGTATCCGTTTGCGCCGTTATGCCCGGCGATGTAAAAACGGGTTTCACCGCCGCGCGAGAGAAAGTTTCGGCGCCAAATAGCGATTATGAAAGCCGTATTGTGCGCTCTGTGGCTTCCATGGAACACGATGAGCAGGCCGGTATGTCGCCAGCTTGCGTAGCCAAAAGCATTTACCGTGCAGCTACGGAATCCAAGCCCAGGCCCCTGCGGGTGGTTGGGGGAAAATACCGGCTATTCACCTTGCTCGCGAAGTTTTTTCCAGCCGGTCTCATCAACTGGCTTGTCGGGAAAATGTACGGCTAACCGTATTTTTAATTTTGGAGCATCGCCCTGGAAGGCGATGCTTTTTATTTGCGAATAGGATATGTGCGCATGTAGCGCCATCATGGATGCGCTCCCTGTTCATGATGCACCAGCAGGATCATTTCCTCCCCAAAAATAATACTATGCTATTAAATATACATTGACACGCGATGTAGTTTGCATTACACTGTATTTGCTCACGTGAAATATATCTGGAAGGAGTGTTGTGTTTGACCATAGCAGGTGATTTGATCCGCGGACATACGGATGCGATTATCCTAGCACATCTTGTGAAGCATGACAGCTATGGATACGAAATAAACCGAGACATACAGAAAAAAACCCTGGGCAAGTATGAGTTTAAAGAAGCCACGCTATACACCGCCGTGCGCAGGCTGGAACAAGGCGGCTGCATCACATCGTATTGGGGAGATGAAAGCACCGGTGCGCGTCGCAGGTACTATGCCATTACGGAGCTTGGCCGTGAAACCTACCGGAGCTTGATAAAAGACTGGGAAACCGCCCGTGCGCTCATTAATAACTTGATTTATGTGGAGGATATATAAGATGGAAGCAAAGCTGCGCGCTTATGTTGAAACGCTTTTTGAGCAAGCGCCCAAAACCCGCAAGGCATATGAGCTTAAGGAAGAAATGATTCAGAACCTTGTGGAAAAGTACCACGGCCTGTGCGATGAAGGAAAAGGCCAGGAAGCGGCTTACAACATCGCCATCAACAGCATTGGCGATACCAGTGAGCTGATTGCGGGCTTGTCGGAGACAATTTCTCCCCTCACGCCGGAGGAAACAAAACTGAAAAACCGGTATGCTGGCCTTACGGCGCTGGCCGTTGTGCTCTACATCGTTTCTCTAATTCCCCTGATCGCCCTTTCCGTAATTGGCCGGGAAATTCTGGGCCTTTCCATCATGCTAGCCTTTGTCGCCGCAGCAACGGGGCTTTTCATCTATATTTCCATGACCAAACCCAGATATCGGAAAGCAGAAGACACCATGGTTGAGGAGTTTAAAGAGTGGAAATCCAGCCGGGACAGCCGCAATGAGGTGCTCAAATCCATCAGTTCCGCTATGTGGATGTTGATCGTCGTGCTCTATTTCGTCCTCAGCTTTGGAACCGGCGCATGGCACATTACCTGGATCGTCTTTCTGATCGGCGTAGCCTTACAGCAAATTATCAGGGCAATCTTTTTGCTGCGGAAATAATGAGGTAATCTATGAAAACATCCGTCATCATCAGAATTATTTGCTGGGCTGTCATTGCAATCGTGCTGCTTGGCGTGCTCGTATGGGGTATTGCCGGAAATGCATTCGGGTTTCAGCTACTTCCATTTTCCTTCTTGAGGCGTAACGTTTTAACTTCCAGCCACCTGGAAGGGAAGCTTGGAACATATTCCTCCACCAACGCTTACACGTTAGATCCAAGCTCCATTAAAAACATCGATATTTCCTGGGTAGCCGGCAGTGTAACCGTGAAGCCTTACGATGGGGATACCATCTCGTTTACGGAAAACTGCCTTGCAGGCATTCCCGAGAAATATGCGCTGCAGTATGGCTTTAGCGATGATACCCTCACCATTCATTATTGGGGCGGTACGATGGATTGGGTGCCTAGGTGGCAAAATTTTTCAAAAAGTCTTGAGGTTCTTGTTCCTAAAACCCTTGACGGCGATCTCTCTCTTCTTTCCGTGGACTCCGTATCCGCAAATATCAATATAAGCGGGCTAACCGGGGAGCGTATGCAGTTTGAAACGATTTCCGGCAGCGCGGACATAACGGGAACCGCCGCGCAGGACCTGTCCTTTGACACCACCTCCGGCAGCATGCGTGCCTCCGCCTGTACGGCCGCCACTCTGCAGGCGGACTCGACCTCGGGCTCCATAAATTTGGAAGGCGCGTTTAATGAAATTCGCACGGATACCGTTTCCGGCTCGGTAAAAATTAGTAGCACCATATGCCCGGAAATCGTGCAAATGGATTCCGTCTCCGGCGAGAGCACGCTAATCATTCCGGAGAACAAAGGCTTCACAGCCCGTTACGAATCGGTTTCCGGCAATTTTTCCTGCGATTTCCCAGCAACTGTTTCTATACACACAGCTACCTATGGGGATGGTTCCGCCAGCTTTCGCTTTGATAGCGTCAGCGGAGAAATTTACATAAACAAAATTGGATGAACCTCTCCCTCTGTATCAAAACCGCGGCCGCCAGCTATGAACGGCCGCGATTTTTTATACAGCGTATGAAGCACAAACGCATGGGTGTAAAGACGACATTGGAAAAAAGAAAGGGCCGCGTTAAGAAGCGCGACCTTTCTAAAATAGCGTCATAAGCTTTGCAAGGGCCAGCGTTTTGGTAGATGGCAACACCAGCTTCGCATTAAAAAGCACCTTGTGATCCCCAATTCCGATTGGCACCATCCCCGCGGCAACGGCCGCCGCAAGCCCAGCAAAGGAATCCTCTATAACCGCGCAGGAGCCGGGGGGAATCCCCATGCGCTGGGCCGCCAGTAAAAAGCCCGCCGGATCCGGCTTAGCCCGCATTACATCCGCACCGGTTACCACGCAGGGAAACGCATTTTCCAGGCCAAGCTTCTTCAAAATAAGCCAGGTATTTTTGCTGGAAGAACAAAGGGCGGGAAGAATTTTGCTCTTTTCCAATTCCTGGAGGAACGCCGGAATACCCGGCAGGATATTTTTCCGGTCCAGCGCATCCAACAAGCCCACATAGAGCTGATTCTTTTCCTCCGCCAGAGCCAACCGCTTTGCCACAGGCAGATCCATGCCGTTATGCGCAAGAATTATGCCCAGGCTTTCCGCGCGTCCCACGCCCTTCAACTTTTCATTGATGCTACGGTCGAAAGAGAACCCCTCCCGCTCCGCCAACCATTTCCATGCCTGGTAGTGAAGCTCCGCCGTATCGGTTACGACGCCATCTAGGTCAAATATTACCGCCCGTAGACTCATCGCGTATCCCTCCTGATTGTAATGGTATTTTGCAACAGATAAGGCCTTTCCTCTATAAAAAGTGGAATTGGCAGGCCTGTAAGCAGGGTTAAAACCGTTTGCCCCGGTTCCACTGTTATTTTGAGTTCACTGCCGCGGTATTGCAGGCAAAAAGAATAGCCCTGCCATTGGTTTGGCAGCGTAATGCGGAAGTGTAACCCATCCTCCCGGATGCGCAGGCCAGCAAAACCAGCTACTACACAAAGGTATGCGCCGCCCATATTGGCGGTGTGGATGCCGTCTCTCGTGTTATCGTGGGTGTCGTCCAGATCCATCCTTGCGGTCTCCAAAAAATATTCGTATGCTTTTGCCCATTTGCCCAGCCGGGTGGCCATGATGCTGAACACACATGCGGAAAGGGACGAATCATGGGTGGTAATTTGCTCGTAGTAATCAAAGCTGCGGGCCATGATCCCTTCCTCCACGCCCTCATCATACAGATAGTGCGCAAGAACCGTATCCGCCTGTTTGCAAATTTGATAGCGGTAAATATAGAGGGGATGGTAATGCAATAAAAGGGGAAAGTTCGCAGGCGGAATCTCCTTCTGCTCCCACCTGGCCTTTCGCAGGAAGGAATCATCCTGGGCGTGAATGCCCAGCTTTTCATTATAGGGCAGATACATTCTTTGGGCCGCCCGCTCAAATTCCGCAAACTCCGCCTCTGTTACGCCGGTTTTTTCGACGACGGAACCAAGCATGCCGTTCCGCTCCAAATCGCGGCAAATTCGGGCGGCCCAAAGGAGGTTCTCCTTTGCCCCTGCGTTGGTGAAATAGTTGTTGTTCACAAGGCAGGTATATTCGTCCGGGCCTGTGACGCAATCGATGCAGAATCGCCCCTCCCCATCATAATGCCCGGTATCCAGCCACAGGCGGGCCGTTTCCACCAGCACCTCCGCCCCTTGCTCCGCCATAAAGGCCAGATCGCCCGTGGCATGGTAATAGCTGATGAAGGAATGGGACACATCCCCGTTGATGTGATACTGGGCCGATCCGGATGGAAAATAGGACGAGCACTCCGCCCCCGCGATGGTGCGCCAGGGATATAAAGCCCCGCGCTTGTGACCCATGTCCCTGGCATGGGCCTTCGCCCCTTCCAATATGCCATAACGAAACCGAAGCAGGCTTTGGGCTACCGCCGGATCGGTCAGCAAAAAAAAGGGAAACATATAGATCTCCGTGTCCCAAAAATAATGGCCCTCATAACCTTCACCGCTCAGGCCCTTGGCCGGAATGTTGCTCAGGCAGTCCTTCCCCGCGCTTTGCAGCAGTTGATACAGGCAAAAATCCATGCCGTTTTGCAAGGCTTCGTCCCCTAAAATGCGTACCCGGCTTTTTGTCCAAAATCGGTCTAGATATTGGCGCTGGCGTTGCCGCCAAGTTTCGGGAGCGGTCTGCATCGTATCTTTGAGCAAGGCCATCGCTTGCGCTTCTTGCTGCGGAAACCGGCGGGAATCTACAAAAATACAGTATTTCTCCAGCCGTATTCTTCCACCAGGCTCCAGATGCCCGGAAAAAACGTGCTCCGCCCCGGTATCGTTGAGCAGGCAACCGGAAGATTGTATCCCTTCTCCCCGGCATCCCACGGCGCTGGTAAGGAAAAGGCCCGATCTGGCCGTTTCACTGGTCACATAGCTACCGGTTGCATCGGCCCATACCCGGCGCACAAAGAGGTTCTTTTCCCGCTCCGAGGCAACCCTGGGGTCCCCTTCCGTAGCAAAATTTGCAACCTTTCCCTCCTGTTTCGCGCGCAAGGTAACCTTGCCCGAGAAACCATGTGAAACAAGCTCCATTTCAAACAGAACGAGCTGCTCGCACACAAAGGAGGCCATGCGCCGAAACAGAACCTCTACTTCGCCCCCCTGCCCCCGCCACAAAGCCCGCCGTAGGGCATAGCCGTTCTGCATATCCAGCCGCCGTTCCAGCAAGATGGATGCCGCATCAAATAGGCCAAATTGCTCTTCGTTTAACGCAATTTCCAGGCTTTGGGTATCCGTCACGTTGAGCATCCGCTGCCCCATGGCGGGAAAGCCATGGAGCCGCTCCCCATATTTGATGGGAACATCGTCATAAAATGCGTTTATATACGTTCCTCGGATGGTCGGCAGCCTCTCCGGATAGCCTTCCTCAAAATTTCCCCGTACGCCAACATAGCCATTTGCCACATGAAACAGGGTTTCATTTTGAAGAAGTTCTTCCGGAATCAATCCCGTACGCTCTATATACACCCGCAAAACTCCTTATATTTCTGGCAATTTTTCTTTTGTGTAGCCATGAGTCCTCGCCTATTCCTTGACAGCGCCGCTGACCATACCGGAGATGATTTGCCGCTGGAAGAGCAGTACGATAAGCAGTGTAGGAATGATGACCACCACTGTGGCAGCGGTAATCTCGCCCCACAAGATACTGAATTGGGTGCGTAGCGCATTGATAGCCACCGGCACGGTATGGTACGCTTTATCTGCATTGAGGGTACAGGTTAGAAGATATTCGTTCCATGCGGCGATAAACGTCATAATACCCGTGGTAAATACGCCGGGTGCCGCCACGGGGAAGATAACCCGCCATAAAATCCCCCACGGGCTGCACCCATCGATTTTTGCCGCTTCTTCCACCGCGATGGGAATCCGCTTAAAGTGGGTAACCATGATCCATACCGCGCTAGGCAATGTGATGGTGGAATAGGCAAGCACCACCCAATAGCTGTTGAGCATACCGGTAGAGTAAAACATGTTAAACACCGGCCCCACGATGATCATTTGGGGGAACATGGAGATGGATAGGATCAGTCCCATAAGCAGCGCCTTCCCCTTAAAACGGAAGCGCGCGATAATATAGGCGGACATGGATGCTACCACCACCACATACACCGTGGTAAGGGCGGAAACGATGAAGCTGTTGCCAATGGCATGCACCATTCCCTTTTCAAACACCACCTGCCGGAAATTTTCAGCCGTGGGGTTAGCGGGAAACACCCGGAAGGCCGTATCCCCGAAGATTTCGGCGGACGGCTTGAAGGAGGTAATCAAAATCCAAAAAAACGGAAAAATATTGATTAATAGAAAGAGGGCGATCAAGATCCATGAAACGGTTTTATATAGGTTTATGTTTTTCATAGTTTCCCTCCTAATCGTCATGGATCAGCTCTGCCCCTAAGCAACGCACAAACACAAAGGCAATAAGCGCGACGCACAGGAACATGGCCACCACGATCACCGAGCCATAGCCATAATTGCTTTGGCTAACCATTACCTTATATGCATAGACGGATAGGGTCTCCGTGGCCCCGCCGGGACCGCCGCCGGTCAGAACCGCAATCAGGTCATACACCCGGAATGCGTCCAGCGTACGGAACAGCAGCGCCACCAAAATGGAGGGCTTCAGCAGGGGCAGCGTGATGCGGAAAAAGGTGCGCAGGCGGTTCGCGCCGTCGATAGAGGCGCTTTCATACAGGCCTGGATCGATGATTTGCAACCCGGCCAGCAACAGGAGGGCCATATAGGGTGTGGTCTTCCATATATCTGCCAAAATAGCTGCCGTCATGGCGCCCCCGGCAGAGAGCAGCATATGCTCTGGCGCGGCAATTAGGCCAAGCCGATAGAACAACTGTGCCACCACTCCACTTCCCCCATCATAAAGGTAACTCCAGATTAAGGCGGATACGGCGGTGGGAATGGCCCATGGAATTAGCGCGGTGGTGCGCACAATGCCCACACCCTTGATGGCTCTGTTCATGATCAAGGCCAGCAGAAGGCCCAAAACCAGTTCAATTGTTACCGACACCACCGTAAACACCAGGGTGTTCGTAAGGGAGGAAGCAAACCGCTTATCTCCCAGAAGCGTGCCATACCCTTCCAGCCCAATAAAGTTCGTATCGATAAAGCAGCTGCGCATTTCGTTGAGCAGCACCGGCATTTTATCCCGGTTGTAAAATTGCACGTCCGGATAGCGGCTATATACCGCTTCCAGGCGCATGCCCACATCATCCAAAAAGGCGGCAAGCTCCTGCGCATCCTCCTGCGAAAGCTTCGTGGTGCCCTGCGCCCCCGCAAATCGTTGCATCATGGTGGAAATTTCTGCGGCAACGGCCTCAAACTCCGCCGCATCTCCTTCGCCCACAAGCGTTATGTCGTCCTGCAAATAATATAGGATATAATCGCAGTCCTCATAAAACAGCCCGCCATTGAGGTGGCTGTTTACAAACAGCTTTGCGTGGGGCTGATCGTTCGTCCGGTAGTCGAACAGGGTGTAGGCGAAGGAGCTGAGGATGGGATAAAGAGAAAACACGCTTACAATGGCCAGCAACGGCAGGATGAATAGGAACTGCCTTAAGGTTAGGTTTCTTTTCACGGTAACCCCCCCATGCGGTTATTTGTCCGCTACGAATTCCGGTTGGCCGTGGATAAAGGCCGCCCGGATTTCGGCTTAAAGCAGAGCAAAAGCAGCTTTTATTTTGGCATGATAAAAGCTGCTTTCGTTCAGAAAACTAGATCAAATCAGCCCTTTATTGCTTCTTCAATGGCGGCCACCGTGGCGTCTACATCCTGCGAACCGGAAAGATACTTATGCACGTTTTGCTGAATGGCATCGGAAACCTTGGAGTATTCCGCGGAAACCGGCCTAGCAATGGTGGTGGTCAGCGCCTTTTGGAAGCCAACCATGGAGAGCATCTCATTGGAGGCAAGCACTTCGGCATTTTCCAGGCAAGCGTTATAGCCGGGGAGATAGCCGCCCTGGGTGGACATAATCTTCTGGCCTTCCTCTGTGGCGATGAACTTCATTAAAGCCCAAGCCCCTTCTTTATTGGCGCTGTTCTTATTAATTGCCAGCAGCCAGCCGCCCACGCTTCCGCCCTGGGGCAAGGGGGCAATGCTTACCTGCTCGGTTGTAATGGTGCCCTCGCTCTTAATGGTACCCCACTGGTAGGGCCAATTGCGTGCAAACACGCTGTCACCCTTGATGAAGCTGTTGGCGGTTTCACCCTCGGTGTAGTTGAGGATGTTATCCGGCGTGGCGTCCGAATCGGTAAATTGCTTCATGATCTCCAGGCCGGCCTTCAGATCTTTCCAGTTGTTCGTAAACTCGTTGGCGTTGCACACCAATCCCTCATACAGGCTGGACTGGTATACAATACCGTCCTTTGTGCCGCCTTCGCCCTTATATTTTTCGGCCATGGCCAATAGATCCCCATGGGTATAATCACCGCTTTCCAGTTTGGCGGCATCTTCCGTAGAAACGATATCCTTGCGGAAATAAAGGATGCCAAGATCCGGGAAAAAGGGCAGTACATACTGCTTTGCATTATAGGAACCGGATGCCATGGAGCCTGCATTAAACTGGGAAATGTTCAAGGAGTCGGCCTTCATGTATTGGTCAATGGGTTCGATATACCCCGCCGCCGCGAACTCGCCAGCCCATACCACATCCAGGGAGAGCACGTCATAGTCCGCGCTGCCCGCCTTCAACGAGGTGGTGAGTTGCTCGCGCATGGCGCCGGAATCGTTGGTCATATCCATCCATTCTGCGGTATATTGGTCCTGCGACTGGTTGAAGGCTTCCAATACAGCCTTGGTAGCCGGCGTGGAATCACCCTGGGCGGCAAATTTGATAACGATGCGCGCGGCGGGTTCCTCCGGTGCGGCGGGTTCTGCCGGTGCGGCCGGAGTAGGGCTTTCCGGCTGTGGCGCGGCAGTTTGCGCCGCGCAACCAATCACCGCTACCGTCATGAGCAGCGCAAAAACGAGAGCCAACATCTTCTTCATGATTGTAATTCCTCCTTATAATCGTATCTGGTTATGTAGGGTTTTGAAATTATTCGCTTCGGATCTGCTTGCAAAATGATCATTTTTAACTGTACTTGTATTATACTATCCGCGCAAAACGAATAATATCATTTTTCTAATAAATATAGTATAATTATAATATTATTAAAACGTACCATTTTACATTGCAGGTGGGTAACGATGTATCAAGATCAATTGGAGCTGCTGCACATCTTCCATTTTTCCACGGGGCTGCCCGTCGTGTTCTATGCCCATGGCGATCCGGTTGAAAGCCTTCCGGAGTCCATCTCTTCCGTTTCATCTTTTTTAGGAGAGGAGCGTGCCGTTGACGCCCTGAGTTTCAGCCCGGGGCAGCTTCTTGCGCCGCAATACATAGCAAATCCATATGGGGAGCGGTACCTTTATTTTCAGATCAACGCGGATTCTTTTTTGCTTGTCGGGCCAGTTTTGACAGAACCGATCATGGAAGGAACCGTTTCCAATCTTATTCGGCTGCATCGGCTGCCCATCAAGCGCAAATCCGCCCTCACCGAGCATTATGCGGGACTTCCCCTAATCAGCGAAACAGCCTTTTTCTTTACGGGTAAGCTGCTGGAACTCCTGTTTTATCCGATAGAAAACACCCAGGATGTAGGCGGCTCCCCCGCTACGGCAGGCGCTGTTGTGGAGCAGTATCAGAAAGGCACGTATGAAAACCGCATGAAGCTTTTCCAGCATCCGCCCTATTTCATGGAACAGGAAATCTGCCGTTTGATTACGGCGGGAGATAAGCGGAACGCCGCCAAACATCTACGGCGGATCAATACCCTTCGCCGGGCGGTGCTGGCGAAAGATCCGCTGCGATCACTAAAGAATTCCCTTATTTGCAGCTGTACCCTGTTTACCCGTGCGGCCATTGCCGGCGGTGCGGGCCCGGATGATGCTTTTACCTTGAGTGATACGTACATTCTGGAGATTGAAAGCAATGATTCCATCAGAATTCTCGACGATCTTGAAGCCAGAATGGTGGCGGACTTTGTGGATATGGTCAACCGCATCAACGAGGCCCGTTATTCCAAGGTCATCCGTAATGCCATCGAGTACATCAACAACAATTTGAGCGAAAGGATCACCGTAACGGATATTGCGGACAATGTATTCGTGCATCCCAACTATCTTTCGTCCTTATTCAAGAAAGAAACGGGGACATCTATTTCCTCCTATATTACAAGCCATCGCGTTGAGGAGGCCAAGTACTTCATTCGTTACAGCAGCAATTCCCTCTCGGACATTGCAAATTTCTATCAGTTTTGTTCGCAAAGCCATTTTATTGCCGCTTTTAAAAAGCAAACGGGCCTCACGCCCGCACAATACCGCAACCAAAGCACCTAATGACGAGCCCGGTAACGAATCGCCTTGCATGGTCCATTTATTCTCCTCAACCTCTTTATTAATTCACAGGGGAAACGGCCCAGGTATGGCCGCTGCTCATGCATCTTTGCTTTTATTATAAGATATCGCCTTGACAGGACATGCCTCTATTGTGCCCTCCAGCCTATCCATGTCTAAGGCTTCGTACGGTTTTATAAACGCCTTTTTATTTTTTATTTGAAATACTGCAGGATATTTTTTTGTGCATAAGGAGCAACCCATGCACGCATCTTTGTTGATACGGAGGCCGATTGGCACCAATGTTTCCATTGGTATATCCTGCTCTTTCACCACTTTTGCAGATATCCACGAGAAAATTAGAATGGCAACGACGGTAAGCACCCAGCGAAGGGCCATAAATTTGGGGCCCAAAAATTTTGCTTCATTAATAAGCATAGGAATCTTGATTACGGCCCATGCGCTCAAGATAATAACAATGTTTCGTATAGAGGCTCCCTTTTTATGAAGCATGACGCACATCGGAAACGCCGCGTAAACCGGGCCCGCTGAAATGCTGCCAACCACAAAAGCGAGAAACATGCCTTTTCCCTTGGCTTCCTTTCCCAGATAGCGCATGATTTTTTCCCTGGGAACCCATAAATCCAAGAGTGCCGTTAGAACAAAGATCGCCGGCATAATCATGAGCATTTCTTTAATATAATACCCGCTGCCTTTTACCGACATAATACCCAGTTCCGGCTTAGCGATAAACAGAATGCTATATGCCAAAGCAACGATAAGCAGGAATAGATTTTCTTTTGCTAGTTTTAAAATTTTCATATAATTACCCCCATTGCAAGCGCAATAACAATAGCAAATAGAAAGCTCAATCCATTTCGGACTGCTGTAAATTTCATTCCAAATGCTTTTTTTTCAAGCGGAAATGTAACGACTCCCACCATTGTCAAGGTTGTAAGAAAAGCAATAGACGGGACCACGCTGACCCCTGCGTGGATTAACGTGCCCACCAGCGGAAAGGCAATAAATGCGGGAATTAACGTGATCGTGCCGAAAAGCGACGCCACAACCGTTGCAAGCAAAAGGGGTTGCTCGCTTACAAATTCTGCAATATCCGTTGGCGGCAGCAATGCCAAAATAAGCCCAATTGCGAATATAATGGAAAGTATGCTTGTAGCCATGCCCTTTCCCATGGCGAATGCCATTTTGAGCGCCTGTTTTGTTTTTGCTTTATCTTTCACGACTGAAATTCCCAAGAAGATGCAGGTCCCAACCCATACGGCCAATGTAAATATATCCATATTATCCCCTCTCTTTAGATTGAAGCGATTTCCGAAAGCAGATACCTTTGCAACCATAAGCGCAACGTCGCCATCCTATATATTTTTCGTGCCATACAAAGGCTCTCCTTCCTGGTTCTACAAACATTATAGGATGCCGCCTTCATGCACGGATAGACACGCATGTTTCTTTTTGCTATTATGTTTCAAATGGAGGTGCTATAATTTTGATGGAGATTATCAAAACGATCCCGCTATTTTCACAGGTTCCATCCGACGAGTTTGAATCGCTCCTTGCAGATAAGCAGATTTCTCTTAGAAATTATGCAAAAGGTGCAACCGTATACAATCAGAACGATAGTTGCGAAACACTGGATGTTGTTATAGCAGGAAGCTTTATTGCCTATTCCCTTTCAGAAAACGGCTCGGCAATGACAATGTTTGAATTTGCAAGCGGCCAAATGCTGGGAGCGAATCTCTTGTTTGGCGATAATCATGCATACCCGCTTACTATTTACTGCATAACCGACGCGCAGCTCTTGCATATTTCCAAGGAAGCCATCGCGCAGCTTTTACATCATTACAATTTCGCTATGCGCTTCATCGGTGCCATATCCTATAATTCACAGAAATTGAACCGCAAGATTACCATGGTAATCCAAAAAACGCTGCGAGAAAACCTGTTGGAATATTTTCGGCAGCAATCCATTTTGCAAAATTCAAATACGATCAGCTTACCCATTAGTAAAAAACAGCTTGCCGATTATCTGGGAGTCCAGCGCCCGTCCTTGTTTCGAGAGTTAAAAAAGCTAAAAGATGCGGGCGTCATCCATATTTCCAACCGATCGATTCAATTAAATTACGTTTCATATCCCTAATAATCATGCAATTTTCAATTCTATGACCGCAGGAGGTATTTCCAAGATGGTTGTGAAATGGAACAGAGTTTGGTAAACGAACCGCTTGCGCCGTGCATGAACCACGATCTTTGGATATGGTATAATATAGATACAATGGGAAACGGAAAGCGTGTTGGGCAGCCTGTAGCGTTCCGAATCGGCGGCGCACCGTGCAGAACCCATAAAGCAAGCATGATAAGGGGTATCCATGAAAGACATCGTAACCATCCTGTCGAAAGAACTTGGCAAACCGGAAGAGCATGTGCGAAATGTGGTTGCGCTCCTAGACGAGGGCAATACCATCCCGTTCATTGCACGATACCGCAAGGAGCTACACGGCTCCATGGATGATACCGCTTTGCGAACGCTGGAAGAGCGGCTTACCTACCTTCGGAATTTGGAAAACCGCCGGGAAGAAGTGAAACATGCCATCGACGGGCAGGGAAAGCTCACGTCCGAATTGGCGGCCCAGGTGGATGCAGCCAAGACGCTGGCGGAAGTCGAGGATCTTTACCGGCCTTATAAGCAGAAACGGCGAACCCGGGCTACCATCGCAAAAGAAAAGGGGCTGGAGCCCTTGGCGCTGCTGCTGTTTACGCAGGAAAAAGATTTGCCGGATATCCAGGAGCTTGCCGCAAAAGCTATCGACCCGGAAAAAGGGGTGGAAACAGCGGAAGAAGCCCTGGCAGGCGCTTCGGATATCCTTGCGGAAATCATCTCCGATACGGCGGAAATCCGGCGGAAATTACGGGAATTGACCATGAGGCGAGGGTTGCTCCGGACGGAAAATGTGACGGAGGAGGATTCGGTTTATCGGAACTATTATCAATTTGAGCAGCCTGTTGCCAGGCTTCAAGGGCACCAGGTGCTAGCCATAAACCGGGGAGAAAAAGAGGGATTTCTGCGGGCTTCGGTCGTTATTGACCCGGAATTGGCCTTGGCAATCGTCCGCAATGCGGTAATAAAGCCCGGCTCCAGCGCGACTGCCTTGGTCTGCGCCGCTGCGGAAGATGGTTACAACCGCCTGCTGGCGCCCTCCATGGAACGGGAAATCAGGACCGCCCTTACGGACATGGCGGCAGAAGGAGCCATTCATAATTTTGCCAGTAACTTAAAGCCCCTTCTGATGCAACCGCCGGTAAAGGACCATGTAACCATGGGGCTGGATCCGGGATACCGCATGGGATGTAAGGTAGCCGTAGTAGACGGCACAGGCAAGGTGCTGGATACCGCGGTGGTCTATCCCACCCAGGGTGAACGTCAGAAGAACGAGGCCCTCACAGCTCTGGCACAGCTTATAAAAAAGCATGGGGTTGAGCATATTGCCATCGGCAATGGCACCGCATCTCGCGAGACCGAACAAATAACCGTTGCGCTCTTGGCAACGATACCGGGCGTAAGCTACATGATCGTAAACGAGGCCGGCGCGTCGGTATATTCTGCTTCCAAGCTGGCTGCCGAAGAATTTCCGCAATATGATGTAAATCTCCGTTCCGCCGTATCCATCGCCCGGCGCATGCAGGATCCGTTGGCCGAACTTGTCAAGATAGACCCTAAAGCCATCGGGGTAGGCCAATATCAGCACGATATGCCCCAGAAAAAGCTGGATGAGTCCCTTTCGGGGGTGGTAGAGGACTGTGTGAACGCAGTGGGGGTGGATCTCAACACCGCCTCCCCGTCTCTGCTGATGCGGATTTCCGGTTTGAACGCCACAACCGCAAAGAACGTGGTCGTCTACCGGGAGGAGAACGGCCCCTTTACAGCCAGAGCGCAGCTAAAAAAGGTTCCCAAGCTTGGGCCCAAGGCTTATGAGCAGTGCGCGGGTTTTTTGCGGGTCCCAAAGAGCAAATCCGTCCTGGATAATACGGGCGTTCATCCCGAAAGTTACAAGGCGGCGGAAAAACTGCTGGAACTCTGCCGCTACACGCTTATGGATGTTGCCAAGGGAAGCCTTTCCGAGCTGCCGCAGCGGGTAAAGGATTACGGCGAGGAAAAAGCGGCCGCGGAATGTGCGGTGGGTCTCTTTACCCTGCGGGATATCGTAAAAGAGTTGCTGAAGCCGGGCCGCGACCCCAGGGATGAATTGCCGCCCCCCATCCTACGCACCGATGTTTTGGACATGAAGGACTTGGTCCCCGGTATGCTCCTGACCGGCACCGTGCGCAATGTGATCGATTTTGGCGCGTTCGTCGACATTGGCGTCCATCAGGATGGATTGGTGCATATTTCCGAAATTTCGAATAGATTCATTCGGCATCCCTCGGAAGTAGTCTCTGTGGGCGACATTGTGAAGGTTGTGGTTCTTTCTGTGGATATGGGAAAAAAGCGCATCTCTCTTTCCATGAAGCAGGTGACCGCCTAACGACCTTCCATGGACCTTTACGCTGTTTTTTCACACAAAAGAACCCGCCAGCCGACATGAAACGGCGGGCGGGTTCTTTGATTCCAGGCGATTCGATGGTAACAGCCTTACCCCTGGGGGGCAAAATAAGCAAGCGCAACAGCACCGGGGCCCGCGTGCGTTCCGATGGTGCTGCCGATGGTACAAATGGGCAGCTTATCCGTCTTCTTTTCCCATAGTTCCCGGCTATCCGCAATATACTTTTGCAGCACAGTATCGTCCAGGCCGGTATAGGCCAAAAGGAAAGGACGCGAAAAATCAACGCCGCCGCTTTTTTCCACCATTTCCCGGAGCAGGTTGTTGCCCTGCTTGGAACCCCGCGCCTTGCCGATCACGGTAATCTCCCCCTGCGAAACGGCAATAACAGGTTTTATGGAAAGAATCCCCCCCGCAAATGCCTTGGCCGCTGAGATTCTGCCGCCTTTTTTTAAATACTCCAGGGTATCCAATAGGGCGATCAGGCGGATTTCATGCTTCGCCGTCTCCAGTTTTTGCACGATTTCCTCGGCCTCCATGCCTTGTTCCGCCAGCATAAGCCCATAGCGGATAAGCACTTGCTCGCCGATGCAGGCGCTGTCGCTATCCACGATAAAAATATGGCCTGGAAAATCCTCTGCGGCAATGCGCGCGCTCTGCACCGTACCGGAAAGCTTTTCCGATATGGTGATCACAATTGCCGTATCCCCTGCCGAGACAATCTCCTGGAATGCTTTTGCAAAATCACCCGGGGGAACCTGGCTGGTTTTGGGAAGTTCATCGGACTCGATGAGCTTTTCATAAAATTCGCGATGGCTGATGTCGATAACATCCCGGTAGGAAGCAGCTCCAAAGGTTATATGCAAGGGCAAAAGGACAATGCCTTTCTCCTGCGCCTCGGCATAAGGAAAATCCGCTGTGGAGCATATCACAAATCGAATTGCCATATCATTTCCTTTCTTATTTTTCATCCGCTTTACCACTCGTGTCGGACTGCAAGCGCTGCAGGTTTTCTGCAATCAGCGTCAAAGACGCGTATAGGTTTTCCCGTTGTTCGCAGCTAAGTCCCTCGCCGCCCTTCTCCACAAACCGCTCCGCTCTTTCCCCAATGAAGCGGGCAGCCTCTTCCCCCCGTTTCGTAAGAACGTGCTTGGTTCGGTATTTCCGTTTGCCGGCTGGCACCTCTCGGATCACATAGCCTCCTTCCATTAGATCGGAGACCGTGCGGGAAATCGCCGCCTTATCTTCCTCGCAAATGGCGGAAAGCTGGGCGGAGGTAAGCCCGGCTGGATGCCGGCTCAGATTATACAGGCACATGGTGTGGTTTGCCTTAAGCCCCTGCTCCGTCATTTCCATGCCTTTAATCCTCTGTATGCTCTTATATATTTGGGATATAAGCCCTACAAAGGTTTCAAACCGGTCCATTGCCCACTCCCTCCTGCCTGTATGCGCGTATAATCCTATATCGTCTGTGATTATACGGATAATTTGTTGATTTGTCAACAAATTATTTTCTAAAAGAAATCCGCCGGTTAATCTGGCGGCTTTCTTAAAATAAGATCCCCCGTGGGTTCTAGCCTTCCATTACAGCCAGGGTGGCCGAACGGACGGTATAAAAATAGGTGGGTTCGCTGATGCCGTCCACATAAGGATTGGCTACCAAAACAAATTCAACCATGTTCAAGAACGTGTCCGGTGTTTCATATAAGTTAACCACCGCCGTAATAGAGCCATCCGCACCGGCAGCAACCGATTCCAGCTTGGTCTCCGTATCGCCCTTGTCGGAATAGGCGAGGCAGTAGGCATCCAGCCCCTCGTCATACCATAGGGAACCGGCCATGCTTTCGGGAACAGGAAGCAGATCGCTGTAATCCAGGAAGGCGGCGGAGGCAAACTCCTGCATAACCTGGCGCGGTACCTTGACGTATTCTTCCGTCTGCTCAACCAGCGGATGGGTATGGCCCCAATTTACCCCCATCAGATAAAGCATATTCCAGAAGAATTCCGGGTCTTGTGGCTGGTAAGCGGCCGTATCTCCTATGCACATGGTGCGCACAATGGAATCCAAGATGGGCATCATTGCTTCCACGGTCTCTTCCTCATCGCTCAGATTCGGCATAATGGGATCCACATT
>JAYFNX010000041.1:0-63177 GCA_034933245.1 Candidatus Pelethousia sp.
TTCGCATGTGAAAAATAGAAAATACGCCCCAGCACGAGGGAAGATGACATCCGCAGCGGCCCCCGTTCATCCGTCGCAAATTCCGGTTAGAGGGACCGGTACAAAGCCTTGCCCGCGCTTCAATTCCATCAATTCGCGAAACCCCATATCATAAAGTATTGCGGCGGTTTCCGGGAGAGCCATGGCCAGTTTTGCGGCCTCGTGTGCATCCGACGATAGGAGAATGGGCGCTTTTTTTTTCAATAAGCGTTTGAGAAGGAAGGGCATGGGGTAAGGAACATGCCGGAATCCACGGGCCATAGCGCCGGTGTTTATTTCTACTATTTTGCCCAAAGAGACAACTTCGTCCAAAGCATCCAGGGCGATGCGCTGATAAGCCGCGCTTTCTGTATCGAAGAATCGGCCCCCTGCGTTAAACTTCTCAATCAGGTCAAAATGCCCCAAAATTTCCGCGCTCCCCGCATCCGCAAAATGCACGACGGCATCATAAAACAGGCGGGCCATTTTGAGCCCGTCTCCGCCGCAGGCCCGTTCCACAAGACGCGACGTTTCTTCCGGGGACATATCTACCGAGTAGCATGTCCCGTCCACGAGCAGGTAGTGTACCGATCCGATGGAGTATTCGTAGCCTTCCAGGGGCTGGGGGGCCACAGCGTCGTTTTCCAGGCCCAGAAAAATTTCCAGCCTCCCGGCATATTCCCGTTGCAGGGCCAAAACCTCTTGCCGGTAGGCCAGCGCTTGCGCAGGGGACATGCCGCAATCGTCGTAAGGCGTATAGGAATGGCCGGAAAAACCCAGCGACACGAATCCGTTCGCCAGCGCCGCCTCGGCCATCTCCCGCGGGGTACTCACACCGTCGCAATAAATCGTATGGGTGTGCAGGTTGGATCGTATAGGCATAAAAACTCCTTATCGCTTTTTCACAGGAAGCTCATCCCAGGGGTTCCTGCTTTACCTTATGGTCCACTACATGGCGCCTTTGAAGCTCCTTGCGCACCGCTTCGGGGGGGATGCCCATTTCGGCCAACAACACCAGCATGTGATACATCAAATCCGCCGCCTCGTTTACCGTTTCGGCCTGGCTGCCCTTCATGGCGGCCACGACCACTTCCGTGGATTCCTCGCCCACTTTTTTTAGAATTTTTTCCTTGCCTTTTTCAAACAGATAGGTCGTATACGAGCCTGCGGGCATGCTGCTTTTTCGATCCAGAAGCATCCCGTAAAGCAAATCCGTCGAAAACTTTTCGGGCGCGTCCGCGGAAAAAATGGGGTTGAAAAAGCAGCTCGTTTCGCCGGTATGACAGGCCGGGCCATCCTTGATAACCTGTACCAACAGGGAATCCAGATCGCAATCCGCAGTGATGGAAACGATATGCTGCACATTCCCGCTGGTTTCCCCCCTTGCGCCAGAGAACGCTGCGGGAACGCGAATAAAAGCACGTACGGCCTTCCTGGAGACTGATTTGCAGACTCTCGGCATTCATATAAGCAACGGTTAGGACTTGCCCCGTACAATAGTCCTGCACTACGGCAGGAATCAACCCATCCGCCCCATACTTTAACATTTGAAGAGAACGGGAATCAACTGCAAGTTTTTTCATAAAATTCTACCTCATTTTGACGCTTGCGGAACGCTATATCCGCATTTCTACGCCCTGCTCTTTTAAATATAGCTTTAGCTTGCAAATATCCACTTCTTTGAAGTGGAAGATCGAAGCGGCCAACCCGGCGTCCACACCAGGCACGGAGTGGAACAGAGCTTTGAAATGTTCCATGCTTCCCGCGCCGCCGCTGGCGATGACGGGAATGCGCACACGCGCGCACACGGCCGAGAGCATCTCCAAATCGAACCCCTGGCGTACGCCGTCGGTATCGATGCTGTTTACCACCAGTTCCCCCGCGCCGTGGTCCTCGCCGTAAGCCGCCCAATCCAACGCGTCAAGCTTCGTATCATCGCGGCCCCCCTTGGTGAAGATGTGGAACCTTCCATCTATGCGCTTCACATCCATGGAAAGCACCACGCACTGGGCGCCGTATTTCTTGGCCGCGGCTTCGATCAGCCCCGGGTTCTTCACGGCGCCGGTGTTAACGCTTACCTTATCCGCCCCGGCTTTGAGCACCCGGTCGAAATCCGACACCTCGTTGATGCGCCCGCCCACGGTCAATGGAATGAAGATTGCACCGGCCGTGCGCGAGAGCACATCGGTAAAGAGCTCTCGTTCCTCCAAGCTTGCCGTAATATCATAGAACACAAGTTCGTCCGCTCCGCTTTCGTTATAATAATGGGCCAGCGCCACCGGGTCCTCTACATCCCGTATACCCTGAAAGTTTACCCCCTTTACGACGCGGCCGTTGCGAATATCCAGGCAGGGAATGATGCGCTTTGTAATCATAAGGATTCCCTCCCCTCCGCGAGGGAGATGCATTGGGTTAAATTAAGCTTTTTTTCATAGAGTGCCTTGCCGATAATAGCCCCATAGGTGCCCATTGTTCGCAAAGCCATGAGTTCCTGCGCAAAGCTGATGCCGCCGGAAGCCACAATATCCAGCGGCAACTCCTTTAGCGCTTGGTATGCGGCGAGATTTGCGCCGCCAAGGTTGCCATCCCGGGAAATATCGGTGTAGATTACGGTTTTGACGCCTGCGTTTGCAAGCTTGCGGCAAAAGGCAAAAGCATCCGCCCGCGTGGTTTCCAGCCATCCCGATACCGCTACCTTACCTTCCCGTGCGTCCACGCCCACGGCGATATGCCTGCCGTACTTTTTTACCATTTCTTCCACGAAGGGGAAGTTTTGCACTGCCGCCGTGCCCAAAATTACCCGGGCCGCGCCAAGGGAAAGCAGCTCCGCAATCCGTCTCTCGTTTCGAATGCCGCCGCCCACCTGCACAAATAACCCCGGCAGGGCGCATAAGAGCCGGATAGCATCCGCATTCCTGGGTTCCCCTGCTTTTGCACCGTCCAGGTCCACCACATGAAGATGGGAAGCGCCCTGCTCCATAAAGGAACGGGCCGCAACCAACGGAGCGTCGCCATACACCTGCATATCTGCATAATTGCCTTCGCGCAGGCGCACCACCTGCCCGCCGGAAAGATCGATTGCCGGAAATATTTTCATTACAACATAGACTCCCTGCTTTTAGGATTAAAATGGAAAGGAAAAGCCTATACGGACGCCTCCGCAAAGGCCCGCAGCATAGACAGCCCTGTGATGCCGCTTTTTTCGGGATGAAACTGGGTACCCCAAATGTTGCCCTTATGAACCGCCCCCGGGATGAACGTGCCGTAATCGGACCCCGCGATAAGGCTTTCTTCACACCCTTTCACATAAAATGAGTGCACATAATAAACGTAATCGCCATCCTTTGTATAGCGGAGCAACGGATCCTCGGGTTTCACAAGCTTAAGGCTGTTCCAGCCGATGTGCGGGATTTTCATATCCGCCGGAAGATCGTCCGCCAGGGCGTGCACGCTTCCCTTGAGATATCCAAGGCCCTTGTGCGCGCCGAATTCGTAACCCCATTCAAACAGCACCTGCATGCCCAGGCATATGCCCAAGAATGGCTTGCCGCTATGCGCCTGCCTGTCCAAAACCGGGAGAAGGCCATGCTCGCGCAGCTTCTCCATGGCATCGCCGAACGCGCCCACACCGGGCAGGATTATCCGATCCGCCACATCGATTCTCTCCGGGTCCGCCGTAACTTCGGCTTCAATCCCCAAGTGTTTTAAGGAACCCCTAAGCGAAAAAAGATTTCCCACGCCATAGTTGATGATTGCAATCATAGCCGCCCTCCTTCCTTCGCTATTCCAGCATGCCCTTGGTGGAGGGGATGGCGCCGGCGTTTTTTTCATCAATAGCAACGGCCTGCTGCATGGCGCGCCCCAAGCCTTTGAAGGCGGCTTCGATAATATGGTGGGAATTGAGGCCGGCAAGCTGCCTTACATGCAGCGTCAGCCCCATGCTGCGGCAAAGGCCCAATAGAAATTCTCGCACCAGTTCCGTGTCGAAATCTCCCACTTTTTCCGTGGGGATGGACAAGCTGTATGCCAGGGAAGCCCGGCCGCTGATATCCAACGCCACGAGAACGAGGGCTTCGTCCATGGGCAGCAGAAAGCTTCCATAGCGGCAAATGCCCCGCTTATCTCCCAGGGCCTGTGCAAACGCCTGACCCAGGGCGATGCCAATATCCTCGGTGGTGTGATGGTAATCCACCTCCGTATCGCCGGTGCAGGAGAGAGAAAGGCCAAGTCTCCCATGAGCCGCAAACAGGGTAAGCATATGGTCCAAAAATCCGCAACCGGTGTCGATAGCAATCTGGGCGCCGTCCAGATGCAAACAAACGTGAATGTCTGTTTCGGCGGTTTTGCGCGTCACACTGGCCTGCCTCATCTTGTTTCCTCCCAAAGCTCGTCCGTAGCCGCAAGCAGCACATGCATCTGGTCCATAGAACCGATGGAGATGCGAACATAATCCGAAATGCGGGGCTTGTCAAAATGCCGCACCAGCACACCCTTTTTCCGGAGGCGGCGGTAATAGTCCCCGCCGCGCATGCGGTTTGGCCGCGCGAAGATAAAATTCGCGCGGGAGGGGAGCACGGTGAAGCCCCGATCTGTAAGCGCCTTGGCCGTATAGGCGCGGGTTTCACAAATTTTGGCCGTGCATTGGCTGAAATATTCCGTATCCAGTATGGCTGCCTCGGCGGCGAGCAGGGAGAGCCGGTTTAGATTGTATGGGTTAAAAGAAAAACGCATGGTATTAAGATCCTGGATAAGCGGTGCCTGGGCAATGGCAAACCCGATGCGGGCTCCGGCAAGGGATCGGGATTTGGACAAGGTTTGCACCACGATCAGGTTTTCAAAATCCGGCACCAACGCCACAGCGCTTTCAGCCCCAAAGTCCACATAAGCCTCATCCACAACCACTACATTATTGGGATTGGCCACAAGAATTGCACGGATGTCTTCCCGTGATAGGGCGAGGCCCGTGGGTGCATTGGGATTGGCTATAAACACCGTGCCCGGCGCGGAAAAGTAATCCGCGGGACGGATGCAAAAGTTTTCGTCCAATGGATGGATCTTGGTAGGCACGCCGCAGATGTCGGCGAAGACCGGGTAAAATCCATAGGTAATATCCGCAAAGCAGGCCGGCCTGGTGGCATCGCAAAATGCCTGAAAGCAAAAGGACAGGTTCTCATCCGAACCGTTGCCCAGCATCACGTTTTCGGGCTTTATCCCAAGGGCATCGGCAATGTGCCCAACTGCGCGGCGGGTATTCGGGTCCGGGTAAAGGTTCAGGGAAGAGAAGCTCCCAGCAAGCACCTCCAGCACCTTGGGGGATGGCGGAAAAGGGCTTTCGTTGGTGTTCAGCTTCACGTATTCCCGCCCTTGGGGCTGCTCGCCCGGTACATAGGGCGTTAGCTTGCAGAAACGGGGACTTAAAAATCTGCTCATGCGATCACTCCCTCTCTTTCTCGGCATTTACACGGCAAAAAACGCTGCGCGCATGGGCGCTCAGCCCCTCGCACGCGGCAATGCACGTTACCTTCTGTGAAACCTCGCGCAGCGCTGCCCTGCTGTAATATAGAAAAGAGGATTTCTTAATGAAATCATCCACCGAAAGGGGAGAAGCAAATCGCGCCGTGCCGTTGGTGGGGAGGGTATGGTTGGGGCCCGCAAAATAATCCCCCAAGGCTTCCGGGGTATAATGGCCCAGAAATACGCTGCCCGCATGGCGGATGCTTCCAAGAAGGGAGAACGGATCGGCCACGCAAAGTTCCAGGTGCTCCGGCGCGATCTCATTGCTCCATTGCGCTGCTTCCGCAAGGGAGGGTAGCACCACGATATGCCCGTTGTTGCGCCAGGATGCCTCGGCGATGGAACGCCGGGGGAGTTTGGCAAGCTGCCATTCCACTTCCCGGGCGGCTTCAGCGGCTACCGCTTGGCTGGTAGTCAAAAGAATGGCGGCGGCCATGGGGTCATGCTCCGCTTGGGCCAAAAGGTCCGCCGCTACATAGGCGGGGATTGCTGTTTCATCCGCGATAATGAGCACCTCGCTGGGCCCGGCGATCATATCGATATCCACCAGGCCATAAACCTCCTTTTTCGCGGCGGCGACATAGAGGTTGCCGGGGCCTGTAATTTTATCTACCCTGGGGATGCTTTCGGTACCAAAGGCCAAGGCCGCAACCGCCTGGGCGCCGCCTACCTTAAAAACCCGGTCTACGCCCGCAACATGCGCGGCGGCGAGAACGGCGGGGGAAACGGTACCGTCGGGCGCGGGCGGCGTCACGAGCATTATTTCAGGCACTCCGGCCAGCTTGGCGGGGATAGCGTTCATCAGCACGGTGCTGGGATAGCTGGCCCTGCCCCCCGGAATATAAAGCCCCACCCGATCCAGCGGCAGAATACGCTGTCCCATCATGACGCCGGGCCGTTCCATCACCGAGAAGCCCTGCCGTACCTGCCTGCTGTGAAAGGCCCGGATGTTTTGCGCGGCCTCCTCCAGCGTGGAAAGCAGCGCCTCCCCCACGGAAGCCATGGCGGTTCTTATTTCCTCTTCCGTTACGGCGAGAGAAGTGAGATGCGCCTGGTCGAACTTTTCACAGTATTGCAAAAGGGCGGCGTCCCCATTGCGGCGAACGTCTTCCACAATACCGCGCACGACTGCCTCCACCTGAGAAAATTGTGCGCTTGCCCTTTCCCGAAGAGCCGAAGGGGTAGTATCGCCAGCAAATTGGATGTTCATGCACTCGTCTCCTCCAGGGCGCCTAGCAGGCGCGAGATTTCCTCTTGCTTAAAATGGTAGCTTCGCTTGTTGGCAATGAGCCGTGCCGAACTCGGAGCGATGTGCTCCCATACATGGAGATGGTTCTCCCGCAGCGTCGCCCCCGTTTCCACGATATCCACGATTACGTCCGAAAGGCCCAAAATGGGGGCAAGCTCGATAGAGCCGTTAAGCTTGATGATTTCGATATCCCGCCCCATACCCTGATAATACCGCCAGGCCACGTGCGGATACTTGGTGCCCACTCGCAGGATGGCCCCGTAATCCTCTTCAAACCCATCTGGCGCGGCTACGGCAAGTTCACACTTGCCAAGAGCAAGATCCAGCAGCTCATACACATTGGGCTCTGTTTCCAGCAGCACATCTCGGCCCACCACGCCCACGTCCGCAGCGCCGCGCTCCACATAAACGGCTACATCCATAGGCTTGATAAGAAGATACCGTATGCCTGCGTCCGCATCTTCCAATACGAGCTTGCGGCTTTCTTCGGCAAGCATGGCGCAGCCATATCCCACGGAAGCGAAAAGCTGGTGAACCTGATCGCCCAAGCGGCCCTTGGGAAGCGCAATATTCAGCATGAACGTTCCTCCTTGAGCACATCGCCACAAAGACGGTATAGGGTGGCTGTTTCCACATTGACAGGAAGAACCGTGCCCGTGCCCACCCGTTTTTCCTGGGCGGCAAGCCGCTCTGATGCCTGGAACAGGGCGGAAAGGCTGCTTTCTTCGTCGTAAAGGATGAATGCATCATACCGAAGGGAGGAAGGCTGCCTGAAATAACGGTCGATTTCGTCAAAATAAAGGGCAAAGCCGATGGCTTCCAAATTTTCTTTGCCCATACGCCTTACCAATGGGTCATACCGCCCGCCGGAAAGTACCGCACGGGGGACGGATTGCACAAAGCCTCGGAACATCAGGCCGTTGTAATACTGGGGATCGCTGGCGATGGAAAAATCCAGCTTCAAGGGCGCTTCATTCAAAACCTGCGCAAGCTGCCCAAGTTCTTCCACGGCTGCAAGCATGGCGTCGTTTACGCAGAGCGCCCGGGCTTCCCCCAGGGATTCCATGAGCGGTCCGCTAATGCGCAAAAGGCGGAGAAGCCGCTCCTCGTTTTCGGATGGAAGGCCGTACTGCCGGGAAAGGTGGCATAATTCATGGGCGTTTTTGCTTTTGATGCAAGCGAGCAACGCACGCTTTTCCTCGGCTGGCAGCACCAGGCTTTGAAACAGACCGGTCAGGTACCCCATGTGGGAAATATTGAGCACATAGCTTTCTTCAATGCAGGCAAGGCTTTTACACGCAAGGCCAATGATCTCAACGTTGGTAAAGGGTGCGACCGCGCCAATATATTCCACGCCCACCTGGTATATTTCCCGAAGCTCGCGCACTTCCCGGGACATCCGGTAAATGTTTTCTGTATAATAGAGCCGTTCCGGCGCGTTGGCTGCAGCGCGGGAGTTTTTTACAATGCTCAGGGTTACATCGGGCTTAAGCGCCATAAGCTTACCGTTCATGTCGGTGAAAGTCATAATGGGCCCGGGAGGCAAAAAATCCCGGTTTTCATTATAGAAATCATATTCCTCAAACTTCCCCATACGAAAACTGCGGTAGCCATAGCGTTCATAGACATTGCGAAGCAGGAGAGCTGTGCGCTCGCTTTTACGCAAGGATTCAAAAGTCGGTTCCAAGTCTCGTTTCCTTCCTTCAACATAAAATGCCGTTGTTGAGTTAGACAGCATTCTACTATACTTCTTTAAATTAGTCAAGTATCACATTATCAAAGTAAAGCGATAAAGTAAAACGGCCGAATTAGTGCAGTAGAAGCTTATCGGATTCTCCCGTCAGCCCGGCCGCACAGCCCGTTCACAAGATCGTAGTTGCCACATCTATCTTACTTTTATAGGAAATGCCATGGAAACGGGCCTGCACGATGTGTTTTAACACAGGCGCCCATGCAAATTTTTAAGGCTGCGGTGCCTCGCTTGCATTCGCTTTTGTGGGGGTTGTGTTTAGTAGGGCTTTATGCTACCTTATACGGAGAAAATGTCGAAGGGCGGTGCATCCGATTAACAGGATTTTTCGCCTCCTGCCGATCTGGGCTTTGTGTGCTTTTATGCCCCTGTTGGGCGGTTGTACCCAAGAGAAAAGCTCGGCAGTGGGCTATTATTTTGATACCGTGGTTACCATCACGGGATATTGCCCCGCATCCGTGTTGCAGGCGGCGCTTGATGAATGCGCCCGTTATGAAGCTCTTTTGAGCAAAACACGGGAGGAAAGCGATGTTTGGCGCATCAACCATGCGCAAGGGGCGGCCGTGACCGTAAGCGAGGATACCCTTGCCATTTTAGCTTTGTCCCAGGATATAGCCGCCGAAAGCGGCGGCGCTTTTGACATTACGATTGCACCGGAAAGCGCCCTTTGGGACTTTCAAGCCGAAACGCCGGTTTTGCCGGCTACGGAGGCGCTTGCCCAGGCGGCTTCTCTTGTGGATTACAGGCTCCTTATCATCAAGGGAAATCAGGTGCAACTGCCTGCGGGCCATAGCGTGGATCTGGGCGGCGTAGCCAAGGGCTATATTGCGGATGCCTTGGCCGCTTACCTTTCCGCACGGGGCGTTAAGAGCGCCCTCCTCAACTTTGGCGGCAACGTGAAAGTGCTGGGAGAGAAACAGGGAGAGGTTCCTTGGCAGATCGGAATCCAGGACCCGGCCGCGGAGCCGGGGGTTTCTCTTGCCACCATGGCGCTCCAAAGCGGTTGGAGCCTGGTGAGCAGCGGAACCTATCAGCGGGGGTTTACCAAAGACGGCGTGCGCTCTCCTCATATTGTAGACCCGGATACAGGCTGGCCCGTTCAAAATGGGGTGGCGGGGACGACCATTTTGGCCCAAAGCTCCATGCTTGCTGATGCCCTCTCTACCGCTTGTTTCGTTTTGGGGCCTGAGAAAGGCATGGCGCTAGCCCAATCCTATGGGGCGCAAGCCCTGTTTTTAACCGATGCGGGCGAACGGATTTGTACGGAAGAAATGGAGGCTTTGCTGCGCCTTGGCTGAGCAAATGCAACGGAGCAAATACGAAGTGGACATGTGCCATGGGCCGCTTCTGAAGAAAATACTCGTCTATTCCATGCCGCTTATCCTCACGGGGATTCTGCAGCTTGTATATAATGCGGCGGATATCGTGGTGGTTGGCAGATATGCGGGCAGCACGGCCCTGGCGGCCGTAGGGTCCACTACCAGCCTGATTAACCTTATCGTAAATTTGTTTATGAATTTATCGATAGGCGTGAGCGTAGCGGTAGCGCACAACTATGGAGCCAAAAACTTCACGGCTGTGAGCGAGACGGTCCATACGGCTTTTTCTTTGAGCTTGGTGATAGGCGCGGTTGTGGGGGCTTATGGCTTCTTCGCTTCCCGCTTCATGCTGGAGCTTATGGGTTCCCCGGCGAATGTGCTGGAGCAATCCGCTCTGTATCTGCGCATTTTCTTTTTGAGCATCCCTGCTACCATGGTTTTTAACTTCGGCGCGTCCATCCTGCGGGCCGTGGGCAACACCCGCCAGCCCTTATATTATTTGGCTGTATCCGGGGTTATCAACGTGGTGCTCAACCTGGTTCTTGTCATCCGCTTTCACATGGGCGTGGCCGGCGTTGCAATCGCCACGGTTTTCGCCCAATATGTGTCCGCTGCATTCATAACCATATGCTTGATGCGCACGGAGGGTTGCCTGCAACTCCATCTCAACCAACTGGGGTTCCATGGGGATAAAGTGCGTGCTATTTTCCGCATCGGCTTCCCCGCCGGCCTGCAGAGCCTGGTGTTTTCCATTTCCAACGTGCTCATTCAATCCTCCATCAACTCCTTTGGCTCCGTAGCTATGGCCGGAAGCGCCGCCTCCAGCAACCTGGAAGGGTTCATCTATACGGCCATGAACGCCGTTTCTCAGGCCGCGCTTACCTTTACGGGCCAGAATGTGGGCGGGCGGCAATATACCCGTATCCGTAAGGTGGTACGCATCTGCCTGGCGGTGGTTCTGGCGGTGGGGCTTGGAATGGGGGCGCTGTTCTGGCTTTTTAACAGCCCTTTGCTCCGGGTCTATCTGCCTTCCGATCCCCAAGCGGTGCTTCTGGGCACCCAGCGGCTGTTTATTATTACTTCCCTATATTTCTTCATGGGCTTTATCGATGTGCTGGTTGGCTCCATGCGAGGGATGGGCACTTCTTTAGCGCCCATGATCGTGGTGCTGGTGGGCGCCTGCGGGCTGCGAATTCTTTGGATATATACCGCTTTTGCCGCCCACCGCACGCTAGAAGTGCTGTATATGGCCTATCCGGCCTCCTGGGTGGTTACATTTTTGATTGAACTCGTCTTTTACTTCCTTGTATATCGCAAATTGGTGCGGCAAAGCCGGAAGACGGAAGACGGGACGGGCTCTTCCCAAAATTAAAAAGAAGCGCGGCGCATGATAAAATTCAGTTGCGCCGCGCTGTGCCTTTTAATGATTATGTGCGCAATGTGCGCATCGAGTTCAGGATGGCAATGACGGAAACGCCAACATCCGCAAACACGGCTTCCCACATGGTGGCTATACCAAACGCGCCCAAAATGAGAACCAGGGCTTTTACCCCCAAGGCGAAGGCGATGTTTTGCTTCACAATCCCCAAAGTTTTGCGGGCAATGGTGATGGCCAAAGGTATCTTGGAGGGTTTATCGTCCATAATGACGATGTCCGCTGCTTCAATTGCGGCGTCGCTTCCCAGGCCGCCCATGGCGATGCCAACATCCGCCTGGGCCAGCACCGGCGCGTCGTTGATACCATCCCCCACAAAGGCCAGGCGGCCGCCCCGGCTAAGCTGGGATTGGATTCTTTCAATCCAGGCGACCTTGTCCTCGGGAAGAAGACCGGCATGAAATTCCGTTACGCCCAGTTGTTCGGCCACATGCCGGGCGATGGCCGGCGTGTCGCCTGTGAGCATAACGGTCTTGCGCACCCCGGCTTTGCCAAGGGCGGCTAGCGCTTCGGCGGCATCGGGCTTAAGCTCGTCCGCTATAAGAATATACCCGCCATAGGATCCTTCCAGCGCCACGTGCACCGCTGTGCCCGATTCACCCGTCTCTATGGGCGAAAGACCCTCCGCTACCATGAGCTTTGCATTTCCCACCGCTACGAATCGGCCATCCACTTTTGCGCGTACGCCTTGCCCGGCCACTTCCCGCACATTTTCCACCGTGCCTTTTCGGATTTCCCGCCCATATGCCCGTTGTAAAGAAAGGGCGATGGGATGGGTGGAATAGCTTTCCGCCAAAGCGGCTATGGTTAAAAGCTCCGTTTCGGATATGCCTTCCGTGGGATGGCTGGACTGCACGGCGAACACGCCTTTTGTAAGCGTGCCGGTTTTATCCATCACCACAATTTCAGCTTTTGCCAACGCCTCCATATAGTTGCTGCCTTTGATGAGCACACCTCGCCGGGAGGCTCCGCCGATTCCGCCGAAAAAGCCGAGGGGTACCGAGATCACCAAGGCGCAAGGGCAGGAGATGACCAGGAAAATGAGGGCGCGGTGAAGCCACATCACAAACGGCTCCCCGGTAAACAGGGGCGGCAGGATACAAAGAAGCAGGGCACTCGCCACCACACAGGGGGTATAATACCGGGCAAACTGGGTGATGAAGTTTTCTGCCTTGGCTTTCTTTGAGGCGGCATTTTCCACAAGATCCAGAATTTTGCTTACGGTGGATTCCCCAAATGCCTTGGTGACGCGGATTTCCAACAGCCCCGTTTTGTTAATGCACCCGCTGAGGGCCTCGTCTCCCGGACCTAACGAGCGGGGGAGGGATTCGCCGGTAAGGGCGCTGGTATCCAATGTGCTTTCGCCGGAAAGAACCACGCCGTCCAGGGGTACCCGTTCACCGGGAGAAACGGTGATGACCTCGCCGATGGATACATCCTCGGGGTCTGCATCTACAAGCCTACCCTCTCGAAGCACATGGGCGATATCCGGGCGAATGTCCATCAGCTGCGCAATGGAGGCCCTGGATTTGCCTACCGCATAGGATTCAAACAGGCTGCCCTCCTGGTAAAAAAGCATAACGAAGACGGCCTCGGGATATTCTTTCGTAGCCAGGGCGCCAATGGTGGCGATGCACATCAGAAAGTTCTCGTCAAACACTTGGCCCTGCAAAATGTTTCGCCCGGCTTTATATAGCACGTCGTAGCCGATGATACCATAGGCTGCAAGGTAGGCGCCCAACTGCCAGCCGCCATGCAGGAAGCTGCTAAGCACCAACAGAATCCCGCTCAGAACAATCCGCCGGATGGTTCCTTTTTGTTTGTTACGCATGCAATCTCTCCCAAACAGAACACGCATCAGCGAACGATAGCGCAGCCCGGCTCAATTCGCTTACAGCGGCGCACCGCCTCGTTCATAATTTCTTCCAAGCGTTCGTCCGGAGCGGTAATGCTAAGCTTTTGAGCAAGAAAGTTGATGCTGGCGCTCTCCACACCTTCAATTTCGCAAATGGCCCGCTCCATCTTCGCGGCGCAGTTGGCGCAATCCAAATCCTGGAGTTTAAAGGTTTTTTTCATAATGTCGTCCTCCTAAAATAAATCGGTCGAATCCTGCCGGTTTTTCCTATTCTAAAACATGCTCCATGCCGTTGCTGATGATGGTTTTCACATGATCGTCCGCCAAGGAGTAAAATACCGTTTTGCCATCCCGGCGGTATTTTACCAGCTCCGCGCCCTTGAGCACCCGGAGCTGATGGGAAACGGCGCTTTGGCTCAAACCTAGCATTTGGGCCATGTCGCACACGCATATTTCGCCCTCCAGAAGCACACTTAGAAGCTTAATGCGTGTGGAGTCCCCGAATACCTTAAAGAGCTCCGCCAGGTCGCATAGGACTTCTTCATCGGGCAAGGCGGCTTGGACCCGCGCCACCAAACCTGCATGGGCATGCATGAAATCACAATGGGGCATCTCTTCCCGATGCTGCATAAAACCAACATCCTTTCATATGTTCAATTGTTCATATGTAGTATATGCCCTTGCTACTATCTTGTCAATCCCCCCTTGCGCTTTACAAAAAATTAGCTTTCGGGTGATGGCATTTATGTTATACTGAATAAAATTGAAAAATAGGAGGTAGCTATATGAAGCGGAAAACGCGCGTGGCGATCCTTACCAGCGGCGGGGATTGCCAGGGCCTAAACGCGGCTATCCGGGGAGTTGGGAAAGCGCTGATTCAATATGTGGATAACATTGAGATTTTCGGCATGTACGATGGCTATCGCGGGCTGGCTGAAAGCGATTACCGCTATATGGAGGGCAAAGATTTTTCCGGCATTCTTACATTGGGCGGCACTCTTTTAGGCACATCCAGACAAAAATATATTCCGGGCCAGGCCATTTTAGACAAGGACGGCACCGATATGATGCCGGCTATGCTGGATACCTATACCCGCCTGAATTTGGATTGCGTGGTGGTTATGGGCGGGAACGGCACCCAAAAGAGCGCGAAACTTTTGATGGACGCCGGCATGAACATCGTAACTTTGCCCAAAACCATCGATAACGATATTTACGGCACGGATATAACCTTTGGCTTTCAAAGCGCCATCGATATTGCCACCAATGTGATGGATTACATCCACACAACCGCCAGTTCCCACCGACGCATCTTCATTGTGGAGCTGATGGGACGCGATGCCGGCTGGCTGACCCTTCACGCGGGCATTGCCAGCGGGGCGGATGTGATCCTCATTCCCGAGATTCCCTATGACCTCAATTCCGTGGCGGAAACCATTGAACGGCGCAAGAAACAGGGGCGGAGCTATTCCATCCTGGCCGTGGCAGAGGGAGCCGTGGCCAAGGGAGACCATTTGCTTTCCGAGGAGGAGCGCAGGGCGTTGAAGGAGCGCAGCGAATATCCCACCATATCCTACCGGATTGCAAAAGAACTGCAGGCGCTTACCGGCCAGCAGACAAGGGTGACCATTCCCGGGCATTATCAGCGGGGTGGGCCGCCCTGCCCTTACGACAGGGTACTGGCTACCCGTTTTGGCACGGGGGCGGCAAAGCTTATTATGCAAAAAAAATATGGCTACATGGTAGCCATGCAAAATGAAGAGATCGTACCGGTTCCGCTGGAGGAGGCCGCAAGCAAGACCAAGTTCCTCCCCGTGGAGCATCCACTGATTCAAGCTGCCCGGGATGTGGGCACGGGATTTGGGGATTAAGCATGTTCCAAGAGCATAGGATCGCGCAGACAAGCTAAAAAAGTGGCATATGCCACTTTTCAACGGGGTGGCGGCCCAGGCAAGCGGGCCACCGATGCCGGAAACGAAGCGGTTCCTACACTATACGGAAAGGACTTTATCCGCCGCCTGCATCCTGGACACGATATCGTACATGTTGCTCACTTGGCCAACCTTCAGCTTGTCGGCTATGCCATAATAGTTCAGGCAGGTTCCGCATACGAGCACTTCCGAGCCCTTCTCTTGCAGGGCTTGAATGCTGGCCAGAACCTCCTGCTCTTCTCCTGCGGGCAGTTTAACCCCCCCGTTCATGAACAGGACGGAAGCCGGCATAACATCGCCTTGGGAAAGGGTGTAGAGGAACATTTTGAGCAGGTTATAGCCCAGCGTCGGGTCACCCTCGCCCAGGCGATCCTTTCCAATGAATACGGAATAGCATCCGCCTGCGGGGCTGCTTTCCTGTTCCGGCTGGAGGCCGCCGGTCTGTGTGGCTTGCCCTGTTCCCAAGAAGGTGACTTCAAATCGTCCATCCTTTTCCGTTGCGGAGGCCTTCATTCCTTGGCTGACGGCCAAGCGCTTGAGATTTTCCACGGCAATGGAATTGTCCACGGCAATGGTCAAAGGCGTTTCGCCCTGGGTCAAAGCTTTTCGGGCCAGGATGACAGGCTGCGGACAGGCTTTTCCCATCGCGTCGATATAATGTGCCATCGCTACATCAGCTCCTTTGTAAAATTAGGTTTTTCTATAAATTAACTATAGCGGATTGGCTGCCAAAGCACAATAACACAGAACGAAAAAACGAAGGAGAAACCCATGCGAGCCAACCGATATTACATGCTGTCCTTTGAATCCACCCACAAGGCCCTTTCTGCCCAGCGCCATCTTCAAGGGAAGGTGCCCGCTGCCGTTATGCCCACACTTCGGGCAGTCCAGGCGGGCTGCGGGATTTCCCTTCGCGTGGAGGAAGAAAACCTGGAGGCCCTGCGGGCATTGCTTAGCGGCTTTGAAAAAGAAGGCTGGAAGCTATATTTTGTGGAAGGGGAAAGCGCGCCCCAAGTTACACAGATTAACCTATAAAGCAGGAAATTTATAGAAATAATCTATTATGATACGATGCTTCTTGCGGCCTGGAATGCATGGAGACGGGGATTCGCCCTGTGGAAAGCGCGTGCCTTTTCGGCCGATATAAAAAGGAAGCGAGCGGAATCCCTACGGCAGAACGTGCAACGGCTTTTCATACGAGGAGGCATGAATATTGCAGATGAACAAAACGAAGCCTATGAAAGGCCTTTTTACAAGATCGGACGGGCTGCTTATCGCAGGGCTCCTAGTGTTGCTGGCCGTTCTCCTGCTGGTTTTTACGAAGCCCCGGGGAGGAGACTTGGTACGGGTATACCTGGACGGCGCCCTTTACGCCGAGGCCCCTCTTTCTGAAAACCAGGTAATTGTGGTGGAACAGCCGGGGGGCGAACGAAACGAGCTGGTTATTGAGGATGGCCGTGTGTGGATGCGATCCGCTTCCTGCGAAAATCAGGACTGCGTGCATCAGAGTCCCCTGACGGCAGAGGGTGCGGAGCTGCGCCCGCTGGGCAACTGGATCATCTGCCTTCCCAACCGAGTTAGCGTGGAACTTGTGCAGGAGGGAGCGGAATGAAGGCCAGGGAAATTGCCCGCTTTGGTATTCTTACGGCTATGGCGCTGGTGCTGGGTTATCTGGAGCGGCTGCTTCCAATCGCTCCGGGTCTGCCGGGCGTAAAGCTTGGGGTGGCCAACACGGTGCTGCTCTATGCGCTCTATTTGATGGGAAACAAGCAGACGGCGCTGCTGCTGATCCTCAAGGTTTCGCTTTCCGGCCTGCTTTTCGGCGGGCCGACCGCCTTGCTCTATAGTTTTGCGGGGGGCATATTAAGCCTTGCCGGCATGATGCTGGTTAAAAAAATAACGTCTTTAAGCGTTATGGGAGTTTCGATATGCGGGGCGACCCTTCATAACGTGGGGCAGATATTGGCCGCATCTTTGGTTGTGGGCCCTGTACCCGCGTTTTCTTACTTGCCAATACTGGTCCTATCAGCTATAATGACAGGGATGCTTACCGGCTTGATTGCCCGGCTTGTTTTCCGGGCACTGGATGCCGCTGGCCTGAATCAATTAGAAAATAAATAACGTTTCTTTACAATTCTTTTACTGAGGGGGGCATCTATCGATGAAAAACGGATTGCCTGCCTGGCTGAAACTAGCGCTTATTGCACTGACAGCCGGGCTGTTGCTGGGCTTTACGAACGAGCTGACCGCACCCGCCATTCAGGCGCAAACCGAGATGCAGGCTGAAGAAGCCCGCAAAGCCGTTCTGCCTGTGGCGGAAACCTTTGAACTGCTGGATGTGCCGGCGGATGCGGGGGTCGATTATTGCTATGAGGGGAAGCGCGGCGGCGAAACGGCGGGATATGTTGCCCAGACGACAACCAAGGGCTACGGCGGAGAGATTGAAGTGATCGTAGGCATTGGAGCGGATGGGGCCATTACCGGCATCCGTGTGGGCGGGCCGAATTTTTCTGAAACCATGGGCCTTGGCGCCAAAACCAGAGATGCCGAGTTTACGGATCAGTTTCAAGGCCAAAAAGGGCCTATATCGGTGGGCGGAAAGAGCGATTCCGTTACCAGCGCCAGTGCTAACGCCGAAAACCCTTCCGAGTCGGGCGGCCATGTTGACGCCGTGACAAGCGCTACCATCAGCTCTCGTGCCGTGGTGAGCGCCGTGAATACGGCCTGTTCCTATGTACAGGGCCTGCTGGGCTAAACGATTCATAAGAAGATAAAACGAGGGAGCCATTTGATCCGCAAAGGCTCCCTTTATAGTTTTGGGGTTATGTTTGGGAATATGCCGGCCGCTAGAAAGCCGGCTTATGCGAATCAGAGCATGGAGTCGCCCTGCTCAGCTTTGCCGCGACCTAATACCTGGGTGCGGGCATAATGAATTACCGCGATGATTGCAAAGCCGATAGCTAGGCAGAAAAGCGCAACGGTATAGGTGGCGAGAAACGAAAAAGGCGAGAAGTTGGAGAGAAGGGTGAGCAGAACGCTCACGTTGAAAAAACCGGCGGCAAACTTGCCCCACCAATCCGAGACGACAACCACGTTCTTCTTGCCTAACATGAAGAGCCCGCCCACAAGCATGGTCAGTTCTTTCCCAGCGGCAATCAGAGGAATAAAAAGAGGCAGCCAGCCTTTCACATAAAAGCAGGCCAGGGCGCAAAGAAGCATGAGCTTATCGGCCAGCGGGTCCAGAATTTTACCCAAGTTGCTGATCCAGCCATTGCGCCGGGCCAGATAGCCGTCTAAAATATCCGTAAGGAAAGCGGTCGCATAGATGATAAGCGCCGCCAGGTAGTCATCCCGGCGGAAGAAATATAGAAAAACACCAACCATGCCAAGGCGAAGCCCGGAAAGGATATTGGGAATATGCTTCATTTGTCGCCTCCATTCTAACCGATTGTTCAGCTATTCAAGTCTTAACCACTTATTATTAATCATACTCTATTTTGGCATTTCTATCTACCCAAACTTAACGTTTACCCTACGGCAGTTGACAGCGCAGGGAGCAACGTATAAAATAATATGGTTAATAAGCGATTACCGCACAAAGGAGATAACGAACCAAATGAAGAACCACAAGACCCTCCTCCGCGTATGCGCGCTGGTTTTGGCGGCCCTGATATTCAGCGGCTGCAGCGCGGTGATTTCCAATCCAGTGGTGGCCCAGGTGGGAGATGTGGAGATCACATATTCCCAATTTTACAACCTGTACGAAACGTACGCGAGCTATGGCATGATCGATACTTCTTCCTCCGATAAAATTAAGGAAGCGCATGCCACCATTTTTGACCAACTGATAAATTCCACGCTGCCCGTGGCGGTTGCCCATCAGCAAGGCCTCACCCTTACGGAAGAGGAAAAGGCCGCAGCCATGGAAAGCGTCGCTACCACCATGGATTCCTACCTGGAGCAATATTTGGATGAGTCCATTGCCGATGAAACGGCCCGCACCGAAGCCGCTATCCAAGCCTTTAACAAGGCATATAAATCCAACGGCATAACCTATGAAACGGTAAAGGCTGAGGTTGAACAGGCACATATTGACGATGCGTTGGGCAAGAAGATAGCCGATCAGGTGAAGGCCGCCGTCCCCAGCTCGACCGACGCGGAAGCGAAAACTTGGTATGACGAGCAGATCAAGACCGAGCAGGAAAAGTATGCAGAGGATGCTACCGCGTACTATTACGACAACCAGTATTATACCTATTCCGGAGCGGTAAAGCCTCTTGTTGCGCCGGAAGGCCTCTTCTATGTAAAACATATTCTCATTAAGACGGAGGAGGGGGAAGCGCAGGCAGACGGCGACGAAACCCTGGAAGTGTCGGACTCCATGAGCTTTGCGGATCCCGAGACAACAGCTAAGGCCATTTTGGAGAAAGTGAATGCCGGCGAAGATTTTGACGCACTCATTGCGCAATATGGGGAGGACACTGGCATGACTGCAGAGCCTGCCAAGACCCAGGGCTATGTTATCGGCGAGGGCTTTGACGGCGTGTACGATAAAGCTTTCTACGATGCCGCTATGGAATTGAAGGAGACGGGGGACACCTCCGGTTTGGTGAAAGGCAGCTATGGTTACCATATCATCCGCAGGGTAGGCGATGTGAGTGCAGATCCCATTCCGTACGAGGATGTAAAGGAAGAGATCCTGACCTACTTAAATAACAAAAATCAGGCCGATGCGTACAACGCTGCGCTGGAGCAGTGGAAGAGCGAGATCACGGTTGAGACCTATGAAAAACGGGTTAGTTACGTTGGCTTAAGCTGATTGTAAAAGCAAGAAAGAATGAATGGGGGGAGATTCTCCTCCCATTTTTTTACTTTTTTGTAAATGCTTAGCAACTACACACGCAAAATATGCAAAATGTGGTATACTAATCCCATCTTATCGAAGGACTTTATTATTCATGACAAAACGGTTTTATTATCCCGTGGAAAATACCGATTCCTTGGCCTGCGATGCGCAGATACTGGATTGCCGCCCGGTGGGGGAGGCATACGAAGTTCTTTTGGACGCAACGGCGATTTTTCCCGAAGGGGGTGGCCAGCTCAGCGACCAAGGCAGACTGTATGCTTTAGAAAGCGGCAAAGAGATAGCCTGTATTTCCCACGCTAGAGAAGATGGGGAAAAGGTGTGGCATCTGTCGGACCGGCCGGTAGAGGTCGGCATGCGGATACGGGTTCAGGCGGATGAAGCTCTGCGCCGGGATCACAGCGCCCAGCATAGTGGGGAACACATCCTTTCCGGCTTGGCTAGCAGGCTTTTTGGGGCGAAAAACGGCGGCTTCCATATGGCGCAGGATTACGCTACCTTGGATTTGGATATATTCCTTACGGATGAGCAACTTGGCCAGCTGCAACTGGCGGCAAACGAGGCCGTGCAGGCCAACCTGCCCACGCGGGTGCGGGTGGTGGATGGCGCCGAGCTTGCGGGCATGGAGCTTCGCAAAAAGGCGGCGGGTCTTACGGGAGCAGTTCGCATCGTGTATGTGGGCGGCGTGGATTCCTGCACCTGCTGCGGCACCCATGTGGCATTCAGCGGCGAGGTCGGATATATTCGCATTAGCTCCGCGGCCAAGTACAAAGGCGGTACCCGCGTATGGTTTTCCTGCGGCATGCGGGCCGTGGGGGAAGCCATGGAGGAGAAGGCTGTGCTGGACAAGCTTGCCCGCCGGTTCTCCACCAAGGCGGCGGATGTGGCCGAAGCGGTCATTCGGCAAGGCGATGAGTTGGCGGCCTGCAAGAAAGAGCTGCGGTGCCGTACGGAAGCGTTGCTTTCCTTCCGTGCAGAAGCCCTATTGGACGAGGCGGAAAAGATGGGCGAAGTGCGCCTGGCTTCCGCGTTGCTAGAAGGGTTGGATATGGCCGAACTGAAAATTTTGGCCGAAAAGCTTTGCGCAATGCCCGGAACCTTGGCTTTGCTGCTAAGCCGCAAGGACGGTTCGTTATTCTACCAGCTGGCGCGTGCGCAAGGCGTACAAACCAGCATGAAGGAACTGTGCCTGGCCCTCAATGGGCTTGCCGGCGGCCGGGGGGGCGGCCGGGAAGATATGGCCCAGGGCAGCGCTACCATCACCGGTTCCTTGCGGCCGGAAGATACATTGGAACAAATGCAGGCCTATTGCCGCCGGGCACTGGGGTCCTGCTGAAATAAACGGATATCATCGCATCTTAGGAGGATCATCATGAAAAAGCTCGTCGCGCTTCTTTTATGCCTGCCGTTGCTTTCCGGCTGTGCTACCCAAGCGCAGAATGTGGATGTAACCCAATCCAAAGAAAGCGCTTCACCGGGCAATGAAGCACCGCAAACCGTGGCTGTTGCCACGCCCCAGCCGACACCCGCCCCATATGTGACGGATGATGTGTTTGTGGTGAATTGCGAGGATAACATTAATCTGCGTGAAAAATCCTCATCCAAATCCGAACAGATCGGCACCCTACTGGCAGGGGACAAGGTGAAGATATTGGGCTATCAGAGCCAGCGCTTTGCCCGAGTGCAGTTGGAATCCAACGACCAGGTCGGCTATGCTATCGCGGGATATTTTAAGGTGGAGGATTATGCGTCCTTTGGCTTAGAAACCGTTAAACCCGTAGAGAAATATTCCTACGAACAGATGATGGCGGATCTGGAAACATTGGCGTCGAAGTATCCGGATCTTTGTTTTTTGGAAAGTGCGGGCCAGAGCGTGCAGGGTAGAGAATTGCAGGCAATCGTTATTGGGGATGCGAACGCTTCCCACCATGTGTTGGTGCAAGGAAGCATGCACGCAAGGGAGAACATGTGCTCGCTCCTGTGCACGGCCCTGGCCGAACGGCTTTTACAGAAGGGCGGCGAGGCGGATGTGTGCTTTCATATCCTTCCCATGGTCAACCCCGACGGCGTGACGATTCAACAGAGCGCGGAAATGCCGGAAAATATTTTGGAAATTTATAAGAGCGATGGGGCAAAGGGACTATCCGTGGATACGGGATTGGTCTACTTGGCCCAATGGCAGGCAAACGCCAACGGGGTGGATCTGAACCGCAACTTTGACGCCCTTTGGGATAAAATCGATACGACGGAAGGCCCCTCCTTCACGAATTACAGGGGAACCGCCGTGGAGAGCGAGCCTGAGACCAAGGCGTTGGTGACATATACGGATCAATATAAATTTGACGCGACCCTCAGCTACCATGCCACAGGAAGCGCTCTTTACTGGGAGTTTGGAGAGGACGCGGCCATAAATGCCGCCTCGCTGCACTTGGCGGAGGCGATCAAGGCTGTGAGCGCCTATGAGCCCATTGGGGACAGCGGAGGAAGCTACGGCGGCTACAAGGATTGGGCCATGCTGCAAAAGAAGATTCCTTCCGTAACCATCGAAATTGGCACGCGTACCGCGCCCTTGCTGGAGGCGGAATTCTCAAATGTTTGGTTCCGCAACCGAGATGTACTCCCTGCCGTGGCGCAATGGATTCGTGCGCAATAAAAATAGCTTGACAATTGGGAGCCCTGTGCATATAATAATTTAGGCAAAGCAGGAGCCGCCCGCTTCTCACCCGCCGGCATTTGAGCCAGGCGAGGTTATGGCAAACCAGATTGGTGTGTTTTCGCAATTAGCGGGCAGTTAATGCCCGCTAATTTATTTTTAATGGAGGTGTCCACCATCGCTAAGGATGATCTGTTCATCAACGAGCAAATCCGCGACAAGGAAGTGCGCTTGATCGATGCGGAAGGGAACCAGCAGGGCATCGTTTCTCTGGATGTGGCTATGAACATGGCGGACGAGGCAGGCCTGGACCTGGTGAAGATCGCCCCCAATGCCGCACCGCCCGTGTGCAAGATCATGGATTATGGCAAGTACAAATTCGAACAGGGCAAGCGTGAAAAAGAGCAACGCAAAAATCAAAAAGTAATCGAGCTTAAGGAGATTCGACTCAGCGCCACCATCGATCTGCATGATATGGAGGTTAAGGCCAAGAACGCCACAAAATTCCTTACCAACGGAGATAAGGTAAAGGTATCGATCCGTTTCCGCGGTCGCCAGGCCAAGCATGGCGACATCGGCCTGGACGTGATGAACACCTTCTATGAGATGGTCAAGGACAATGCTGCGATAGACCGCCCTGCAAAGCAGGAAGGACGCAATATGTTCATGATATTAACACCTAAAAACAACTAACGAACAGGAGGAAAGCCCCATGCCAAAGATCAAGACCCACCGGGGTGCAGCAAAACGCTTCAGCCTTACCAAAAACGGTAGGATCAAGAGAGGCAAGGCCTATAAGAGCCATATCCTTACCAAGAAAAGCACTAAGCGCCTTCGCGGCCTCCGCCAAACCGGTTACATTGCCGATTGTGAAGCCAAGAAGATCCGCGAGCTGATTCCCTATAAGTAAGGAGGAAGATAACCATGGCACGTATTAAAAGAGCAGTAAACGCCGTCAAAAAGCGCCGCAAGGTGTTTAAACTTTCCAAGGGCTACTATGGCGCAAAGAGCAAGCAGTACCGCAGCGCTTCCCAGCAGGTAATGAAGTCCATGGCCTATGCTTATGTGGGCCGTAAGCTGAAAAAGCGTGAATACCGTCAGCTCTGGATCGCCCGTATCAATGCTGGGGCCAGGCTTTGCGGCATGAGCTACAGCCGCATGATCGACGGCCTCAAGAAGGCCGGTGTGGACGTGAACCGTAAGGTTCTGGCGGATCTGGCCGTAAACGATATGGCCGCTTTTGAAAAGCTGGCGGCTACCGCCAAGGCCGCTTTGGCGTAAAGGGTTTGGTACAATAAAAAAGGCTTCGTTGTTACGGAGCCTTTTTATGTTATAATAAGAAGAACACATGGAATGGAAGGGAATCTTCCGTAAATAGCCTATAGGAGGAACACATGCTCATTGAAAGCACGCGGAATGAAACGGTAAAACGCGCCCGGGCCCTTGCCAACCGGAAAGGACGGTCTGACCAGGGCTTACATTTTATCGAAGGAGAAAGGCTGGTGCGGGAGGCCATCATCTCGGGTGCTACATTTGGGGATGCCTTCGTAGAAGAAGGCCATGACCTGATGGAAGCCGTGCTTACGGGCAGCGGAGCCACGGTTTATACCGTGAAACGGGCTGTCATGGAGAGCCTTACCCTTACGGATACGCCCCAATGGGTTTGCGCTACGGTGCATACGCCCAGCGTCTCTTTGCCGGAGTTTTACCCGGCCGGCCTCATCGTGGTGCTGGACCGGGTGCAGGATCCGGGAAATCTGGGTACCATTCTGCGAACGGCGGATGCCATGGGCGCTTCCGGGCTGCTGCTGGGGGAAGGCTGTGCCGATCCCTATGCGCCTAAGCCGATCCGGGCCGCCATGGGAAGCATCTATCATTTGCCTGTATGGCAGGGCGAGTTAGAAACGGAAATATGCAGGCTCCGGGAACAGGGCTATGTTTGCATCTGCGGCCACCTTAAGGGCGGGGATACATTGCCCGCGCCGGGAGAACGGTGCGCTTTAATCATTGGCAATGAAGGCAGCGGCGTTTCCGAAGCGGTGGCCAACCAGTGCCATCGTTACCGCCTGCCCATGTATGGTTTTGCGGAGAGCCTGAACGCTTCTGTGGCCGCGGGCATCCTCATCTATGAGCTGGCCAGGCGCATGCATGCATAAAGATTAAATCAACTTATAGCACGCCTCCCTTTGGGGAGGCTTTTTTATGAAAAAATATCCTTAATAGCCGAAGGTTCTGTCCCGTGCGTTTAAAAGAACGCTCTCTTTTTCATGCTTTGATTTTGAGAAAAGGCCATAAAAGGAGGATTTTCTTCTTTTTTCACATGCTTTTGCACAAAGGAAAATATAAAGTTCAGATAAAGTTCAGATAAAAAACAACGCCCCTTCAGGTTGCGATGGTGTAATTAACCCATAACAAAGACGAGAGGTGAACGCGATGCAAGAACCTACTGGGCGGCATGAGATCAAGCATTACATCAACTATGGAGATTTTATGCAGCTTCGATCCCGGCTACCTTTCGTAGCCAAACCGGATCAAAATACGGCGGAAGGAAACAGCTACCGAGTGAGAAGCTTATATTTTGATAATTACGACGACAAAGCCCTGCGGGAGAAGATTGACGGTGTGAATGTGCGGGAAAAATTCCGGTTGCGGCTTTACAATGCCAATCCATCTTTTATTCGGCTTGAAAAGAAAAGCAAACGAGGCGGTATTTGTTATAAGGAAAGCGCCGTGGTGTCCGCCGAAATGTGCAAAGAAATTTTAGAGGGAAATTATGCCGTGCTGAAGGAAAGTGCCGATGCGCTGCCACTGGAGTTTTATACGAAGCTGCATGTCCAGCTCCTTCGGCCCAAGAACATCGTGGACTATATGCGAGAAGCGTACATCTTTCCAGCCGGGAATGTGCGGGTCACCATGGATTATGACATCCGCGCGGGGTTGGATGTGAAAACCTTTTTGAACCCCAGGCCCGTTACCGTTCCCGTGCCCGGTGCAATCATTCTGGAGGTCAAGTACGACGCTTTCCTGCCGGAACTCATCCGGGGCGTGGTTGCGCTAAGCAGCAGGCAGCAATCCGCCTTTTCCAAATATGCGGCAACCAGAATCGTATAAATAGGGAGGAATTTTAACATGACGTTCGATGATATTTTGAAGAGCAGCTTTTTAGAGAAAGCGGTGGAGTTTTCCGTTCTGGATGTGGCAATTGCCATGTCGCTGGCATTTGCGATTGGCCTGTTTATTTTCTTTATCTATAAAAAAACCTTCTCAGGCGTTATGTATTCCGCTTCCTTCGGCGTTTCCATCATGGCGATGACCCTCATCACGAGCCTGATCATCCTGGCGGTGACCTCTAACGTGGTTCTTTCTCTGGGCATGGTGGGCGCGCTGTCCATCGTGCGGTTCAGAACGGCTGTGAAGGAGCCGATGGACATTGCTTTTTTGTTCTGGGCTATATCTGCGGGCATTGTAACGGGCGCGGGCCTGCTGCCTTTGGCTGTGATAGGTTCCCTGTTTATCGGCATTATCCTGCTGGTATTTGTAAACCGTAAAAGTACGGATACGCCTTACATCATGGTGCTGAATCTGGAGGATGACGCTGCGGAGGACAGGGCTGTCTCCCTGATCCGCGAAAAAACCAAGAAGGCATTGGTAAAGGCGAAGACCGTTACCAAAAGCGGCATTGAGCTGACCGTGGAAGTGCGCTTGCTGGACATGTCCACCAAGTTGCTCAATGAGCTCCTTGCGGTGGATGGTATCCACAATGCGACGCTTGTAAGCTACAACGGAGATTATGCGGCGTAACCGCTTGGCCGGGAGGAGAAAACATGGTTACCAATAAAAACATAAAAGCGATTATGATTGTCGCGATGGTTTTCGCCTTGCTTGTGGTTTCCACGTTGTATATTCTGGGCAAAAAAGCGGAGGCAAACGGCACAATCTCAAAAAGCGAAGCTTCCTATGCAACCGAGATTTTTGGGGTGGATATTATCTCCATAGAAATTTTAGCCGATGCGGAAGACTGGCAGGCCATGCTGGATAATGCTATGTCCGAGGAATTTATCATGGCCGATGTTATCGTAAACGGCACCAAATTTCAAAACGTAGGGATTCGTCCCAAAGGAAATTCCAGCCTTACTCAGGTTGCGCAGACGGACAGCGACCGCTATAGCCTTCGGCTCCAGTTTAACAAATACATCGATGGGCAGACCTGCTTTGGCCTGGAAAGCTTTGTGGTCAACAACATGCAGGGTGACAATAGTTACATGAAGGAATATGTTTCTTACGACCTCATGAAAGAGGCCGGCGTGGACACCCCTTATTTCGGCTTTGCCGACATGAAGGTTAATGGGGAACAATGGGGGCTTTACCTTGCCGTGGAGATGTATAACGACAGCTATGAACAGCGAGTCTTTGGCGATATTTCCGGCATGCTGTATAACGTAAAGAGCATGGATGCGGGGGGAAATGCGGAAAACGAGGCTGGAGACATGCCCGAGAGGACGGAAGAACAGACGGCGCAGGGCGATGGGAATCCGGGGCAAATGACCCAGCAGGCCGGGGCCGATGGCCTGAATGGTATGGCCAACCTGGGCGGAGACGGCCGCGGTAACAACGGGGGCAGCTTGGCGTATATTGACGACGATTCCGACAGCTACGGGGCTATCTTCAACAATGTCGTAGGCCAAGGGACACAAAGCGATTATCAGCGCGTAATCGAAGCATTGAAGGCGCTTTCGGAGGGCAGGGATTTGGAAACATATTTTGATGTGGATCAAATTTTGCGATACTTGGCGGCCCATACCATTGTGGTTAATTTGGACAGCTACTCTTCCAGCATGTCCCAAAACTATTACATCTATGAACGGGACGGGCAGCTAACCATCCTGCCATGGGACTATAATCTATCCTGGGGCGGGTTCCAAAGCGGGGATATAACATCCGTAATCAATTTTCCCATCGACACGCCCGTGAGCGGGATTGAGATGGAATCCCGGCCGCTGCTGGAACAGCTATTTGCCAACGAGGAATACCTCACACGGTACCATACCTATTTGCAAGATTTGCTGGAACGGTATTTTGCCGATGGAAAGTTTGAAGCCAAGATCGATGCATTGCATGCGCAAATTGACGAATATGTTCAAAACGACCCCACGGCTTTTTGCACCTATGCGGCGTATCAAAAAGCGGTTGCCGCCTTTATAACCCTGGGGAATCTTCGCGCACAAAGCGTCCAGGGACAGCTGGATGGGACGATTCCCAGCACCACCCAGGGGCAGGAGGCCAACCCGGACACTCTGGTATCCGCCGGAGAATTGAGCTTATCCGATCTGGGAAGTATGGGCGGCGCAATAGGCGGCGGGGACAGGGAAAACCAGGAGAATCAAGACGCGCTTGGCGCACCCAACCAAGTCTCTGGCGCGGATGTCGCGAACATGGCCGACCGGGAGATCATGCAACAGGCCATGCAGATTTTGCAGGCGGCCGATGGGGATCTTACAGATGAGATCCTGCAGGAACTGCTAGACTTAGGATTAACGGAGGAACAAATTGAGCAAATTTCCACTATGGGCGGCGGGGTCGCCAAGGGGGATGGCGGGCCCAATATGGGCGGGGCTGGAAGTGATTTTAACGCAAATGCGCAAGAACCAGCCTTACGCAATACCCTTGTGATCACCGGCGGGCTGGTTTTGTGCATGCTCATAGCCACGGTCCTCATCGCAAGGCGCAAGCGAACCTATTAGCCAGACGGCGAGGGCGGTTGCCATGCTGTTACACGGGAGGCTTTCACGCGGGATACGAAAAGAGCGCTTTGGTCATTGTTTTTGCAGGCGTGGAAGTCCTCCGATCCGAACATATGAGCATGGGGTTGGGAAAACAAGACAAGCAGGGCGCAGGGGTAATTTCACGGGGCGTTTTACGCGCCCCCTGTGGTATAATGGAAAAATGGGGGGAACGCGCATGGCTAACATTCTGATATGCGATGATGAAGCCGGCCTTCGGGCCGTTCTTAAGCGATATGCCATTTTTGAAGGGCATGAGGTTATGGAAGCTTGCAACGGCATGGAAGCCGTTGCGCTATGCAAAGAAAACATGTTTGACATCATCATCATGGATGTGATGATGCCGGAGTTGGACGGGTTTTCCGCTGTGAAGGAGATCCGCAAGCGAGCCGATACGCCGGTGATCATGCTCTCCGCCCGGGGTGAGGAATACGATAAGGTGCTTGGGTTTGAGGTGGGAATTGACGATTATGTGGTGAAGCCCTTTTCCTCAAAAGAAATTATGATGCGCATTGACGCCATTTTGCGCAGAACCACTAAGGGACGGGCCGCAACGGGATGCCCGGATGATGCGGGACACACCGTTTTTGAAAAGGATGGATTTAAAGCGGATATGACGGCGTATAAAGTCTTCATAGACGGGGTGCAGGCGGATATGGCGCCTAAAGAATACGACTTGCACTTTTTCCTCATTCGCAACAGAAATATCGCCGTGCCAAGGGAGAAGATTCTTACGGAGGTATGGGGGTTTGATTACTACGGGGATGACAGAACGCTGGATACGCATATGAAGCTGCTGCGGAAGTCTTTGGGGCCCTATGCGGGCCTGATCAAGACCCTGCGCGGATTGGGGTATCGGTTTGATGGATAGGATTAAGCTCAAATGGAGAATATTCATTTTTCTCTTGGGCTTCTGCGCCCTGCTTCTTTTGTTGCTGTGGCTTTTTCAGACCGTGCTTTTAAACGATATGTATAAATACATAAGGGAAAAGGAAATCAAGACGGCCATTTCCTATGTGCAGGAACATATCAACAGCCCCGAGCTCCCTGCAATTTTAGACACCTTATTGCGGGATAAGGAGATCGCTGTAACCAAAACGAACGAATTCGTGCCGCCCCAGCCTCAGCCCCAGGATGAGCGGGGGTATATGCGGCAAGAGACAATCACAAAGACCCAGGTTTTTATTCTGGAGGATGGGCAGGAGCTTTCCCTAACCTTTCATGCCATCATCACCCCGGTTAACGCTACGGTGACAACCCTGCAAATGCAGCTCTATATCGTGATCGGTATCATGCTGCTTATGTCCGTGATACTTGCCGCCATCATTGCAAAGAAAATATCCAAGCCCCTGGAGGATATTAACAGCAGCGCCAAGATCTTGGCCAAGGGCGATTATTCGGTTCTGTTTGCAGGGAAAGGCTTTCTGGAAATAAGGGAACTTTCCGACACGCTCAATACGGCTGCTAGGGATCTTTCCAAAGTAGAAAGCCTCCGGCGCGAGCTTATGGCCAATGTTTCTCATGATCTGCGAACGCCCTTGAGCCTGATTTACAGCTATTCGGAAATGATGCACGATTTTCCGGATGAGATCACCGAGGAGCAGACGCAGGTCATCATGGACGAAACCAAGCGGCTGACTTCCCTTGTAAACGATATGCTGGATTTTTCTAAGCTGGAAAGCGGGTTGCAGGAGCTTCGCCTCTCCGCCTGTAACCTTACGCAGATGCTGCGAAAAACAACGGTGCGCACGGCGGAGCTTGTAAAGCAAAGCGGATACTCCCTTTGCTTTGCCTATGACGGGGAATATATGGTCTATGCCGATGAGGTGAAAATTACACAGGCATATTATAACCTGCTGATTAATGCCTTGAACTACTGCGGTGAAGACCACCGGGTAGAAGTGAGGCAAAAGGCGGAAAACGGCATCGTGCGGATTGAGGTGGCGGATAACGGGGAGGGCATCGCGGTGGAGGAATTACCTTATATATGGGATCGCTATTATAAATCTAAGAAAAACCACAAGCGGGCGGTAACGGGGAGCGGCCTGGGGCTATCCATCGTACGCAAGGTTTTCGAGCTGCATCACGCCCAATATGGGGTAACATCGGAAATCGGCAAGGGGAGCGTTTTTTGGTTCCAGCTCCCATACGAACCCGGATCTCCGTAACATATTTTTAATATAGAGGGAAGCGGACAAAAGCCGCTTCCTTTTTCTATGCGGAACATGTCTGGATAACGCGGCACTTTTCCACCGGGTTATGCAAAATGGGGGGCGTTTGAACCAAGGTTGGGCTCAAAGCTCCGTTCATAAAAAAGATGCGCCGGCGGGTATTGGATACCAAAAAATAGATTGCTTTTTTGAAAATGCCTGCTATAATTTATAATGTGATGTTAATAAATAGGGCAAATTAACTCTTTATACACGTCGTTAATGGCGAATAACATCCTTGTTCCATCAAATTATTTAAATTCGAGTTAAAAATGGAGACGCCTATGAAGGGAATTTATAAGCTGGATCAGGAGTCCATGCGGCAAAACAATGCGCGCATGATTTTTGAGGCTATTTATAGAAGCGAAGGCGTCACGAAAAATGAACTGGCTGCCGCCACCGGTCTGAGCGTGATGGCCGTATCCCGCATTGTGGACCTATTGGCGGAGCAAGATGTCATCGTCGAAAAGGAAAGCGGCGAGAACGGGCGGCTGGGCAGGCCGGCCAAAAGGGTCTATATCAAGCGGGAAAGCATTGTAAACGTAGGCGTTTCACTGGATGTGGGGGGCGTTTATATAGGCGCGGTGGATCCTTATGGAAGAATCCTGCAGTTCGAAAGCCATTCGCTCCCGCTGGATGGGAACCATCCCCACGAAGCGCTGCGAGAGATAACGGAGCTGGTCCATACATTTTTAAGAACCTACGGCCTTCTGAATATCCCTTCCGTGGGGCTTGTGATGCCCGGGATTATCGATTATGAGAAGGGATACCTGCGCTTAGCATCCCAGCTTCGCTGGGAAGCCATGCCCGTGGCCTCCTTGATGGAAAGTTATGCGCCTATCCCTAAAATCATTTTGGAAAATGATGTGAAGGCCCGGGCCCAGGCCGAAAACCGATTTGGCAGCAGCAAAGGGTATGATAGCTCCGTTTTGCTCACCATTGGCAGCGGCATTGGAGCAGGGGTCATCATCAACAATTCCATTTACCGCGGCAAGGATAACATGGCGGGTGAAATCGGCCACTCCGTCCTATGTATGAATAACAGAATGTGCGAATGCGGCCGCATGGGTTGCGCCCAGGCCACCATATCCGAGCCCGCCCTGATGCGGGAGGCCCGCAGGGTGGACCCTTCCATTGAAATGGAGGGCCTTATCGCAGCTTATCGCGCCGGCCTGCCCTGGGCCGAGCGTTTGCTTCATATGACGGCGGAGTACATTCTGATGCTCTTAAGCCTGCTGGCAAACGCCTATGCGCCGGAAGCCATCATCTTATGCGGCAGTCTGATGGATCGGTGCGTGGTTCTGCGGGAACTGGTATCCCAGTCCTTCCAGCAGGAGCAGGCCCAGTTCTTAAACCCAACTTTCGATATAGGCTTTTCAGAGTTCGGTCCGGACGGAAACATTATCGGTGCGGCTACCGTAGCGTTTAACCACAATATCGATAATCGAATTCTGGCCTATTCCTTTCAGCCCCAGGCGGCCCCTGGCGGGAATCCCGAATGAATTCAACTTGCAGGGTATCCTGCAAAAATAAATATCACTGGAGGAGAAGAACATGAAAAGACGTATGCTCGTACTGCTGCTCTCCTTGCTGCTGGTAGCGGTACCCTTTGTCAGCGCGTGCACCAGCCAGCCAGCCCAATCCCAGCCTGCCGAGCCGGCCCAGCCCGCTGAAGCGGCCCAGCCTGCCGAAGCGGCCGAGCCCGCGGCCGAGCCCGTAGAGCTAACCATGGGGTCCTGGCGCACGGATGATGTGGACCAAATGAACAACCTGCTTGCCGCCTATAAAGAGATCGCTCCCAATGTGACCATCGTGTTTCAGCCCACCAATCCCCCGGATTACAATGCGACCCTCCGCCTGCAACTGGATAGCGGCACGGGCCCTGACCTGATGTATGCCCGCTCTTATGCTACCGGGCAGGAGCTCTTTAACGCCGGCTACTTTGCGGATTGCACCGAAATCCCGGGCCTAATGGAAAACTTCAAGCCCTCCAGCCTGGCTCCCTGGCAGATGCCGGACGGCAAGATGTTTGCCGTGCCTTTTGCCGCCGTATCCCATGCCATTTACTACAATAAGGATATCTTCGCTGCGCAGGGCCTGAGCGTCCCCACCACCTGGGATGAGTTCATCACCGTATGCCAAACCCTCAAGGATAACGACATAACGCCTCTTGCCAACGGCGTGGCGGACGAGTGGGATATTTTGGAGTGCTTCTTCCTTGGCATGCTGCCCAATTACATTGGCGGCGCGGATCAGCGCGTGCTGTATGAAACGGGCGAGAAGAAAATCAATGATGAGAACTTCGTAAACGCCTATACGGATATCGCTCAAGTAGCCCCCTTCCTGCCCGACGGCTTTGAAGCTGTGACCTATAATGACAGCCAGGTGCTCTTCAACACCCAGGCCGCCGCCATGTTTATGGATGGCTCTTGGACCTCCGGCGTCTATGCGGATGCACCCTTCCAATGGGGCCTATTCGCACTTCCTGCCCGCAATGCGGAAGATACAGCCATCTGCTTCCATCCGGATATGGCCATTACCATGAACGCAAACACCCAGCACCCCGAAGAAGCAAAGGCGTTCCTTGCCTGGCTGTGCACCCAAGAGGGCGCGACCACGGCTTCCCAGAACCTGCCCGTAGGCTTCTTCCCCATGATCAACTTCCCCATCGAGCTTGCGGATGCCCATGCAAACGAATTCCTGTCCCTTAACACGGGGAAGGAAACAGACGCCCGCTTTGTATGGCCGGCTCTGATGGATCTGTATGCCCCCATGAACCAGGCGGTTATCAGCGTGCTCAAGGGCACTCAAACGCCCCAAGAGGCTGCGGATAGCGTTATGACCATGCTTCCCTAACCAATAAAATGCCCCGGGGAGGGAATAGCCTGGTGCAGGCATTTTCTCCCCGCCGGGCATGGCGCCCATGCCGGGAAGGATTTTCCTTTTCGGCATGTGTGGTGCCCGGCCAACCCAAACCGCACCTTAGCCAAACCATAAAGAGGTGATGACATTTGAAAGCATCCGCGAAAGAAAAGGGCGCGCCTGCCCTCCGGCGGCTGGAACCAAAAGCCGACTATTGGATTTGGTATATGCTTCCGGCTCTTGCCTTCTACGTAATCTTTATGGCATATCCGCTGGTGGACTCCATCCGCCTGAGCTTTTTTACGGGTAATTTGGGGAGCCGCGCCTTTGTGGGGCTGCAAAACTTCAGCCGGCTCTTTACAGACCCGGAATTATCCGCCCGCTTTGGAAATGCCTTTAAAAATACAAGTATCTTTTTTACCGTCCATATGTTGGTGCAGAATGTGCTGGGCATCCTTTTCGCCGTGTTGCTCACCAATTCGCATATGCGCGGACGCAAGCTGTATCAGACCATTATTTTCGTGCCCACCACTTTCGCCGTCCTGGTGACGGGCTATTTATGGAAACTGCTGCTCAACCCTGTGTGGTCCAAACCCTTTTTGGCGAGCTTGGGGCTGCAAGCCTTGGCAAAACCTTGGCTTGGAACGGAGAGCACTGCTCTTATCTTCGTTGCGCTGGTATCCTGTTGGCAGTGGATTGGCATCCCTACCATGATGTTCGTGGCGGCTCTGCGCAACATCAGCGAGGATATCTATGAAGCGGCCGATATCGACGGCGCGTCGGGCTGGCAGGTGTTCTGGCACATCAAGATGCCCCTGTTAAAACCCGTAATCGGCATGATTACCATCCTTACTTTCGTAAATAATTTTAACGCTTTTGATATTGTTTATGCCATGGAAAATGCCAACGGAGCCCCCGGCTATGCTACGGACTTGATCGGCACCCTGTTTTACCGGCTGGGTATCGCGGGGCAGCATCCCATCGGCATACCCGATCCAGGCATGGGCGCCACGGTGGCCACCCTGATGTTCATTATGTTGGCGGCGGTGTCCTTCCTGATCCTTCGAAAAACCCAGACAAAGGAGTGAGCCTGTTTTGACAAGAGATAGAAAATCCCGCTCGTTGCGGATGCAGCGGCTGCATTTGGGTTCTCATGCCGTGCTGGTTCTATGGTCCGCCATTGTGGTCTTTCCGCTCTATATTATGATCATCAATTCCTTTAAGGACAGGCTCAGCATTTATCAAAACACCTTTGGCCTGCCAGAGGTTTGGAACGTCTCCAACTATACGGATGTGCTTTCCAGCGGGGATTTCATGCGGTATTTCCTCAATAGCTTCATCGCCGTTACAACTTCGCTGGCCTTGGTGCTCCTTCTTGGCGTATTGGCAGCCTATGCCCTTGCCCAATGGCGGGGCAGGTGGTCCACGACGATTCACTTTTTCTTTATGGCGGGGATGATGATGCCAATCAAGATCGCCTCCATCAAGCTTTTGGAAATTATCCGGGCGATGCATTTGCTCAATTCCATTTGGGCACTGGTGCCCATTTACGTGGCCATGGGCCTGCCCATCGCCGTGTTCGTGCTAACCGAGTTCATCCGCCAGATTCCCAGGGAACTCATGGAGGCCGCCCTCATAGACGGCTGCAATCGCCTGGGTATCCTGCGGCGGATTGTTTCGCCCCTTTTGCGGCCGGCTATGGCTACCGTGGCCATCTATAACCTGGTTCCGTTCTGGAATGATTTGTGGTTCCCCTTGGTGTTTATATCCGATGAAAAAGCTAAAACCCTGCTCTTGGGCGTAACCCGGCTGTTTGGCCAATACCAGACGGACTGGTCCAAGGTTCTGGCGGTGCTTACCCTTTCCTCCCTGCCTGTGCTGATTCTTTACCTGCTCTTTAGCAAGCATTTTATTAAGGGTATGACGTCCGGCGCGATCAAGGGATAGGGGAACTATGGAACGAATTCTTCTGGAAGCCTGCTGCGGCGGCGCGGACGATGTTTATGCAGCCAAGGCGGCCGGGGCGGACCGTGCTGAGTTGAACGCGGCTATGCCCTTGGGTGGGCTGACGCCCAGCATCGGTACGATGCAGGTCGCCACCGGGGCGGGAATTCCTGTTATCGCCATGGTACGGCCACGGAGCGGCGGCTTTTGTTATAGCGAATACGAATTTGAAACCATGTGCAAGGATGCGGCAGCCTTGCTTTTAGCGGGCGCCCAGGGAATTGCTTTTGGTATTCTGACGAAAAACGGGACGATAGACGAGAAACGCTGCGAGACACTTTTAAGCATCATTGGGAACGGCCAGAAAGTATTTCATCGGGCGTTCGATGTAACGCCGAACTGGCGTGCTTCGCTGGATGCTCTGTGCAGCCTCGGCTTTACCCGGGTTTTATCCAGCGGCCAGGCTTCCAGCGCGCTTGAAGGGGCCCATATCCTGGCGCAAATGGCGGAGTATGCTCGGGGACGCATCGAGATCCTGCCGGGCGGCGGCATACGGCCGTATAATGCCGCTGAGATCGCGGTACGGACGGGATGCTCGCAGATGCACGCTTCCTTATCCAGCCAGAGAATAGACCAGTCGGCTTCGGCGAATCCGGTCGTTCATTTCAGCGCACCACTCTATCCTCCCGAGCATCTTTATACCCGTCTGGATCAAGCTGGATTTCGGGATCTTGGAGACGCGCTTTGCAGGGAGATATCCTTATGCGATATGCAATCGGAATAGATTTAGGCGGCACCAATATCGCCGCCGGCTTGGTGGACCAACAGTATCATATCGTGCAACGGGGCAGCATAAAAACCAATGTTCCCCGAAGCGCCGAGGCCATCTGCCGGGATATGGCGCAGCTTTGCGCATCCTTGGCATCCCAGGCCGGCCTTTCTATGGCGGATATTTCCAGCGTGGGGGTAGGAACTGCGGGCATCGTATGGGGCGGGGAAATAGAAACCGCCAGCAACCTTGCCTTGCATCATGCACCCATTGCAACCTTGCTTTCCGGCATGATCGGCAAGCCGGTTTATGTGGAAAATGATGCGAATGCCGCCGCCTATGGTGAATATATTGCCGGAAGCCACCCCGCATGCCGCTCCATGATCCTTATGACCATTGGAACGGGCATCGGAACGGGCATGATCTTGGATGGTAAAATTTATGCGGGCTTCAACGGCGCGGCCGCGGAGCTGGGGCATACCATTTTGGTGCCGGGGGGCAGGCTTTGCCCTTGCGGGAAACGCGGTTGCTTTGAAACCTATTGCTCAGCCACGGGCCTTGTTGCCACCACCCGGGAGGCCATGCGATTTTATCCGCAAAGTAAGATGTGGGATTTGTGCGAAGGCAGCCTGGACAAGGTTCAGGCAAGAACGGCCTTTTTGGCCCAGGATATGGAGGATGAGGCGTCTTCCTATGTTCTGGACCATTACTTGGACTATCTGGCCATCGGTGTGGCCAATACGGTAAATCTACTGCAGCCGGAAGTTTTCTGTATAGGCGGCGGCGTTTCCCTGCAGGGGGATTCCCTCCTGATGCCCTTAAAAAAACGGGTGGAAGCCCTTGCCTTTGCGGGAAGCAACGGTATACGTACGCGCCTTGTGCTGGCTAGCCTTGGAAACAATGCGGGCATTATCGGCGCTGCCATGTTGGACGGGATGGACCGCTAGGCAAGGTTGGCATTTCAAAAAAGAAGGAGAATGAAACATGCGAATCTATTGCGCAAAGGATTATCAGACCATGAGCCGCCGGGCGGCAAATATCATCTCCGCGCATGTGATTATTGAACCTAGCTGCGTGCTGGGACTGGCCACAGGCTCCACGCCTTTGGGAGCGTATAAGCAGCTTGGAATTTGGTGCGCCAAAGGCGACCTTAGCTTTGCGCAGGTACATACGCTGAACCTTGATGAATATGTGGGGCTGGGGCCGGAGCATCCCCAAAGCTACCGCTACTTCATGCAGAAGAGCTTTTTCGACCACATCGATATATGCCCCGCCAACACCAATTTACCCAATGGGCTTGCGGAGGATGCGGAGGAGGAATGCAGGCGCTATAACCGGGTGATCCAAGAATTTGACGGGGTGGACTTACAGCTCTTGGGCATTGGGCATAACGGCCATATAGGCTTTAATGAACCGGGACAGGCCTTTGAATTGGAAACGCACCGGATTTTTCTTTCCGAGAGCACCATCGAAGCAAACGCCCGATTTTTTAGCTCCCGGGAAAAGGTGCCCAAGGCGGCTTACACTATGGGAATTAAGAATATTATGCAAGCCAAGAAGATCCTTGTCGTGGTCAGAGGGGAGGAGAAGGCGGATATCGTCTACCGTGCCTTCCGTGGCCCCGTAATTCCGGAGGTGCCGGCCTCCATTCTGCAGTTACATCCCAATGTAACCCTCTGCGGTGACCAGCCGGCCTTACAAAAACTCATAGACGCAGGGGTGGAAGTATGCGCATAGAAGGGGCGCGTGTATTCGACTTGGCGCGAGGCTTTGTGGAGCGCCCACTTTTTATACAAGGGGGGCGCCTTTGCGCGGAGGCGGGAGGCTATGCCTATGATGCAAAAGGATGCATCATCATTCCCGGCCTTACGGATTTGCATTTTCACGGCTGCATGGGGGAGGACATAAGCGACGCAAACCCTGCGGGTCTAAAGCGAATGGCCGAATACCAGCTTTCCCGGGGCGTCACCCATATCTGCCCGGCGGGCATGACCTTACCCGAGGCGCAGCTTTTGAAGATGTGCCGTGTGGCGGCGGACCATGGACGGGATGACCCGCCCGGGGCAAAGCTTAGCGGCATCAATTTGGAAGGGCCCTTTTTGAGCGCCACAAAAAAAGGCGCGCAGAAGGAAGAATGGCTTCGGCTGCCGGATCTGTCCCTCCTAAAGAACCTTCAGAAGACAAGCGGCGGGCTCTGCAAGCTGGTATCCGTGGCTCCGGAGCTGCCGGGCGCGCTGGAATTTATTTCCCGGGCAAAAGCGTTTATCCGCGTTTCTCTGGCCCATACCGATGCGGATTATGAAATGGCGCGGAAGGCTTTTCAGGCCGGGGCCTGTCAAGTTACGCACCTCTTCAACGCTATGCCGCCCTTCGGGCACCGCGAGCCCGGGGTAGTGGGCGCTGCGCTGGATTCCGACTGCATGGTGGAGCTTATAGTGGACGGGGTGCATTTGCACCCCGCTATGGTACGTGCAGCCTTTAAGCTATTCGGACCGGAGCGGATAATTCTCATTAGTGACAGCATGCGGGCAACGGGAATGCCTCCCGGCGATTATTCCCTTGCGGGGCAGGCAGTCAAGGTTCAGGGAAACAGGGCGGTTTTAAGGGACGGAACGCTGGCCGGATCGGTCACGGATTTGATGGGCTGTATGCTTTGCACAGTCTCCATGGGCATTCCTTTGGAACAGGCCGTTCGGGCCGCCGCCTATAACCCGGCGAAGGCCCTTGGGGAAGAATGCCAACATGGGTCTTTGGAGCCTGGGAAAATGGCGGATCTTGTGATTCTAAACGAACGGATGGAGATACAGGCCGTTCTACAGAAGGGACAGCTTGTATGCGGAACCTTAGCATCTTGAATACCAGCTTACAACCCAATCCATATCGTAAAAGCTTTGCGGAGCATATCGCGCAGAGCTTTTACTATTTCCGGTATAAAAGAACAATATGGGAGAAAGGCTCCTTGGACATATATATAATCAATACACTGGCAATTGTTTCTTGTCATTAATAAACAGGTATTGTATAATCAATGCAAAATAGGGCTCATCTTGTCTATGCTGCGGAAGGAAGAGGAACCCTTGTTCTTTTCAATATCATGCAGGCTGTATGCGGAACGGAAAGGCGAGGATGGAAGAGACAAAAAGGCGAAGGGGCTGTGTTGGAATTTCAAAACGATGGGTGCTTTGTCTGGTATTGTGCTTCACATTGCTACCCTTGTTTCCCGCAAAAGCGCTGGCGGATCAAAACAAAGTTGTAAAGGTCGGCGCTTTTTTTTATGCAGGTGATCTGGATGCCGGCGTAGACGATAGTTATATCGGATACGTTTTTGATTACCTTAGGGAAATTTCCCAGTATACAGGCTGGCGGTATGAATTTGTTAACGCCAGTTGGAACCAATGCTTTACCATGCTCCGAGAAGGCGAAATCGACCTGATGGCGCCGGTGGGAAAAATGGCGGAGCGCGAAGCGATGTATGCGTTCTCCCAGCTTCCCATGGCGAGCGGCTCGTGCGCTTTGGTTACCCGCTTAGATAATGAAACGATTCCCTATGAAGATTTTGTTGCATTTGACAGCCTTCGCGTCGGGATACTGGCCGATAGCCGGATGGAAGAGAGCTTTTTGCTCTATAGCCAAGCCAATGGTTTTTCTTCCCAGCTGATCTATTATGATGCCTATACGAAAATAAAAGAGGACCTGGATGCCGGCAAGATAGATGCTGCGACCATATCTTCCATTTTCCCTTTTTCAGATTTCAGGACGATAGCAAAATTCGGAAACCAAGATTTTTATTTTCTAACGGCGAAAGGCAACGAAGACGTTTTGAATGGGTTGAATCAGGCCATGGAGCAGATTCAAATTGCAAACCCGTATTACAACAGCGAACTAAATCAAAAGTATGCACAGATGCAGAACGAATCCACCGTTTCTTTCACGCGGGAGGAAATCAACTATATCAAGGAGCAGGGTACCATACGGTGCGCTTATAACCCGGATGCCCGGCCTATCAGCTATTACGATACGGAAAATAGGCAATTTCGAGGGGTAGCAGCCGATCTGTGTGCGTTGCTGGAGGAAAAGTCGGGTCTCCGTTTTGTTTTTGTACATATGCCTACCTATCGGGATTCCTTGCGGCTTTTCACAGCGCAAGAGGTCGATCTGCTTATCGGCATGGAGCATGTGCCCGGTTGGTCGCAAAAGAACGGTGCCTTCTTAACAAAATCCTATCTGGAAAGTCAAATTGTAATGGTGACCAATGGCAAAGAGCAGGAAAGGCCGGTTGTTGCCCTTTATGATGAAGGAACGAAGAGCGGCAGGATGGAAAGCGCCATACGAGCTGCGGAACGAGTCGATTATTATCCCTCTGCGGCGGAATGCTTGGACGCGGTAGAAAGTGGCAAGGCCGATCTGACTTTTATCAATTCCACCATCATGGATTATCATAAAAATGATCCGCAGTATGCAAATCTGCAAACCACAGTGCTAAGCGGCGGGCTCCGTACAGCCCGTATCGCAGTGGCCGGAGATCAGGACCCCATTTTAGTATCCATTCTGAATAAAACCCTCGCGAGCATTTCTACTGCACAGCTTGATGAAATTCTTGCTAAAAACATGAAGGTAGGGATTTTAACTTCCCTAAAAAACATGCTGCGCGTGCAGCCTTTGGATCTCATCGTGGTGCTTGCGGGTGCGCTGCTGATCATTACGCTCGTTCTTATCATTATGTTTCAAAGCCGGTCAAAGAGTGCGAATGAGATGCGAAAAATGCTATATACGGATGCTTTAACCGGCTATTCCAACTATAAGGCGCTTAATGAGGCGGCGCCTAAACTGCTGGGCGATCATCCGGAACGCTATGCGCTGGTCTATATCGACATGCACCAGTTCAAGTATATCAACGATACCTTGGGCTATGATGCCGGAGACGAAGTGTTGCAGATGGTTTCCCAAACGTTGGCGGATTATATTTCGGAAGAAGAGCGGTTCGCACGGGTTTATGCGGACAAATTTGTTTTGCTGCTAAAGGTCGGGGAAGACGAACGCTTCCTTACGCGCCTGGAAGAACTATCCGGCAGGCTGAGCCGGCTGCGCACAGGCAAATATACAAATATCAATTTTGTTTTCAGGGGCGGTGTTTACAGGCTGGGGAAAGACAGCTGCGATATCGATATGGCATGCGACCGGGCTAACTACGCAAAGGATACGGCGCAGAGCAGCTTTACGACCACCTTTGGCTTTTACGACGAACTTGTGCATAGCCAAATCATGGGGGAAAAATGGCTGGAAAGCAATATGCAGCCGGCCCTGGAAAGAGGAGATTTTATTCCCTATTATCAGCCGAAGGTAAACGTGGTAACGGGCGCGATGGTGGGGGCTGAAGCATTGGTTCGCTGGCGACATCCGGAAGAGGGCATTCTTTTCCCGGCGACATTTATTCCATTTTTTGAAAAAAACGGATTTGTTACGCATATTGATTTCGCAATCTTTACGGAGGTTTGCAGAAACATGCGGGATTGGGCGGATGCCGGAAAGACGCTGTTCCCCATATCCGTGAACTTTTCCAGATGCCATGTTTTAAACCCATATTTTTCTCAAAGGCTTAAGGCCATAGCGGATCGTTTTAAAATCCCCACTAACCTGCTGGAAGTTGAAATTACGGAAACGGTGTCCATGGATGATCTGGATATGGCGGTTGATTTCGTGCAATCCCTGAAGAAGCAGGGGTTCCTTATCTCGATTGATGATTATGGAACAGGCTATTCCTCCGTTGCTTTTTTGCAAAAGCTACCGCTGGATGTGCTTAAACTGGATAAAAGCTTTGTAGAGAATGCGATGCGGTGCAAGAAGGCACGGGATATCATGCGCCATTTGATCACGGCGGTATTGGCTAACCAGATCCGCGTGGTTTGCGAAGGCATTGAAACCGAAGAACAGAAGGATTTTATCATCAGTCAAAATTGTTGCTTCGCACAGGGCTATCTATATTCCAAGCCAGTGCCTGTGGAAGAATTTGAAGCGTATTTAAGCAGAACAAAAATTTCCACCAACGAATATATGGAATATCAGCCTACCTATAATTTTGAGGAGTTTATCCGTTCCAATGCGGGCGATTTCTTGGAGCGCGTAATGCCGGGCTGGGTCTTTGGAAGTTATGTGTCGGAAGGCTATCCCATCTTTTATATGTGCCGTCAAATGATTGCCAGCCTGGGGTATAGCGAGTCCGAGTTTTTATATGAGACAGGGGGCTTGTTTGAAAACTGCCTGCATCCGCAAGACAGGACGCGGATCTTAACGGAGATGGACCTGCAAAATAAAAAGGGCGGCGAATATGCCCTTCAATATCGGATGCGTAAAAAAGACGGCGGATATCTTTGGATTCGCGATAATGGCAAAAAAATACTAACGGATGGCGGCAGGGAGGCGTTGCTATGCGTTTGCACGGATATTACGGACATGGTTTTGTTGCAGCAGGATAAGGATGCTATCATCGGCGCCATTCCCGGCGGTGTTTGCGAATTATTACCCATGCCGGAAGGGCCCACAATTTTAACCGCAACGGATGGATTCTATACGGTCATAGGCCATTCGCGAGAAGAAATGGAAGAAACCCAAAATAAGCTGTTCTCAATTGTATGCGTAGCTGACCTGCCCGAGGCAAAAAAAATTTTTCGAAATGTAATAGATAGGGATGCGCCCACCTGCGAATGTACACTTCGCGTTTTGCACGGGGACAATACAGTACATTGGATATCCATACATGGTACCATACGAACTACGGATTATGGCAAAGTAATCACTGCCACAAGCTATAATATTGATGGGGAAATGCAGGCGCGGCAGGATGCGGAGATCGTTAAGGCCAAATTGGAATTGGCTTTAACGCTAACCGACCACGCTGTGTTTGAATATGATATCCGCACAAAAACCATTTATGAGCAAAGCGGGCTGCAGGAGATTTTCTCTCCCGAAATGAGCCTGCATAATGTTCCGGACAGCCTGATCAAGCAGGGCTTTATCCATCCACAAGATGCATCTGCGCTACAGGAGCAGTATAGGAGGATCGCCCAGGGGGAGCCCCACGCCTCGTGCGATGTGAGGATGCGCAGCATAAAAGCGACAGCTTGCTCCCCTTATATTTGGATGCGGGCAATTCTAAGCACCATTTACGACGAAGCCGGCCGGGCGGTTAAGGCGGTAGGCATTGTGGAGAATATTGACAGGGAGAAGCGGATTGAACACGAATTTGCCCAGGAGGGACAGTACCGCGAGGCGCTAACGGCTTCTTCCATTCTTGCATACGACGTAAACTTGACGCTCAATACCATAGCCCGCATTTCCGGCACATACACAGAACGCTTGCTGCAGATATGCCATGAAACGCCGGAACCCCAGAGCTATTCAAAAATAATCGAAAGCGTAGCGAAAACTATCATCGCAGAGGGAGACCGAGCAAGATTCCTTCGGGATATGAGCCTTATACAGCTGCGTAGACTTGAACGGGATGGCATCAAGGAACAGGAATATGAGTATCGCCGCTTGATGCCGGACGGCTCGGAATCCTGGGTGGCCACTTCCCTGCATCTGATGCCGGACAGATGGAACGGCGATTTGATTTGCCTCATTTATTATCGGGATATCCAGGCCCGTAAGAGCATGGAGGAAAGCTTACAATACCGGGCCACGCGGGATGCCCTTACCGGCTTGCTGAATCGTGCCTCCGGGGAACGGCGAATTCAGGAATTCCTTTCCTCCCAAGAGTGCAAACGCGGCATTCATGCATTTTTAATGATCGATATGGATCATTTTAAGAAAGTAAACGATACATACGGCCATCAATATGGGGATCTGCTTCTAGTTAACGTGGCAAAAGCTGTTTCCCGCAATCTCCGCAGCAGCGATATCGTGACTCGTATGGGCGGGGATGAATTTATCGTACTGGTTAAGGATTTGCGGGAGGAGAAAAGGGCCAAGGACGTTGCCCAGAAGCTGGCACTGGCTATCACCGTATGCGGGCGGGATATGAACATCCCATTTAAATCGGTGGTGAGCATAGGCGTGGCATTGGTGCCACGGGACGGCATGGATTTTGATACGCTCTACCGTCGTGCGGATGAGGCCATGTATGCCGCCAAAAAAAACGGCAATATTCGAATTTCCATGGTTGGCGAAGCGCAAGAGAAATAGAAGAAGTAAGCAGAAACTCATGATATGGCAAGGCTCCCTAGGGTTATATGGATTGGCCAGATAGGTGTAACCGATGCGAAAATAGCCTATTTTCCAGGCAGATTGAGAACTAACTCAAAAAATTACGAAAATGAAGCAGAAGGGACGCGTATTCATCCATCATATGGCGATAGAGCTCTTCCACAGGGCGATAGAAATTGGCTGCTTCCGCCATAATTGTGTCGAAATCCACCTCAATGCAATGGACCGCCTCAGAGTCCAATTGTTTTCGATCCCGCATACCCCCCAGGATGGCGAGCACCTTATTTTTGGGGAATGCGGCCTTATAGCTGCGGGAGCTGCCCAAGGCGCTTACAATGTCCGATACCGCCACGATGCGCTCAGGAAACGTAAGCTGATCGCCTGTCAAGTGCTTTGGATAACCGGAACCGTCCAGCTTTTCATGATGGCGCAATGCGATGCGCGCAATGGTTTCATCCACCCGCCCGCGGATGATCAGTTCCGTCAAGTCCACATGAGAGCGCATGATAACCGTTTCTTCCGGTTCAAGCTTTCCCGGCTTCTCCAAGATATGCAGCGGAATGCCGATTTTCCCCAGGTCATGAATCAAGGCGCCGCTATATATCTGATCCATTTCCAGCGGGTTTAAACCCAGGCGGCGGGCAAGCAGACAGCAGATATGGGTCGTATTTATCGAATGGGTCACGGTATGGCGGCTGCGGAAATCAATGGCATGTACCAGCATTTGGAGATACTGGGCCGCCCTGTCCTCGAGCACAGAAATATCGTGAAACACATCCAAGAGCTTAACACCCTGCCGCAAGTTGTCCATAAGGTTCCAGCGCTGATCCGCAGCATCAAATAGATCAATCGCCTCCGAGGAGAGCGAACCAATGTTTTTGCGCAGTTCCTTTAAAATATCTTCATGATCCGCTTGTTGATTTCGCAAAAGATATACATCCACCCTGTCCGCTACATGCAACATCTGGGCAAGGCGGGCGATCTCCGGATCAACGCCGATAAATTTATCATAGCGCATATGGTGGTAGAGAACGATTTGTGACCAACGGTCCAAGGGGGATAGCTCCCGCAGAAACAGATACCCATAGATGGCATGGCTCCACATATTCGCGCCCGCTTCAAAAGAAAGCAGACGGTCGATTTCGTCCGTTCGGTAAGCACCAATATCATGGAGCAGCGCCACGGCACATAAACGCTGCCGTTCAAGCAACTCGTAGCCGTTATCCGCCTGCAGCATCGCATATAGAATTCGTGCTACCCGGAGACCATGGTCAACCAAGCGTGTGTCTACCATGTTAAGAGCATGATGAATCATCTCTACGATGCTCTCCGCCTTAAGCAGACTCTTTGCCTGGAAGGCGGAGACCAGATGGTGGCCATCTGGAGATGAATAGATTCGGGAAATCTCGCTTTGTGTAGAGGGTATGCGGGGGATACGTGTCATAAATGCACCTCAAAATTTAGCGAAATATGGGTATTATTCATTAAAACTGATTATACAATTTCCCATTCAGATTCGTCAACCTACACAAAGAATAACACCCATCCCAGATTATAAAAAAGAACGCATGTTAAAACGGGCCGCCGGCAAAAGCCGGCAGCCCGTTTCTGGTGGGGTTCATTAATCATGCGCTTTGGAAGCGATTTCCTCCTGAATGAGAGCGAGGAAGTTCTCCAAAGGCATGGTGCCCAAGTCGCCTTTTTTGCGGCCACGCACGGCTACAACACCCTGCTCAATTTCTTTATCGCCGATTACCAACATATAAGGAGTCTTGAGCATCTGGGCTTCGCGAATCTTGAAGCCGATTTTCTCATTCCGCAGATCCGCTTCGGCGCGCAATCCGGCAGCCTTGAGGGTGGCGCAGATTTCGGCGGCCTTCTCATCGGCCCGGCCTGTAATGGTAAGCACTTTTACCTGCAGGGGCGCGACCCAAGTGGGGAATGCACCCGCACAGTGCTCAGTGAGAATGCCGATGAACCGTTCAATGGAGCCAAACACCACCGTATGGATCATCACGGGCCGGTGCTTTTCACCATCCGCGCCCACATAGGAAATATCAAAGCGCTCGGGCATCTGGAAATCCAACTGGATGGTGCCGCATTGCCAGGTACGGCCAATGGCGTCTTCCAGATGAAAGTCTATCTTGGGGCCGTAGAAAGCGCCATCGCCCGCATTGATGGTATAGGGCAGCCCACATGCCTTTAAGGCTTCTTCCAAGGCATCTGTGGCCTGGGCCCACTGCTCGTCCGTACCCATGCTGTTTTCAGGCCGGGTGGAGAGCTCCACGGCATATTTGAAGCCAAAGGTGTCGTAGAAGCACTGGAACTTATCGATTACCCCTAGGATTTCGCCTTTAATTTGATCCGGCGTCATGAAAATATGGGCATCGTCCTGGGTGAAACAGCGCACGCGCATAAGGCCATGCAGCGCGCCGGAAAGCTCATGCCTGTGAACCAGCCCCAACTCACCCAGGCGCTCGGGCAAATCGCGGTAGGAATAAATCTTCCGCTTATAGGTAAGAATGGAGCCCGGGCAGTTCATGGGCTTGATGGCATAATCCATATCATCAATTTTGGTGAAATACATGTTATTCTGGTAATGATCCCAATGGCCGGAACGAATCCAAAGATCCCGGTTGAGAATCATCGGGGTGCGGATCTCCTTATAGCCCCGGGCCTCATGCTGTTCCCGCCAGAAAGATTCCAACTGGTTGCGAAGAACCATGCCGTTTGGATAGAAGAAGGGGAACCCCGGGCCTTCATCGAGAATATCAAAGAGGTCCAAATCCCGGCCCAGCTTGCGGTGGTCGCGCTTCTTTGCCTCCTCCAGACGGAAAAGGTATTGATCCAAATCCGCCTTTTTTTCGAACGCTGTGCCATAAATGCGCTGGAGCATTTTATTTTTTTCGCTGCCGCGCCAATATGCACCGGCCACGCTCATGAGCTTTACGTTTTTCACTTTGCCCGTATTTTCCACATGAGGGCCTGCGCACAGGTCTGTAAACTCACCCTGCTCATAAAAGCTGATAATAGCATCTTCGGGCAGGTCTTGAATAAGCTCTACCTTATAGGGCTCGCTTCGCTTTTCCATATAAGCGATGGCTTCCGCCCTGGGCAATTCAAACCGGTGCAGAGGAAGATTCTCGCCGGCGATTTTCGCCATCTCCTTTTCAATGGCTGTCAGATCGTCCGGAGAGAAAGAAAAGCCCTCCGGCGTGTCGAAGTCATAATAGAAGCCGTTTTCAATGGCGGGGCCAATGGCAAACTTCACGTTTGGATACAGGCGCTTCACTGCTTGGGCCAGCATATGAGAGGCGGTGTGGCGGAAGGCCCAGCGGCCATTTTCATCATCAAAGGTGAGGAGTTTAAGCTCGTGATCCCCGTGAATGGGCGCAAAAGCATCGATCCGGCGGCCATCCAGCTCGGCAGCCAGGGTGGCCTTGCGAAGACGGGGAGAAATGGCTTGGGCGATATCCAGCGCCGTCATGCCGTCTTGGTATTGGTGGATGCTGCCATCCGGAAGTTTGATGTTCATATACGTACCTCCATGTATTTACAATAAAAAATCGTCCCCGGCATATGCCAGGGACGAACAAAACAATTGTCCGCGGTCCCACCCTGTTTGGAAAGACCCACTTAAATGAGCGATAACGGGCTCGTCCGTTTACGGTCCCGGGTTGGTATGTATACGGCCCTGCATGAAACGCTTACAGCCTTTGACGTTTCTCTCTTGGATGCAGTGACGACCGGCACAAAGCCCATTCTTCCCGCAATTTTCTTCAGTTATCATTATAACACAGCGGCGGGCCTTGTCAAGCTGAAAAAGGCCGGGATTTATCCGGCCCTTTGCCCTGGCTCCCTATCTTTTTTGTGCCGCACAATCCAGGCTCCCAGGCAGACAACGCGCAGCAAAATGACGCTTACGGCCAGCGTATCGCGTACGGAAGAACCGGTTGTTGGCGGTTTTGCGGAAGAAGCGTTGCCTGTGGAAAGAAGGCGTACCTTGGAAGGGTGGATCTGGCGGTGAACCAATTGGTTGGAGCCTGCCGGGGCAGGTACAACGGCGCAGAGAGCAGGGCGATGAGAAGAAAAACTACCGTGCGCTTCACCTGCTTGCCATCCTTTCGTCGCGGTTGCCTTCATCTATAAAACAAGCGGATGGATGGGCAGGTCGCAAAATAGCAGGACATAAAGAATAGGAGCGGTTGCAACCGCTCCTACCAGCCCGATTCTGATGGGATCGCCCATGGGGCTAGGCTTCCTCCACCTCGTAGATCGTGATATCCTCGCCATCCACTTCCATCAGAACTTCAGCGGAATAGTAAGTATCACCCAGAATATCCACCAGCTCATATTGATAGAGGTAATCGCCATCCTCTAAGCCGATTTCTTCCAGGATTACCTTGCCGCTTACGGTGAAAAAGCCGATTTCGTAGGTTGTGCTGTCACCGGTTTCCCAATTGATGCCATCCATCAGGATGGAGACTTCATCTCCATCCTTAAGCCGGCGCATATCCCGGCTGCTGGCCCCGGAATCATCGTTTTCCGCCAGAGCGCCCAGAACCCGATAGGCTTCTTTCTCCCAATCGTAAATCGCACGAAGATTCATCCGTTCTCCATTGAGCATAATGGGGATGGAGTAAAGGTTGTAGGTATCGGTGGCGCTGAGCAGGTTCAGGTTTACATAAATACCGTTGAGCGCGGGCCATACGCCCCGGAAATTGTCCAAATACAAACCGTTCTCATAGCCGATATCATCGTCTCGGCCAAGGAACATGTATTCATTGTAATCGTAATCCATCCAGTAAAGGGTGAAGTATATATCGCGCACATAGTCTTCACCGGATTCAATCTCTAACGCGTAATTTTCACCCTCAAAAAAGGAACTGGCTTCCACCGTGAACGCTTCCTGGCTTACGGAAGCTACATCATCGGCTTCTACCACCGCGTTCTCAAAATCCACACCGGTAAAGTTGGACGGCGCTTTCCAACTGCGGCTGCTCGCATCCAGATACTGAATGTAGTTTTGGGAGAATGCGGCGGTCTTGGCGTAATCATCCAGCTCGGTATTTTCGGCGTTGAGGGGATAGAAGGTGGCCAGCCCATTTGCATTGGCCCGGGCACTGCCGCTCGCGTTATAGATTACGGCGTTAAATAGAGCGGTTAGGACCTGATCCGCCGTATTGGGCAAGACGGTTTCGGCATGGAGAACCATATCCCCAATATCCACCAGATTATAATAGCCTTCCGAAGGGGTGTTGCCGCCGTAGTTTTCCGCCTTGGCAATGCTACGGGACAACTGGCGGAAGGCATCCACATCCTCGGTGAGTCCCGTCATTTCGGCCGCCATGCCGTCGAATGCCTGGCCCAAGGCCGGCACCTGGGAAAGCCGCGTTACGGACAGGGTAGCCGTATCCCCATACCAACCGCATTTCTCCATGTAGGTATCGCAGATTCGTTGGCCCAGCTCTGCGCCGGTGCAGGTGGGGTTATCCACCAGATATTGCATAATGGATTCGTAATCCCAGCCTGTCCCCGGCTCTACCTCCTCGGAGGCGATGAGGTATTTCGCGTTATCCGAAAGGTTCATGGCGCATTCTAAGGTAGCCATAAGGCATGCATCGAAGCCGATAAATTCAAACTGCGTGTCCACGGCGTTAAAGGCGCCGTTCAGCTCATCCAAAGTTAAGGAATCTGCGTCATAAAGCTCATCAAACTCCGCTCCGCTCATACCACCGCCGTGATTCCAGAAAATGACGCCGTATTTATCCGCTGGATAATGTTCTACGCCGAACTTCAGAAAATCCTCCAGCGTGGATTGCTTGCCCATGGAGGCGCGTTTAACCTGCTCCAGAAGAACAACATCGCCCTCATCTTGGAGACGGTAGCGTTCCAGGTAGCTGTTATCCACAAAATCCAGTTGCCAGTCCTTGGCCCCGCCGGTTTGGAAGACCACCTGGATATTTTCCGGCAAAGCAACCTGCGCGGCTTCCACGAGGTTGGTCGTACAGTACCCGCCTTCGCTTTCCAAATCCGTGCCGCACAGGTATAGCAACAGCGTCCAGGTTTCGCCCCGATTATCATCCGGATAGGAGCCAACGTTCCTGCTGGTTTGATGCACGGAGGCGGAGGAGGAATAATCGAAATCGTATGCTTCCTCTCCATCCCAGGAGGAACTAAAAGCTTCTGGAAGGACATATTCTGCTGCCGCTTGCGCAATATCCTGTTGGCTGTTGCCGGAGCAGCCGCAGGAAACCAAAGCTAGAAGAAGGCAAAGACCCAGAGCGGCAGGGCGGAGAAGCATTTTGAGCTTATACATAGAACCCGTTCCTTCGCTTTAGCTACGGTCTGGAATAAAGGGAATGATACGGCTGGCCAACTCCGAAATGGACATGGTTTGCAGCCATACCTTACCGGGACCCTTCAGGGTGGTTAGGAAGAGACCTTCGCCGCCAAAGAGAACATTGGCAAAGCCCTTCACCATTTCGGAGGAATAGCTTACCGAGGCTTCAAAGGCTGCCACATTGCCCGTATCCACCTTGATGATTTCACCGGGAGCAAGGTCGTATTCGCGGATGGCGCCATCCAGCTCCAGAAATACCATTCCGTTGCCGCTGTAGCGCTGGAGAATAAAGCCCTCGCCGCCAAAAAGACCGCCTTTGAAGCTGCGGGTAACTTCGGCGGAAAGAGTCACGCCGGGCTGGGCGCATAAAAAGGCGTTTTTTTGGGCGATGTATTCACGGCCTGGGCCTATCTGAAGCGCGCGTATGTTGCCCGGCATAGAGGATGCAAAGGTAATCTGTGCGCCGGGGCGCTGTGCCGTGTAGGTCGCCATAAAAAGACTTTCACCGGAAAACATTCTGCCAAGGGCCTTTCCAAGTCCACCCTTCATGTTGGTCTCCATATTGATGCCATCGCTCATCCAGGAAAGGCCCCCACGCTGTGTATAGACGCTTTCCCCCGCTTCCAGATGCATGGTTACGGCAGGCAACTGCTCACCCCAGATTTCATAGCGCATACCAGATACCTCCTCATTAAAATTGGTTAATATAAATGTAATATAAATTCCGAAAAAACACAACCATCCCATATGTTCCCTTGTTTAAAATATGATTAAAAATAGATTAATACAGAAAAAAACCGTCGGCTATTTAAGCCGGCGGATAAGCATATTATGCTGTATCGCATTATTTTAAATAAAAGATGCCGGTAGCCGTTGCGGCGGTGTCGCCAGACTCGGCCCAGGCAGTGGCAATAAGATGGGTGAAACGGTTGGTGATGGAGGTAATCCTGCACTGGGTATGCACCCATTCTTCGCTGGGGGAAATCGGGGCGGAAAAAGATAGCTGCAGGTTCAGGGTAAGGATGGATTTCGCGCTGAAAGCGCGGCTGAAGTTACCCATGGTGCTATCCAGCATGGTGGAGAGGACGCCGCCATGGAGAATACCCACGGCGTTGAGCATCCAAGGCTCCATTTTATAATCAACACAGGACTCGCGCCCGGCGTAATTGACGGATATCAGCTTTGGGGCGAGCATGTACATAATGCGGCGGGGATCTCCGGACATAATGCCATCAAATTGCCGCTGTAGGGCGGCCTGTAATTCCAGATCGTTCCGAGGAGGCGTGCAAGCTTGGTTCATGGGGAATCCTTTCTTTCGCAACCGGGTGGATTTTATACATAGCATCCATTATAGGGCCTTTTATCCGAAACTGCAACAAAAAACAGGCTGCCCGCCCGCAAAAAGAGGACGAAAGGCAGCCCTGGGATGGTTTATGGCGTCTATACTTGCCGCGTCGCTAGATGCCTGCGGGTATAGCATGCACATCCGCATGCAGCGCGGTGCAAGCAACCCTTGGAAATCCCGAAAAGGAGACGCAGGACGCTTTTCTGAAGAATACTTAACCTACTTCTTTCACAACGGCCTGGGCAAAACTGTTATCCACCAGATCGGGCAGTGCAACGCGAGCGGTGAGTTCACCGGCCCCGTCAATGATATCCTGAAGGCGTGTAAAGGAATCCTCGGTCATGATGGGGTCCTTTGCCCAACTGTCCGTAGCGCGGTAGCTCTTGGCCACGGCGGCAAGCGTGGCAAGGTCCGTATCCGGGAAATAGGCCTGCATGGCTTCCGCGATTTCCGTATCCGAAGCTGTCTGAACCCATTTTTGCGCCTTATAAATGGCACGGACGAAGGCTGCAACAAATTTCGCATCCTTCTCGATGGTCTCTTGTCGAACCATGAAAGTGGTGTAGGGCACCTCGCCGCTCTCCAAACCCATGTTGGCCAGAATATGACCTTTCCCCTGAGACTGGAACTGTCTGGCCAAGGGCTCAAAGAGGGCCACATAATCTCCGGTGCCGCCTTCGAAAGCCCCGCCGATTAGGCTGAACTGAATGTTGCTGATAACTTCAACATCCTTACCAGGTTCCAAGCCATGCTGCCGGAGCACGTACAGAAGGGTCATATATGGCATGCCGCCAGGGCGGCCGCCAATAATGGCTTTGCCTCGTACCTCTTCCCAATCAAAGGACGCGTTCGCCTCTCTGCCCAGCAAAAAGGAGCCGTCCCGCTTGGTGAGCTGGGCTACAATCATGGGGTGATTTTCTTGGCCTTGATTCACCACGTATATGCCAGTTTCGGGACCCATCAGGGCTACGTCTGCCTCGCTTGCCAAAAGGGCCGTCATAGATTTGTCACTTCCACCGCCGGTAACGATTTCCACTTCCATGCCCTCAGCCTCAAAATAACCCTTGGCAGCAGCCACATACAACGGCGCATAGAATACCGAACGGGTTACCTCGTTGATGGTTACGTGCCGCAAGCTCTCCGTTTTGTTGCAGGCCACGCAGCCCATAAGGAGCATGAGCACCAACATACACCATGCAATGTATCGTTTCATGAAATCAAAGAACCTCCCTGCAATTGTTGGTTTATCATATTGCTGGAAAGCTTAATATGTTACTAGGGAGTTCAAAATGATAGAGCCGTTGGGCAAAAATAATAAAGGAAGGTAGGATTTCCCTTATTCGCACACCTTTGCTTGCATCATAATGAAGCCAAACCCAGCAGGCCCTATCAGGCTTTTCGCAAAAAGAATACGAAAAGGCGCGGATAAAAATAGTTAAAAAGGTAGGGGGAAGGTATTGACATTTTCAGACACGACCAGTATAATAATTCGTGCAGTTGTGCGGTCGTGGCGGAATCGGCAGACGCGTACGTTTGAGGGGCGTATGGGAGACCGTATGGGTTCAAGTCCCATCGACCGCACCAACAAAATCCGTCGTTTTTATACGACGGATTTTTGTATGCCTCTTTTTTATGCGGGTGGCCGGATTCCTAATATGACCAACGACGCAACCCCCATCAAAGAAAAACATGATTTCCCCCTGATGCGGCAGATGATCCTCCGGGCTTATATCTCATCTGCGTATTTCTCACGAATTTCCTGAAATTTTACCTGAATCGCAAGAAAAGCACTTACCACATCGGGATCAAAGTGCTTGCCGGAATCCGCTGTTATGCTCGCCACTGCGTCCTCATGCGTAAGAGGCTTTTTATAGGGACGCCTTGTTGTGATAGCGTCATATGCGTCTGCGACAGCCATCATTCTTGCGACTAAAGGGATATCTTTTCCAGACAGCCCTTTGGGATAGCCCGAACCGTCCCATTTCTCGTGATGGCTATGGACAATCTTGCTTGCACAAGTTAATAGATTATCCGTATCGCTTATGTGTTTTGCGGCATACAACAGGGCGTGATAACCAATGACGGTGTGACTCTTCATAATGTCATATTCCATGTCCGATAATGCGCCGGGTTTTAGAAGAATATGATCCGGAATACCAACCTTACCGATATCATGAAGAACCGAAGCTAGGATAATGGTTCTGATTCTTTCCGGGTTCAACGTTTCTTTATATGGATCCATTTTACTCATATATTCGGCAAGCTCTTTTATATAAAGCTGGGTGCGCTGAAGGTGAATCCCGGTCTCATTATCCCTGGATTCTGCGATAGAAGCCAGCACCATAATTGTGGCTTTTTTTGTGCGTGTTATTTCATTTACTCTTCGCGTAATTTCTTTATCTCGCTCCTCTATATTGACAATCAATTTTGCTACCAATAAACGCATTGTGTCCGCTATGATGCCAATTTCGTTTTTTGATTTGTATAATAGCTCCCGGGACCACGCCCCCTCGGCCACCGCCGAAGCAAACACAGAAAGGCTTTGAATCGGCTTAATAATAAACCGGTGAAGATAAGCGCTCCCGATAAGTGAAAACAACAATATGAAAAACAATACAAAAATATGTATTTTTGCATTCATTTGACTGACTACGCCATTAATTTCAGCCATGGGAATGCTGGTTGCAAGAATACCAATCACATTGCCATCCCAACCTCTAATGGGCGTATATGCGGCATAGTACTCCGAATCCAAACGTATTTTTGTTATTAACGTGTTTCCCGTTTCCAAAACAGAGTTTAAATCGACGGAATTTGATTGCTCCCCTTGCGCCAAGTAATGACTGGATGTTGTAGTTGTGCTGACGCATTCATTTCCGAGAAAGACGGAGAAATCATTTGCGGTCATCTCTTTCATTTTATTTATGAAAGCTCCATCCGATAATGAAAAACCGGTCGTAACAGTACCGACAATGTTGCCGTTTATATCGAAAACGGGCACACAGGTCATCATGCCGAGCTTTATAATGTGCCCGGTTGCAAAGCCGTCTCCCTCGTTTCCCGCAAGCGCGTTTTTAGTAGGGTGATTGCCCAACAATGAATCGCCGGTAACTTCGCTGTGCGTTCGCGCAAGCACAGTTCCTTGGGCATCGGTAATGGTAACAAAATCAACGCCTGTATCCAAGCCGCTTACAATCCGTCTTGCTTCCTTGCGCAAAGAAGTTGCGTCACCGTCTTCAATGTCAAAAACGATGGTGGGATTATTTGCCAACTCTCTCGCTACAAATTTGGCGTGGCTTTTATAATCGTCAAGTATATTGTCCATTACTTGAATCGCGCTGGAAAGTCTGATTTTGATTACTTGGTCAATAACTTTCCTGTAAGTAATATTCTCATATAGAGTAATGGATAGGCCGACAATCATGATTATAAAAGCCAATCCCAACACAATCGGCAGCGAGATTGTTGTGCGGAAACGATTGCGTTTCATCATATTAAACCTTCGAAATTAATCACATTTTGACAATTTTGAAAAGAATTAGGTTTATTCTATTATAATCTTGCAAGACTTAAAAAATCAACGCAGGTGTAAGAATATAAAGATGAAATTGGTGAATGCAACCCCATGGTTTCTGTGGCGGCGTGTATATTTCCATCTAAATTTCAATGGACCCCTACATTTCGATTGCCATAACGCTTATTTTATACAGCTGCTGACAAAAGCGTGCTGTGCTATGATCCTGAACCACCTTTTGAATCGAACAGGATCGGGTACTAACTTGACAGGAGCGACAATAATAAGTATGATAAGTATAACGAATTATACAAAACAAACTTAAAGAGGAGGACTTATGAAGAAACAGCCTAAGGGCAAGCATTCGTGGACTGCCAAGGTGGGAGAGAAGGGGCAAATTGTTATTCCAAAGGAAGCCAGGGATATCTTTGGCATTGAGCCCGGGGATACCGTTCTGCTGCTGGGGGATGAAAAGCGGGGGCTGGCAATTGTGAAAGGGGATAAGTTCGCCGAACTTTTTTCTCTGGCATTAGGCTTGCAAGAAGCGGAGGAGGATGCGGATGCGGATCATGACGGCAATACAGACCTTTGAGCTGACAAAAAAATACAAAAGCCGCATGGCCGTTAAAGGGCTGAATCTGACGGTCTCCCAGGGTGAGTTGTTTTCTTTGCTGGGCGTAAACGGGGCCGGGAAAACGACCACCATCAAAATGCTCTCCTGCGTTTTGGCGCCAACCTCCGGGGATGCGGTTTTGCTGGGCGAAAGCATTATTTCGAACCCTGAGGCCGTAAAAGCAAAGATCAACCTTTCTCCCCAAGAGACCGCGGTGGCTCGCAACCTGTCCGTTCAGGAAAACCTACAGATGATTGCCGGTATATACGGGCAGGATCGGGCGGAGGCGTGCAGCAGCGCTGCGGCTATGATGGCCTTGCTGGGCCTTACAAAATCGGCGAAGGACAAAGCGAAGATCCTATCGGGCGGCATGCAGAGAAGGCTCAGCATCGCCATGGCGCTGATTTCCAAACCGCAAATTCTCTTTTTGGATGAGCCCACGCTGGGGCTGGATGTGCTGGCTAGGCGTGAGCTGTGGTCCGTTATCCGGGAAATCAAAAAGAGAACCACAATCATCCTGACAACCCATTATATGGAAGAGGCGGAGACGCTTTCGGATAGGGTAGGCATCATGGCTTGTGGTGCGTTAAAGGCGGTGGGCACGGTCCCAGAGCTCCTGACCCAAACGAACACAAATTCCCTGGAGGAAGCTTTTATTGCGCTGGCCGCGGAAACGGAGGGGAAGAAATGAGAACAAGAGCCTTTGCCATACGAAACGGGAAGGAACTATTACGGGATCCCTTAAACTTGGCTTTTGCCCTGGGGTTTCCCCTCGTTGTGCTGCTGTTGCTCACGGCGCTGCAGGCAAATATTCCAACCGAAATTTTTCCCATCACAACCCTTGCGCCCGGTATTATAATTTTCGGGTTTTCCTTCTTCGCTCTTTTTTCAGGCATGCTCCTTGCAAAGGACAGAAGCACTTCTTTTTTAATCAGATTGATGGCTTCGCCCCTCACTGCCACGGAATTTATGATCGGCTATATTCTACCTATTGTTCCCATGGCGGTTGGACAGAGCGTCATTTGTATGCTGGCAGCCCTGTTTCTGGGCCTTCGCTTGAACGGAAATGTTCTTCTTGCCTTGCTTTCGCTGCTTCCCGCTGCCCTCTTATTCATTGGCATCGGCTTGCTGGCAGGCACTTTGCTAAACGATAAGCAGGTAAGCGGAATCTGCGGCGCTTTGCTTACCAATTTGAGCGCATGGCTTTCCGGCACGTGGTTCGATTTAAACCTTGTGGGCGGGGCCTTCAAAACCATCGCCTATCTGCTTCCTTTTGCACATGCGGTGGATGCGGGCAAGGCGGCGCTCATGGGGGATTATGCGTCCATCCTTCCGCATCTGCTCTGGGTGCTGGGCTATGCCATCGCCGTCGGCATCCTTGCCATCGCGATTTTTAAGAAAAAGATGAAAAATGCAACCATGTAAACGGGCCACGTCATCCCCCCAAGTCCTTGCTATGTTGAAGCGCCGGGGGCGGTAGATAAGCGCGTATCCTATAAATCGGTTCCTAAACTGAAAAGGCGCGCCGCTTTGCGGCACGCCTTATATAAACACGCTTAGTTTGCAGAGCCGCCCCTGCCTTCCTTTCTTTCGACCGCAGCTTTGATAAACGAGGTGAAAAGGGGGTGCGGCCTATTGGGCCGCGATTTAAACTCCGGGTGGAACTGCACGCCAATATACCAGGGGTGGGACGGAATTTCGATGATCTCAACCAGATTCCCGTTGGGCGATAATCCTACCGTTTCCATGCCCGCGCAAACAAGTTGCTTACGGTATTGGTTGTTGATCTCATACCGGTGCCTGTGGCGTTCAAAAACCACGTTTTCCCCATAGATTTCCCGCACTTTGCTGCCTTCGGCCAGAAGGCAGGGACAGGAACCCAAACGCAGGGTGCCGCCAAAGTTTTCCAGGTCTTTTTTATCCGGCATAATGTGCACCACAGGATAGGCGGTATCGGGATCGAATTCGGCGCTGTTGGCCCCGGGCAGGCCGGCTACATTGCGGGAAAACTCAATAACCGCCGTTTGCATGCCCAGGCAAATACCAAAGTAGGGGATATTATTTTCCCGGGCAAATTTTGCGGCGGCTATTTTTCCGCTAATGCCGCGGTCCCCAAATCCGCCGGGCACAAGAATTCCATCCAGCTCGCCTAAAATCCGGGGCGCCGTCTCATCGGTGACGCTTCCGGCGTCTATCCAGTTTATATCTACGTTAATCTGGTTTGCAATCCCGCCGTGGCGGAGGGATTCCGCAACGCTCAGGTATGCATCGTGCAGTTCAATATATTTTCCAACCAGGCCTATCTGCACGGTTCCCTTATCTTTTAAGGACTTTACGTTGATGACCAAATTTTCCCATTCTTCCAAATCCGGCTCCCTTGGCGGAACCTGCAGCCTCTTGAGCGTGGCACGCAAAATTCCCGCTTTCTCAAGCATGAGGGGAACTTCGTAGAGCGTTTCAGCATCCAGATTCTGAATGATGCAATCCAAGGGTACGTTGCAGAACAGGGCCAATTTCTCACAACTTTCTTTGGAGAGCGGGTGCTCGCCGCGACAAACGATCATATCCGGCTGGATGCCGATGGAAAGCAATTCTTTCACGCTATGCTGGGTGGGCTTCGTTTTTTGTTCGCCGGATGCGCTGATGTAAGGGACGAGGGTAACGTGGATGTACATGCAGTTCTCTCGCCCAATCTCAAGGGATGCCTGCCGGATAGCTTCCAGGAACGGAAGGCTTTCAATATCGCCCACCGTACCGCCTACCTCGGTAATTACGAAATCCGGGGCCAAAGTTTTGCTGACTCTGAAAATACGGTCTTTAATTTCATTCGTGATGTGCGGTACCACTTGAACGGTAGCGCCGAGATAATCGCCCCGTCTCTCCTTGCTGATAACGGACCAATATACTTTGCCGGTGGTGACGTTGCTATTTATGGTAAGATTTTCGTCAATAAAGCGCTCATAGTGGCCGAGGTCAAGGTCGGTTTCGGATCCGTCGTCCGTCACAAAAACCTCACCATGTTGGTAGGGGCTCATTGTCCCCGGATCAATGTTGATGTACGGATCAAATTTTTGGATTGTTACCTTAAAGCCGCATTGCTTGAGCAATCTGCCAAGGGAAGCCGCGGTGATCCCCTTCCCAAGGCCGGATACAACGCCTCCTGTTACAAAAATATACTTCGTTTCCATACCTCGCGCCTCCGTAAAAATATTTCCCAATTATAATATCAATTCCCACTTAAGTAAATAGGAAACCAGAATTTTCAGAAATAGTGCGTTGTTAAAATGGGTATCTTTGCCCGGAAGCATTTTTCCCGAGCGCAATGTGCAGCCCGTAGACAAAAAGGACCATGATGAATCATAAAAAATCCACCTCGAAAGGCACTTCGAGATGGATTCTTGCACGGTACGCTATGGGGGATACCCGTATGGACAGATACCAACAACGACTTACTACAGGAGCATATGCTTTTTTATTGAAAAAACAATTATACGGCGCCATAGGCAGGCTGTAGTTTCTCTCCCATGCGCATGAGCCGGTATAGGCGGAGCACTTCCGCAACCGCGCAAAGCTTATCCGCAAAGCTTACAAGGTAAGATTCGGCGTAGCGAGGGAAGGAGAGGGTCAGAGGCCACATGTGCTTGACAATAATATCTTTTTCTTTTGCCGTTAAGGGAAATGCATCTTCCGCATTGCTCAGCGCCGTCTTGGGATGGGTTAACAAAAGACGGGCGCGGCAGGCAAAGGCTTCATCCCGGGTGGAGGTGTGCATATCATGCAGAAGCCCCCCTCGCGCCGCGGCCCGTTGATCCAGACCAAAAAAGCGGCAAAGCAAGAAACCAATATAAGAAACATAAAGGCAATGTTCCAAGCGGCTAACTTCTTCAATATGCTGCGAAATCAGCGCCATGGCTTGGACTTGCGGGTCCTGAATCAGATCGTTGATGCAGGCATAAAATTCCTGCCTGCTTACCTCACTTTTTTGCATTCAGTAATCTACTCCTATGAGGAATCAGCGGCACGTGGCCACGCTTATCAATATATCACAAATTCCTACAAAAAGCACACGATTTTTCGGCATAACCGGTGGATTCATAGTTTGTTTACCATATTGGAAAAGACTGGAGCATGGTTTATTGAAAAAACGGGAGGCTCATAAATGGCAGCCATTTCAAACGCACATCGGATAAGGGGCCTTTTTTCATGTAACTGCACCTATAATAAAAAAGAGGGTATGGATGCGCGCTTAATGCATGTCACAAGAACGCTTGCTGCACCGCCGAGAATTACCAAGGGAAAACGGACACCTTGTATGAAATCTAGTCACCATGTTACAATACCAATATAAGGATGATTTCCTGTGAAGAAATTCAAAACCGATGAAGAAGCTGATGGCCGTTGCGACGCATGTGTGGACCATTGGTTTTTTCATTTCCATGGTGCCGATTATGATGCTTGGCTCGGCTAAGGACCAAGGGGATACAAGGATACCGGCAGGGCCGGAATGCTTTATACAAAGGAGGAAATTCAAATGGCAAAGATTTGTGCAGTAAACGCAAGAGAAATCCTGGATTCCCGAGGGAATCCTACGATTGAGGTGGATGTGCAGCTTGAAACCGGAATCCTGGGCCGGGCATCTGTACCCTCCGGCGCCTCTACAGGCACCAGGGAGGCCATTGAGCTACGGGACAACGATACAAGCCGTTTCCAAGGCAAAGGGGTTAAGCGTGCAGTTGAAAACATTACCCAAATCATTGCGCCGGCTATCATCGGGATGGACGCCTTGGAGCAACGCAGTCTTGACCATCGTCTCATCTCCTTGGATGGCACCAAGAATAAAGCAAGGCTGGGCGCGAACGCGATTTTGGGCGTTTCACTGGCAACGGCTAAAGCGGCTTCACAATTTTTGCATATCCCGCTGTTTCGCTATATGGGCGGGGCGAATGCACATGTTCTTCCGGTTCCCATGATGAATATACTCAATGGCGGCAAGCATGCGGATAATACCGTGGATGTGCAAGAATTCATGATTATGCCCGTCGGCGCCAACACCTTTGCGGCCGCCCTACGGATGTGTGCCGAGGTGTACCAAACGCTGAAATCCGTCATAAAAGGCAGGGGGATGAACACGGCCGTAGGCGACGAAGGCGGCTTTGCGCCTGACCTTGCAACCAATGAAGATGCGCTCAAGCTTATCGTAGAGGCTATTGAAAGGGCCGGGTATCGCCCGGGGGAGGATATTTGTATAGCCATAGATGTTGCCGCGTCCGAATTATATGGCGACGGCAAATATGTATTTCAAGGGGAAAAGGAAAGCCGCAACAGTGCGGAGATGATCGCGCTTTATGCGGCGTGGGTTGAGAAGTATCCGATCGTTTCGCTGGAGGACGGGTTGGCCGAGAACGATTGGAAAGGCTGGGCTTCCTTAACCGCAAAGCTAGGGCAAAAGGTACAACTGGTGGGAGACGATATTTTTGTGACCAACCCGGAGATTTTACGGGAAGGCATTGATGGGAACATCGCAAACTCTATCCTGATCAAACTCAATCAGATCGGCACCCTTTCAGAAACCATGGATACCATTGAGATGGCCCACAAAGCGGGCTATACCACTGTTATTTCCCATCGCTCGGGCGAGACGGAGGATACGACTATGGCGGATTTAGCCGTGGCCGTAAATTCGGGACAGATTAAAAGCGGCGCTCCCTGCAGAACGGAGAGAATTATGAAGTATAACCAACTACTGCGCATTGAAGAGATGCTGGGAGGAGCCGCTGCGTTTAGCGGCAAACATATCGGGCGATAAAATAACGCGCAAAAAACACCGGCGGCCGCAAAAAAACGGTCGCCGGTGCTTTTTGCAGAAAAGATGAGGGAATGCATTTTTTCAGCTTGCGGTTGATGAGTATAATGACGTATACTCTTCATTTGTAAGCGGATTTAACCCGGAAAAGAAAAAAGATTTTTCTTAACATAAAAATTATACGCCGCTTACAATTAATATATCTTCTTTATATTCTTTCTGCTACGCTAAACGGCGGAAAGGCAGGTGACATGGCATGACAATGTTGTTGATTGCAACCGTGGGGGTTGTTTTGCTCGGCTATGCCATTATGCACCGGATTGATACCTTTATTAGAAACGGAAGTGAAGTTCACAGCCCGCAGGGGCATGCGAATCGAGGAATATTAGTTTATGGTGCGCCGACTGTTGCCTCAAAAATTCAAAAAGCAGGCGGAGCATGCAGCGTACTTGCGGAGTTGTCCTTTCCACAGGATGGGTTTTATTCAGCATTCTTTGCGCTTTCAGAGGATGATGACAAAAACTTAATACTGTGCCATGCGGCAAAGCAAGCAGATCCGGGAATCTATATCATCGTGCGGTGTAATACCCCTGCCATGCGTGAGCTCTTTGAAATGGCGGGAGCCAGCCGATTGATTGATGCGGATGAATCCTTGGATCCCGTTTTTGCAGAATTGTGGGGTGTAGGCATATGAACAGAAAGCAATGGAGTGCAATGCAAATCCTGACCGTTGGGTTTGCTTGCATGATTCTTTTAGGGGGAGCGTTTCTCTGTCTGCCCGTTTCCAGCCGAGACGGCGCGGCAATCCCTTTTCTCAATGCGCTCTTCACCTCGGCGTCGGCAACCTGTGTTACGGGTTTGGTGGTTTACGATACGTGGACGCAATTTTCCGGGTTTGGCCAACTGGTCATTTTGCTGCTTATCCAAATTGGTGGGCTGGGCTTCATGACCGTAGCCATCCTGTTTTCATTGGCCGTCGGACGGCGCATCGGCTTGCGGGAACGCTCCCTGCTTGCGGAAACAGTAAGCTCTATGCAGCTTGGCGGCGTTGTTCGCCTTGTAAGGCGAACGCTGATGGGAACGGCTATCTTTGAAGGCGTCGGAGCAATCCTTTTGGCCGTGCGTTTTATCCCAATGTTCGGCACCTGGCGGGGAATTTGGTTTGCCATTTTTCATTCCATATCCGCCTTTTGCAACGCCGGAT
>JAYFNX010000042.1:0-43044 GCA_034933245.1 Candidatus Pelethousia sp.
TTTGAAGATTTGGACATCTATGTGGTGGGCGGCGGCGACAGCGCGGTGGAAGAGGCGATGTACCTTACCAAGTTCGGTCGCAAGGTCACGATCATTCACCGTAGGGACGAGCTTCGTGCCGCCAAGTCCATTCAGGAAAAAGCGTTTGCCAACCCCAAGATGCACTTCATGTGGGACAGCGTGGTTGAGGAGCTTAAGGGCGACGGGATCTTGCAAAGCATGGTGGTAAAGAACGTGAAAAGCGGTGAACGCACGGAAATCGTTGCGGATGAAGAGGATGGTACCTTCGGCGTGTTCTGCTTCATCGGCTTCGTCCCCAACAGCGAGGTATTCGAGGGCAAAGTGACGATGGAGCACGGCTACGTCGTTACCGATGACGATATGCATACCAACGTTCCCGGCGTGTTTGCCGCAGGCGACGTGCGTGTGAAGAGCTTGCGCCAAGTGGTTACCGCCGCCGCGGATGGCGCTATCGCCGCCATCCAGGCCAATAAATATATTGAGGGCGTATAAAAACGCCGGTTCGTATAGGAAAGGAAGGAACGACAATGCTGGAACTCACCAAAGAAACCTTTGAAGCGGAAGTGCTCCAAGCCAAAGGTACCGTGTTCGTCGATTTTTTCGGCGATGGCTGCGTGCCCTGCCAGGCTCTGATGCCCTTCGTCCATGAAATGGCCGAAAAATATGGGGATAAAATCAAGTTCTGCTGCCTCAACACCACGAAGGCCCGGCGCCTTGCCATTGGCCTGAAGGTTCTTGGGCTCCCCACCATGGCTATTTTTAAGGAAGGCCAGAAAGTGGAGGAAGTCGTCAAGGACGACGCTACCCCCGAAAACATCGAAGCCTTAATTAAAAAGTATCTCTAACTTACTGTAAGCATCTTGCCTCCCTTTAAAGGGGGCAAGATCCTTAAAGCGGTGTAAGCCGCAACATCCTGAAAGGAAGGAGGAAAATCGTGATGAGCTTGCTGAAAGATAAAAAGGTCATTATCATCGGTGACCGTGACGGCATACCAGGCCCCGCCATCGAGGAATGCGTAAAGGATGCGGGCGCTGAGGTCGTGTTCTCCTCGACCGAGTGCTTTGTCTGAACGGCTGCAGGTGCAATGGATCTGGAAAATCAAAAGCGGGTTAAGGAACTAGCCGAAAAGTATGGCCCCGAAAACATCGTTGTGGTGTTGGGCGCCGCTGAGGGCGAAGCTGCCGGTCTGGCCGCCGAAACGGTGACCGCTGGTGATCCCACTTTTGCAGGTCCGTTGACAGGAGTCCAGTTGGGACTCAAGGTATACCATGTGTGCGAGGAAGCTATCAAGAGCGAGGTCTCGCCTGATCTTTACGATGAGCAGGTCGGCATGATGGAGATGGTTCTGGACGTTGACGATATCGCCAAGGAAATGACCAGTATCCGCGAGCAATACTGCAAGTATTAAGATCAACAAAAAGGGGGGTGTGTCAGACATGGATTGTGTGATGCGCCCCTCGCTTCATTAAGATAGATAAATACCTATAATTTTTTAAATGGATGGTACAAAAACTATGAACAGTGTGATCAAGGGGACCAGTTATGTCCTGGCCCACGCGCCGGATATGGTTATCCACAACGGATCTACCCAAACAACCGAACGCATCGTGAACCCCAAATCCGAGTATCTTCTCAAGCTCCCGGAGCACATTCGTACCTATTGCGACACGCTCAACTATGCGCCCAACCAGACCTACATCGGCAACATGACGCCGGCAGAACTGGGCGCCATTGACCAACCTTGGTATGACAAGCCTTTGAAGAACGGCCTGCGGAATGGCAAGTTCGGCGAAATCATGCCCGAGGATGAATTCTATATGCTCATGCAGGTATGTGATGTGTTTGACCTGCTGCATTTGGAAAAGAGCTTTGTGGCGGATGTGAAACCCCGCTTCTTGGGCAACGCCGTCATCGGTGAGGATATTGCCGCCCGGGTGCGCGAGGGCGTGGAGCTTTCCGAAATCGAACACTTTGTTAATGACGAGCATGCAGAGGGCATCTATTTCATGGGCAAGCTCGTGGGCTATGTTAAGCGTGCCCACGATGTGGATGTAAACCTTTCCGCCCACGTGATGCATGAGAACCTGGTTTCCAAGGCGGGCAGCGTGCTTGCACTGCTCTATGTCGTCAAAAACAGCGGCATCGAAAAGGGCGAAGTAGACTATGTAATCGACTGCTGCGAAGAGGCATGCGGCGATGTAAACCAGCGTGGCGGTGGCAATTTCGCCAAAGCCGCGGCTGAAATTGCGGGTCTAAGCGCGGCCACAGGCAGCGATATACGCGGTTTCTGCGCGGGCCCGGCCCACGCGGTGGTAACCGCAGCCTCTCTGGTGAAGGCCGGTACCTACAAGAACGTAATCGTTACGGCCGGCGGCTGCACAGCCAAGCTGGGCATGAACGGCAAGGACCATGTGAACAAGGGCATGCCGGTTCTTGAGGATATGCTGGGCGGCTTTGCCGTATTGATTAGCGAAAACGACGGCGTGAGCCCCGAAATCGACACCGGCATCATCGGCCGCCATACGGTTGGCACAGGTTCTTCTCCCCAGGCGGTTATCACGGGCCTTGTGGCCGATCCTCTGGACCGCGCCGGCATGAAGATCCCGGATATCGACAAATATGCCGCCGAGATGCAGAACCCCGATATCACCAAGCCCGCGGGCGCCGGGGATGTGCCCGCTTCCAACTACAAGATGATTGCAGCCCTGGCGGTTAAGCGGGGCGATATGGAGAAGGCCCATCTGGCCACATTTGCCAACGAGCACGGCATGCCCGGCTGGGCGCCTACCCAGGGCCATATCCCCAGCGGCGCGCCCTATCTGGGCTTCGCCCGGGATGAAATTCTGGCTGGCCAAACCAATACGGCGATGATTATCGGGAAAGGCAGCTTGTTCCTGGGCCGCATGACCAATCTGTTCGATGGCGTTTCCTTTGTGGTGCGCAAGAACGCGGGCGCAAAGCAGGAGGAGGGCGGTGTATCTAAGGCGGAGATCCGCAGCCTCATCGCGGACGCGTTGCGTGATTTTGCGGTCTCCTTGCAGGAACAGTGAGGGATAAGCACATGGCAAAGGACCAAGTAAAAACCATGATCGCCCAGACGTTCCTGGACATGGCCCAGGCGTTGGAAAGCGGGCATATGGGCGGCAGGCCCAAGATTGCCTTAACGGGTATGGGAAGCGAGCATGGGGAAGAAAACGCCATGCAGGGCGCCGTATTGGCCGCAAAACAGGGCGTGGATGTGTATTATATCGGCACGCTGCACCATGCGGGGGTAACCACCGTTGCGGTCGCCAATGAGGATGAAGGCCATAAAAAGATGGAAGAGCTGCTTCAAAGCGGCGCGGTCCATGGCGCTGTGACCATGCACTATCCATTTCCCATTGGCGTGTCCACTGTGGGCCGGTGCCTTACGCCTGGCAAGGGCAGAGAGATGTTTTTAGCTACCACCACCGGTACTTCTTCCGTGGACCGGATTGAAGGGATGGTAAAAAACGCGATCTATGGCATCATCACTGCCAAATCCTGCGGGGTAGAGGAACCTACCGTGGGGATTCTGAACGTGGACGGCGCGCGCCAGACCGAAACCATTCTTAAGGCGCTACAGGCCGGTGGATATCCCATCCGTTTCGCTACTTCCGGCCGGGCGGACGGCGGCTGCGTTATGCGGGGCAACGATGTGCTTACCGGCTCGCCGGATGTGATGGTGATGGATTCCCTCACAGGTAATGTGATCATCAAGATGCTTTCGGCCGGAACCTCTGGCGGCAGCTATGAAACACTAGGCCGCGGCTATGGCCCCGGCATGGGGGAAGGGTATGACCGCCTAGTGATGATCGTATCCCGGGCCAGCGGCGCAAATGTGATTGCCGGCGCGCTTACCTATGCGGCGGAGCTGGTGGATGGCGATTACCAGGCCATAGCAAAAGCGGAGTTCGATGCCGCCAACAAAGCCGGGCTCAAGAAGCTTCTTGCAGAAAGCGTAGCCTCCAGGAAAGCGCCTGCGGCTGCCGCAGCGGAGCAAATCAAAGCCCCGCCGAAGGAAATCGTTACAGCGGCCATTGCCGGTATTGAGGTGATGGATTTGGAGGATGCGGTTCAACTCCTTTGGAAGAATGGAATCTATGCCGAATCCGGCATGGGCTGCACCGGCCCCATTGTTCTGGTGAACGAAGCCAATGGGGAAACGGCAAAGGACATCCTGCATAAAGGCGGGTATGTCGGCGAATAAACAGCCGGATGAAGGAAAACAAGGCGCGTCCCAATCCATTTGGGCCGCGCCATGTTTTATAAGGGGGATCAATTGCCGTAGATCGGGGGACGATACGCCCCATACCGCATTATAAAAATTTCTGAAGACGCCGAAGGTTGTTCTCTTCCGTGATGAGCAGCCTTGTGGCCAGTTCTCTAGATTCCTCCGAAGCGGCGTTGCATTCCCGTCGTTCCCGGGCAATGTCCACAATTCCCAAAAGGCTACCGTGCATCAGCATTTCCGCCATATGGGTGGAGCTCCGGTCAATTGCCAAATTCAAGCATATGTGCTTTTTAAGCGGGGTGAGGATTGGCTGCTTTGGTTCCAAGTATGTGGATTTAAAGAGCTTCTCCACCTCGTCCTGGATCTCGTGATATTCCGCAAACTGATCCGCCATTACCTGGCGGAAGTTCGCATCCTCGCAGCGCTTAATAAGGCGCCCCAGAGAGATTTTTCCCATGGTAGCGTTTTCATAAATGCTTTGCAGCAGTTTTGTGTTATGATCCATCGGTTCTGCTCCTTTTATAACGTTATATGTAGTGTGGAGGAAAAAGGGGGAGAATATGCATTGCCCAAATCCCAAGGGCGTATTATACTGTAGTGTGGCTATGTGTGGATGGGTATACCGCATATGGTGCTTATAACCAATTTTATATAAATGGAGGCATTGGATGTCCAAAGACTACAGCGTAAACGACATTAAGGTCATGGAAGGCTTAGAGGCGGTTCGCATGCGGCCGGGCATGTATATAGGGTCCACCGGCGTGCGGGGCCTGCACCACATGCTCTGGGAGATCGTGGACAACGCTGTGGATGAGGCGGCCAACGGCTTTGCGGACCATGTGACCGTCACGCTGCATAAAGACCATTCCGTCACGGTGGAGGATAATGGCCGTGGTATTCCCGTAGGCATTCATGAAAAGCTGGGCGTAAGCGGCGTGGAGGTGGTGTTTACCCAGCTCCATGCGGGCGGTAAGTTTGATAACGACAGCTATGGTTATTCCGGCGGACTGCATGGCGTGGGCGCCAGCGTTGTGAACGCCTTGAGCGAATACGTGGAAGTTGAGGTTTACGCGGGTGGCAGGACCTATGCGCAAAAATTCCGAAGCTATGAGGATAGCCAGGGGAAAGTTCATTCCGGCCGGCCCATGGCTCCGCTTGCGGAGCAGGGGCGTACCCGCAAACGTGGCAGCAAGATTACCTTTTTGCCGGACAAGCGGGTGTTCGAAACCCTGGATATGCAGTTTGAAGCCATCGCCAAGCGCCTACGAGAGTTGGCTTATCTCAACCGCGGGGTAACCTTTTCCCTCCATGATGGGCGGGATTCGGCAAAACGGGAAAAGGAATATTGTTTTGCGGGTGGCATTTCCGATTTTGTACGCTACATGAACGGGGACAAGACCCCTCTTTATAACGAACCCATCCATCTGAGCGGCGAACGGGACGGCATTGAGATCGATATCGCTATGCAGCATAACGACGGATATAGCGAGAGCATTTTTTCCTATGTGAATAATATCCCCACCACTGAGGGCGGCACCCATGAAACGGGATTTAAAGCGGCCCTTACCAAGGTGCTCAATGACTATTGCCGCAAGGTGGATATCCTCAAGGATAAAGATCCTTCTCTTTCCGGCGAGGATTTTCGGGAGGGCCTCACGGCCATCATCTCCCTAAAAATGCGCAGCATCCAGTTCGAAGGGCAGACGAAAACCCGCTTGGGTAATACGGAAGCCCGGCCCGCGGTAGAATATGTGGTGACGGAGAAACTTACGCCCTTTTTGGAGGATCTGAAAAATGCGGAAGTCGCTTCCAAGATAACCGATAAGGCCGTGAAGGCTGCAAAAGTACGGGAAACGGCCCGAAAGGCCAAGACTATGGCACGGGAAAAAAGCAAGCTGGAGAATGCGCCCCTGGTAGGCAAACTGAGCAGCTGCACAGGCAGAAACCCGCAGCAAAACGAACTGTTCCTCGTGGAGGGAGACAGCGCGGGAGGTAGCGCCAAGCAGGGGAGAGACCGGCGCTCGCAGGCTATCCTGCCCTTGCGGGGCAAGCCGCTGAACGTGGAGAAAAAAAGGCTCGACCAAGTGATTGCCAACGAGGAGTTTCGTTCTATCATTACGGCGGTAGGCACGGGCATCGGGGAGGATTTCGATCTGGGCTCCCTTCGATATAATAAAATTATCATTCTTTCGGATGCGGACCAGGACGGCGCCCATATTCGGGCCATCCTGCTCACCTTCTTCTTCCGATACATGAAGGAGCTCATTACGGACGGGCATGTATATATCGGCCTGCCTCCCCTATATAAGGTGCAAAAGGGGAAGGACGTTATCTATGCTTATGACGATGCGGAGCTTTCCGTCGCCACCCGAAAAATAGGCAAAGGTTATACCCTTCAGCGGTATAAGGGCTTGGGTGAGATGAACCCGGAGCAGCTTTGGGAAACCACCATGAACCCGGAAAATCGTTCCCTTATCCGTGTTAGCATCGATGATGCGGCGGAGGTGGAACACCTGGTTACCATCCTCATGGGGGACAAAGTGGCGCCGCGCAAGGAATACATCAGCGAATATGCCAATTTCAATAAGGCCGACACCTTTGAAGAAAAGGCGGATGCGCAGAGGGGGGGCATGAGCATTGGCTAAGAAGGACATACAGACAACCATGGGCGGGGAAATCATCATTGATAAAAGCATGGACATCGTGCTGCATGATTCCATGATTCCCTATGCCGAATATGTTATCCTCGAGCGAGCCCTTCCCCGGGTGGAGGACGGCCTTAAGCCGGTGCAGCGCCGCATCCTCTATACGATGCAGGAGTTGGGCATCTCCCCGGATAAACCCCACCGCAAGAGCGCTCGCATTGTGGGCGATTGCCTGGGTAAATACCATCCCCACGGGGATACTTCCGTGTATGACGCCATGGTGCGTATGGCTCAGAATTTTAATATGCAGATGCCCTTGGTGGATGGCCATGGCAACTTCGGCAGTGTGGATGGTGACAGCGCAGCCGCCATGCGGTATACCGAGGCCCGTATGGCTCCCATCGCCTTGGAGCTTTTGCGGGATCTTGATAAGGAAACGGTCAAGTTCAGCTTGAACTTTGACGATACGCTTAAGGAGCCGGATGTGTTGCCAGGCCGCTTTCCAAACCTGCTGGTAAACGGAGCCAGCGGCATTGCCGTGGGCCTGGCCACAAACATCCCCCCCCATAATTTAAAAGAGGCGATTGATGCGGTGCTTCTACAAATGGAGGATCCGGACATTTCGCTGGAGAAGCTTATGGGGGCCATGCCCTGTCCGGACTTTCCAACCGGGGGATATTTGATTCGGAGTGATGAGATCCGCACGGCCTATGAAACAGGCCGGGGCAAGCTCACCATGCGAGCCAAAACCCATATGGAGGATATGAAAAACGGCCGCAGGCTCATCGTAATCACGGAGCTCCCCTATCAGGTGAACAAGGCCAAGGCCCTGGAGGATATCCTTAAGGTCAGCCAGGAGAAAAAGGCGCTATTTGCCGGCGTGGCGGATATTCGCGACGAATCGGACCGCATGGGCATGCGGGCGGTAATTGAGGTAAAAAAGGATGCGGATGCGGACAAGCTCCTGCAATACCTTTATAAATATAGCGACCTGCAAATGACCTTTGGTGTAAATATGGTGGCCATTGCCGGCGGGAAGCCCCAACAGATGGGCTTAAAAGAGATGATCGCCCACTATATCCGCCATCAGGAGGATGTGGTAACCCGTCGCACCCGCTTCGATTTGGATGCGGCCAAACGCCGGGAACACATCTTGGAAGGCTTGATGGTTGCCATTAACAATATCGACGAGGTGATCGCCCTCATTCGCGCCTCAAAAACACCCAAGGAAGCCAGGGAGGCCCTGATTGCCCGCTTTCAATTCACGGAGATCCAGGCCCAGGCCATTTTGGATCTGCGCTTGCAGCGGCTAACCAATTTGGAACTACTATCCATCGAAAAGGAATATAAGCAGGTTAAAGCGCTGATTAAAGAGCTGCTAGCTATTTTAGACTCCCCCAAAAAGCTCCGCCAGGTCATCCGGAAGGAACTGAATGAAATCCGGGAAACCTACGGCATACCACGCCGCACCCAGCTTGCGGATGGGGAAGGAGACATTGAGATCGCCCCGGAAGATGTAAAGCCTGTGGAGGAAGTCCTCATCGCCCTGCTGCCGGATGGAAAGATAAGGAGGCTGCCCAGACGGTCTTACAATGTGGAGCAGCTCAGCGCGGAAGCTCCGCTGCAGCTCATTGAAACAGCCACGGATAAACGCCTGCGCTTCTTTACAAGTTTGGGCGCCTGCTGTTCGCTGGCTGTGGAGGAGATTCCAGAAACCCGGCAGACGGCTCGCCCGGCTAACCTCAACGCGCTCATCGCCTTTGAAAAGGATGAGGCCGTGGTGGCCTGCCTTGAAGAGGAAGAATGCGCAGAAAAACTCTATTTTTATACAATGCAGGGCAATGTTAAGTGTACGGACGGGAACGAATATAATACCCGAACCCGCCGCCTGGCAGCCATTTCCCTTAAGGCCGGGGATTCTCTTATGGGTGTGGAACCCGAAAGGGAGAACGGAATTTTGCTCATCACCCGCCAGGGTATGAGTATTCGCTTTGAGCGGGAAAGTGTCCCCATGATGGGCCGGGTTTCCGGCGGCGTGAAATGCATCAAGATGGAAGATGGGGATGCTGTAGTTTTTGCAGGGCAGGTAGGAGAGGAAGGGGAAGTGCTCACCATTTCCGACCGCGGCTATGCAAAACGAAGCTTTATTTTTGATCATGAGCTGCAGGGGCGCAACGGCAAGGGCCTTAAGGCGTTTGACTTCAAGAAAAATGGCTCCAATGGGGTTTCCATTGCCGCTGCGCTGTATGTACGGGAACCTTATACTTTTATGGTGGAGCAAAGCCATGGAACCATTACCGAGGTAAACACGGAGGACGTGCTTATCGAAAGCCGGGCCGGCAAGGGCATGCTGCTGGTAATGGTGCTGCTGGACGATGTGGTGATAGGGGCGCGCCGCAGCTTACTCTAGGCAAACGACAAAAACACGCGCCCGCGGATTCGAAGCCCGCGGGCATAAGTATACTCGTATCTGAATATGTATAAGCAACCATTTCTTAGGAGCTTATAGTGATGATGCGAGCGAATGAAGATAATACGGTGTGCGTGAGCGGCATGGTGTACGAGGATGCGCTGCTGGATCACGAGCTATATGGGGAAGCGTTTTACGCCTTGCGTTTGCAGGTAGAACGGCTTAGCGGCGTGGCGGATATTCTGCCTGTCACGTTGCCTGCACGAATTTGCCCCCGGATTCCCCAGATAGGTGACAGGATCCGCATATGTGGACAGTTGCGTTCGTATAACAAGCATACGGATGGCGCCAATCGCCTGGTGATTACCGTGTTTGCCAAGGCTGTGGAACCCATAAGCCCTGAGGAGGTTCCTGAAAACAGCATCCAGCTTATTGGATTTATCTGTAAACCTGTAGTTTACCGCACAACGCCCTTCCTGCGGGAAATTGGGGATATGCTGCTTGCGGTAAATCGTTCCTATAATAAAAGCGACTATCTGCCCTGCATCGCCTGGGGACGCAACGCCCTTTTTGCCCGGGAATTGCCGGTGGGCGGACGGGTGAGGGTGGAGGGGCGGCTGCAAAGCCGCAGCTATCAAAAGTGCCTGCCGGACGGCACCGTAACAGAGCGCACGGCCTATGAGGTATCCTGTTCCACGGTGGAACTGCTGGGTTAAGAGCACATCATACAAAAGAGAGGGAACTATTATGTCCATGGACGGCCTGAATCTTTTTGCCTCCGGCCGGGAGATTGCACGGCTATCCGGCGGCAAGATCGATAAAATTCACCAGCCCGAAAAAGATGAACTTGTCATTCTGGTTCGGGCAGGGGGAGATAACTACCGTTTGCTGCTTTCCGCCAATCCAACCCATGCCAGGGCGCAACTTACCGACCAAAAACGGACAAACCCTTTGGAAGCGCCGGCCTTTTGCATGCTTCTTAGGCGGCGCATAGCGGGGGGACGCATTCTGTCCGTGGAGCAGCCCAATATGGACCGGGTGCTGGAAATTACCATTGAGGCCCCAAATGATTTGGGTGATATAGTACCCTATAGACTCATGGGGGAGATTATGGGGAAGTATTCCAACATCATTCTCTTGGATGAGGAGGGCCGCATTCTGGACGCCATACGCCGGGTAGGGCCGGGCATGAGCTCTGTGCGGGTCATCCTACCGGGCCAGATGTATGCGCCGCCGCCCGCTCAGGATAAACGGGATGCCCGGAAGGTGTCCGCACAGGAGATTGCCGCTGTCTTTTCAGCAGGCAGAGCGGATAAAGCGCTTTCAGCCGCCTTTTTCGGCCTGTCCCCCCAGATGGCGGCCGCCCTTTGCAGCCTGGTAACGGACAAGCAGGATTGTCAAGCTCTCTTTGAAACGGAAAAACAGGCGTTAGGCCAAACCCTGTATACCTTTTACCAGGAACTGGATGCCGGCATCTGTCATCCCAGCCTGGCGCTGGGAGAATTTGGGGAGCCGGTTGGCGTGTACCCATTTCGGCCCAATCTGCCTGATGTGCAGCCCATGCCCACTATGCGGGAAGCCCTGGATGCCTTTTACGAAAGCCAGGATGTGCAGGGCCGGATGCAGCGCCATGGTGCGGGCGTGCGGCGGGTGCTGCTCAACAATATTGAGCGCTGCGAAAAGAAACTGGCGTTATACCAGGATGCCATCGAAGGGAAGGAGAGCATTGAACGGCTGCGGCTATACGGGGAACTGCTGACGGCAAACCTGCATACCGTTGCACCGGGCGCCCGGGAAGCGGCTGTGATGAATTATTATGTAACCCCGCCCGCACCGGTTGCCATTCCCTTGGATCCCCAATATTCCCCCAACGAGAATGCGCAGCGTTATTATAAGAAATATCAAAAGGCCAAGGCCGCCCGCCTGATTTCGGAAGAGCGCCGGGGCGAGGTTTTGGAGGAGCTGGCTTATCTGGAAGGCCAGTTGGATAATTTGGAAAAATGCACGGAAGATGGGGAACTGCTGGAGATCTCCGAGGAACTGCGGCAAATGGGGTATATCAAGGCGCGCCAAAGCAGGCGGAAACCGCCTAAACTTCCGGCCTCCAAACCCTTACATTTTATCGCCAGCGATGGAACTGATATCTTCGTAGGTAAAAATAACCGCCAGAACGATACCCTTACGGCCAAGGCGGCAGGGGAGGATACGTGGCTCCATACAAAGGACATCCCAGGCTCCCATGTGATTCTTAAAAGCGCGCAGCCAAGCCGGGAAGCCCTTTACGAAGCTTGCCTTCTGGCAGCTTGGTACAGCAAAGGGCGGGGGAGCTCCAACGTGCCGGTGGATTATACGCAGCGCAAACATGTGAAGAAACCTGCCGGCGCAAAGCCGGGTATGGTGATTTATACCACCAATAAGACGGCCTATATTACGCCGGAGGAGCGAGAAGTCAAGGCCATTCGCCAAGAATGAAGCATGTTTCCCCTTTTCCACGAATAGGTTTTATAAAAACCAGTATTTCGAAGGGAAAGGTGGATGGTCGTATGGGTAATCGGCTTTGGATTTTGGCCCTGGTATGCCTGCTGGCACTCTCGGCGGTGCTGGCTGGCTGTTCCAAAGCAAAGAATGAAGCGGAAGCAGCTATGTATGAGGAGGACCAGGATGCCGGCTATCGCCGCACGGTTCTCTATTATGCTACGGACGATGGCTATATTGTGCCTGTCATGAAACGCATCCCATGGGAGGAGGGCATCGGCAAGGCAGCCCTGGGATACTTGGTGGATAACGCTTCCAACCGAACGGCAGCGGACCAGATGGGGCTAACGGCAGTGGTGCCGGAAGGTGTGACATTTTCCCTCCGCATAGGGGAAGAAGGCGCGGCTGTTTTGGATCTGGCAGGGCTTACCAAGCTGGGGGATGCGGAAGCGGAGCAGGCGATGGTTACCGGCATCGTAAATACGCTCACGGAGTTCGATTCCATTCAAACCGTACGCATTACCTTGGATGGCGCCAAGGCCGCCTTATTGCCCCACGGCACCGATATATCCGGCGCTTTTGCCGCGCTTCCCCTCAATGTGGAGGAGGGGGAAGTTGCCGTTTCCAGCGACAACGCGCATGCCATTACCCTCTATTTCCCCAATGCTTCGGCCAGCCTTAACGTCCCTGTTACCCGGTACGCCGAGGCCCAGGCTACCCTTTCTTCCGTTATGCAAGCTCTGCTGGATGGGCCGAAGGATGCGTCGCTTGCCGCTTTTCCGGAAGGCACGAAACTTCTGAGCGCCTATATTGCGGATGGAGTGGCCTGCGTGGATCTATCCGGCGAATTTAAGGAAGCATCGGAAACGGAAGGCCTGTGCGCCGCCCTCCAAACGTCCATTACCCTTACGGCCAACGAGCTGGAGCCGGTATATGGAACGGATATTTACGTGGAGGGGGAGGCCTATGCCTTACATTCCATACAGGTAAACGCTCCAGTTTATGTGAACGAGTTTAAATAACCCATTTTAATACAAAAGATTTTTGAAGATACAAAGGAGAAATACAAGCATGCGGCTCATTATTGCATCCAACAACGCCCACAAAGTACGGGAAATAAAAGAGATTTTGGGTAACTTTTTTACGGATATCCAGACCCTCCGAGAGGCGGGTCTGGATATTGACGTGGTAGAGGACGGGGATACCTTTGAAACAAATGCGCTCAAAAAGGCCACGGAGGTTCTTGCTGCGGCTCCGGATGCGGACGCAGCCCTTAGTGACGATAGCGGCTTGATGGTGGATGCATTAGGCGGGGCGCCCGGGGTATATAGCGCCCGGTACGCTGGGGATGGCCATGACGATGCGGCAAATAACGCGAAGATCTTAGCAGATACGGAGGCAGTGCCGGATGAGGAGCGGGGCTGCCGCTTTGTTAGCGCGGTGGCGCTGGCACGGCGGGAAAAGGGGCCGATTGTTGTCCGGGGTGAGGTGGAAGGCCGCCTGCTGCGCGGCCCCAAAGGAGAGGGCGGCTTCGGCTATGATCCGCTTTTCTTCTATCCGCCCTACGGCAAGTCCTTCGGGGAGGTAAGCGCCGATGAAAAAAACAGCGTAAGCCACCGCAAACGGGCGCTTATGGCCCTGTGCGAGGCTTTGGTGCGCGAAGAGAAAGAGGCATAATTGGTCATGCGGATCGCCGTTGTCAGCGATACCCATGGGGATGCATGGGCCATTGCCGCCTGCATCCGGGCTGCGGGTGCCGTGGACGCCTGGATTCATCTGGGCGATTACTATATGGATGCCAAATCCTTTGCAACTGGCGGGAAACCCGTAGTTGCCGTTTGCGGCAACATGGACGCCCTTTCCGCCGGGCCAAGGGAACGGGTTGTGGAATTGGGCGGAAAACGCATCTTTCTTTGCCATGGCCACAGCTATGGAGTAAAGCTCAACCTCCAGCGTATAAATCTAAGAGCAAGGGAATTGGAGTGTGAGGCGGCCCTTTTTGGGCATACCCACGTCCCCTTCCTGGATGAGGAAGGGGATATACTCCTATTAAATCCAGGCAGTCCCAGCCAGCCGCGCGGCGGCTCCCGGCGGTCCATGGGGCTGCTTACGATCCAGGGAAACGCCCTGGAAGGGGAGCTTTTGCCATTGCCCTAACCTTAAACCATGCGTTGGCCGATTTGGCGTTCCAGATATGCCACGCCGTAGTACATCAGCGCTGCCAACAAGCATAAAATTACGATGCTGGCCATCACCAAATCCAGGTTGAACACCTGCCCGCCATATACGATCAAATACCCAAGCCCCGCTTTGGATACCAGGTATTCGCCTACGATCACGCCCACCCAGCTCATACCCACGCTGATTTTTAATGCGCTCATAATGGTGGGCACGGAAGCTGGGAGTACGACCATGGTAAGAATCTGGAGCTTGGAAGCACCCAAAGTCCGCATGAGAAGCTGCTTCTCCCCGGTGATCGCGTTAAAGCCGGCCAGCACGGTCATGATGGTGACCACGAGGGAGATCAGCAGGCCCATGACGATGATGCTCTTCATACCCGCCCCAAACCAGACGATCAGGATAGGACCAAGGGCGATCTTTGGCAGTGCGTTGAGCACCACCAAGTAAGGGTCAAGAATTCGGTTTAAGGTGGCGCTCCACCAGAGCAGGATGGCGATGAAGGTACCCAGGGCCGTGCCCAACAGAAAGCCTACCACCGTTTCCAATAGGGTTACGCCAATGTGCAACCAAAGGTCGCCTGCAAGATAAAGGCGCAGAATCGCCGCGCAAAGGCGGGATGGGGAACTTCCGATAAAGGGATCGATCCATCCAAGGTAGGCCGCCAGTTCCCAGAGCAAAATAAAGGCAAGCAGCAAAACATAGCGCATGGTCGTAATAAAACGATCCTTTCGCTGCAGCGCGTTCAAATATGCCCGGTGTTCCGGGCTGTAAGCGGCGCTTCGAAGATCCTTATGCTTAAACATTGCGGTCCAGCTCCTTCCAGATGGTATCAAAATACTCCTTGAATTCCGGCGCGTTACGACGGCGAAGCGGCGAAGCCGCCGCACGCAGGCTGATGCTATGCTCGGCTTTAAGGCGTGCGGGCCTTTTTGTGAACACCAGAATCCGGTCGCTCATGGAGATCGCTTCTGCAATATCATGGGTTACAAGGATCGCCGTTTTTCCTTCCTGGCGGAGGATGGCGTAAATTTCGTCCGCCAGGGTAAGGCGGGTTTGATAGTCCAGAGCGGAAAAGGGTTCATCGAGTAAAAGTAGGTCTGGAGAGCAAGCCAGGGTACGGATAAGCGCAACTTTTTGGCGCATGCCGCCCGAAAGTTGGCGGGGGTAGCTATGAATGAAATCATGAAGCCCATAGGTGTCCAACAAAGAAAGGGCATGGGCATAGGTTTCCGCATTTAACAGGCCTTGAACTTGCAGACCCAGCAGCACATTTCCCTCTATGGTTCTCCAATCCAGCAGATGGTCTCGCTGGAGCATATAACCGGGCCGCCCCCCCGCAATGCGGATTTGGCCGTAACTGGGCTTAAGCAGCCCGGCTAGCATGGAGAGCACGCTGGTTTTGCCGCAGCCGGACGGGCCCACGATGGAGACGAATTCCCCCTGGGCCACGGAAAAACTCAAATTGTCAACGGCGCGGGTTTCGCCGTTTATTTCATGGTAAGTAAGGCAAATATTCTTTGCCTCCACAATGGTTTCTGCCATGATGTTCCTCCCCACAGTGATATACATACAATGTATTCCCTGGAGCCGTGTATGGTGTACGCACCCCCGGCGAGGTTTCCGCGTAGTATGTAGTAAGACAGAGATGGGGAGGGAAGACCATGCAGAGGCGGCCAAGCGTAATCTATTTTCGGCGGCGATGCTTCCGGCGCCGTGCCCTACGGTGCTGGCTTGTATTCCTTTGCTGCATGGGGTTTCTGTTGCTCTGCGAGGCGAGCTTCATACTGGCGCTGATTCTTTCCTCTTTCGTAACGTTGGGCTTTCGAATTTGGATTTTTATTTCGCTTTAACAGAAGTGGCTCCCGGGGGGCAACGAAACGAGGTGGAAAGCCGTTTGGCTCCCACCTCGTTTTTATAAAATAAGACGTTAAAGAAGCTTTTGCGCTTGCAGCCAGGTCATCATATCCAGCACGGTCTCCCGCATGGGCCGCACGGAATATCCAAGCTCGCGCATTGCCGTTTCATTGGAAAAACTGGCATTGCTGGTAAGGGTGTAGAGGGAATAGGGCGTGTAAAGGGGCGGCTGTTTGAGAAGCCTGTAATAAGCTTCCGAAAGGGGGGCGGTGAGCTTGGCAAACCAAATGGGTAATTCGGTTTTTACGGGTTTTTTCCCTGTGACCTCTTGGAAATATTGCAACAATTGGGGCACGGCATAGAAGCCGCCCGAGAGAATATAACATTGCCCGGCCCGGCCATGCTCTGCGCAGGCAAGAATCCCTTGGGCAACATCCCGCACATCGCAAAAATCATAGCCGCCTTTTACCGCCGCGAGGAGTGCCCCCCGGTAATAATCCTTGAAAAGCTGGGTCATATGTCCGCGGCCATAATCATTCGGGCCGCAGATGCCCGAAGGGTGAACCACAGAGGCATTTAACCCTTTCTGTGCCGCGTCAAGGACAAGCTGGGTGGCCTCCGCTTTGGTTTTGGCATACTGGCCAACGACCTTATCCGGATCAAAGTGGTCGATCTCTTCCATGGTTTGGCCATGCGGAAGCTCGGGAATGGCATGGACGGAGCTTACGTGAACGAGTTTATGCACGGCGTATTCTTTACAGCATGCGAGGATGTTACGGGTGCCGTTTACATTTACGTCGTATACGATCCTTTGAAATTTGGACGCAATGGATACAATTCCGGCGCAATGGATTACGCTGGCGGTATCGCCCGGCTGGGTCTGGAAGAAGGGAGCCAGGGTGGCTTTATCGCAGATATTCCCCGTGTAGATTTTTGCGCCTCGCAAGGTAGGGGGAATGTTTTGGTTTGGCATGATTAGGGCCCGCACCTGTTCCCCAAGGCGCAACAGCGCCGCCACAATGGTATTGCCGAGATGCCCGGCAGCGCCGGTAACAAGATATACGGCTGCCAATGCAAAGCCTCCTTTCATGTCAAAAAACAGAACCCGGTATCGAAATAAAACGATACCGGGCACATGTTCCAACTTTCTTATTCATCCCAGCGGCAACTTGCCGCATCTTACACGCCGCGCGCTTTATATGCTGCGCTCGACCTTGCCGGAACGAAGGCAGCGCGTGCACACGTTCAGCTTTTGGGGGGAACCGTTTACCAATACGCGCACAGTTTGCACGTTAGGAGCCCAAGTCCGCTTGGTTTTACGGTTGGAATGACTCACCCGATTGCCGGACATAGCGCCCTTGTTGCATATTTCGCAATATTTGCCCATGCTTTCCACCTCCTTACCGAATACGAGCGATAATTCAAATCTCAAACATGCCTATTCTACCACGTTCAGCCCCGTATTGCAAGGAAAATTTCGCAGCATTTGGCAGGCGGGCAAGATGGTTAGATGCCCATTTCCGCTTTGACCTGGGCAAAGGCGGAAATGGCAAAATCCAAATCCTCTTTGGTGTGGCCGGCGCTGATTTGCGTACGGATGCGGGCTTTGCCTTGGGGTACCACCGGATAGAAGAAGCCCACCACGTATACGCCCTTTTGAAGCATGCGCGCCGCAAATTCCTGGGCTACCTTCGCGTCATAGAGCATGACGGGAACGATGGGATGGGTGCTTTCGGGCACGTCGAACCCAAGCTTGGCCAGTCCCGTACGGAAATAGCGGGTGTTCTCGTGAACCTTGTCCCGAAGGGCAGTGGAGGCGCTGAGCATATCGATCACCTGAATGCTGGCTGCACAGATAGCGGGCGCCAAGGTATTGGAGAAAAGATAAGGCCGGCTGCGCTGGCGAAGCAGGTCGATAATGGGTTTACGGGCTGCCGTGTAGCCACCGCTGGCGCCGCCCAGGGCCTTGCCCAAGGTGCCGGTGATGATATCCACGCGGCCCATTACGCCGCAGGCCTCATGGGTACCACGGCCGTGTTCGCCCATAAAGCCAACGGCGTGGCTATCGTCCACCATGACCAAAGCGCCGTATGCATCAGCTAAATCGCAAATTCCCTGCAGGTTGGCAATATAACCGTCCATGGAGAACACGCCGTCGGTGGCGATAAGCTTGATGCGGCAGTCCTTGGCCTCTTCCAGTTTGGCCTTGAGATCCGCCATGTCGTTATTTTTATAGCGGAAACGCTTCGCTTTGCACAAGCGCACGCCGTCGATGATGCTGGCATGGTTCAGTTCATCGGAGATGACGGCGTCTTCAGCGGTGAGAAGGGTTTCAAAAAGGCCGCCGTTGGCATCGAAACAGGAAGACTAGAGGATCACGTCATCCATGTGGAGAAAATCCGCCAGCTTCTTTTCCAACTCCTTATGGATTTGCTGGGTGCCGCAGATGAAACGGACGGAGGAAAGGCCAAACCCCCATTTGTCATAGGCCGCTTTTGCGGCGGCAATAACCTGCGGGTTATCGGACAGACCCAAATAGTTGTTGGCGCACATATTGAGAACGCCGTTGGTAACCGTGGTGTCGATGCGGGAACGCTGCGGTGTTGTAATGATGCGTTCATCCTTATACGTGCCAGCCTCCCGGATAGAAGCGAGTTGCGTTTCATAATACTTGATGCAGTCCTTCATGCCGCGCCTCCTTATTTTTTTGTCCAATCTAAAATGACCTTGCCGGACTGGCCGCTGTTCATAGCCTCAAAGCCTTTTTCAAACTCCGTATAATGGAAACGGTGGGTAATAACCGGGGAAAGATCGAGTCCGCTTTCCACCATGGCCATCATGCGATACCATGTTTCAAACATCTTTCGGCCATATATACCCTGCAAAGTCAAGCCCTTGAAGATAACATCGTTCCAGTCGATGACCGTGCCCGGCCCCGCGATTCCGAGAAGCGCGCATTTTCCGCCGTTTCGCATGGCCTTGAGCATCTGGTTCAAGGCGGCCCCATTGCCGCTCATTTCCAAGCCAACGTCAAAACCTTCAATAATGTGCTGCGCCTCCATGGCATCTTCCAGTTTCTGCGAACGAAGGTCAACGGTGGCAGTAGCGCCCATCTTTTTGGCAAGGCCCAGGCGGTAATCGTTTACATCCGTAACGACAACCCGCCGCGCTCCGTTATGTACGCAGATGGCAACCGCCATTACGCCGATGGGACCGGCGCCGGTAATCAGAACATCCTCGCCCACCACGTCGAACATGGTGGCCGTGTGGGTGGCATTGCCATAAGCGTCGAAGAAGGAGACGATGTCGTCCGGAATGCCGTCCGGAATGGGGATTACGTTGGTTTCAGGAATGCAGAGGTATTCGGCAAAGGCGCCTTCCCTATCCACGCCCACACCCTTGGTGAATTTGCACCAATGGCCGTTGCCCGCCCGGCAGTTGCGGCAATGCCCGCAGACAATGTGCCCCTCTCCGCTGACTCGCTGGCCGATTGCATAATGATGTTCGTAAACGCCGGGCCCCAAAGCCGCTACCTCGCCCACATATTCATGGCCGATGACCATGGGCGGGTGAATATGCTGAACGCTCCAGGGGTCCCAATTGTAGATGTGGACATCGGTTCCGCAGATGGCTGTTTTATGGATTTTGATGAGGATTTCGCCAATCCCCGGCTTGGGTACTGGCACTTGTGTAAGCTTTAGGCCACGGCCGGCCTCTGCCTTGACCAAGGCATCCATCATTTGCTGCATAGCATTGCCCTCCTGTGTCCTTGATATACGGACATTATAACCCTGTTTTCAGGATACAGCAAGAATAAACAGAAGAAAAATAGAAGCGAATGCCTATAGAAATACGTAATAAATGAAATGAGGACATATGTATTCAGAACAAGGACACACGGGGTTTATTGGGTCAATTCGGAGTAGAGTAACACTTCCTCGCCGGATTTATTTAAGATCAACCAATCTGCGCCACGCTTAACTAGGGCATAGCCATCCTGAAAAGGTTCTGCTACCGTATAGGCATAATCGGTCTTGATGGTTCCGTCGGTGCTGATATAAGCCCAAAGCCCTTCTTCGTTTTGCACCGCAGCCATGCCGTTGGAGAAGGAAGCTGTATTGATGAATTGGGAAGGGATGGCCGTTTCACCTTTTGCGTTAATATATCCCCACAAACCATCCATTTTTACCGCCGCATATCCGCTGGAGAAGGACAAGGCATCTTCATATGTCCCATCAAACGCACGGCGAGCATATTTGGTAATAAAATAGAAGCTACCGCCATTTTGAACCAGGGCGTAATCCTCGCTGTAAGCCGTTGCGGATAGGCCGGTGTCCAAGGTATATTGAGGATCGCCAGCCTTATTGATAATATAGGTGCTGCCGCCTGCGCTGGCGAAGGCCACATCGCCGTTAAACGATCCTGCTACGCTGAACTTTTCCGAAATCGCTATATTGCCCAGAGGGTCGATATAACCGTAGCTGCCTCCGGTACGGGCCATAGCCCGCCCGCAGGAGAAGCTGCCTACTTCCCGAAATTGATAATCGATGACGAGGGTGCCGGTTTCGTCAATAAATCCCCATTTTTCACCGCTTTCCACTGCCGCGCGGCCATCAGAAAAAGGCAAAAACCCGTTCCAAAAAGGTTCTACCACCCAAGCGCCGTTGCGGTCGATTAGGCCATAGAGACCATTTTGGGCCGCAAACGCCACTTCGTCCATAAACTCTTGCGCATCGGAATATGCGGCGGGAATAGCCGTTTCACCGGCGGTATTTTTATAACCCCAGAGATTGTTTTCCATGTAGGGAATAAGCCGCCCCGCCGTAGACACCTTAGGAGGCTCGGGCGTGGGGGAAGGGGTGGGCATGGCGGCAAGTTCCGCCGCTTCTTGGGCCTGCTGCTCCGCAGAGAGCACTTCGGCGCCGCCGCCCGCATACGTAACGGAGAAAATCGTCAAACATAGAAGGATGGCCCCGATAACTAGGCCATACAGATGCAATATGGAAGGTTTGGTAGATGGTTGCTGTGGCATGGCGCACGCTCTCCTCAATTAGACCTCTTCCGCAGAGCGGCTGTCCATAACGATGCTGATAAAGCGGTCGGCCGCGGCGGAAAGCGGAACGCCTTCCAGAGAGATCAGCCCAATGCTTCGAGGGGGCATGGGCATGCTCAGTTCAATTTCGTAAAGCTCCCCGCTCTGGATGGCGGCGGCAGCAAATTCATAGGTAACGCAGGCAATACCCAAGCCGATTTTTGCAAATTCAACCAAAAGGCTGTGGGCGCCCAGTTCGATTTCAGGATGCAGGGTAATGCCGCATACGGAGGCAAAATCGTCTAAATATTTACGGGAGTTGGAAGCCTGCTCCAGCAACACCAATGGTTCCCTGGCCAGTTCGCTCATAGAAACGGGGCGGCCCTTAAAATGGGCGAATCGCTCAGATGCCACAAACACATCATGTACTTGCAGCACATCCCGTACACACAGGGCGCTGTCATCCACGGGAAGATTCACCAGGGCGATATCCACCTTGCCTACTTTTAGAAGCTCAATGGTATCGGGCGTTGTACGATTCGTAACCTGAAGCTGGACTTCGGGATATTCCGTATGAAATTTTTCCAAATATGGTAAAAGAAAGAATTGACATAGGGTATCGCTTGCGCCGATCATGAGGCCGCCGGATTGCAGGGTTCGCATACGATTCAGCTTGTCCTCCGCTGCGGCAATGAGACTAACGGCCTTATCCGCATAGCTATAAAGCATGCGACCTTCGCTGGTGAGGGTAATGCCTCGGCTGGTACGGGTGAAAAGGGTACAGCCCAGCATATATTCAAGCCTGTGCATGGATTGGCTTATGGCAGGCTGGCTCACATAAAGCTCTCTGGCCGCATGGGAAAGGCTGCCGCAACGGGCCACCGTACAGAAAATGCTGTATAGGTCCAAATCGGCTGGCATGCTATTACCTACCTCCCAACTATGAAAGTATATTGAAATTGCAACGTAAAACACCTATAATTAATAATTATAATCTAAGTGTTTCCTTTTTGCAATAAGAAAAACTAATAGGTTCTCTTGCTACTTTAATGAAGAAGAATAGCATGTTAAGGAGGTATTACCCATGCGCGAAATCAGTTTTCCTTCCGCCACGGGCGTTTGCGATTCTCACGGGTACATCTGGCCCTGCGAATCCCCAAGAGCAGTTCTTCAAATCGTTCATGGCATGAGCGAATATATGCTGCGTTATGATGAATTCGCCCGCTTCCTAAACACCCATGGGATTGTGGTGGCGGGGATTGACAATGCTTCTCACGGAAAAAGCCGGAAGGCTGAAGCTGCCAAGGGATACTTTGGCCCGGAAACCGGATGGGACAACCTCCTTGCGGACATCCATACTATGCGTAAGCGCATAGAAGCGGCGTATACGGAACTTCCCATCCTGCTGTTGGGGCACAGCATGGGATCCTTCCTTGCCCGTTCCTATGCGGCCCGGCATGGGGAAGGAATTCACGCTTTCATTTTTATGGGCACGGCAGGGCCGAATCCGGTGCTGGCGCTGGGGAAAAGATTGGCCGAAAGGGAAATCCGTAAAACCGGGGGCGGTCTCCCCAGCCCGTCGCTGGCAAAGCTGGCAACGGGGTCTTACAATTCGCCTTTCCAGCCAAACCGTACGGATTTTGATTGGCTCTCCCGGGATATGGAACGGGTGGATGCCTATGTGGTGGATGAGGATTGCGGCTTCCCCTTTACGGCCGCAGGATACCGGGATCTATTCCAGGGCCTGATGGAAATATCCAAAAAAAATTGGGCGCCCAGGGTGCCGAACGTTCCTATTTTGCTCCTTTCCGGGCTGGATGACCCAGTAGGCGGAAAAGAGGCGGGGGGCGTAAAAATTGTGGCCGACCGGCTTGTGCAAACCGGCCATGATGTGGAGCTTCATCTTTACGCCCATGCCCGGCACGAGCTGCTTAATGAGACAAACCGGGAGGACGTTATGCAGGATATTCTATTGTTTGTAGATAAAGCATTGGAGAAAGCATAGGCAATATGACGACGCATTATGACTGGCATGTACTCAGTGAACAATTGGAGGATTGCCGCTTGTGCTGCCTTCATGCAGACCGTTCCCATGTCGTAGTGGGGGAAGGCGATCCGAATGCCAGGGTTATGCTGGTGGGCGAAGGACCCGGCAAAGACGAGGATGCGACGGGCCATCCCTTCGTGGGCAGGGCCGGCCAGCTGCTGGATAAGATGCTGGGAGCTATCGGCTTGGATCGGCAGCAGGTATATATCGCCAACATTGTAAAATGTCGCCCGCCGAATAACCGCGTTCCGTCCAATGAGGAGGCGCAGGCCTGCCTGCCGTATCTGCGTGCCCAGTTTGCTTTGGTGCGGCCTGCTATTTTGGTCTGCTTGGGCGCAACAGCGGCGCGATACCTTTTTGATCCAGAGGTTCGGATTACCCGAGATAGGGGCAGTTGGAAGTGCAAAAAGGGCGTGTGGGTTCTTCCCACTTATCACCCCGCGGCGTTGCTGCGGGATCCCTCTAAGAAACGGGAGGCCTGGGAGGATATGAAAGCGCTGCGGGAAAAAATGCAAGAGATAGGCTTGGACACTTGAAGAGTTCGCTGAAGAAGTGCTATAATAAACCGTTCATATACTTACGAGCTTTGGAGGAGAGCATATATGTCAGGACATTCAAAATGGGCCAACATCCAAAACAAAAAAAATAAGACCGATGCGGCTCGCGGTAAAGTATTTACAAAGATAGGCCGAGAGATCGCCATCGCGGTCAAGGAGGGCGGCGGCGATCCTGCCAATAACTCGAAGCTTCGGGATGTAATCGCGAAGGCCAAGGCTAACAACATGCCCAACGATAACATTAGCCGTTCCATTAAAAAAGCCATGGGCGAGTCGGGCAACGTGAATTATGAAGAGATCACGTACGAAGGCTATGGGCCTGGCGGCACTGCCGTAATTGTGGAGGTGGTGACGGATAACCGCAACCGTGCGGCGGCCGAAATCCGCCATATCTTCGATAAGAGCGGCGGCTCTATGGGTGCAACGGGCTGCGTGGCTTGGATGTTTGATAAAAGGGGCATCTTGGTCATTGAGCGCAGTGCGTCCATCGATGAGGATGAGCTTATGATGGCGGTCTTGGAAGCGGGTGCGGAGGATTTCGTCCCCATGGACGATGCATTTGAGGTCTATACGGGCCCGGCTGCTTTCTCAGATGTACGGGAGGCGCTAGAAGGCGCGGGATATAGTTTCCTTTCCGCCGAAATATCCATGATTCCCCAAAATACCGTAGATGCTACGGAAAATTCGGAGCTGGTGGAAAAACTGGAACGCATGTTGGAACGCTTTGACGACAATGACGATGTGCAGGAGGTTTTCCATAACGCCGCCATGCCCGAAGAAGAGGAATAGTATATTTATACATCAGCGGACACAATGGCCATCCGGCAAGGTTATTCTTGCGGGTGGCTTTTTTTATACTGCAAATTACGGTACTTGCGCTGTGGCAACATAGATTCTCCATGAATACATTGATAGTGCAAACGACATTTGCTAAGAACAAGGAGGAACCAGAGCAATGGCAACCTTTACAAATCAAGCCACGCTTTCGTATAACAATACTACCACAAACTCCAACGTCGTTGTGGGGGAACTGCTTGACGTATTGGTGGCGACAAAAACTGCCGTAATGGATGATTACGTGGCCCATGATGATGTGACCTATGTAATCAGCATCGTCAACACAGGGGCGACCCCTTTCACCGGATTGGAAATTGAAGATAACCTAGGGGCCTATCCCTATAGCGGAACCACCTTATACCCCCTTACTTATGTGTCCGGCTCCATACGATATTATATCAATGGCGCCATACAGGCGGCTCCTTCTGTCACAGCTGGGCCACCCCTTCAAATTACTGGCATCAATGTGCCCGCCAACGGGAACGCCATGCTCATTTATGAGGTAGAGGCAAATGCATATGCTCCCCTGGATGTGGACGACAACATAGAAAACGTTGCCATGATTTCGGGGGGCGGACTTACCGAGCCGCTGGAAGTAAAGGAGACCATCTATACGGAAAATCTGCCGCTTTTGACCATCAGCAAGAATCTCACGCCGTCCTCGGTGGTTGAGAACGGGCAACTGACTTACACCTTCGTCATCCTGAATATGGGCAATACCGCAGCTACGGCTGGAGACAATGTTACCGTTACCGATACGTTCGATCCGATATTGACTGGCCTTACCGTAACGTTTAATGGCGCACCATGGAACGATCCCGCCAACTATAGCTACGATTCCGGTACCGGCATATTTACCACAGTCCCAGGGGAAATCACGGTAGACGCCGCAACCTATATTCGGGATTCCGTTACCCATGAATGGGTCGTAAATCCTGGTGTAAGCTTCCTCACGGTTACGGGAACCATATAAGCACGCCAAAGTATAAGGGAACGCATAGCGTAACCAAAGGTAGAAATGGAAAGGACCGCGCGTTTGCACGGCCCTTTTTCTGTGGCCGAATGCGATATTCAGCCGTTTGTCTCCTCATGACGTTTTTAGCGCCTTCGCCTCCCAAGCAGCCATCTGCGCATCCGAAAAGCCGAATTCCTTTTGCAGGTATTTAAGCGCATATTCCGGCCGCTCCTGGAGGCATTTGCGAAGGGAAGCAATCTCGCTCTCCCATGCGCTCATTGAACGGAGTTCACCCCAGCGCTGGATATGGCGGGGGAGTTCTTCCCGAAGTTGGGCTGCCATTTCGTCCAGAATGGCGGTGGTGCGCTCCGGATTGAAATAATTGCGGACAACGTATACATAGCGCTCTCCAAACGCCTCGCACCAGCCTTTATTTTTACGAAGGCCCACATATAGATCCATATTGGTAAGAGAACCGTCTTGGGAAGGAATGCCTGCCGGGTTAAAATAGCTTGGCAGAATATTCCGCGTGGGGCTGGAAGCCGAAAGAGCATAGTCTAAATCGTAATAGACCGGCCGCCAGCGCACCGTATAGTCCTGGCTGCGCCAGTATTTTTGGTTAAACATATCGCCGTTGGCAAAAAAGGTCTGGGCAATGAGATAATCCGAAATATAGTCCGGATCTACCCATTGAATATACTCCGCATATTTGGCGTTGCTGGAAAGGTCGGTGGATTGCGCATAGGCCCGAACCCGTTTGTTATCGCTGTTTCGGCCTGCAAGAGCCTGGATATTGCGGCGGATAATATCTACGGCATCCGGGTCTACACCATAATGGGTCGCCATATAATCCTCGTTTTGATTTTCGTTCAGGTCGTAGATTCCCCAATATTGCCCGTTCACATATACCACAACAAGCCGGGTTTCGGCATATTCCATCCGAAGTCCTTTTACGACCTTGGAAAAAAAGCTGTCCCGAAGCCGGGCTTTGCTCCGATCCTGGCCGGAGTTGCGAAGCACCAGGGAGGAGAAGGTTGTTACGTCGCTCTCGTCAAAGAAAGGGTAGCTGGTTTCGCTTTGCCCATAGGCGCCCCGCAGATACACGGCCATGGATTTTTGCCTGGCTGTGAGGGTAGAGGAGCCGCTTGCGCGCAGGCTGCAGCCGAAGGAGGTGCCCAGCAGCCCATCCGTTTCATAAAAAGCGAAGTGGGCCTCTTTTTCCACTCGCTGCGTGCGTTCCGTAACGGAATACATGGCGCTCCAATCATCGCTTTGGGCCGAAAGGCAAACCACGGGCAGCGAATGTGGCTTTTCAAACAAATAGGTCGCGGTGGCAACATCGCTTTGCAGCAGACCGTCCACAAATGCGACGGCTCGAATTACCGTGCTCTTTTCTATGGCAAGGGGGACTGTATAGGAGGGGGATGCGGCGCTGGGCTCGCTCCCATCCAGGGTATAATGAATGCTGGCGTCGGCATTCGGGCATGAAATGGACAGCGAGAAGGAAGCGCTGTGATAGAGGGCCATTTCAGAAAAAACGGGGGATGCCGCAAAGGCGGAATAGCTGCTTTGTGGGTTTGCTTCACCCTTGGTGGCGCTGGTAAAAAAGACCCGTGCGGTGCTGGCGGAAGAACGCCCGGCGCTCACGCCCAAGCGAAGGGCGCCCGTTTGGAAGATATCTCGAATGTTGCCATCGGAATCCGAAAGGATCAAGGTCTCCCCTGTGGGGGATATGCCAAAGGGCGCCGTAGCGCCCTTGCTGCTGCTGGAAGAGGCGCTGATGGCAACGTAGCCACCCGCCGGAATGGTGAGGGATGCCAAGGTGCATTTGGCGGGAAAATCCGGATCGTCCGTGATGCGCCAGCCGGAAAGATCCACATCGCCTGCGGAAGCATTATGCAGCTCGATCCAGTCCGCCTTGCCGCTTTTGGCGGCGGTTATCGCGCTTACCTCGCTTATGTATACGCCGGCCATATCCGTATATCCTGCGCCGGCAGGTTCGGCAAACGCATGCGTTGTATTGGCCCCGCCGGGGGTGGGCGATGTAAAATAACCCAAAGCGCCGTCCGCCGTGGGGCCAATGGATACATTCTCGCCCAAATTGGCGGGCAGATCGATTTGCTCCCGGCCCATTCCGGCTACGTCAGTCAAAAGCAGTGCCGCATCGGAGCCAGAAAGGCGGAAAGAGGAATGGAGAGCCCCCTCGCTTTGCTTGCCGGAAAGGAACACGATCAAATAGCTTTCGGGATCGATCTGCGTCTCTGCCGGGAAAGCCCACTTAAAAGGGTCTCCGGGATCGTCGCTGAGATAATAGCCGGCAAGGCTCACCATCTGCGCGGAGCTGTTATAAAGCTCGGCCCAAGCCTCCCGTTCGCCCGTATCGTCTCGCAGACTGTATTCGTTATGCAATAGAACTTCGTTGAGCCGTACAGGGAACGAAGCGTCCATTTGCGAAAAGGCGAGGGAAGTAAACTGTGCGGCGTTCCCATTGGCAGCACCGGGGGTGGCGGCTGCGGTATAGGCTCCACCCGGCAGCACACTGACCCCTTGGGGAATATCTTCCGGCCAGTTCAGCATGGAGACGATGTTGCCCGCCCCGTCGCTTAGGCAGATGGCATCATCAGCCGCACCCAACTTGAAAGCGGCATGAAGACCGTCCAAGTCCTCATCACCTGAAAACCAGACCACCGCATATTCGCCGGGCGCAAGGGTAGAACCCGGCATCCGCCACTTGGCGGCCTGGTGCATGGTATCGGAAAGATAATAATCCGAAAGCAGCACAGCCTCGGTTCCGGCGTTGTAAAGCTCCGCCCAAGGGTATTCACCGCCATCCGCCGCCTGGTAACACCCTCCCCGGGGCATGCATTCCGTAATTTGAAGGTTGCCGTTGGCCCCGGCCGTGATGGATTCCGCTGCGGAAGAATAAACGATGTCCGCATTTTGCTGGCCGGGGGTTGGGCTTGCGCAGTAGCCGTAGGTGCCCGCATCGTCTCGAGCATAAGAAACGTCGCTCAACAGGGCGGGAATATCCAACTGCTGGACGATGTTATAATAAGCATCCGTAAGATAAAGGGACTCGCCGCTTTTTGAAAGGCCGAAGCCCGTGCACAAAAGGCCGCTTACCTCCAAGCTGCTTTTCGCGCAGTAAACAAGAAGGTAGCCGCCGGCCGGCAGCTTGCTACCTTGGGGAAATGTCCACTTATGAGGATCCTTGAGGTTATCGCTCAGACCATAGCCGGAAAAATCCAGCTCCGCTCCCGTGCCGTTATATAGCTCGATCCAATCCGGAGAGCCAAGGGCCTCTTGAGAGAGGGAAAAGGAGTTGGAGGTAACCACCTCGTTGATGACAAGGTTGCCTTGGATTTCGCCACCCGCAACGATACTTTGACAGCCCGCGCAGCAGAGTAAAACGGCAAAGGCCAAGAGGATTAAAAAGATTCTATTCATCAACACAACATATCGTTTCAGCATGAAACCATTATAGCATACGGCGCCAATTTTGACAGGGATCAATTCGAAAAATGCGGGGAAGGAAATTTTGTCATAATTGAGGACAATTATGACATTGGGTTGCGGATGCTTGCTAAGAAAGGATGGGGCATATTATAATCGGCCTATAAGAAAGCGAGGGGTATAGTATGACCGGCGCACAACGGATTTTAATTTGCGACGACCAGCCGATGATTCATGAAACGCTGGGCGTATATTTGCAAAGCGAAGGGTTCGAATTCGATTCGGCCATGGATGGGGAACAGGCTCTTCAAATGGCGGATTCCTGCCGGCCGGATTTGATTATATTGGATATCATGATGCCCAAGAAAAACGGCATAGACGTTTGCCGGGAGATCCGGGGCCAAAGCCGAACCCCCATTATTATGCTGACGGCGAAGGGAGAGGAGATAGACCGTATTCTGGGTTTGGAGTTGGGCGCGGACGATTATATCGTCAAACCCTTCAGCGCCCGGGAAGTGGTGGCGCGGGTTAAGGCGGTTTTGCGGCGGTTTCGGGCAGCGAAGGAAGAGCCGGAGCAGGTCCTCCGCTTTGATTCGCTGGAGATCAACATCGCCAGCTATGATGTGCGGGTGGGCGGCGAGCCTATGCGCTTTACCCCCAAGGAAGTGGAAATCCTTTATCTTCTGGCCTCCAAGCCCGGACGCGTCTTTGGGCGCGAGCAGATTTTGTCGCAGGTTTGGGGGTATGAGTTCTTCGGGGATACACGTGCCGTGGACACGCAAATTAAGCGAATCCGGCAGAAGCTTCCGCAGGATGAAACGAGTTGGGGCATTAAGACCGTCTATGGCGTGGGATATAAATTCGAGGCAGGCGAATGAGGTTGTTTCGTAATACCGTTTTAAAAAAAACATTGTCGGTCATTTTGCTCACCATTATTTTGAGCGCCGCATTAACGGCGCTTACTTTCAATTATTACGGTAGAGCCGTATTTTCCAGGATCAAGGCAAAGGAGATTGCGCCCAGAGCAAAATATATTGCGGATGTAACGGCGGAGTACCTGCAGGGTTATATTGACGGCCGGGATTATACCCGGGCTATCGGTTCGAACTATTATATCTGGGACGCTATGCTGTATGTGTACAATGCCGATATGGAGTTGTTCGCCTATCCTGCCCGTATGGACAACAAGCAGAACATGGCGGCGCTGGAGGCATATATCCCCGGGGTGCTGGGGGGGGAGCGGCTGTATTCACCCAATACCGAAAACAATCTGGGCGTTATCATTGGGGAACCTGCGTGCAGCGAAGATGGGAGCGTCGTGGGCGCAGTGTTCCTAATCAAACCCCTGGGCGAGGTGAACGCTGCCATCGATAGCCTGGTGGTGGCCCTCATCGTAAGCATGATAGCGGCTACGGCCATTATGATCATCCCCGCTTATGTGGGCTCACGCAGCATCGTTCAGCCAATCCGTCAAATGCAGACCATTGCCAACGCCATGGCCGATGGGGATTTTACCGTACGCGCACCGGATGTGGGGAGCGAGGAAATAGCTAGCCTTGGGAACTCCCTTAATTATCTCAGCGCGGCCCTTTCCGCTACCATCGGGGATCTGACCTTTGAAAAAAACCGGCTTACGGCTACCTTGAACGGCCTCGGGGAAGGTATCCTTTCCTTTGGCCCCGGCGGCGAGGTAACCCAGTATAACCCGGCCGCCCTGACGCTTCTCGGCATCAATCGGGAGCAGGGCTTTGCGAGTTCATCCATATTAGAGAAACTCGCGGATGATATTCAGGGGGTATTGTCGGGTGGGGGTACCGCTATGCAAGAGATAGAGCGGGGGGAGGCCATCCTGCGTTTTACCATCACCCCCCTGGCCGAGAGCCAGCGGATTGAGGGCGTGGTTATGCTCATACAGGATGTGACGGAGGCTATTCGCCTGGAGAAAACCCGCAGGGATTATGTGGCCAATGTTTCCCAGGAGCTTCGTACGCCCATTGCAGCTATTCGTGGCTTGGCGGATGCGCTCAACGATGGCTTGGTAAAAAAAGAAACGGACAAGGCTCGCTACTATGGATATATTCTTCGTGAATCCATGCGCCTTTCCCGCTTGATAGACGATTTGCTGGAGCTTTCACGCCTTCAATCCGGCACGGTGGCCCTTTCCAAGCAGTCTATCAGCCTAGATGAACTGATTTATGATGTAGCGGACCGCTATGGCGCCGCGGCGAAAGAAAAAGGCCTTGCCATAGAAACCTTCCTGCCAAATCCCTGCCCGAGGGCCTATACCAACCCGGATAGAACCGAACAGGTGCTCATCGCCATTTTGGACAACGCCATTAAGCATGGAATAGGACCCGGCTCCATTGCGCTTAAGGCGGAAGATAAAGGCGAAAAGCTGCAAATCAGCGTATCCAACCCAGGGGAGATCGACCAAAAAGATTTGCCGCATCTGTTTGACCGGTTTTATAAGGTGGATCAGTCCCATTCAGGAGAGGGAACGGGACTGGGGCTCTCCATCGCCTTTGAGGTGATGGGTTTGCTGGGAGAGAATATTTGGGCTGCGAGCGAAGACGGCTGCGTAACCTTCGCCTTCACGATGGCGAAGGCGGAAGGTGAAATTGGGAAGAATATGTGAAAAGGCCGCCTTTTTATATGGAAAGCAGGGTAGAATGTGCTATACTGAAACAGTATAGGATATTATTTTGCACATAGGAGGAATACATGAGCGCAAACAAGATCCTTATCGCGGATGACGACAAGGTGGTTCATGAATCCCTGGGCATATATCTCAAGGCCGAGGGTTATGAGACCGTGGATGTTTATGACGGCAAAGAGGCCGTAGATGCCTTAGATAGCGATATTGCCCTTTGCGTGTTGGATATTATGATGCCGGCCATGAGCGGGATAGACGTTTGCAAGGAAATTCGCAAAACGTCCCGGGTACCCATCATCATGCTCACGGCAAAGGGGGAGGAGATAGACCGGATCCTGGGCCTTGAATTGGGGGCGGACGACTATATCGTCAAACCCTTCAGCCCAAGGGAAGTGGTGGCGAGGATTAAGGCGGTGTTGCGCCGCACAAGCGAGCAGCAGCAGGGCGCGGACGACGGCTGCGTGGTTCACCAGGAGTTGGTGATCGATATCAAAAGCTATACGGTTACCCTGCGCGGCAAACCCATCATCTGTACGCCCAAGGAAATTGAAATCCTCTATATGCTGGCCTCCAATCCCGGCCAGGTATTTACCCGCGAGCAACTGCTCAACCGGGTTTGGGGCTATGATTTCGCCGGTGAAACGCGTACCGTAGACACCCATATTAAACGCATCCGTGCCAAGCTGGATAATTCAGGCCTCAATTGGAGCATTAAAACCATCTACGGCGTGGGATATAAATTCGAAGTGGAATAAAGGGGGGCACGGATGAAAAGCGTATTCTTCCGGCGTCTCCTGGCCACGCTTACCATATGCATCTTGCTGGCCTCCACCATTATGGTTGGGGGCTATACTTATTTGATTCGGGATGCCTATGTGGATATTAAGCTGGAGGAAATGCAGGCAAAGGCCGCGCTTCTACGCCAGTTGGTGTTGGAGCGGGTTACGGGCGGCGTAGAGGCGGATGCTTTTAACCGCTTGAGCGCTTCCTTTATGGAAGAGGCGGACGCAGCTATCCTCATAGTGGATGGGGAAGGGCGGATCGTGCATATGTGCATCGACCGGCCGGATATGGATGCGGAAAGCCTGCAGAAGACCCTTTCGGATACCATTGCGCGCACCCTCGCGGGCGAAAGCGTGGCCAGCAACAATGTATGGATTCAAGGAGTAGGCAGAATGCTGGTGGCTGGGGCGCCCATAGAAGGCCAGGGCGGCGTGCTGCTCCTAAAAAGCGCGGGGGATGTTTCTGTTGCCAGCCGTAGGCTTAGCATATTGCTCCTTTGGGTGGCTCTGGTGGTGGTGCCCGTAACGCTTTTCGCCACACTGCTTCGCGTTAAGCGGGAGACAGGCCCCTTGTATGCTATGAGTGAGGCCGCGATTTCCATGAGCAAAGGGGATTTCGGCATACGCCTCAACGAAGATGAGCCGGGGGAGATGGGGGTGCTTTCCCGGGCTTTAAACAACCTGTGCGAAACCCTTTCCGGCACGATCTACCAACTGCGCTTTGAAAAAGGACAGCTCAATGAAATTTTGCAAAGCCTTACAGACGGCGTGGTTGCTCTGGACGGCAGCGGTTCCCTTACCCATTGCAATAGCGCGTTGATGCGCATGTTTGGAGCGGTTAACGTGGAACGCCGGGAGGATATTTCCGAGGATGAAAAGCTTTGGACGGCCTTTGATGAAGTGTTTGAAACGGAAAAGGCGCAGACCATCACCTATCCTATGCCGGGCGACCGTATGCTCTGGATTACCGTATCGCCGGTGGTAAATGAGGACGGCAGCCGAAACGGGGTGGTAGGCCTGTTTAAAGACATGACGGAGATGGAACGCCTGGAAGCGACCCGCCGGGAATATGTGGCCAATGTTTCCCACGAGCTTCGTACGCCCCTAACAGCCGTGCGGGGGCTTTTGGAACCTTTGGCGGACGGCATGGTGCAGGATGAGGAGAGCCGCCAGCGCTATTATAAAACCATGCTGCACGAGGTGATGCGCCTATCCCGCCTCATTACGGATATGATGACGCTCAGCCGCCTGCAATCCGGTGCCGAATATGTGGAGATTACCCGGGTGGATATGCACGATCTGCTCAGCGATATCGTTAGCGGCTATACGGCTGCGGCGGAACAAAAGGGAATTCATCTGACGCTGGATGCCCGCCGGGCTGTGGATGGCTTGACGGACCCGGACCGCATCGAGCAGGTGCTGGTTATCCTTTTGGATAACGCCATGCGTTTCACCCCGGAGCATGGCACCATTACCATCCGCGTCCAAGGCCACGGGGAGCACATGCTCATCAATGTGGAGGATACGGGCGTGGGCATTCCGGAAGAGGATCTGCCGCACATCTTTGAACGCTTCTATAAGGTGGATAAATCCAGGGGAAGCTCCGGTACGGGATTGGGACTTTCCATTGCGAAGTTCATCATAGATAAGCTGGGGGAACGGATCACCGTGCATAGCCAGGTGGGAAAGGGAACCTGCTTTACGTTCACGGTGAAAAAATATGTGTCCAACGCTATCGCCCTAGGCCCGGCCAAGGAGACGCGCCCCACGGGATTTGAAAGCCAGGAGCAGCAGCGGACCGAGCCCGTGGCCGATGAACGAGGGGCCGTGGATGCGGACTATGTTGTGGTGCCCGACGATCCGGCCAAAAAGAAACAAAAGGGCGATAAACGGCCTTCCAAGCTGCCGCCCATCAAAAAGCCGGAGCTGGGGAGGAAACGCAAAGAATGAGTGGGTGCAGCCTTTGCCCCCGCCGTTGCGGGGTGGACAGGAGCAGGGAAACCAGTGCGTGCGGCGCACCGTCCACGCCATATATTGCAAGAGCCGCCCTGCATATGTGGGAGGAACCTTGCCTGAGCGGAACGCGGGGAGCAGGAACCATTTTTTTCTGCGGCTGCAACATGGACTGCCTCTTTTGCCAGAATTATACCATCAGCCATGGAGCGGTGGGCAGCCGGATGAATGCCGAGGCGCTGGCCTCCCTTATGCTGCATCTGCAGGAAATGGGGGCGCATAACATTGATTTGGTTACGCCAACGCCCCATTTACAGGTCCTTCTGCCTGCCTTGCAATTGGCCAAAGCCCAAGGCCTTTCCATTCCCGTGGTTTATAACACCAATGGATATGAACTGGTGGAGTCCCTAAAAAGCTTGGAGGGCCTGGTGGACATTTATCTGCCGGATCTGAAATACGTAAGCGCCGTGGCCGCGCAAAAATATAGCGGCGTGGCGGATTATTTCCAATATGCGGCCCCGGCCATTCTGGAAATGCAGCGCCAATGCGGGGTTTTGCAATTAGACGAGAAAGGCATGGCCCGCAAAGGGCTTATCGTGCGGCATTTGGTGCTTCCCGGCTCTGTGGATGAAGCGCGGGGCGTTATGGATTTTATTAAGCAAAATTTGCCCAAAGATACCCAGATTTCCCTTATGAGCCAATACGTTCCCTGCCATCGGGCCATACATCCGCCCATAAATCGGAGATTGACACGAAAAGAGTATGAACGGTCCCTCGACTATTGCCTTTCCCTGGGCCTCCAACGCGTATTCATACAGGAGCTAAGCGCGGCGGATTCGTCCTATACGCCGCACTTCGACGGCGAAATTGTCTGAATTGTTACAGAAATATGAAATCTCGCGAAAAACGGGAATATTTCTAGGGAAACCGTTGCATCCTAACAGAAAAGATGGTACTATTATTATAGAAAAAAGAATGATTCCGCCGTCCGGAGTAAAGAGCAGTAATCTTCATTGTTTTTCCTCCAAACCAAAACACCTGAACTTGTTTTACTTCACAAAGCGGCTTGCGGATTAGGGCAGTCCTCCTGCCGCACCCACCGGACGGATTCGTAAGGAGCCTCGTTTTACGAGGCTCCTTTTTTGCGCTGCATGCGTCCCACCGCGCAAACATAGGATTATCCATGGGGGTATGGTGGGTATGAAAAAACGTGAATGGTTTCTGAGCGCGGCAGCTACGATTCTGGTAACGGCCTATCTTTTGCTGATGCCGGGCTATTTGGTCGCGCAGCGGCAGGAATTGACCCTCCAGAGCAAACAGGAGAGCAGCGAGACTTTTTCCGGGATCATTTCCCTTTGGCATATTGTGAAGTTCAAGCCCTATGCGGGAAGCATGGGAACATGGCTTTCAGATAAGGCGGCGGCCTTTGAGAAGAAACACTTTGGCATATTTATTAACGTAACGGCCATGACGGAGGAAGAGTGCGCGAACCGGTTGGCGCGGGGAGAACGGGCGGATGCCTATTCCTTCCCGATGGGCTGGGGATATGCCGAACGGTTTCAACCGTTGCCCGTGCTCAAGGCCGATCTTCTGCCCGCCTTGGTGGGAACGGGCGCCCAAGATGGCGTGGCCTATGCCGTCCCTTATGCCATGAGCGGATATTTGCTGCTGATAAACAGCAGATTAGAACAGGAGAAGGGCGTTTCTATTTCCGAGGAATCCTGGAGGGAAAGCCTGCAGGCCGCAGTGGAACAGCTTACCTATACCTATGGCAGAAAGGGAAAGCAACGGTACGGCATGGCTGGCAGCGAACTAATGGTGGCCTTGCTGGGCCTGCAATGCCAAGTGGCGCCTTATGAGAGCTTTAAGAGCCAGGATGCGGTCATGGCCCTGGGGGATATTCGGGATGCAGGAGATCTGGACCGCCTGCAAAGCGCGGGCAAAGGATTTACTTACCGCGCTTGGCCGGCGGGAGGCTATACGGATCTGGTGCAATACCTGGCCATAGCCAGGGATACGGAGGAAAGGAAGCTCCCGTATATCAAAGCCTATTTTGAGCTGATTCTTCGGGCCGATCATCAAGCCGGCTTGATAGATACAGGGCTGTTGCCCAGCACGACGTTAAAGGAAGAGAAGATGGGGGACATAGCCATCGTAGCCGCCCTGCAAGGGGCTCTGGAAGAGCCCCTTGTGCCAAACGCCTTTTTGTACCAGCGATATCGGGATGAGCTGGCTTCCCTTGCGCAGCGGACTCTTTCCGGGGACAGGGCCGCGAAAAAGGACTTGGAGGGCAGGGTGAAAGAGCTTGTGGTCACGTTCCAAATACAGTAAAATATAAGTTGAGAATTTATTGCATGGGAGAGCGCAATGGACAAAGCGTTGAATAGCCTCGCTGCGGTTCTGGTACCCTATGGAGCGCAGCGGGACGTGCCGTTGGCGGCTCATACTTCTTTCCGGATTGGCGGGCCTGCACAACTTTTTTTTGAGCCGCAGAACCGGAAACAGCTTTTTTTTGCGGTACAAAACGCAAGAGAAGCGGGGACCTCTATTACGCTTATGGGCAACGGGACCAACTTGCTTGTAAGCGATGCGGGCGTGGATGGCCTTGTAATCCGGTTGGGCCCTGCGTTTTCAGAATTGACCTTGGAGGATGACGGAACCATTTCCGCTCTGGCAGGTACTCTTTTGTGCGCTTTGGCAAATTTTGCAGCGGATAAGGGCTTGATGGGTCTTGAATGGGCGGCGGGAATACCGGGCTCCGTGGGCGGGGCGGTTGCCATGAACGCCGGGGCCTATGGCGGCGAAATACACAGTGTTCTGTACGAAGTGGAATATTTGGATGTGACGAGCGGCGCGGTTGTTTGCCGCAGGCCGGAAAAGGGCGAGTTGGCTTATCGGCAAAGCGCTTTTACCTGGCCCGAGAGGGCCGTCATCAGCGCCTCGTTCCGCCTTTCGCCCGAGGACGGAGGCATGCAGGCGCGCATGCGCAATTTTTCAGATAGGCGGAAAGAAAAGCAGCCCCTCTCTTATCCCAGCGCGGGGAGTACGTTTAAAAGGCCCCAAGGCCATTATGCGGGGGCGCTGATTGAGGCGGCTGGATTAAAGGGCGTCCGCATAGGCGGAGCCCAGGTGAGCGAACTGCATGCGGGGTTTGTCATCAACGTTGGGAATGCAACCTGTGCGGACGTCCGCGCGCTGATCGAATTGATTCAAAAGCGGGTGCTGTCGGAAAGCGGCGTGCTGCTGGAGCCGGAGATTAAGTTTATCGGGAGGGAGTAGCCATGATGCGGATGCTGATCGTCACGGGGTTGAGCGGGGCCGGTAAGTCCCAGGCACTGCGGCATTTTGAGGATATAGGCTATTTTTGTGTGGATAACCTGCCTTGCGAAATGCTGGATGGCTTTGCTGCTTTATGTGAAAGGACGAGGCCTCCGGTAGAACAGGTGGCGGTGGTGATTGATAGCCGGGAGAGCATCTTTGACCATAATACATGCTCCATACTGGACCGACTGGACGCCATGAGTATGGGGTATGAAATCATTTTTTTGGAGTGCAGGGATGAAGTATTGGAGCGGCGTTATAATGAGACGCGCAGGCCGCATCCCTTGGATGTAAACGTTCGGGCTGGAATTGAGATCGAACGGGAATTGCTCGGCGAGCTGCGGGATCGTGCAGACTATATTATAGACACCTCGTATATGAATCCCATGGAGCTCAAACAGAGGATGGAGCAAGTGGCAAACGTACAAAAAAAGAGCTTTTTTCTAGAGATTATGAGCTTTGGATATAAGCGTGGCGTGCCTTTTGAAGCGGACATCGTTCTGGATATGCGCTTTTCCCCAAACCCATATTATGAGCCGGGCCTGCGTGGGCTTTCCGGCAAGGATGAAGCCGTACGGAAGTATGTGCTCTCAGACGAGGACGTAGTTTCCTTGCTGGATCAGGTGGAAAATACATTGCTGCGGCTGATTCCGCGCTATGTGGAGCAAGATAAGCGCCGCCTTATGGTTGCCATTGGATGTACGGGAGGACGGCATCGATCCGTATGCGTGGCAGAGGAACTGTATCGTCGCATGCAGGGACGCTACCATACCAGCTTACGGCATCGGGACATAGACACCGAAGCGGACTCCATCCGGGAAAGGATGGGGTAGGCTTATGTCCTTTGCATCGGAAACAAAAGTTGAACTTGTTAAACTCAGGCTGAAGACGGAGGGAGAGAAACGCGCCCTGTTGTGCGCCCTAACCTATAGCGCGGGCTCCATTACGTTGGGCCGGGGAACGCTTGGCGTTCAATATACCACGGAGAATATCGCGGTGGGCGAATTGGTAGCCCGCTTGGCGGTAGATCTATATGGGGTGGAGGCGGGGATGCGCTTGAGCGAATCCTCGCGCCTGCGGGCCCGGTGTGCCGTGGTTCGGCTTGCGGGCCCGGGTTGCCGGGCCTTGTTGCTGGATGCCGGATGCTTGGGAGAAGAAGAGGAGACGCTCACGCTGGGCCATATTCCCGAAGCGCTGGTTGGCCGGGATGAGGATAGGCGTTGCTATTTACGCGGGGCGTTTTTAGGCGCCGGCTCTATTAACGACCCCAGCAAAGGATATCATTTGGAGATCGTCTGCAGGCATGAGCGCTTTGCGCAGGAACTTTGCGCATTGCTGGCGGCTTATGACCTGCCTGCCCGCTGGTCCGCCCGGAAAAGTGCTTTTGTTGCCTATTTGAAGGAGGGAGAGATGGTCTCGGACTTTCTCACCCTCATTGGCGCCATGAATAGCACCCTGGCCTTTGAGGAGGCGCGGGTGATGCGTCAGGTATCCGGCAGCGTGAACCGCATCCGTAACTTTGAGGATGCGAATATGAATAAGGCCGCAGCCGCCGCGGCCGTCCAACTGGTGGATATCGAATATATCGGAAGCGCACGGGGGTTGGATACGCTCCCGGAAAAGCTGCGGGAAGCTGCGGAACTGCGCTTGAACAACCCGGAGGCTACGCTTTCGGAACTTTCGGAGCTTGCGGAGGTTTCAAAATCCGGCTTGAATCACCGCTTTGCAAAGCTTAGCCAATGGGCGCAAGAACTGCGGGAGCAGGGTGCGGGCCGGATAAAAACGGAGGAATAGAAATGGCCTTTACCCACTTACATGTACATACGCAATACAGCCTGCTGGACGGCTCGGCTCGGATTCCAGAACTGGTGGCCCGCGCCATGGCGCTTAAAATGGATGCCCTGGCGATTACGGATCATGGGGCCATGTACGGCGTGATCGATTTTTATAAAGAATGCAACAAGCAAGGCATCAAACCCATCCTGGGTATGGAGACCTATGTGGCGCCTCGCTCCCTTTATGAAAAGGAGGGGTTTCGGGAATACGCCCATTTGATTTTGCTGGCCAAAAATCAGAAAGGGTATCAAAATTTGATGCGGCTTTCTTCCATCGCCTTTGTGGATGGGTTCTATTACCGGCCGCGCATTGATTACAGCCTGCTGGAGCAATACAGGGAAGGCCTCATCTGCTTATCGGCATGCCTTGCGGGCGATATCCCACAGCTCCTTTTGCAGGGACGTTATGGGGAAGCAAAAGCATTGGCCGCCCGGCTGCAAGGTATGTTCGGGGAGGATTTTTATATTGAGCTTCAAAATCACGGTCTGCCGGAACAACAGCAGGTTCTGCCGGGGCTTGTGCAAATCGCCAAAGAACTTTCCATCGAAACCGTGGCCACAAACGATATTCATTATGTGAACAAAGCGGATGCGGAAGCCCAAGATGTGCTGCTGTGCATTCAAACCAACAAGGTCGTGAGCGATGTGAACCGGATGCGCATGTCCGCCGATGAGTTTTATCTCAAAAGCGAGGACGAGCTGCGTCAAATGCTTTTCGACTATCCCGAGGCCTTTGAAACCACGGGGAAAATAGCGGCAAAGTGCAATGTTTCCATTGCCTTTGGCGAGCAACACTTGCCTGGCTTTACGGCCCCTGCGGGCATCGACAATAACACCTATCTGCGCAAGCTCTGCCGCGAGGGCTTGGCGCGCAAGATGCCCGGCGCGGGGCCGGAGGTGATTGCACGCCTTGATTATGAGGTGGATGTGATCATCCAGATGGGGTTTGTGGATTATTTCCTTATTGTATGGGATTTTGTGGATTTTGCACATCGAAACGGTATTTTTGTAGGCCCGGGCCGGGGAAGCGGGGCGGGAAGCCTGGCGGCTTATGCCATGGATATCACGGATATTGATCCCATTAAGTACGATCTTATTTTTGAGCGTTTCCTTAACCCGGAACGCATCTCCATGCCGGACTTCGACATTGATTTTTGCATTGAGCGGCGGCAAGAAGTGATCGATTATGTGGTGCAAAAATATGGCGCGGATCATGTGGCACAAATCATCACCTTTGGATCCATGGCGGCCAAAGCGGTGATCCGGGATGTGGGACGGGCGTTGGACATGCCCTATGCAGAGGTGGATCGTATTGCCAAGCTGGTGCCAAACGCTTTGGGTATGACCTTGGATAAAGCGCTGGATCTTTCCGGGGAGCTTAAGAGCCTTTATGAAAAAGATGAGCGGGTAAAAAAGCTGATCGACCTTTCCAAACGTCTGGAAGGCCTGCCGCGTCATGCCTCCACCCATGCGGCGGGGGTGGTGATTTGCGCAAGACCAACGGTGGAATACGCGCCCCTGCAGCGCAACGAGGATGCCATCACCACCCAGTTTCCCAAGGATACCATTGAGGAGCTTGGGCTGCTGAAGATGGATTTTTTGGGCCTGCGCACCCTTACGGTTATCCGAGACACCCTGGAATTTATCGAGCAGGGAGGCGGTAAAAGACCGGATTTATCCAAGCTGGATCATTCCGATCCTACCGTGTATGCTACCATAGCCTGCGGGGATACGGATGGAATCTTTCAGCTGGAATCCGCTGGCATGCGGCAATTTCTTACCCAATTTAAACCAAATTGCTTTGAAGATATCATTGCTGGTATCGCTCTTTTTCGGCCAGGCCCCATGGAGCAGATCCCGCGTTATATTCGCGGTAAGAACGACCCAACAAGTGTGGTCTACGCGGATAAACGCCTCCGACCTATTTTGGAAAAGACCTATGGATGCATGGTTTATCAGGAGCAGGTCATGCAAATCGTCCGGGATTTAGCGGGCTATTCCTGGGGCCGCAGCGATCTGGTGCGGCGGGCCATGGCAAAGAAAAAGCCCGAGGTTATGCAAAAGGAACGGGAATATTTTATCAACGGCATCGTGGAGAACGGGAAGGTTACGGTGCCCGGAGCGGTGCGGAACGGCATACCGAAACAAGTCGCCAACAGAATCTTTGACGAGATGATGGATTTTGCTTCCTATGCCTTTAATAAATCCCACGCCGCCGCTTATGCTGTGGTAGCCTACCGTACGGCATGGCTCAAGGTCTATTATCCGGTGGAATTTCTTACGGCTATTATCAATAGCTATATGGGCGCCAGCATAGAAAAGATGGCGGAGTACATCTATTGCTGCAAGCAGAACGGGGTGGATGTGCTGCCGCCTGATATCAATAAAAGCCGGGCCAAATTCACCGTGGAGAATGGAAAGATCCGCTTCGGTTTGGCTGGCATCCGCAATGTAGGCGCGGCTTTTATTGACGAAATCGTTGAGGAGCGGGAGAAGAACGGACCTTTTACCGACTTTTACGATTTCATTCGCCGGAGTGACGCGAAAAAGCGGATGACGGAAGGGTTGATAAAAGCGGGGTGCTTCCAAAGTATGGGCGTAAAGCGAGCGCAACTTATACCCGTCTACGAGCGGATGATCGACAATGCGTCCAATGAGCGAAAGCAGCGAGCCATGGGGCAGATGTCCCTTTTTGACTTGGCGGGTGATATGCAGCGGGAAGCGAAAATGGAAATCGCCCTTCCAGACTTGCCGGAATATGAAATGAACGCCCTCCTTTCCATGGAGCGGGAAGTATTGGGCATTTATATCAGCGGCCATCCGCTTCTTGAATTTACGGACGAGCTTTGCAAGCTGGGAACTACCGTATCCGCCATTCTGGAGTCGGACGGCTCCGGCCCTTATGCGGACGAGCAGCGGCTGCGCTTGGGAGGCATCGTCACCAGCCTTCGAACCAAGCCCACCCGTTCTGGAAACGGCATGATGGCCTATGTGACGCTGGAGGATTTGACGGGTTCTCTGGAGCTGACGCTTTTTCCTTCGGTATATCAAAAATATGCTTCCCTTCTGGTGGCGGACAGCATCCTTGTGGCCGGTGGGAGGCTGAATATTCGGGATGAGCAAAAGAACACCTTACTGGTGGATGATATCCGGGCGTTACGAAAAGGCAGTGAAAAGAAGCTTTATCTCCGCATGAGCCTGCGCCAAGATGGATTGTTGGAGCAAGTGACAGCATTTTTACGCCGCTATCCCGGGGATGTACCGGTCATCCTCTTTGACGGTGCCACCCGCAAGCAGCGGCTCGTTTCGCGTGATTTATACATTAACCCCTCCGAAGCGCTGCTGGATCTTTTAAACCAAACTTTAGGCAAGGAGAATGTAGTATATTGAAAAAACGCGTTCCACCCATACAAAAAAATGACATGCTTGAGCTGCCTATTCAGGGCCTTACGGCGGATGGTCAGGGCATAGGCCGCGTGAATGGTTATGCGGTGTTTGTGGCAGGAGCACTCCCCGGTGAAGTCGTCCGCGCCCACGTCATTAAGGTCGGGAACGGTTATGGAGTGGCGAAACGCACGGCCATTTTACAGAAGAACCCGCACCGTGTGGAGCCTCCTTGCGAGGCTTTTACCCGTTGCGGGGGCTGTACGCTTCAGCACCTGGACTACAGCGCCCAGTTGGCCGTGAAATGCGACCAGGTACGGGACGCATTGGTTCGGCTTGGCGGCTTTTCCGATATCCATGTAGAGCCTATTATAGGCATGGAGAACCCCTGGCGATA
>JAYFNX010000043.1:0-23632 GCA_034933245.1 Candidatus Pelethousia sp.
CCAGATAAAAAAGATGGATCATGTGACGGGCATTGCCTCCTATGCGGCCAGCGTGGGGGCAACGCTGCCGCCGGAATTTATTGGAACGTCCATAACAAGCCAGTTTTATTCGGAAAACTACGCCCGTATTATCGTCTATACGGACACCCCGTCCGAAGGGGAGATCGCCTTTGGCACCGTGGACGCCATCCAGGCGGCCGCAATTTCCTATTATGGGGAAACGGTCTATTTGGCCGGGCAGAGCGCAAATACAAACGATATGAAAAACGTTGTGCAGCAAGATATGTTAAAGGTAAACCTAGCTGCCATTGTGGCGATATTCTGTGTGCTATTCATCACGTTCCGATCTTTTACGCTGCCCATCATTCTGCTGCTTACGATTGAAACAGGAATTTGGGTGAACCTCGCCATCCCGTATTTTAGCGGCATTACCATCAATTTTATGGGCTATCTGATCATCAGCTCCGTCCAGTTGGGCGCAACGGTAGATTATGCCATTTTGCTTACAAACAATTACATGACCAATCGCAAGCAAATGCCGCAGCGGGAGGCGTTACATGCGGCGTTGGGCCAATCCTTCAAGCCCATCTTGATTTCGGGGATCATTCTCGCATCCGCGGGGTTTACCCTGTATGCTACCTCCTCCAGCCCGGTGGTCTATGAAATGGGCATGCTGGTGGGCCGTGGCGCTATGCTGTCCATGGTACTGGTGGTATGTTTCCTGCCCGCCCTACTTTCCATGCTGGACCGCACGATTGAAAGGACCACCTACCAAGCAGGCTTCTGCTGCCATAAGAATGAGAGAATATCCCCATTGGAGAAAGAACATGAACAGAAAATTCGGTAAGAAACTATTTGCATTTTGTCTCGCAGCCGTTTTGTCGGTTGCACCTGCTTCCCTTGTCTTTGCCCAAGCAGGCGGCCAGGGGTTGCTTTCCGGCGCAGATGCAACTGCCACGGTTCAGAAAAAAAATGAAATTGTCTACGCCACACTGGAGGCAAGCGGCTCCGTCCAAGCGATCTACGTGGTGAACCAATTCAACGTAACCACGGCGGGAACGGTTGTAGACCATGGAAATTATGCATCCGTAACCAATTTGACCAACACCGCCTTGTTGTCCAAGCAAAATGGGGCCGTTTCCTTTGGGGCGGATAAGGGGATCTTCTATTATCAAGGGAACATGGAAAGCACCGAGCTTCCCTGGCTGATAGACATTTCTTATACGCTGGATGGGCAGGAAATTTCGCCGGCCGATCTGGGGGGCAAATCCGGGCGGCTTGCAATCCATATCTCCATCCGCAAAAATCCAATGGTAGACGAACTCTTTTTTAATCACTATATGCTGCAGGTGTCCATCTCGCTGGATAGCCAGGCAAGCAGCGATATTCTCGCGCCGGATGCCATGATGGCGGCCGCCGGAAAAAGCACCGCCTTGAACTGGATGGTCATGCCGAAAAAAGAAGCGGATCTGCACCTATCTGCAACGGTGCGGGATTTTTCCATGGAAGGCATCCAAATTTCAGGAATTCCCCTTTCCATGCATGTTGATTTCGCAGGGGCGGACGATATGGTGGGTGATTTTGAGAAGCTGACGGATGCCATTTCGGATCTAAACCATGGCGTTGGAAAATTAGCAAGCGGCGCAGAGGAATTAAAAGACGGCGCAGGGGATCTGGTAAGCGGCTCGGCGGATTTACAAGACGGGCTTTTGCAGTTAAGCAACAACGCCGGCAGCTTAATCTCCGGTTCACGGCAAATTCGCGATGCGCTCTCGCAAATCTCCTCCTCTTTAGCCGGTTCTTCCACCGACCCTGGGCTTGCCAGCCTTTCCCAGCTTCCGGAAAACCTTACGCTGCTCAAAGATGGTCTTTCCGGCATATCCGCCGGGTTGACAACATTGGAGCAGGGGTTCTCGGATGCCTATTCGGCGCTGGATATGGCGATTCAAGCCATACCGGACACACCCGTTACCCCGGAAGAAATAAACGCGCTCTATTCGGCTACCGACCCGAGCCAACACAGTTTGATAGACACCCTCGTCAGCTCTTATGAAGCCGCGCAAACCGTTAAGGGTACTTACGGAGCCATAAAAGGAGGTTTTGATGCGGTTTCTTCCACGATTGGCACCTTAACTTCATCCATTGATAACATCGCGAATTCCCTCGGGGATATTTCCACGGGGCTCAGTGCTTCCATGCCCACTTTTATGGGCCAGCTCACGCAGCTTACCGACGGGCTGTCCCAGCTTTCCGCAAATTATACAAAGTTCCACAATGGGCTGGTGGAATACCTGAGCGGCGTGAATCAATTGGGCAACGGATATTCCCAGTTTAACGACGGCTTGCTTCAGTTTGCCGATGGCGTTGGGGATCTCTATGGGGGCGTGTCTGATCTGCATGGCGGTACGTCTGAACTGGAAGAAGAGACAACTGAACTGCCCGGGGACGTGCAGGCAAAAATTGACGAGATGATAGCGGAATACAGCGGCGCGGATTTTGAACCGGTTTCCTTCATTTCCCCGCAAAATACGAATATCAACCTCGTCCAATTTGTGCTCAAATGTCCGGCAATTGACCAGCCGGAAGTTGGGGCGGATAGCCCGCAAGCCCAAGAGGCGGAGACTATTTGGGACAGGTTTCTGCGCTTGTTTAAAGGGGACTAGGGGATCTTCTTGATATCCCGATGGGGATTTCATGATGGCAGGCGAAAGCCATCGCTCCCGCAAAGCAACGGATCTACGGGGCTACAACGTGGCCGTATCCGGCTGGAGTTGGACAGGTTAATCTGTGTTTCATTCATTTTTGCGCGAATTTCAACCGGGTTAATAACCTATAGGCCGGAATGCATTAGCCGCCTTCCGGTTTATTTGTCTTTACGTACTCATAGCCCACATGCCCGCTTTCCAGGTCAAATACCGAAACGCCGTTTTCCCACAGATTAAACCTTGCTGCGGCGCAATTTCCCTCGTGAATAAGGCCGCGCATTTCCCCGAGCACCGGTGAACGGAGCGGATGGCAGCTTCCGGAACACCGCACGTGGATCTCCAGCAGCAGATTTCCTTGGGCTAGGCAGATATGTTCCGGTTGCGCGGCCAGGATCTTCACCCCTTTATAGGTCGCCAGGCGATATTCCCGGCCCGCATAAAGGATGGCGCAAATGCAGCCCGTAAAATGCAAGCCCGCAAAGGGAATCCGCGCAATGGACACCATGACGCTGCACGCCTTTGAGAACGTGTTGCATTGCATCCATTGATACGAGGAAGGAAACGACACGCCTATGTCCTTCTCAATATAGCCCCGTCCGCCGTCAAAGGCCGTTTTCCGTCCATCAATGGTAAGGGATCCGCTGAGGCCATGCCCCATGCTGATAACTTCATGGCGGCACTCCATGGGAAGATAGCGGAACGGTCCCATAATAGGAGAGCGCAAAGGCGTAAACGGCCCGTATAGGATTTCCCCCCGGACACCCGGCAGTTCAATAATGGCGCCATGCTTGGAAAACGAGCAGCCGCCAGCATATATGGCGCCATTCTCCATCCGTAGGGAGGGTACGTCAAAGTGGCGGGAACCTTCGTTGTCTATCATTTGAATGAACGCGCCGCCTTTTGCCCGGCCCGGTATAAAGGCGATTGTTTCCGCCCCGGTTCGGTGCTTAAAATACCAGCCCTCAAAGCGATTCTTTTGCATCTTATCACCCCCATCGATTTTAAAATAGTATCCGCCATTTCTGCCAAACTATAATCAGCAGGAGGAATGAAAAATGGATATGCGTTTTGATGCGGTCTATTATGAGCCGGCCGCCCTGAACTATGAACTGGGGCAAAAGCTCCGCCAAACATACGCGCACCTGCCTTGGCAGCAGATTGAAAGCCACAATCGGATACCGGAATTCAGTGCCGCGCAAAATAAGGACTTTCCAAAGCTCAAGCGGCATCTTATTGTGGGTGTCCGCAAAACCCACAAATATGTGCCAAACCACAAGGTTTCCGATTGGCTGGTGCCGTATACGTCCTCCGGCTGCCGGGCCATGTGCCTTTATTGCTACCTTGTATGCAATTATAATAAGTGCGCTTATCTGCGTCTTTTTGTAAACCGGGAACAAATGCTGGACACGCTGTTAAAAAAGGATAGGCAAGCCCCTGAACCGCAAACCTTTGAGATCGGCAGCAACAGCGATCTCGTGCTTGAGAACACGATAACGGAGAATCTGCCATGGACAATCGAACGTTTTGCCCGCGAAGGCCGTGGCCGGCTTACCTTTCCAACGAAATTTAAGGAAGTGGAGCCTTTGCTCGCCCTTGACCACAGAGGAAAGGTCATCTTCCGCATGAGCGTAAACCCATCGGAAGTGATCCGGCGTGTTGAGCCAGGAACTGCTCCGCTGGGTGCACGTATCCGTGCGCTCAATTATATGGCGGATGCCGGATATCCCGTGGGCCTTTTGCTTGCGCCTGTTATTCTTTTGCCAACCTGGAAGCGCCTTTATGGAGAACTGATTGACCAGTTAGCGGATGCCCTAAGTAAAAAGGTAAAGTGCGGCGGGTTTCTTGAGATTATTCTGATGACCTACAGTTTTGTGCATAAGGCCATCAATGCAGAAGCCTTCCCCGATGCCACACAGCTCTTTTCCCCAGAACTTATGACAGGGCGCGGGCATGGCAAATACTGCTACCGTGCGGATGCGCGCGCAGAGGCCGAGGACTTCTTACGAGAGAAGCTTCACGATCGGCTTGGCGCCATGCCGATCCTCTATATTTCATAAGGCTTACGGCTGGGTTTTTCGAACGTGCAAAGGCGAGTTTTTATTCTGCTTTGTGCATACTGCGTTTTTGTGGCATCCAGCCCAATGTCTTGTCCCATTTTTTATTTATGGCAGGCAGATCGTTTTCAGTATTCTATAGGGAGCTTTTCATCCTCGCAAATGCTTCTTTCGAACGTCCCGGCACAGCCGGATTATTTCTGTGCCAATAAAATTTTTTTGCAGTATATCAAGCTGATATCATACAATAGAAGCGATCTTCCCCCTTTTTTGGCCATTCTTTGCTTAGAACTTCGAATGGATGCTCTTTTGGATTTTTCCCACATGTAGGTGACATAAAACCTCGAATACTGTATAATATAGCATGTTGTATGCTGAAAACGGACTCTCCAGAAGGGAAATGAAGCTATGCTCTACGTTCCCGTGGAATATCTACGGCCTGATATGGTAGTGGCTCGGGACATCTGTTCTTACCCACGCGATATGCATCATGTCTGCCTGCTCTCAGCGGGTCAAAAGCTCACGGAGACGAACATCCGCAGAATCCTGACGAATGGAATCGCCGGGGTTTATATTCGCAATTCCGACGGGGATGATATGGAGGTTCCGGAGCTCATTAACGAGGCCTTGCGAAGCAAGGCCGTCAATGAGATCCGGGCAGTGTATGACGATTTCGGAGTCAAAGGGAGCAATACAATTCAGCAACGGGTGGAAATTCTTTCTCTCATCTCCAGGCAGCTTGTGGAGCGAATCACCAGCAGCTCGGACGTAATGTTCAATATGATGGATCTGAAGAATTATGACGATTATACCTACAGGCATTGCTTGTCTGTATCCATATACAGCACGCTTACGGGCATGTCCATGGGCATGAAGGTTCCAACCCTGGAAAAGCTGGCCTTAAGCGGCCTCTTGCATGATATGGGGAAGGCGCGCATCCCAAGGTGGATTGTGAATAAGCCCGGCAAGCTGACGGAAGAGGAATTCTCCATTATGCGCCGCCATCCTACCCTTGGCGTGGAAATGTTTCCCCGTACGACTGTTCAGATCTCCCCAAAGGTTATGCTTGCCGTGGAACAGCACCACGAACGCTATGATGGCGCAGGTTATCCGAAGGGGTTGATCGGCCAAGAAATCAGCCTTTTTGGCCGTATTCTCGCGGCTGCGGATGTTTATGACGCGCTCACATCAAAGCGGCCATACCGGCGGGCGCTCATGCCAAATGAGGCCATTGAGCACATTATGGCCAATTCCGGCAAACATTTCGATCCGGACGTGGTTACCGCTTTCCTCAGAAGTGTGGAAGCTTACCCGTTGGGTGTCTGCGTCCGGCTCAGCAACGGGATGCAGGCTGTGGTGGTAAAGAATTACAAAGAAAATACCCTACGGCCCGTCGTCCGTGTGATTTCCCCAGGTTCCTCCAAAGGTAAAATTCTCGATCTGCTTTATACGACCGACAACCTTAACATTACCGTTTTGGGCATTGATTACGACGGAGATAGTTGGCAGCCCGGCCAATAGGCCCCAAATGGGCATGCTGCATTTTGAGGCGCCGTCTCTCTTACATACCGCCCTTTCCCCAGCAAAATGCTGATTTCAGAGCCCCCCGTTTATGGGGGAGTCCCATGAATCAACCCCGCTTTTGAATAACCGGAGCGAGTTTTTTCTTTCTGTTCCCCGTTCGTGTTTTTCATCACCACGCCGGATGGCAGGCAGAAACGCGCAAGCAGCTTGCATACGAGCGAATTTGCAATATTGTCCTGCATAAAACGGAACCGCAGAAGCGGCCCCGTACAATTTGCGTCTTCCCATGTTCAAGAGGCTACAGAAAGGCTGGACATACCCTTTTCAACATCGAGAATGGCAACGAGGCGGCCGGAGACCTCCTCGATACCCTTCATGATCCCATATGGCCCGGCTTTCACAGCCCTGCTGTTCCGTTGGATCGATTCTCCGGCAATGCGCTGAATGCCCATCCCTGCATGTGCGTGAAAGGCAATGTGCTCTTCCCCATATTCTACCACAATAAAGGCATCCTGGTCGGAATTGTTGGAGGCGGGCTGATGCAGGGTCTATAACCGTCAAAACCTCGCCTCGAGGACAAATTACGCCTTCCGCACAGGGGTTGCTATTGGGCAAGGGATAAATCGGCTGGTGCACAGCAATTCACGAATGCTGGCTACATCCATCCCCAAAAAGATCCGTCCCTACCAAAAATTCCATCAGCTCCATTGCGTCCGGCTCGACCTCGTTCTTTCTATTGCTCTCCCTTTGCATGTTGGCGTCCACCGTTTGCATATATTTCGTCCCCCCGTACTTTTCGAGCCCGTTGCCAAAGGCAACGGGCTCTTTCTTTTACCCAGGTATTCCCGGCAGTTCCCGGCTATGCTCCCTATTCCTCCATCAATTTAAACTTTCCAACCTCCTGGCGCAAGGTATGCGCCTGTGCGGCCAGCTCCTCGCTTGCGGCGGAACTTTCCTCCGCGGTGGCGGCATTGATCTGCACCGTAGCGGATACCTGGGCCAGCCCCTGGTTAATCTGTTCAATGGCGGTAGCCTGTTCGGCAGAAGCCACGTCAATTTCCTTGATGGATTGATCAACAAGCTGGGACCTTTCCGCGGCGGCTTGAAGAACTTGCGCGGTCTTTGCGGTCAATTCTTCGCCCTTTGCAACGGTATCTACCGAGTGCTGGATCAACTCGGCCGTTTGCTTGGCAGCCTCGGCGGATTTAGCCGCAAGGGTTCGCACTTCATCGGCAACCACGGCAAAGCCCTTTCCGGCATTGCCCGCCCGGGCAGCCTCAATTGCGGCATTAAGGGCAAGGATGTTGGTCTGGAAGGCGATATCCTCGATGACCTTGGTGATATTGGAGATTTTCTCGGAAGCCGCGCTGATTTCGTTCATGGCGGAATTCAGGCTTCCCATATGCCCATTGCCCTCGTTTAAGCCGGCTACAGCCTGCCCAACATGCTCCAAGGCCTTGCGGACATTGGTAACGTTTTGTTCCGCTTGCGCCGCTACATTCGTGATGGAGGCATTGAGTTCCTGCACGGTTGCCGCCTGCTCCGTCGCCCCCGAAGCAAGGGATTGGGATGCGCTGGATACCTGCGACGCGCCAATGTTCACTTGGTCCGCAGTTGCATCGATCAGCGATAGTGTGCGGTTGAGTGCGGAAGCTATATTCAGCAGCGCATCCTTGATGGAAGCAAACTCACCCACATAGTCCTGCTCCAGATGAACGCGCATGTCGCCCTGCGCCATATTCCCCAGAACCTGCGTAATCTCCTGGATGTAGCTGGTATACCGGTTCAGTTGCAAAGCCGTGCGGTTGATGGCCCCCGCCAGCTGGCCGGTTTCATCCCGGCAGCCAATATCCGCCGAAACATCCAGCCTTCCGTCCGCAATGAGGTTTGCCGTTTGGGTAAGCTTTTTGACGGGCACCACAATGCTTCTAAGCATCACAATAATCAGCAGAACCACAAACGCGATCGCCACGCCAAAGACCTCAAACATGGAGACGGCAACGCTGTTGTACCTTTGGTAAAATTCCTTATCCGGCAGCCCCGTGGTCACCGTCCAGCCCGTGGTTCCAATCGGAGCCACATAGCCATGGATTTTTGTATCGTTCAGGGTATATTCAATCGCCCCGGTCGTTTGGGAGAGCACGGCGTCACGCGCATTTGCGGATATATCCGCCTCGGCAATGTTTGTATCAACGGCTTCCGGGTCCGGATTGGAAATCATCTGGCCTGCCCGGGTGCTTACAATATAATAGCCCGTATCGCCCAGCTTATAGCCGGCAATGGTATTACTAAGCTCGTCCAGCGTTAAATCCAGCCCCACGGCGCCGATGACCTCCGAGGAACCCTTTTTCGCATAAACGGGCGCGACCACGGAAGTGACCTGCTTACCCGTGGTAATATCCGGGTAGGGTTCCGTCAGCGTTAAGCCGTTTTGCGCCTCCATCTCCGCATACCAAGGCCTGCTCTTTGCGATATATTCCTTGTTATTCGTCCCATCGGAGGTTAGCATCTGCTCGGCGTCTATGCTCGTAATAAAAATATCCAGAATATTGGGGTCTTCCCCGTGCAGGGTAATGAGCGTCTCCTCCATCAGCGGCCAGTTTGGATGGACATCCATACGCCGCATCTTGCTGGATTCGATCATCATCTGCCGCATGAATTCATCATCGGCAAGTTGCTGCACAATATCCTCGTATTTTTTTAGAAAATTGCCGATTTCTTCAGAGGCTACTTGTGATTTTGCCGCTAAAAGGTCGGAAGAAAGCTCTATGGTAGACGTTCGTACCACATTCAAGATGAGGATGGCCACCAAAGCATAAGACAGCAAAATAGGTCCGCCCAAAAAGAGCAGGATCTTTGTTAAGATGCATTTAAATCCGCGTTTTCTCATTTCAGGCGCGAATCCAAGTGCTTTTGCCGCTTTTCTCTTTGATCGTTCTTCCTTTTCTTTTGCCATCATTTTGGTTAATCCTCCTTTTTGATTAAGGCTTATGGATTCCAGAATCCTAATGAATTTTAAAAGCAAAATCGTTTGTACAAACCCAACGGTTCAACAACGGAATATGGAGCATGCGCGTAATATATATTTGTGAGTTCTGAATAAGTTAAGAGAAAAAGCTGTAGGCAGCTATAGGACTTTCATGATATATATAAATATCGATATTTTCATTTATATAATATAGTCCAAAAGCACGATTTGTCAACGAATGGATATCCAAATAATAGAATATCCCCTGTATATGATACGATTGGCCGTTTTCATCCGTTCTTATTGGGGCGATCTTCTTAGGTTTCGAAGGGGGCAACGGCACGATGCGAAGGCCGTAACGCCCCTGCTTTTGGGCTTAATTACGGCGTCGAATTATATTCCTATTTTATTCGAGTTTTTACTATTGACTAGCCTTCTTAACTAGCGTATAACATTGCATGATATCTATCGTATGTTTTATACGGTGGTAAAATTGAAACGGAAAGAGAAGTGATTTTCATATGGAACTTAATTCCGACATCCCTCTCCCCCAAGCTGCGCCTATGGTGGCGATTGTAGCCAATATCAAATCGGACACCGCCCAGAATACCGCCGATGCGGAGGCGGAACTAGATAGCATCGAGACTGTGCGCGCTATTGGAGTCGCGCTGAACCGAGCAGGATGCCGTGCAACACTCATGATTGCGGACAAAACGTTGCCGGAGCGGCTCGCCGGCGAAAAGCCGGATTTCGTTTTTAATATTGCAGAAGGTATCCACGGGCGCACTCGAGAAGCGCAAGTGCCGGCTTTGCTGGATATGCTGCACATTCCCTATACCGGTTCGGATGCCACCACACTTTGCATCGCGCTGGACAAGGCCCTTGCTAAGCGGTTCTTGGCAACCTATCGCATCAAGACGCCCTCCTATTTATTGCTGCATCCCGGCATGCGAAAAATACCCCCAGCGATCCAATTTCCGGTAATCGTCAAGCCCAATGCAGAAGGCTCCAGCAAAGGAATTCCCGATATGTGTATCGCCCGAACCCGGGAAGAATTGGACGCCCTCTTAGAGCGAAACGCGGCGCTGTATCACGAGGATATGTTGGTGGAATCCTTCGTAAAGGGTCGGGAGTTCACGGTGGGCTTGATCGGAAATGAAGCGGACGTCACCGTATTTTCGCCGATGGAAATCGTTTATGTCCGGACGCCTTCGGATGGGTTTAAGGTCTATAGCTATACCGTCAAACAAGACTATAAGCAATATATCCAATATGAATGCCCCGCAAGCCTGGATGCTCCCGTAGAGAAACGGATGAAAGCGGACGCAAAAAAGATTTTTCTTGCGCTGAATTGCCAGGATTTTTGCAGGATTGATTTTCGCCTTTCAGAGGATGGGCGGGATGTCTATTTTATTGAAGCCAATCCTTTGCCGGGGTTGGCGCCCGATTACAGCGATTATCCTATGCTGGCCGGTTTTTGCGGCGTACCCTATGATGAACTAATCGCGCGAATTCTACGCGCCGCCATCGGGCGGACGGGCGCATCACTGCGCCTTGCGGGGGTGGAAGCATGAGGGATATGGGTGGTTACGCCACAAACGAGGCAGGCTGGAATGATTGGAAGTGGCAGTTTGCCCACCGGATCACAACGGTACGGAGCTTGGCCAAGGTACTGCCGCTAACAGAACGGGAGCAGGCAGATATCGGAAAATGCCTGGCCCAGTTCCGTATGGCAATTACGCCCTACTATGCCAGCCTCATTGATCCGGAAAATGTGGAGGACCCTATTCGCAAACAGTGCGTACCCTCCATTCTGGAAACCCTGCCCTGCATAAATGACATGGATGATCCGCTTGGCGAACTGGTGGATAGCCCGGTACCGCATATTGTCCATCGATATGCGGATCGGGTTCTGTTTCTTGTAACTTTACAGTGCAGTATGTACTGCCGCCACTGCACCAGGCGGCGCGTCGTCGGCGAAGAGGATCGGGTGATCACCGAAAAGGCGCTCCAGGTGGCCCTTTCCTATATCCGCCAGCATGAGGAAATTAGGGATGTGCTGATCTCCGGGGGTGATCCACTGACTATATGTACGGAAAAGCTGGATCATATCATTTCGTCTATCCGAAGCATCCCGCATGTAGACATTATCCGCATTGGTACGCGCGTACCGGTGGTGATGCCTATGCGAATTACAGCGGAATTAACGGATATGCTCAAAAAACACCATCCCCTATGGATCAACACCCACTTTAACCATCCCCAGGAATTGACGCCAGAAGCGAAACGGGCGTGCGCCGCTATCGTGGATGCGGGGATCCCCTTGGGGAACCAAAGCGTGCTGCTCCGCGGCATCAACGACGATGCGGAGACCATGAAGCAATTGCTTTTGGGGCTTGTACATATGCGGGTGCGCCCTTACTACCTTTACCAGTGCGACTTGTCAAAAGGGATCGGCCATTTTCGGACCACCGTAGATTGCGGCATAAACATTATGCATACGTTGCAAGGCTTTATCTCCGGCTATGCGGTGCCGAAATACGTTATCGACGCGCCATCGGGGGGCGGCAAGATTCCCATCGGCTATCCTTACGTCATCTCAAAGGACGACAACGAGGTTGTGATGGAAAACTATTTGGGCGAGCGATGCAAATACCCGCAGCCCCGGCAATGAACGGCACGCAATATTTGCACAGAAACAGCGTTAGGAAAAATTATCCCCCGGCGAAGCCGGGGGATATTTCATATGCGGGCATAACCCTTTTACACCAACTGCATGACTAAGGATTCAAAAATAAATAATAAATCCGAACCCATCGCCAATTGGCATAAGGTTCGGATTTATCTTCTTTGGTACACCCTCAGGGGCTCGAACCCTGGACACCCTGATTAAGAGTCAGGTGCTCTACCAACTGAGCTAAGGGTGCTTGATAAGTGGAGCGGGAGACGGGGCTCGAACCCGCCACCTCCGCCTTGGCAAGGCGGCGCTCTACCGAATGAGCTACTCCCGCAAGCTGTATCTCAACGCGCTTGATTATTGTAGCGCAATCCTTTCCGCTTGTCAAGGCTCTTGTCCCATTTTTTGTTATCCTTATTCTCCCTTTTCGACAGGATTCACGGCTCTTCTCCGCGCGCACGCAGCACAAGCGCCTTCCAACTTCTCTCTTCCATCTGTCCAACCAAAGCCGGGGCTGCGGCATGAAAACAATTGCCATGCATCCTATTGGCTATGTCTTTCATAAAACAGCCCCGGCGCGTCTTCTAGAAGTAAACCGATTTTACTTTTTCATCTTTTCCGGCGCAACGTTCGTAAAAACGTCCCTGTAGGAGAGAAGCTTGCAGTCCTTGCTTTTGATCATTTCCTCGGTTCCCTGTCGGCTTTTTGGGGTTCCCCCCCCGCCTGAACAGAAAAACAACTCTATGTCCTTGCCGGAAGGTAAGGCGTCAATAATGGAGTTGAAGGCCGGCGCTGGGTAGCCTGCCCATATAGGGCAGCCGATCATGATCTTGTCGAATTCCCGCAGATCGACTTGCAAAGGCTCAATGCCCACCCTTTTGCGGCCGGCTGCCTGAAAAACCCCCGGAATAAACGCGCCCAAAATGCTGCGCCTGTGAGATTCTTTTACCTGGCAGGTAGCGGCGCCCAATTCCTTCGCAATGCTATCCGCCTCCTTTTTTGTGGAACCGCCGAACGTATAATAAATAATAAGCGTCTTCATCACATCACCCTCCGTTGTCGCTTTGCGATTCTTCCCCTTTCCATAATTTTTACCTCCCGCTGCGCTGCTATGCCCCCCCTCTTCCTATGGTTTTTAACCCTATGGTCAATTAATAGCGCCGGTTTCCGCTTCAATGGATAGCAAGGCCGCCTTCTCCGCATGAATTCGGGCCGTATCAAAAAGCGGCAGATCCGTATCCGCCTGCCCAATTAGCAGGCCAATCTCCGTGCAGCCCAAAATAATGCCCTGCGCGCCTTTTTTCGCAAGCCGCTCCACAATTTCCAAATATACAGCCTTGGATGCCTCGGAAAAAATACCCTTGCATAGTTCATCATAAATCACCCGGTTAATTTGCTCAACCTCGGAATCTTCGGGAATCAACACGTCCATTCCCGTTACAAGAAGTTTTTCTTTATAGAAATCCTGGGTCATGGTATATTTTGTGCCCAATAATGCAACGCGGGTAATATTCGCCGCCTTGAGCCGCTCCGTCGTAGCCTCGGCAATATGGAGAAGCGGAATACGGATGCGGTTTTGTATCCGCGGGGCCACCTTATGCATCGTATTTGTGCAAATAACAATAAAATCCGCTCCGGCCCTTTCCAAGCACAGGGCGGCATCTGCCAAAATGTTCCCGCTCTTTTCCCAATCGCCCCGGGCCTGGCACTGCTCAATCTCTTCAAAATCCAAGCTAAATAAAAGGATTCTGGCAGAATGGAGGCCGCCCAGTCGTTCCCGCACCACTTCGTTTATGATTTGATAATAGGTAACCGTGCTTTCCCAGCTCATTCCGCCGATTAATCCAATGGTTTTCAATACTTGCCTCCGCTCACCTAATTTTTATTGGTAACTACTATATATTGATCTGCTTATACCTGCAGTCTATCATAAAAAAAAAAAAAAGTCGATGAAGCGCATTTCTTAATTATTAAATAATAAGCGATATGCAATAGGGGAATCTATTTCCCGCACAAAACGGCCCGCCGTCTTCTGCCACGGCGTCGCCTTGCTTGCCAATATGGTCTTTTAATAAGCTTTCTGATATAATAATAAAATTCCATTCAAGTGGCAGCCCATAAGGGAGATTCCGGATGAACAGAACGATCGGATTTTATCCGTTTTTCATAGCGGCCATCATGATTATCGTCATTTTGGCGATTAGTTTTTTGAATATGTACCTTCTTGCAAGGCACAAAAGGAATCCTTTTATCCTTTGGATTCACGGCATATCTTTGCTTACTGTCGGCAGCCTGATTTTTCACATGGTGGGCTCTGCGGTCTTCGTGCTTCCCTTATCCGCGTTTTACGATACGTTGTGGCGGATGCTTCTTCTGCTTGCCGGAATTGGTGCTTTGGGTGGAGTCGCAACCGTTCTTCTGCGCGGGCAAACGCAACGGTTCACAAATTGGAACCATAGCATACCGGAGGCACTCAAAAGCCTTACGGATACTGTCTTTGTCGCCGACCAGAATGGAGTGATCACCTATATTAATTGTTCGGAAAAATATCAAGCTCTGTTCGGATCGATCGGCACGATGGATGGGCTGGCTTCTTTCCTGCAAAACTATTGTGCACAACCCTTAACAATACCGGAAAACCTCGCAGAGACGATTACATACTTGCTGTATTTGGAATATGCAAAAGCGCACATGGTCTTGCAGGTATCCCCGATTTTTATAGCTGGAAACCGGCTGGGATATACGGTGGTTCTTCACAACATTTCAGCAATTAAAGACAGTGAAAAAGAGTTGGATGCGCAAAATAAAGCTTTGCGGCGGGCAAACGCGAAGCTATCCGAGTATATCAGGGCTGTAGGCGCCTTGGAAGCGGAGAAGGAGCGCCTGCAAATTTTTGCGCAGGTACAGGAAACCTTGATTCGAGATATGGAAAGGGTTTTGCTCTCCATCCGAGCGATAAAGCAGCAGCGTTTTAAAAACGGGATGTATCAAGCTGCTATGAAGGAACTTGCCGTGCAGCTGCGTGCGATTTATCAGAAGGTACGCAGCTCAGTGGGGCGTATTTCCGGAAAGGAGACAAACCTATGATTCGCGTTTTGCTTGCCGATGACCATTTGCTGTTTCGCTCCATGCTAGAGGAAATGCTGAAGCGGGATGATGCGATAGAAATTGTGGCATCCTGCGCGGATGGTAAAGAAGCGCTGGAAGGCTGCCGTACGCAAGAGCCGGACATTGCCCTCTTGGATATCGGCATGCCTGGCAAGGGCGGAATGGACGCGCTGCAGGAAATCAAGGAACGCATGCCGCAGATAAAGGTGGTCATGCTGACAACCTTTGAGGACGATGAAAGCATCAAGTCTGCCGCTGGATTTGGCGCGGATGGTTATCTCATTAAGGACATGAAACCGGAAACCCTTATTATGTCTATCAAGTGTATTTATGATGGTATGGCGGTATTTCATAAGAGCGCGTACGCCTTGCTGCAATCGGCCCTTGCGGATATTCCCCGTGTAAAAGACAAAAAAGTGCAAATCGGCGCTATGGTTTTCGACGCGGTGGATATCAAAATTCTGCAGCTAATCATACAGGGCAAATCTAACCGCGACATCGGCGCCTGTTTGAATTACAGCGAAGGTACGATTAAAAATAAAATAACCAAGCTGCTTTCTCTTACCGGCTTTTCCGACCGCACGGAGCTATCCGTTTTCGCTATTAATCATAGGCTTGTTTAGGGAGCACCGCACGGATGGTAAAACCGGACTCTCCGTCGCTTGCAAAGCAGATGCTGCCGGACTGCTTTTTGATCCGCGCTTCCATGCCAAGCAGGCCATAGCTTTTTTCAATGTGTAAGCAGCCGGTTCCATTGTCAATCGCGAAAACTTCCACCTCTTGCGGCTGAAATCGTAAAATCAGATAGATGGTATTCGCTTGGCCATGGCGGATGGCATTCGTTACCGCCTCCTGGCATAGCCTGTAAACGGCCTCCGTTTGTGCCCCGCTAAGTTCGTATGCCTTGCCATGCGTTTGAATATCCACAAAAATATTCTCGTTTTTCAAATGCCGGAGGGCTTTTAGCAGCGTTGTTTCCCCCCAGCGCATCCCTTTGCCGCTGAGTGCGTTCTTCAGATCGCTTAAACTGCTGATTAACATTTCCTCTATTTGGGTGGTTTTCTGAAGAGCATCTTCCATGCTATCGCCTGCGGCAAGCTCTGCCGTTCCCATTATAACCGTGAGGCTATGGCCCAGAATGTCATGGATATTCTGAGCCATTTGTAATTTTGTGCGGGCGATGGCCAGCGCTCTTGTGGTGTCCGCCATGTCCCGCAGACGTCCGTTGATTTCTTCCAGCTCTTTCTTTTGCTTGGATAGCAGCAGACGGTTGCGGCTAATTTCCGTAATATCGCTTACGCAAAGCATCAGATGTCCGTTTTTTCTCTGCTGCTTCTGCACCTTGATAGAACGTCCATCACGCAGGGAAAGATCCGCCTCTTGGAGATGCTCGTTGCGCACCAGATCCTGCAGCAGCTGTGCGTTTTCTTCATCAATGCCCTTCGCATCTTTCAAAAGGCGCAAAAGGGTGGTCGGCTTTCCATCCGCCTGCAGCACGGCAAAAAAAGTTTCATTCCCACCATATAACCGCTGCCTGTCATCCAAAAACGCAAGCCCCTGGGGCACAATATCATATAACCTGCAAAGAGACACCGGCGATAGATCAAAAAACCGAAAGGCGAGCGTGGGAACGATAAACAGCATAAGCGAAATCGAGGCGGCTACGGGGGTGAAATCAAATACCGGGAAGGAAAAAATCCACGGAAATACCCCCACCTTAAACAGAAGATAATAAAGGTTTCCCAAAAGTGGCAGCAAAACAAAAATGGAGAACAGGCGGCCAAGCCCCTTCTTTCCGCTGAACCCCGATTGCTTTGTAAAGCCTTTGGAAAGCTGGAGGATTCCGATCAGCAAATAGGCATATTGTATACTCTGGGCAGCATAGAAAGCGGGGCCGAAGCGATCCTTGTAAATGTCGAAATACGAGTAAAACATCATGTGCAGGGGATTCGTCACCAGGATAAAAAAAGAAGCCAGCGGGAGCATACTCCACGCGCCTATTTGTTTCTTGGAGGGCCATTTGTTCCTTCTGTAAATATAAGAGAAAATTAGCAGGCAGACGCCCAAAGAATCAACTGCAAAATATTGAACTACGATAAAAAGCCACCGCAGCTCAATTCGCGGAGATACGGTCTTCAGAATTTTTGCCGCCATCCAAAGGGCAATCATACCCACCACCCATAGATAGCTATCTAGCAAAAGCGACTTTTTGGCCCTGAAATATACATATGCAGTAAAGGACGCCAGGAGCAAAAGCGCGAGCGCATGGGAAAGCAAGATAGTATGAAACTCCTCGGCCAACTTGTTTGATACTTCCATCCTGCCTCATCTTTTCCTTCTTCCTATTTTCATAGAGTATACCATAGTTTTCTTCGCGTATAAAAGAAAAAGCCTTTCCCCGCGGGTCATTAATTTGTGCTTGGGGGGTCATTTATTATGACCCGCCGCACCATTATTGTGCCGTTTCTGATGACCAGCGGCACTTCTCTTATGACCGGTGGATTGGATACAATCGTTACAAAGGCGGGTGAATATGCATGGGACGCGCGGTATTTGAAATTAAGCAGACCCCGACGGATAGTTATTATTTTACGTTTAGGGGGGTAGACGGAGATACGCAGGTTATCTCTCACAGTTTTCCCGACCGTGCCGAACTGGAAAAATGTCTTTCCTGCGTCAGGGATGTCGCGCCGCTGGCGGATGTGTGCGCAAATTTGGGGGCCTATTGGGAACAGCCTTTTTTTTGCGTACAAGCGCAGGAAGACGGCTTAATTTTTTCTTTAATCGGCTTTAATGGTGAAATCATCTTTCGAAGCGTTTCTTATCCAGATGCTATGCGATGCCGTGAAGCTATTGCAAAGCTAAAGGCTTTTGCCCGAAAAGCAGCCATTGTCGATCTGACGGTTGATTGAAAAGGGCGAACGTCCCAAGGAAAGTTATGCCGTTTGCGGGCTGATAGCAGCGGGCCCATACGGCTGGCAAACACCGTTGCGAACCATCCGCCGTGTCAGATACCGAGCCTAACAGGAAAGGCCGGTACAATTTTGCTTGGAATTTCATGTGAATAGGAGCGTATTTACTATGGCAGGCATTTTTGACAGCCTCGTAAAAGGGTTTGTGGAGCTCGCGCCGCAGGATGATCCAGGCGTGAAACAATATCGCGCAAAAAATGAGCTTGATGAACTCACAGAAAAAGAAACCGCATTGTATGCCGCCTTGGGCAAGCGTGCCTATGCAGACGGCGGCAAAGAAAAGTATCCGGACCTTACCCTGCGTCTGGAGGCATTTGAGGCCGCCCGTGTGGAAATTGAACAACGCATTTTGGACGCGCAGGCCCAGCAAGCCGAGCAAGAACGAATTGCCGCCGCCCGGGCGGAAGCGGAGGCGCAGCAACCGTGCCCCGCCTGCGGTACCATGAATTCGGAAGACAAGAATTTTTGCCAGGCGTGCGGGGCGAAGCTAATCACAGTGCAACGATGCACATCTTGTGGCGCGGATATTGCGCCCGGCGTACGCTTCTGTGGCGAATGCGGAGCAGAGCAGGAAATATGAAAAAAATCAAAGCCCAGATCCTCTTCCCATGTGTGTTGCTGGCCATACTCTGTGGGTGCAGTGCTGCAATACCGTCTCAGGTTCCGCCGCCTTCTTTTAGCGCAGAAGAAGAAAAGCCCCCATCGGAACCGACGGCAAACGGTTTGCCGCCGTCTTCTTCGGAAAGCGTCAACGAATCCGAGCAAGAAAATGGGCAGCTTGTGTTTTCTCATGATGCTATAGAAAATGAAGTAACGCCTTATCAATTTCTTTATCTATTGTGTGGAAACGCTGCGGAACTGTCGTTTACCTACACGGTTTTGCATCCCACGGCAGCCAATACGGAAACGCGGCTTTTTCAAAGGAAAGGCGATATCTCCGTAGAATGCTACCCCGCACAGGACATGAACGGCAATTTGGTTTCCGTGCGGGAGCTGGAGATGGGCGAAAAAGTGCATTACATCTTGGATGAAAGTAAAATCATCAGGACATATCTCGCCCCCGCGGAGGATTTCCTTCTGTATCGGATGCTGGAGGCCGCTGAAGCGGCGCTGGCATGCGGCGTAAACGAGGACGGTTCCATGCTGTATGCGTGTAGCCTATCCTTTGGGCAGGACGAAACCATGCGGTACAACTATCGTTTTTTCATGCAAGACGGCACGCTGAAAAAGCTGACGGTTGCTTTGGACGATACCCCGGAAACAATTTATGTGTTTTCGGAATTTCAACAGGACATCACGGACGAAGCAGCATTTACCTATCCTAAAGGATATGCGGAACAAGTCTTTGATTATGGATATACAGAAGACTCTATGCCCCCGTGGTGGGAAATTGGGAACGAAGAGTAGGAGGATATGAAAGATGCGTAAAACATTTGGTACATGGTTGGTCTTGTTTTTGGGGATTTGCATGGTAACCTTGCTTGCGGGCTGTAGTTCCATGAAGAATACGGCGGTGGAAGGGCCGGCCGCTCCCGCTCCGAATGAGCAGGCCCAGAATCTGCCGCAGCAGGACGTGGCCGGCGGGCTGGGAAATGGGGTGGATGGGTTGCCGCAGGGTTTCCCGGCCGAAATTCCGTTTTTCGCGGGCGCGCAAGTTATTGATGCAGACACCTTTAACGGCAATAACTATACCGTTCTGTATACCGTGACCGCTGGCTATAGCGAGGTGGTGGACTTTTATACCCAGGCTTTCACGCTGGATGGCTCCGGTACTGGGGAGGGGGAAGCCTATTATGAGGGGATCGATTTTGGAGAAATTTTTATTAAAGGCCTTACGGTGGAAGAAACAGGCGATGCCGTCAATGTATATATGACCTTGGAAGACAATGGGCAGGATATGAATTTGGAAGGCTATGCCGGCAGCGAAGAGATGACGGATGCTGCTGCCGCGGAAACGGCGGGATCCGCTATCATGACCTATGATACTGCCGAAGAAGTCACGCTGGATAGCAGCTATCCGCAGGATGTGGTACCGCTTCCATCCGGCGCGAAGGTGATCGGTTGCTCCATGGTACCCGGCAAGGCCAGCGGTTTTGTGGATCTGGTTCTTCCTGCGGACAGTTTTGATAGCACCGTTACGTTCTACACCGATACGCTGGGGCTTACTCCAAAAACCAGCACAACCGCCGTGCAGGCAGCCGCCTCGTTTCAAGGCGAAATTGCGGGCATAAAGGTTTCTATCCTGGTCAGCAACTTGCTTGGAGGCGGTCATGATACGCTTGTCCAGATCACCGTTGATGATAAATAATGGCTATAGGAGGGAATTTATGCGAAAAATAATGGTTCTGGCCCTATGTATTGCCATGTTGCTGACGGGTTGTGCCGCATCCTCGCCCACCCCCACGCCGGATGTCAGCGACAAGGATCTGCTCACCGCCACGCCGTCCACATATGAAGAAGCGGAGCAGGAAACCGAGGAAGTCTTGTCGGAGGCCGAGCAAGCCCTGCCGGAAGACAGCAGATTTGACATTCGGTTTGTCTATCACAACGGCTTCTATGGCTATGATTTGGAGGCCACCTGGTCCGATGTGCCGATCAAAAAAACGGCCACCAATCTGCATGCGGAAATCCATGGCCTGGAACTGCTTTTTGACGGACACGTCCAAATGTTTGATGAACTGGATATGGATGCCTCAGGCAGCCTGGATGCCAACGAATGGATAGACCTAGAGTCTAGTTTCCCATTGAAGGATTATGACGCAGACGAAAACGGAACGATAGAAGCTATGGAGTTTACCGGTTTTTCGCAAAAACTTGGAGGTTTCGATGCCGAGCCTACTGGGTTTACGATCACACAGCCCACAATGGAAGGCTACGCGTTAGAGCTGGATGAAGCGGAAAGTCCGGTGAGCCTAAAAATACTGCGGGCAAGCTCCATAGGATTTACCGGCGCATATAATTCCTTCTTCCCGGCTGGAACCACCTTTGTGGAGCTGGCGGCGGATTATACGATTTTCGTGCCGGCCGCAGGCGATATGGTCGTCACTTCGGCCTTTGATTATCCGTTGCTGAACATGTATATCGAGGATACCAAGGAAGTTACGGACAGTTACAGCCATGGCGCAATGGGATTTAGTTCGGTGGTTGATACCGATGCGTTTAACGGCATTTTTTCGGGGAAGCCCTTTTCCCTGCAATATGAGGCCTATTATGAAGGCAAGGTCGTCGGTACTTATGATTTGACCATTACGCCAAGATAACCGAGCGTTTAGCTTGATGCGCCGCCGGTTGTAAAACCCGGGAAGCAATAGAAAAGTTAGGCAAACAAAAACAGGCTGCCACTTCATACCCAGCAGCCTGTTTTCCCATACGAACATGCCAAATTTATTCAGAGTGCCCCAACAGCTTACAACATTTGTATGAAATGCCCGGCAAAATCAATGGTTTTCCAGCAATTAATAAGCCGTAGTTACAGCAGTTCAAAAGTTGTTTCGACAATGATAGTATTCTTGATGGCCTGCCAAACCGGAGAAATGGTTTCTGCCTGCTTCATTGTTTTTTCCATATCCGCGCCCGTGACATCCTCGGAATTCAACCGAATATGAAACCGGATTTCGCGCAGGCACAGCGGGTGTTCTTGTCGAATTCCCTCGGCTGTTGCCGTATAGGATTGAATGGATTTGCCCGATCTCCCCAATAAGAAAAGGATTGTTGTGCTGACGCATCCCGCAAAACTCATGAGCAGGAGTTCCAACCCTCCAAAACCATTCCCGTCTCCAAGCGGCGGCGCAAAATCGAAGGGAATGGAAATGCGCGGGTTGGCGTCTGAAACGCCTTCGAAGTGAACTTTCTGATTTGTCCTTTTAATTTCAACAACCAAGTTTGCCATAATACGTTCTCCTCCCACATAATTTAATATAACGTTCGTTATATTAAATGTAAAAATATTATACCAACTCAAACAGCATAGAAAATTGCCTATCAATTTCCTCATCGGCAATATCCATATCTTTCAGGACGATCTGTTCCGTCATGTTCAAAAAAACGTTTAGCAATAAAGCCGTAAATGTCTCCAATCTGGCGGGATCCTTGATCTTCTTTGCCAGAATGTCTTTGCGCTGTCCCATTACTTCATGAACCCAAGCGCACAGTTGGGCTTCAACTTCTATATCGCCAAGCAGATGATACCAGCCCTGAATCGCAAGGCGATAGACCTGTTTTTGATAATCTGAAAAATGCTTGCGTTTGATAACCGCCTTAACGTAGATATCCTTTATGGGCAGAGTAGTATCCGCTTCCCCGATAAACTGGTTCATCATTCGCTGAAACTCACCAAGTACGGCTTCCTTGAACAAAGCTTGCTTGTTGCCGAAATAATAGTACATCGTTGGTTGCGTACATCCAGCAGCATGCATGATATCGCGCATAGACGTACCATGATATCCATTCTGGCTAAAAAGTTTTACAGCTTCCCGTATTATTTTCTCTTGAACTTCGTTCATCTATAGCCTCATATAACAATCGTTATATAAATTCTATCCCATTTTTATGGTTAAGTCAATTTTTTTCGTGCTTATTGATGAATATAAAAACCCACTTTACTTGCCTGGCCATAATAGAGCTGCCATTCTCCGATTTTGATTCGCATTGTTCATAAATACAAACTCGGAAAGTGGTAAGAACAAAGGTTTTAGGCGCAAGCAAACAATATTACATATATACTGCTATCCAAAAAGTAGATACAGGCCTTAACACAAATCCGTGGATTGGGCAGGTCGCCTGATGCCGCTTTCCCAGATAAAAACTTCTCAGCGCAGGCATTTTAAAAATATTTACACGTACATCGTTATATTCTTAATGTTACAACTTGGTAGGTTGGGATTTGTGGATAGGCTACAGGAAACTGTACAGAAAAGAATATGGTAGAGGTATGCTCTTAAAGATGAAAGAGAGAGGAAAAGCCATGGTCGAAAAACGAGCAAAGAGAACGTACAGGGAAGAGCAAAAGAAACAATTGGTTGAACTGTTCAACCAAGGGAAAACTTGAAGCGAAATCATCCGGGAGTACGATCTAACGGCGTCGGCCTTTGACAAATGGGTCAGGCGCATCAATGCAACAGGCTCCAGCCGCAAGAAAGATAACCGCACCGTCGAAGGGCAGGAACTGATCCGCCTTTGCAAGGAAAATCAGCAACTGCGAATGGAGAATGACGTTGTAAAGCACGCGGCGCTGATATTCGCACGAAAGCAATTGTGATGAAAGCCAATGCCCGCAAATACACAATAGCAGCGCGGTGCAGATGCTTAGGCATTGCGCGAAGCACCTACTATTCCCAATGCCATGACTCGATAGACGAAAGTGATATTGAAGAAGCGGTTCAAAAGGCATACGACGAGGACCGCCAAGTATCTGACCAGCGAAAGCTGAAGCGCATGCTATCGCGTATAGGCTGGGCTTTTTCACGTCGCCGAATCGGGCGAATCATGGCGAAACGCGGCCTGGTTTCGGCTTATACTTGCAAGAAATATCGAGCGCATTCATCAAAGAGCAACGAAGCCCCTGTTCCTAACCTTCTGGCCAGAGATTTCAACAAGCAGGCTCTTGGGGCCTGTGCCGTGAGCGA
>JAYFNX010000044.1:0-17757 GCA_034933245.1 Candidatus Pelethousia sp.
GATTGAAATTTTAAAACATCTTGCAACGGCCCTGCGCTTATCTGGTCACCCCCTGCACGGGGGTGTGGATTGAAATGCAATCGCACCACCAATATCACCAGATAACGCAAGTGTCACCCCCTGCACGGGGGTGTGGATTGAAATCCAATCACAAATCATAGTGTTAATCTAAGACAAGTCACCCCCTGCACGGGGGTGTGGATTGAAATACAGGTTAATTGATAAGTTGAGGATGTAGAAATGTCACCCCCTGCACGGGGGTGTGGATTGAAATGCCGTTTACGGCTCATCAGTACGGCTGCCCTAAGCGTTACCCCCTGCACGGGGGTGTGTGGACTGAAATGAGATAAACTTGGCATCCATACACCTATTCGTGCTTATCTGTGGGACAACCGATTAGAATGGCACAGTTATGGCCACAGTGGCATTTCAGCCACCACGGAGGGTGGAGGGCGGGTCTCTAAGAAGCATCATTCTGAGACCATAGGGATTACGGCAAGGAATGGTGCTGCCACTTTGTTGTGGCACGGATGGTAATGCGCGTGCCTTTTCCCGAAAATCAGCCGGATTTTCGGGATTCCATCAAGGCGTCTTATGTTTGTCTCCGCAAGCACGACCTTGATGCTATCGTTTTGGCAGGCGTTTGCTTGCAAGCAGTCTTGGCATATAGCCCACGCCAATGTATTTCTGATAGTACAACGTATTCCAATCTGAAACTGGATTGGCAACGGTAAGCCGGACAGAAATTATGCGGAACCGGATTTCTTAAACTCCGCAGACGATAGGTGCCCCAATGTGCCATACAAACGTATGTTATTGAAATAGTCCATATAAACCGCCGGTTCCCACCGTGACGGGCGGTTTTATTGAACGCTTAAACAAAACTCTACTGGACGAATCCTTCCGCATTGCCTTTCTTGAAAACGCCACGGGAAACGGCTCCTGGATACCATGTTCGAATGCACGCAATTTATTAGACATACGGGTTAGTTGCACACCTAGGCAACAACGGCAGCATGTGGCAGTATGATCTCGCCGCAATTCATGCTGGAACGAGACCGTTCGGGGGGTGCCGTACAAGCTGCTCCACGGATGCCTCCTCTATTGGCTATCGGAGCGGAGGTTTATGCCTTTTCCTTTGGACCCCCAAAGGGAAAATAGCGGGTACGGAAGCGATTGAACCAACCTTTGTACCTACTGGGTCCATAAAGCAGCTCCAATATATGGGCCGCCTCCACTCCTTCTTTTGTAAAGGAATTTATGCACCCCTGACAATAGCTGACAATGCGCGGCACCGGCGCTTCTTCGGCTCGGCTTTTACACATATTGGCGCTTTTAGCGGGATCCGCGCGGTGCAGCATGTGAAACTGGCCGCAGCAGTGAGTGCCTTCCCGGTTATACGGGAACTCAGCCATGGGAACGCCCGCCCGCCGCAAAAGCGCACGTACGGACTCATGGATTTCGGCATCCCATCTGGTCGGGCAGGGGTCATGTAGGGCCCAGGTTTTGGATTGGTCGACAGGGCCTTGCTCATACGTGCGGGCCAATATGCCCCATATGGGGATGATTTCGTAGCCGACCATCGCGCCCAACATCTGGGTGCAGTTGGGGCATGCGGAATAGATGCGTTTTACGCCCCGCCTTTCCAGGCTTTTGCGCAGGCGGGCCGCTTTTTTTTCGTAAATTGCGGCGGACCTGGCATAACGGGCGGGATAACCGCAGCATAGGGGGCATAAAGCCATATCCGGCACTTCTTTCCGCAGGGCATCCAGCGTTTTTTGTACAATGGCGGGATCGAGCTCCATCAGGGCACAGCCCGGGAAAAATACGTTTTGCGCGGGGCTATTGCGATTGTTGTAGAGCTGTTTGGCCATAAAAATAACCACGGAAAAGGCGAAGAGGCTGGTGAGCCCATATACGAAGTATTTGAGCCCCCCCGTCAAAATGCCCCCTACGTATGAATAGATGATGGTGGCGGGGAGCTGGCCCAGGCCGGTGGCTAGGAAGAAGCTCCAGAAATCCATGGAAGTAAGGCCTGCCATATAGCTAACGGCATCAAAACTCAGGAACGGAAGCAAGCGGCAAATAAGGATTGTGTGCTTGCCATAACGCTCAAAAAAGGTTTCTACCGCGCCCATTGAGGAGCGGCCAATCAATTTTGCCACGGTATCCCGGCCTAAAGCCCTGGCAAGAAAAAAGCAGAGGGATGCCCCTGCCATCGCACTAGACCAAGATAAGATGGCCCCCTGCCACCAGCCGAATATGGCTGCATTGGATAGGGTAAGCAAAAATGCAGGAATCGGCGCGGCTACGCTTTGCAATACCATCAGCAGGAAGGAGATGGCCGCGGCCCAAGAGCCATAAGAGCGGATCAGCGAAATTACCGCGCCCACATCGGCGGAGCCCAGGGCGGCAAATGCCTTAGAAAACCAGATCCGCAGAGGGGTCACAAGGATACAGACGGCCACAACGGCCAGGCATATAGCTAGGACGCTCCACTTTTTATGGGCGCGTTTTGCAGCAGAAATAGGATCAAATTTGTTCATGTTCAGATTTCTCCTCAGTATTGTTCGTATCAGGGAAAAGCTTTTTCCCCAGCAGCGCGGTTATGAGCAGAAGCGCCGCCAGCAACCCGACGGCATTCCAGAAAGCGGGGGATGTTACATCTAAGGCTTTATCGGAAATATTGATAAATACAAATAATCCAGGGATGATTCCAATAATTGATCCAAGCATATAGGTCGTAAAATTCATCTGCGTAAGGCCCATACTGTAATTAATTAAATTGTAAGGAACGGCGGGAATGAGCCGCAGCACAACCAAAAGCAGGAAGCTTCGCTTACCTGCCGGATCAAATAAAACGGCCTTCCACTTTTCGGGCAATCTGGCTTCTACTGCGGCACGGGCCTTGTTCCGAGCCAACTTGCGAGATAACAAAAACATCAACGCGCAATTGACCACAGCCCCAATAAAGGTATAGATACTGCCCCAAACAAGGCCAAACATAAGGCCGCCAGCCAATGCCAGCACAGCCACCGGAAAGAAAAAAACCGGCAGTATGGCAAAGCAGAGCATATAAGCTACGGGTGCTAGCATACCAAATCCAGCCAAAAATGAGCGCAGACCCTCTAAAGAAATTTGAGAGAACACAAGCCAATTCAACAGAACCAAGAGGATGACAATGGCAGCGGCAGAAAGCCACGCCGCGTACTTTTTCATAAACGCTCCTTGATTTTGGTACATTTGTTTCTATATTGACAAAATCTATTTTGTATTATAACATTGGTCCCGTTGGAACACAATCACAAAACCATTCTAGGAGGAACATTCACTTATGAAGAAACTGCTTGCTCTGGCGGTTTGTGTGGCAATGTTGGTTGCCATGGCCGGCTGCAACAACGCGCAGCCCGCGGCGGCGGACGGTGGAGAGGCGTTTTTGCCCACCACTGATACAGTGACGGTCGATTATCAGTATAAAACGGCGGATGAAGTAAAGGCCATGATCGAAGCTGGCGACGCCATGGTTATTCTGGATATTGTCCCCGAGGAGAGCTATAAGACCGGCCATCTGCCCGGCTCCATCCCGACCTATGCCTACCCGGCGGATACGGCGGAGCTACAGACCAAGCTCGCTCCCCAGCTGGATACGCTTAAAGCCACGGAAGACCCCATCCTTGTGGTTTGCCCGGGCGGCGGCGGCGGCGCGAAAAACACCATCGCTTATTATGTGCATAACGGCGTTCCCGCTGAAAAGTTATTCATCCTGGAGAACGGCGCGAAGAACTGGCCCTATCCCGAAATGCTCGTTACGGACGATGCGGCTGCCGCGAGTGCACCGGCCGCTGCGGAAACCCTTGGCTTTGCCGGCGAATATGTGGTCAATCCGCAGTATGTAGCGGAGCATATGCACGATGCAAACGTGCTTCTGGTGGATGCCCGGGGTGAGGAAGTTGCGGCGACGGGCACGGTAGAGGGCGCCATTGCTGTTACTTGGCAGATGTTCGCATCCGTGGCGGATGGCGCGTCCGGGGATGCGATGTGGGGCACTATTTTGGATACAGAGCGCCTCAATGCAGTGCTGTCCTCCACGGGCATAGCGCCCGAAAAGGAGATCATCATCTTTGCCGGTGCGCAAACCGGCTGGGGCGATGAAGGCCGCGTGGCTTGGGAACTGATCGCCGCCGGTTATCCGAATGTTAAGATGGTAGACGGCGGATATGAAGGCCTTGCCGCCGCCGGCATTCCTACCGCGAAAGGCGCTGCTGCCTTCACGCCCGCCCAGGTCAGCGTGCAAACTATCGACGAGACCCACGTTATCAATACCGATGCGCTGGTAGCGGCATACGACAGCGTCAAGATCGTAGATGTGCGGGCGGCTGAGGAATATGATGGCGCTACCCTTTATGGAGAAGCCAAGGGTGGCCATCTACCCGGCTCTATGAACATCCAATACACGGATATGTTTAATGCGGATGGGTTCCTTAAGTCGAATGCTGAGCTTACGGCCATGTTTGAGGCAGCCGGGCTCGCTAAGACTGACAAAATCGTAACCTATTGCACCGCCGGCATCCGGTCCGCCTACATGCAGATGGTTCTCGAAATGTGCGGCTTTGAAGACTCTTTGAACTATGATGAGTCTTTCTATCGCTGGGCTGCTTCCCAGGAAGTCGAATAAAGCGATTCCAATAAAAGCGGCCGCCGATTTTATGCGGCGACCGCTTTTTGGCAAATAGGATCTGGGACAGGAAGGGAGCATGGATACGAAATTAAACCCCCCATCCATTTCCGGCGCGGTCAGGCGTTATATTGCATGCGCGTTCCTGTTGGCGGCCATTGGGGCTTATGCTACGTTTCCAACTATGCGCAGGATGATAGCCGGCGAGATGATGCTTTTTTCCCAAAGAAGCGTGCAAGTGTTGGAAGGAGCGATCCGTAGCGCCAAAGCGCCAGCCCTTCGATCCATCTTCCTTGCCGCGTTTCAAACGGCGGTGATACCTTGGATGCCTCCCCGTATTTTCCTTGCCGCCACGGCGTGTTTAGGATATGCTTGGGGTGGCTTCTGTAGTATTTTCGGAAACGCGGTGGGCGCAAGCCTATGGTATGCCATCGTCCGTGCCCTAAGAGGAGGAACCCAACCGGTTAGCCTACAAAACGCATCCGGCAACCTTCTGTTCCCGTTGGGCCTCGCCTGCTTAAGCGGGATGTCGGCCTTATCCGCTATAGCCGCGGGAGCCTTGTTGATTCGCTATAAGCATACCGTTGGGGGCGTATGTGCCTTCGAATTTGTGCGCTTGCTGCTATACCTGAAATATTGCTCGTCGTTTTCCGCCTTGCTGCCGATGGCTTGGCAGGTTGCCCTTTGGATAAGTGGCGGAATGCTTATCCTCGCCTGGCTGCTGTTCCAAGCCTGGTATTATAAAAAGAAACGACAGGAATGATTTTGCAAGCCTTATTATTATTATTGTAACGGAGGAATCTATGCTGGATACCCACGCCCGCAAGCATTTTGATTGCCTTTTTGACAAGCTGGGCTATCGTCTTTTGGCATGGAAGCTGCGGCCCAATCAGGTTACCATCCTGGCTTTTCTTATCGGCATCTGCGCAGGATGTGTGCTCTATATGGGCTACCAAATTTTGGCCAGCGCCTTTTTATGGCTATCCGGCCTGCTGGATGCCGTGGATGGCAGCATGGCCAGGCAAAGCGGCAAAGCTTCTTCCCAAGGTGCCGTATTGGACATTGTGGGGGACCGCCTGGTGGAGCTGGGGATATTTTGGGCGCTTGCCCTGCGCCACCCCGAAAGCCTTACGGCCATGCTGGGCCTGGTAAGCGCCGTGCTCGTGAGCATGACGGTGTTTTTAACCACCGGCATGTTGGCTGCCAATACCGGCAAAAAGAGCTTTTATTACCAGGCGGGGCTGATGGAGCGCACCGAGGGCTTTATTGCGTCCACGGCCATGATGCTCTTCCAGCGTTTTTTAGTGCCCCTGACCTGGCTTTATGCTGGATTGATTCTTATTACCATTGTACAGCGGGTAAGGGAAGCCTCCCACCTGTTTGGCCAAGATCAAAATCATGGATAGGAGGCCCATAACATGAAAAAAGCAGGGATCCTGCTGCTGGTGGCGCTTTTTTTGTTGAACGCCTGCGCACCTTCCGGGCAAAGCGACCCCGCCCCGTGCGCCGAAATCTCCTCTTTTGCAGAGGTGGACTATAGCAACTGGGATACAGTAGTGGAAGCTGCGCGTGGAACCACGGTCATCCATGTGGGCTATGGAGGGGACGATGCGCTTAATGCATGGATCACAGGCCCCTTCAGCCAAACCCTTAAAGAAAAATACGATATCACTCTTGAATATGTTCAAAGCTTGGATGTATCTACCCAACTGGCCACGGAAAAGCAGGCAAACGTGGCGAGGGGCACGTATGATACCTGCTGGATCAACGGCAACATCTTCCGTACCATGAAGGAAAACGGCCTGCTCTTCGGGCCGTATAACCAGTTCCTTCCCAATTTTGCACGCAATATTGATGGGGAAGCCCACGATACGAATTATGATTTCACATTCCCCATCGAAGGCTATGAGACCCCTTTCTCTACGGCGCAGATCATCCTGATTAACGACGCGGCCGTTACCCCCGAAACGCCCGCCAATCACCAAGAGCTGCTGAAATTTGTTAAGAAATATCCCGGAAAGGTAACATATCCTTCCAGCGAGCATTTTACGGGCGCGGCGTTTATCCGCACGCTGATTTATGCTATCTGCGGGTATGAGCAGTTCATCGGCATGGCGGAGGATTACGATACCGTCCACGCCGCCGTAGAACCCGCCATGGAATACCTGCGCAAGTTGAATCCTTACCTTTGGAATGAAGGGAAAACCTTTCCGGCCGAGCTGGCGGAGGTGGACAACATGTTCATCAGTGGCGAGCTGGTTCTAATGATAAGCTATGGCAGCTACGATGTGGGCGCCAAGATCAGCAAAGGCATTTATACCGATACGACACGGGCTTTCTTGCTGGATAACGGCACCGTGGGCAACACCAGTTATTATGCCATTCCCTTCAACGCGCCCAACAAGGCTGGAGCCATGGTGGCTATCAACGAAATGCTCAGCGTGGAAATGCAGGTTGCTAAGTTGGATGTGGGGGAGGAGCCGTTTGTTACTGACCTGAAAAAAATCAGCGCCGAAGAACGGGCCTTGTTCGAGGCGGTAGACTTGGGGCCCAACAATGTGCCGAATGCGGAGATGGCCGCAAAAAAGCTACCGGAATATTCCGCTGCTATCGAAAAGATCGTTACGGAGATATGGCTGGCCGAGGTGGTCGGCAAAACGGCCCAATGAGCCGCAAATGGACCCCTTGGCTGCTGCTGGCCCCCATGCTTGTGGTCATGGGGGTTTTTCTGGCGGGGCTGGCCAGCGGTATCCTACAAGGCTTTGGTGTAATTCCCGCCTTTGGGCTTGACCGGCCTACGCTGGGGTATTTTCACGAGGTGCTTGCCGATGATAAGCTGCTCCAAAGCATTGGCCTGAGCGTTTATATTGCTGTGGTCGCGGCTTGCGTTACCATTTTATTAGCAACGCTGCTTTCCTTCGCTTTGGTTTCCTCCGGGAAGACAGGGGGATTTGCTTATGCGCTCATCAAGATCCCCATGTTTGTTCCCTGGATGGTGACCGGGCTAATGATGATCAACCTTTTTTCCGGCGGCGGATGGTTGGCCCGGCTGTTCCATACTCTGGGGATGGAGGCCTTGGCCCAAGCCATGTCCAAGGTACTCTATCAGCCCAACCATCTGGGCGTAATCTTGGCGTTCATCTGGGCATGTACGCCGTTTGCCTGTTTTTTTATCATCACCGTGATGGGTAGCCTGCGGGATTCCTTGGCCGAGGCGGCCCGAAACCTTGGGGCCAATACTTGGCAAAGCTTTTGGTATGTGATCCTGCCGCTTTGCTTGCCCGTAATCCGGGATACCTTTTTAATCGTGCTCCTTTCCTGCTTTGGCAGCTACGAGATACCGGCGCTCCTGGGCATGACTACGCCCCGGGCTTTGCCGGTGGAGATTTATTATCAATATAACCACTTCGATCTGCGCCATCGGCCTTATGCCATGGCCCTCAATACGGTGATGCTTATCCTGGCACTGCTGTTGGCCGGCATCTCCTATGCCCTTCTTCGGAATAATAGGGAGAAGGGTAAAATACATGACGATGGGGAGGGCGGAATATGAACGCTTACAGGCCTTTACTGCTGCGTCTCGTCGTGTGGCTGGCTGTGGCGGCCTTTTTGCTCCCGACGAGCCTGCTGCTGCTCTGGTGCTTCGTGAACCGCTGGCCCTGGCCGGAGCTGATACCTTCGGCCTGGACGTTCCGGGGGGTGGATCGCTTGCTTTCCGGCTTTATGCGGGTAGACCGGATATTATTTTTTAGCATCCTTCTCTCTCTGGGTGTGGCGCTTTTATCCACGGGCATCGCCACCATAGCTGCCCGTGCCCTATGCTTGTACCAATTCCCAGGCAGGCGGCTGGTAGAATTTCTCTGCGTACTGCCGGTGATCGTTCCCGCCACAGTTTTCGGCATGGGTAGCCATATGCTGTTCGTGCGGCTTCATCTGAATAATACCGTGGTGGCGGTGATGGTGAGCCATCTGATTTGTACGTTGCCCTTTGCGCTACGCATATTGACCAGCGTTACCCGGGCCGCCGATCGGCGCCTGGAAGAGCAGGCGCAGGTTCTGGGGGCGTCCGCGCTTGCCGCTTTTTGGCATGGCACGCTGCCCGTCATTTCTCCCGGCATTGTTTCGGCTATGGCGATATCGTTCTTATTATCGTATACCCAATATTTTTTGACGATGCTGATGGGCGGCGGCAAGATTCAGACCCTTTCCATCATCGTTATGCCTTTGATTGCGGGCAGTGACCGCACCATTTCCTCGGTATACAGTGCGCTGTTTATCGGCTCGACGCTGGCAGTGTTCCTGCTGTTTCAGGCCATATCCAACGCGCTGGCAAAAAAGATTGGTTTTACGTTAGGCGCATAGGAGATTTATATGAGATTGCAGGTTGAAGGGTTGGACGTGGTTCTTGGAAACAAGCAGATCCTACACCAAGTAGAACTATCGGTGGGGCAAGGCGAAATCCTCTCTTTACTGGGGCCTTCGGGCAGCGGAAAAAGCACCCTGCTTAAAACCATCGCCGGCCTGATCCCGGAGTTGAAAGGGACCATCCGGCTGGATGGGAAAGCGCTTGGCAACTGTCCGCCGCATAAGCGCGGTATCGTAATGGTATTCCAAGACCTTCGGCTGTTTCCCCATCTCACGGTGGAGGAAAATGTGGCCTTCCCCCTTCGAATTGCGGGTATAGGCGGGGAAGAACGGCTCCTTCGTGCCCGGGATATGCTAGCTCGTGTGCAGCTTGCAGACTTGGGGAAAAGAAAGCCGCACCAGCTATCGGGGGGACAGCAACAGCGGGTGGTGTTAGCTCGGGCCTTGACGGCCGATCCCAAGCTGCTTTTGCTGGACGAACCCTTTTCCGGCCTGGATAGCAATTTGCGGGCGGATATGCGAGATCTGCTCCAAGGCCTACACAAAGAATTGGGCACTACCCTGGTGTTAGTCACCCATGACCAGGGGGAGGCTTTAATGCTCTCCGACCGGGTGGCGGTGATGGCCGAGGGCCGCATCATACAATGCGATACGCCCCGGCAGCTATATCAATCCCCCAAGACGGTGGAGATAGCCAAGTATTTTTGCGGCGGCAATCAGATCAAAGGGGAGATAAGGGGAGGCACTTTCCATTCCGCCTGCCTCATGTTCCCAGCCGGACAGCCCGATGGAACTTACATCGCCATGCTTCGCCCCGAGGATATCGTTCTTGTAAAAGGGCAAGAGGACTGCACGATCCTGCGGCGGGAATATCTGGGGGATCGCTGCCGCTATATGGTTTCCCGCAACGGCTGCGCTCTGTCCCTGATGGCAGCCGCGCAAACCCAATATCAACCGGGGGACTCGGCAGGCATACGAATCCCACCCGAACGGATCTTGCTATATCCTGCCGGCTAGAGAGCGCCAAGGACAAACATTTGCCTTAGAGCTTTCGTTCCGATGCGGCGCAAAGTATGGCTATGCAAACAGAAATACCGCCCCGTTATCTCCACAGGAGGCATTTCATGCAATGGAATATAAAAATAAGCGCGTGAATCGGAAAGGAGATAAGCTGCCGGCTACGTTCTTAGAATGGTGATTTTGCTTAAAGTAAAAAAAGGGGTGCGCGTAGAGAAGGTTGCTGCTTGGGGGGGTAAAAAGGCCTTGTTGGGGGTAAAACGGCCGGTTGCGTAAGGGGAAGGCCTATGGCGCAGGGGAGATGGGCGAGGGCACTTTATACAACGCGGTAGCCGCCCGCCTCAAGAATAGCGGGTCTGCAACCGCCCGTGTGCAGCACCCGCACAAAGTCGGCCAGATTATCCACATACTTGGGCAGCCATGTTGCGTATTTTCCAAGCTGGCTAAGCCAATGGGCATCGCTTGCGCCGACGGGCATGAGGCCCAACGCATCGCAATAGGCGAGCGCACGGGAATTCGCTTCCGGCGAGGTGCTGCCATTGAGCACTTCCACGCCATGCAAGCCATGGACATCTCGCAAATGCTCGGCCAAGCCCCGGTTGTTGTTGCGAAAAGGGTGACAGGCAACGCAAAAACCGCCCTGCTTACGCACATGATCTATGAACGCCTGGGCGGGAAGCCGTTCTTGGGGCAAGTCGTTAATTCCCCATGCGGTAATATCGCCCCATAACGAATAATACTCCACACCTACAAAGATAGGGAAGCCAATTTTGCGGGCGTATTCCTCTGCGGTTTCTTTTAACCCCATACTATCATGGTCTGTTATGCATATGCCTTCCAGCCCCTTCGCACGGGCTTCGGCAACAATTTCTTCCAGCGCCATTCGGCTATCCGCAGAAAAGGTCATTTCATGTATATGTAAATCGACAAACACGATTTTGCGCACCTCATCCATAGCATCATGGTTAAGAGTCTAGCAATATATAGAGCGCATGTCAATTTGTATCCCTATAAATCGCTGGTTGATTGGAAAAAACGATACTAAGCACACACGGATAGAAAACCACTATGATTGGTTTTAGGTGCCATGGTATAATAACCAAAAGCTTTGCCACAAACGGGAGGGAAAGGCATGCGGATACTGCATGTGCTTGCGCAGTTGCCTTACGGAACGGGGAGCGGAATTTATTTTACGAATATCATCAAGGAGTTGGCGCAATGCGGACATGAGCAGTGCGCCGTGTTTGCGTTGCAGGATGGCGGCCTATTTGAGCAACTCCCAGCAGAGAGGCAATATCCCGTTTTCTTCAAAACGGAGAAGCTGCCCTTCCCGGTTCCCGGCATGAGCGATGTGATGCCTTATGACAGCATAAAATATTCCGATATGACAGCGGAAATGTTAGCGCTTTGGATGGAGGCTTTTCGCAAAGCGCTTGCGCGGGCGGCGGATTTTGAGCCCGATGTGCTGATCCTGCATCATCTCTGGATGCTTACTTCCTTGGCGGTCACCATGTTTCCAAAGAAAAGATGCATCGGCATATGCCATTATACGGATTTACGGCAAGCCAGGCAAAATCCGCAGCTTCTGGAACGGCATGTCACCGAGATTGATCGACTGGATACGATTCTAACATTATGCGATACGCATCATGGGGAAATACGCAGGCTATATCACTGCGACAAGACATCGCTGCTGACCATGGGCGGCGGCTATGACGGCACGTTGTTCTATCCAGCGGAAAACAAACGAAAGGAAGGGCCGGTACGCATACTGTACGCGGGTAAAATTGATCCATCCAAGGGGATATTTGTGTTGATTCAGGCATTCTTGGCGTTGCAAAAGCAAGACGATGGCTTGCGGCTGAGCATTGTAGGCGCGCCTACGCAAAGGTATGCTGCGCAAATCGGCGATTTGCTTGCGGGAAACGCTTCTATCCGGCAGTTCCCGCCAATGCCGCAGAAACATTTGGCGGACGCGATGCGGGAGCATGATATATTTGTACTGCCTTCCTTTTACGAGGGGTTGGGGCTGATTGCAGTGGAGGCGCTGGCCTGTGGGCTCTGGACTGTTTCAACGGAGATTGAGGGCCTGGTTTCATTGTTGGGAAAATCGGCCGTTTGCAGCGGGGCAATTGAGCTTGTGCCGCTCGCAAAACCGGAAGATCTCGCCACGCCCGACAGCCTGCAAGTACAAGCGTTTATAGAAAGCCTTGCGGCAAAGATCGCATTGCAGATTGGAAGAGTACGGGGGGGAAAAGGGTTTCCGGCAAGCGCTGTTACGGACATAGTAGAATATTCCTGGAAAGAAATCGTGAAACGGTTGCATGCGGTTCTAATAGACGAAAGCATGGAATATAAAAAATCTTCACACGCCTAAAGACGCGCCTTTCATCCAAACGCGCACGCTAAACGAGATTATATAGGATCGGGGGTTCTACCGCCATCCTGTGGGTACAGACCGTACAATAACAAGGGTTGGCACACAACAACAATCTTTCCTTCATATAATATAATTATATTTTCAAGTGAGGGATAGGTTATGACAAAGGCCCAAGCACAAATGGCTTACCGGGTTTCCATAAAAGGCATGTGCATAAACTTTATGCTTTTTATTATAAAAGGCGTTTTGGGAATATTCATTCACTCGGTAAGCCTGATTTCAGATGCGGTTCATTCGCTGTCAGACATTGCAAGTACGCTGGTCGTCTTGTTTGGAATCAAGCTCTCCAATAAACCCGCTGACAACGGGCACCCCTACGGCCATGAAAAAATGGAATGTATCATCGCGCTTTTCCTCGGGCTTATGCTTATGGTGATTGGCATAGCAATTGCAAGGGAGGGTATACGGAAAATTACGCATCTAGCATATGTAGATTACAACAATACCGTCCTCCATATCTTTGCTGCCCTCTCTGCCATGCTGTCTATCATGGCGAAAGAATGGATGTATCGCTTTACGATAAAATGCGCCCGCATGATCGGCTCAGCTTCCATGGCTGCAGATGCCTGGCATCATCGAGCGGATGCGCTTTCCTCAATTGGCAGTCTGATTGGCATTATCGGGATTTGTATGGGATACCCCATTATTGATGGGATCGCATGCGTTATTATCGCCTGTTTTATTCTCAAGGCAGCCTTTGATATTTGCGCGGATGCTTGTGGGAAATTAGTGGATTCTGCAGGCAGCCCGGCGGTAATTAATCATATTCAAGAATTGGTGCGGGAAAATCGTGAAGTATTGGCAATCGACATGATTCGGACACGGCAATTTGGCGCAAAACTGTATGTTGATCTGGAAATCACACTCGATCGCAAGATCAGCTTTGAACATTCCCATCAAATAGCGCATTGCCTTCATGATAACATTGAGGCCAATATAGCCGAGGTGAAGCACTGCATGATCCATGTAAATCCATCCATGGATAGCAATGTGTAAGGATATTTATAAAAATGCGAATTGAGCTTAAGGCCAGCTTCCCTTTTCTAACTTTGTAGTAAGTTCATTTAAGTTATCAACAGTATGCCGATTAAGAAAATGTTCAATCTTTTCTACTTGCTCCAGCTCGCTCTCCGTCTTATTCAGATAGCATAAAAAGCGTTGAAGCACCGCATGGCGATAAAGCAAGTAATCGCCCATTGCCTTGCCTTTTTCCGTCATGCGGATATATCCATATCTTTGCGAATTTACATAGCCATATGTTGTGAGTTGCTGAATCATCCTGGATGTTGAGGATGGCTTAACATGCAGTACATTTGCAAGTTCGCCAATTCGAACCACTTCATTGTTTTGCAGCAACCGGCCGATCATTTCTAAGTAGTCTTCCATCGCCGGGGTCATTTCGGCCTGCGCATGCACCTGATATCCTTTGAGGGTATAAAACCCGTTGGTTTTCTCCATAAAATATTACCTCGCCATTTAAAAAATAAGAGTAACCTTTTGGGCCTTTAAAAATAGTATGGGATTAAGTAAAAGAGTTTCCTTACCCTAAATTTATTTCATGGAGGCCATTAATATGAGTCAACTGATAACGCTCACCGGGTTGGAACCAGGGGAAAAAGCGGTTGTGAAAGAACTGCGGACCACAGGGAGCATGAGACGGCGATTGCTGGATATTGGCTTGATTGAAAATACGCCCGTCGAATGTTTAGGCCGCAGCCCCAGAGGAGACCCGTCGGCTTATTTAATCCGGGGTGCAGTCATTGCTATTCGCTCGGAGGACAGTGCAACGATATTACTCGGAATCTGATTGTGCAAGGAGGGAAAGATGGGGCTTACGAACAGTACGGTTGGTATTAAAGCCGTAGATGCAGGTTTGGCAATCAAAAAGCGAACAGAGCATGATCGGGTGGTTGCGCTTGCAGGCAATCCGAATGTGGGCAAAAGCACAGTTTTTAATAGTTTAACCGGAATGAACCAACACACAGGGAACTAGCTATATGGCGAAACCGGAATAACGGAAAAAGACTCATCCTGCGTGATGATAATTCGCTTGATTGTTCTGCTCCAAAATTCCTTCTGCTTATCGCGGGATAGAGTTTTATAATCTTCCAATGCTGTGCGCATAGCGGGTATATCTATCGGCCGCGGCAATGGGTTTTCCCTTTCTCCGTCCAGCATTCCACGCAAAACTGTATAGTCCGCTTCGTAGGCCGCACGATCAATTAAGTCATTTAAATACAAATCCTTTAACTTTTCCATTTTTCGTTTTATTTTTGCTTCATCAACGATAGGCCGAGCTGCCTTCGCTTCTTCTATCGTGGCGTTAAATGCCGCCACCTGGGCGAGCATATTGTGAAGAAGCCAATCCTCCAAAATTAACTCGCTGGTACGCTTCTTGTGTGTGCATAGATGCAACTTTTCATAACGCGTGCAACGATAGTATATGTACCGCCCCCCAGTGATATGAGCGCTAAGACGGTTCCCACACTCCGCACAGCAGGTCAGCCCTGTAAATAGATATACTTTATCTGAACGCTTATTGCTGTTGCGCTGGGCGCGTTCAGCCATAGCAGCCTGCGCTATTAGAAATGTTGTATCATCAATTAGTTGTTCGCAAAACCCGTCTTGTCCGTGTGCTCGCCCTGTATATCGCTCGTTTTGCAAAAACATCCTTAGCCCCGTTGGGGAGTAAATAATTCCGTGCGTATCTGATACATATTGCCGTAAAGCGCGTATGCTCCGACACGCTACATACTGGCGAAATATATCTTGGGCGATAGGGGCGGTTTCAGCATCCACCGCCATCCGCTTATCTTCGATCTTATAGCCTAGCGGAACCTTGCCGCTTATCGGCTCGTTCCGCAGTATTTTGCTATCAAACACAGCCTTTATGCGCTCTCCGGTACGGTCTGCTTCATCTTGGGCGACAGATAGCATAATATTGATTTTCAGCCGACCGGAAGCGGTGGAGGTATCGTAATCCTCTTGAATGGTGCGCCAGTTTACGTTATGGGCTTCCAGGACTTCCTGAACCTTGTAATACTCTGCGATATTGCGAAACCACCTATCTAGCTTTGTGAACGCGACAACATCAACCCTTCCGGCGCGCACGTCGTCCAAAAGGCGTTGCAATGCCGGGCGATGGTAAGCCTTCTTTCTGGCGGATATGCCAGCGTCAACATAATGCCCTATTACCTGAACCCGCTCTGCCGATGCCCACGCATCTAAGGCTTCGGTCTGCGCATCAATAGATAGGCCATGTATTTTTTGTTCCTCGGTTGACACCCGGATATATAACGCTACACGCATAGCTACCTCACTAAACTCAAAAATGCTATGGCCTTACCGACGATGCTGATTTCAGAACAATTCCCATTGTTATAAATCATGGGAGGATAAACGGGGTTCTCCGGCATAAGCTGCACCATGCCAGGGTGCTTGTATACTCGCTTAAGAGTGACCTCGCCATCGATCCGCACAGCCGCAATCTCGCCGTTTTCCACATCCTCCTGGTGGCGTATCATAACGATATCGCCATCTAGTATACGGGCGTTTATCATGCTATCGCCTTTGCAGCGTAGCAAGAAGTCGCAATGGATATTTTCAGGCACGAGGATATAATCTTCTATATTTTCAACGGCAAGAATGGGTTGCCCGCAGGCAATATTGCCCAGCAGGGGCTTCTTTACCCAGCGGGGAGGCGGCTCTATGCCGGGGAGAGAAAGGATATCATCAAGATTAAATTCATTACCTACTATGCTCGTGACGGAAACCCCGTAAACCTTGCAAAGAGCCATAAGTGTTTCGCTATCAATCCTGTTTAGCCCTCTTTCGTAATTGCTGATAGCCTGATATGTGATGCCCACTCGACTAGCTACTTGTGCCTGAGTAAGCCCAGCTTTAAGCCGGGCCTCTTTTATTTTTCGAGCGATCTCTGCTTTTCCCATCTTGCACACCTCTCTTTGCTTCTATTATACGAAGGTTGTTGAGCGCACGTCAATAATTTATTTAGTTTTCGACAAAAACGTATTGACACTCAATATTTTGTTGAGTAAAATAACATTAAGCTAAATGATTTATTGAGAAAGGAGGGGCATTATGGAACGAAGCTATGAGATCAACAAGCGACTTCGGGAGCATATTGAAGCCAATGACAAGAAGCCTAGCGCAGTAGCAGACAAAGCAAAAATACGGCGGGATACGTTTTCAAGAATTATGAATGGTAAGCGCCCGATATATGCAGATGAACTGCTACCTATAAGCGAAGCCGCTGGCATAGAACTTGATTTCCTTTGCCGCGGCGTAACCGAAACGCAACACGACCAACAAGCCGGTTAAGAAAGGAGGACGCATGTACAGGATGGCTGGGTTGTTTGTAGCAATAGTTTTAGCGCTTATCTCGTTTTGGTTTTTAAGGCGCGGGTACGTTGCAAGCAACCCGAACGAGAGCGGAATGCTCATGCTCATGGCTTGGTTGGTAATTGTTGCACAATATGTGTTTCTGCTGGTTTTATGGCATCGCTAGATCCATCCAAGCTGATGTACTGCTGCAAGCGCTCCAAGAATAGTCGCTATTGCGCCGATCATGCCCCATAGCAATTTCGTCCGCTTGCTTTTAGCATCGACTATCTGGGCTGCGATAAACATCTTGCCCTCACGTGAGATCAAGTAAGCAGGCTCGTCATTATGTAGGCCGGCATCTGACACAACAAGCCCATACTCCATAAGAATAGGTAATTCGCGATCAACTTCAACCGACACACCTTTAGCAAGGCAATATCCAATGAGCATAGTCAGATTCGGATAATACGATGAAATCGCGGCGACAGCGTGAAGGACTATGGTTTCAGGTTTAGTCAAGCGTACTTGATCCATTCAAAAAACACCTTCCTTTGCAACATATTACCATTTTGGTCGCAAGTGGACAAGCACACAGAATAGGACAAAATTAGCGCCGCATAGGCTGGAACGAGGTGATAGATATGGAGCTAACCCGCGAATATCAGCAATACATATTGGATGTTCTGGCCGATTTGCGCGGGGAGCAACTCGGCGTAAAGCTCAAATATACCATAGCTGACACGACGGAAGAGACGGAGGTATCCGACGAACTTAAATGACAAGACCGCGAAGCGGGGGAAGGGAAGTCACTATGTATGAAATAATCGTTGATACGCTTCAATGCCAAGTGAACCTAAAGAAAAAGCAGGAAGCCTACTCCATTGAAGATACCAAATCTGCTATTCGGAATATGCTTCAG
>JAYFNX010000045.1:0-32100 GCA_034933245.1 Candidatus Pelethousia sp.
GAGCAGGTAAAGATCTATAAAGTATGGGTTCCCCGCCCAGGAGTAAAACAACTGATAAGGGGAATCCCCATAGCGTGTGGGTCCAATGGGGAGAAGTTGCCAGTAGCGGTGGCCGGCCAGCGCTAAAAAATCTACGTAAGCAAACGCCTCTTTCCCTAACGAGCCGATTCCGAAGCGGTTGGGCAGAGAGGAAATATGCATCAAAATACCGCAACTGCGTTCCATTTTGCTATCGTCCTTTTTCTCCGGCCGCACGGGCCGGTCTTGCATGGGAGAGCCGGAGCAAGCCCGGCTATGAATCAGGCGAGTGGTTTCACTGAGCCGCCGGGGCGGAGCATAGCCGTCATAACTACATGCTGGTTGCCGGTTTTTCCTTCGATAAGATTTGCAAGGATACGCACGCTTTCCTGCGCCATCTTTTCAGACGGCTGCTCCAAGGTGGTTAGGGTTGGAACAAAATACTGGGAAAACTCCACGCCATCGATAGCGATGACGGAGCAATCCGCGGGCACCTGCCTTCCGGCCTCACGCAGGGCCTTCATGGCCGCAATGCCCATGGTATCGGAAATGGCAAAAAGGGCGGTAAACCTTCCGGAACGGTTCAACAGGCGGCGGGTGGCCCTATAGGCCTTGTCCATATCAAAGCCATGAGCGCACTCCACAAGGTCCGGATCAAAGGGAATCCCATAATCCGCAAGAGCCGCTCTATACCCTTTGTAGCGCAATTCCCCGATGGAATGATCCTCTTTCTCATTTAAAAGAACGGCGATACGCCTATGTCCCCTCTTGCAAAGCTCTATGACGGCCTGAAAAGCCGTGCGGCTATCATCAATGGTAACGGAGGAATAAGCCGAGGCGTCCAGGCAGCCGAAGGCATTGGTATAGGTGCAGCATACAAAAGGCATGGATAGCAGCGAGGTTTCTTCCGGCGTATAGTTGAAGCGCCCGCCCAGGAAGAGAATGCCGCGCGGCTTTTTTTCCCGCGCAAGCAAGCAAGCGGCCCGCATCTCATCCTGGTTGGAAGCGACTTCGTGGAGGATGCAGGAGTATTGCCGCTTATTGATGGCAGGCTGGATGGTTTTTATGATCTGGCAGAAAAACGGATTTCCGATGCCCCGTGTAATCACCGCAATAGCCTCGGATTTAGCCTTTACCGTGCTACGGGCACTGCTGTTGGGGACATATCGTATATGTTCCACCATTTCCAAAACCTGCCTGCGCATGCATTGACTCACGTCCGGATGGTTGTTTAGCACGCGAGATACGGTGCTTACGCTCGTGCCGCATAGGCGGGCAACGTCCTTTATGGTGGGCTGTTTCTCCACGCTTGTCTTTCTCCTTATAATTCTGTTCGTGCTCGGGAATACATTGTTTTTTAAAAATTAGAAACATGGTTTGAAACATTTTTAAAGTATGCGAATATATTGTAGCATCCTCCGCCGTTCCTGTCAAAGAATGCGCACAAGACCCTATAAATTGTGCGGGCAGCAAAATTTATCTGACGGCGGGAGCAAGGGCACGGCATATATAGACATGCCGCGCCCTAAGGCATATGCGCAGATTTCATCTGCCCGCCGTCTATACGCGCTTTTCCTTTTCCATCGCTGCCTTAGGCTTACCAGGATTCGTGAATAAGGCGCAGCCCTTTAGGCAGATGGTTCTTGAGCGTGCCGTTCGCCGCCTTACCAAAGCCCAGCGGCCAATTTTCCACCTGCACCCGGCACCAGCCCCGCAGCCCCGGCGCAGAAATTTCTTGACCGCCTAAAAATGCCAACAGCGCTTCTTCTTCTAGTGCAAGCGCTCGGCGCCATGTTATCCCCGCGGCCATGGCCAAAGCGTGGCTGGGCTGAAACCGCCCTCGTAGCATATCGCCTGCGTAAACGCCCGCCGTAAGCAAGCGCACTCGTTCCAACCCTTTGGGCAAGGGCTGAGATAAAACCAGAACCCGTCCATCCGGCAAAAGGACCGGCTCGCCGGGGATGGATTCCTCCAAAGCATCTCGGCAAAAATCGCAATAGGCGGCTTCTTTGCAGGAGGGCAGTAAAAGCTGGCGCTCTTTTTTTTGTTGCACCGAGTCCGTCCCCGTTCTTACCAGCTTGGCCACGAAATGGCCCTCCCCCACGCTGGTATGGGGGTAAAGCCGATGCATTTCTACAAGGGAAAACTCCTCATGCGCGGCGCAAAAGGCTTCTATCACGCCTTCGTTCTCTTCCGGGGAGAAGGTACACGTGGAATACACAAGGATTCCGCCCTCCCGCACGGCTTCGGCTGCGCTTTCCAAAATAGCCTTTTGCCTTTGGGCACAGGCAGCCACGTGCGCCTCGGACCATTCCGCAATAGCCGCCGGGTCCTTGCGGAACATGCCTTCCCCTGAGCAGGGCGCATCCACCAGAACGGCGTCAAAATAGCCCGGCAAGGCCCCGCATAGGACATCCGGCCGGGCCGACGTAACCGCCGCATGGCAAACGCCTAAACGTTCCAAATTATATCGAAGGGTTTTGGCCCGGCCAAATACCAACTCGTTGGCAACCAACAAGCCCTTCCCTGCAAGCCGGGCAGCTATGCCTCCGCTTTTCCCACCCGGCGCGGCGCACAAATCCAACACCCGCATGCCGGGCCAAATATCCAATGCGGCGATCGCCGCCATGGCGGAAGGCTCCTGCATATAAAACATGCCGGCCAAATGATAGGGATGGACGCCGATTCCCGAAGCGTCTTCCAAAAGGAGAAAGCCCTCCGGCAAGATACCCGTGGGAGACAAAGCGAAGGGAGAGCACGCAACAAACGCCGCCGGACTAAGCCGAAGCCCGTTCACCCGCAGGCCGCGCCGTGGCTGCTCTTCATAGCAAGCAAAAAAGGCCGGGGCCTCCGGCCCCAGCTGGTTTTTCATCCGCTCTATAAAGGCACTTGGAAGATGTATCATGCTTTTAGTATACCCATTTGCACAGGCAGGCGTTAAAATACCCGCTTGCCCCATTGGAAATTCTGAATAGACCAATCGGACCAACTGCTGATGACTACCTTGCCGGCGGAGGAGGACGCGTGAATGTACTTTCCGCTGCCCAGGTAGATGCCCGTATGGCCAATATCCGAAGCGCCTACGCTATTTGTGAAGAAGATCAAATCCCCTCGCTGGAGGCTTCCCCGATCCGCAATGGTCTGCCAGCTCTCCACCCGCGCAAAGCTCTTAGCCGCCATGCGGCTGGTCTTTATGCCTACAGAACGCAGGCAGTAATATACGAAACCCGAGCAATCAAAGGCATCCGGGCCTTCATCCGCATAGACGTAAGGGCATCCCAACTTGCTTTCCGCCACGGCAAGCATCGCATCCACACCGGAACCGGTGACGGGTATGGAGCTGCTGCCACCGGAGCTTGTATCCGAGCCCGTCCAGGAATTTTCGCTGGGAGCGCTGGTGGTAGCGACAAGCGGATCCTGGGTTTTTGTGGGAGAATTTGTCCGCGTGGGGCTGGCCGTAAAGCTTGGCGTACTGGTTTTGGAAGGTTTTGCCGTGGCGCTGGGCTTTGGCGTAGGCGTTGGGTCCACCTTGGGCCGGGCCTTGGAGGAAAAAAGCACGTCCCTTGTTTCCTGATCCGCTACGCTCGTGGTGTTAAGTTTGTTCTTTGTTTGGAAAGCCGTAAGGGCGGTATGTGTGGCGGTGCCGAAGTAACCATTGCGCTTATTCGCATAATATCCCAAATCGTACAATTGGTTTTGCAACCGCTTTACATCGCTACCTTCGTCGCCTTCCTGGATTCTATAGATAACAGCTTCCTCTGAAAAAAGCAACTCCTGGGTAAGCGCATCCGCCTCTCCAGTTTCATTCATGTGGTGTACCCGTTGGAAGCGTTTAAGCGCCTCCACGGTCTGTTCGCTGAAAAGATTCGTTGGCTCATCGCCCTCCAGATATTCCAGTTCCATCAGACGCAACTGAATTTGCGAAACGATCTCGTCCGTATCCCCTTCCCGCAGGGTTTTATATTGGCTGGAAGCTACCTGGGAACGGGCGTCATCCGCCGCCGAGAGCTGCGGAACCGTCGCACCCGTTGCCACAGGCTGGGGCGTAGGGGTGGGCGCTGCGTTTACCATGGCAGCGGACACTTCCACAATGGTAGGCGTAAGCCCCAGAATGTTGAAGAGCAGGGGCATGCCCACAAAGGCGAAGGCCAAAGCTGCTCCAACGCTTAAAAGAGGCATGCGCAGCCGACGCCACATGCTTGCTCGAGCCTCTTTAGCCCGCCGTTTTTCCTTCCAGTTGCACATATCTGTATCCATAGATGTATTTTAGCACAGAATGGATATTTTTGTCTAATAGAGCGAACGTTGGCAGAGCGAGAAACCTTGTGATATAATAATGTGGATTTTGAGTAAAGGGAGGATGGGATATGGCCCTGATCGCGGCTGCCAGCCTGGCAAAAAGTTACGGCACCCGCAGGCTGTTTTCCGATGTGAGCTTCGAAATTGCCCCGCGGGATAAGATAGGCCTTGTAGGCGTAAACGGCTGCGGCAAAACCACCCTTTTCCGCATTCTGGCCGGCAACGAGACCCCGGACGGAGGCGTCGTCTACCAGAGCAAGGAAGCGCGGCTGGGGATTTTGCAGCAAAATGTGGAAAGCGCTACCGAATGTCTCTTTGCATATACCTTGGGCGCTTTCTCTTCTTTTTTGCATGCGGAAGAAGAATTTGCCCGAATCACCAGGGAAATTGCAGCCGTTTCTCCGGAGCAAGCCGAAAGTCTGATTGACCGGCAGGGCGTTTTGCAGGAGCGTCTGGCAAGCGAGGATGCGCTTACCATGCGAAGCCGCACCCGCAGCACCCTAGTTGGCTTGGGCTTTTCAGAAAAAGAACTGGAGCAGCCCCTTTCCACCCTCAGCGGCGGCCAACGAAACAAAGCGCAACTGGCCCGCTTGCTTCTGGGTGATGCGAATTTACTTTTGCTGGATGAGCCCACCAACCATCTGGATATGGATAGCGTTCACTTTTTGGAAGATTTTCTTCGGAGTTATGCCGGAGCTTTCATTGTCATCTCCCATGACCGCTACTTTTTGGATCGGGTTACAAGCCGTACGCTGGAACTTAAGCACGGGAGGCTGCTGCAAAGTAACGGAAGCTATTCCCGGCATATGGAGCTCAATGCCGACCGCAATGAAATTCTCCGCCGCCATTATGAGAACCAGAAAAAAGAAATACGCCGCCTGGAAGGGGTTATCGAGCAGCAACGGCGCTGGAACCAGGCGCGGAATTATGTGACGATCGCCTCCAAGAAGAAACAGATCGACAGGCTTCGAACCGAGCTGACCCCGCCTGAGGCGGATACCGCATCCATTCGTTTCCATTTTACTGCCGAAGAGCCCGGCGGCAACGATGTGCTTCTTTGCGACAGCTTAAAAAAAGCCTACGGTCGGCCTCTTTTTTCCGACCTTTCTCTGCACATCCGCCGAGGTGAGCGGGTTTTCCTGCTGGGACCCAACGGCTGTGGAAAAACGACCCTTCTGCGCCTTATCACCGGGAGGGAACGGCCGGATGCCGGCGCTGTGCGGCCCGGCGCACGGGTGCGGACCGGCTATTATGAACAGACCATGGATTCCCTTGCCCCAGGGAGAACGGTGATGGAGGAAATTCAGGAAGCTTACCCGCGCATGGATGGAACGGAAATCCGCAACGCGCTGGCTGCCTTTCTCATTACCGGAGACGATGTGTTCAAGCAGGTGGGTTCCCTTTCCGGCGGCGAGAAAGCCCGGGTTCAACTTCTTAAGCTGATGCTCAGCGGGGCGAACCTCCTTCTTTTGGACGAGCCTACCAACCATCTGGATATCGCCTCCCGTGACGCCTTGGAAGGGGCCCTGGAAGAATATGGAGGTACACTGCTCATCGTAACCCATGACCGGTATCTGGTGAACAGGCTAGCGGATCGTATCCTCTATATGTCTTCTGAAGGGCTGCGGGAATACATCGGTGGGTACGACGATTATCTGGCTGCAAAAGATGCGGAAGATCATCCCGCCTTTTCTAAGGAAGAGAGCAGCTCCCCCGAGCCGCCCCGCAAGGCAAACGGCTACCGGGAGCAAAAGGAACGTCAAAGCGCCATCAACCGTGCACAAGGGGAAATCCGGCGCATTGAGGAAAACGTGACCCGGCGTGAAATTGAACTTAACGACCTGCATGAGCAGCTCGCCTCCCCCGCCGTGGCTACGGATTACATAAAATCCGGCGAAATTGCGGATCTTGCGGACAGGAAGCAGGGAGAACTTGATGTTCTCTATGCGGCCTGGGAAGAAGCGCAGGCCGCTTTGGATGGGTTGATGAACGAATAAGATGAAAAATCCCTTCCCCGAAAGTGAGGAAGGGATTTTTATTGTCATCTTGCATTTTATCAGGAAATCGTGCCTTGAAGGGCCTTGCGAATGGCGTTTACCGCCACATCCAGACTCTGAATATTCCGCAGCGCCCTGTTTCCCGAAGAGGAATCCAGAAGGTCGCCCGTCACGGACACGAAGCCCTGCATTGGATTGATGAGAAAATAATAGCTTTGTTTTGCGTCCGGGCCTTTCAAGGTGAAAAAGAGGTAAATATCGCCCGCTTCAAGAACCGGCGTCTGGGCTTCCGTATAGGGCTCGGCCGTAAGGGTTGCAGCGTTGAGCACATCGGCATTCATATCCGGCGCATAGACCAACTTGATCTTATCCCCATATTTTAGGGCACCTCTTATGCCGCCATAGGCCGTAATCTCCACCACGGAAGCGGGTACGGTGCGTTCCACGGTAGCGCCGCTATTTTGGGAGCGGAACTGGGTATCCGCCAGAACGGGAGCGCTGCTTACGCGGCCAATAAAAATATCATCCGCCGCCTGGGCTAAAGCGCTGATCTCATCGTAATAATAGAACACCGAAGGCGCGCTGATCATCGTGTTCAACGACGCCATATCCTGCAGGAGGGTGTTTAAATCCACCGATTGGCCGCCATAGAACACCTTCCCATCAGCCAGAGCCAAAGGCTCTCCCGATACGAGGGTGTACCCCAGCATATCCTCAGTATGGAATACATTCTCTCCCTGCTGCAGATAAAGGAGGTATCTTTGGCCTATGTCCATAGCCGCATTGCAGTGGATGGTATCCCCCGGTTCGGCTTGGCCGGCCAAGACTTGCTCAATGGAAAGGTCGTAACAATCTTCCCCGTCGGCATCGATATAACTTTGGGTGCATACCCCGGAAACCACCAGCGAAGCATCGCGGTAATTCTGCCTTGCTTCCGCCAAAATGCGTGCCTCGCCCACATTCCCGGCAGGCAACGCGCATCCACCCATCAGGGCGCCTAGGCAAAGAACCAAAACAAAAACAAGTTTGATAGGCCGCCGTATCATACGCTGCTCCTTCCTTAATATAGGTAACGAGGTTGTGTGCACCTATGTTCCAAATCCGAACTTTTCATCTATCATAATAGACGATTCCGCAGGCTAAAAGGTTGCGAAAAAATTAAATTTTATGGAAGATTTGCAAAGGTCTTTATTAATACCGGAATCTCCGGCATTTTACATTTCTCTGCGGCCTTCCATCGCTTTAAAAAGCGTCATTTCATCGATATATTCCAGATTCCCTCCAATGGGGACACCATGTGCAATGCGGGTGCAGCGCACCCCGCGTTCCTTAAGCAAGCGCGCTAAATATACTGCCGTAGCCTCCCCTTCCACATCCGGGTTCGTGGCCAGGATCACTTCCTTTATCCCGCCTTGATCCACCCGTTCCAGCAGCTCGCGGATGCGGATATCGTCCGGACCCACGCCGTCCATAGGGGATATGGTTCCTTGCAGCACATGGTATTTGCCGCGGAATTCCCGCATTTTCTCCATGGCCGCCACATCTTTGGCCTCCTGCACCACGCAGATGGTATCCCCAGATCGGGAGGCATCCGCACAGATCGCGCAAGGATCCTGGCTGGTGTAGCCGCCGCAGACGGGGCAGGCATGCACCTCGTCCCGTGCGCGCTGGATGGCCGCCGCCAATTCTCGCGCCGCAGATTCCGGCATGTCGAGAATATGATACGCCAAGCGCTGGGCGCTTTTCGCGCCTATTCCTGGCAACCTGGCGAGTTGCTGCGCCAAGCCCTGAATCGGGTCTGCCTGCATGTTAGAAGCCCAGCCCAGCGCCGCCAGTAAGCTTGCCCATTTCAGCGGATACGGTCTGATCCGCCGCACGAAGCGCCTCGTTTACCGCCGCGAGAATCATATCCTGAAGCATTTCCACATCGTCCGAATCCATACAGCCCGGATCGATTTCCACGGCTTTTAGAAGCTTTCCGCCCGTAACCGTGGCTTTCACGGCCCCGCCGCCAGAGCTGGCGGTAAACTCGCGCTCAGCAAGCTCCTCCTGCATTTTGGCCATATTTTGCTGCATTTGCTGCGCCTGCTTCATTAGCTGCTGCATATTCATGCCGCCCATGCCGGGAAAGCCGCCTTTTGCCATAAAACCGTCCTCCAAATAGCCATATGTATTCAGATGCATTATAACACAAGGCGTTGTTCTTTACAATGGTTTATGCAGGGAATCCTGCACCATTGAGCCTGCCTACAACAACGAAAAGCAGTTGATTCGCCCGCTTTTATTCGATTTTAAGCGCATCTCCAAACAGCGCCCGGGCACGCTGCTCCAGCTCGCTTGGGCCGCCTCCCTGGGTGAGGCTGAGGGAAATGCCGGGGGCAACCTGCGCCAGAAGTGCCGTGACCAGGGCAAGGTTGGCAGGTTTGGTGAGCGCCGCATGGAATACGGGGCTGTCGAAGCCCACCTCCAGCACGCCGCCGGATAGAGAATAACGTTTGGCGGCCCGCGCCATAATGGCAACGGACTTGTTATCTTTATCCAAAAGGGAGGCCACCTGTGCCCATAATGAGGCGGGGCTGCCATCCCCTATGGAAGCGGTAGCCCGGGCCGTCTTTTGAACCAAGGCCGGCCTGTCCTCGGGGGGCAGGGGCGGCGGTTCAGGCAACGGCGGCGTCTCATCATCCGAATCTTCCCAGGGCGGACTCTCCGCCAAAGCGCCGCCATTCTCGCCCTCTGTTACCATTCTGACCTTGCTTTGGACGGAAGCCCCCGGCTTTGCTGCTGTCTGAACCGCCGGAGCGGGAGCGGCAGCCGGTAGCGTTATAGCCTTGCGCTCCAATGCCTCCACTCGCTCCAAAATGTCATCCAAACTTCTTCCTTCCTCCGGCCGGGCAATGCGCACCAGCACGCTTTCAATGAGCACCCTGGGCAAGGATAGATTTTTGAGGCGGGCTTCCGCTGAAAGAAGCAGTTCATTTGCCCGGAGCAGCCGTACTTCGCCTGCTCGCTGCGCCTGAGAAAGATAGCGGGCCATGGCATCCTCTGTGCAGTCCAGAATGTCGCTGCAATGGCCGCAAAGCTTAGCGACAAGAAGCGCCCTAAGGTGCATGGCGAGATCGTGAACGAAGACCCGCAGATCCCGGCCATCCCGAATAACCTGATCCAGCAAGGCCAGGGCATGGGCAGGATCGGAATCAAGGAGGGCATCGGCCATGGTAAAAAGGAATTCCCCGTCCATACTGCCCAACACCGCATATACATCGGCAGCGGAAACCTCGTTTCCGCAAAAGGAAAGGCATTGATCCGCAAGGCTCAAGGCATCCCGCATGCCCCCTTGGGCGGCCCGGGCAATGGCCTGTAGGCCTTCCGGCTCAATATGCGCGCCCACGTTTTTCAGCACCGCCGCCATGTGGGCCGTCATCTGCGAAATGGAGAGACGGTGAAAATCGAAGCGCTGGCAGCGGGACAGGATAGTGGCCGGAATGCGCTGGGGTTCCGTGGTGGCCAGGATGAACATCACATGGGGCGGGGGCTCCTCCAGGGTTTTCAGGAGAGCGTTGAAAGCATTGGCCGAAAGGGCATGCGCCTCGTCGATAATATAGACCTTTGTGCGAAGCTCCAAGGGTGTGTAGCGAACCTTATCCAAAATGGCCCGCACGTCCTCCACGCCGTTGTTGCTGGCCGCATCCAGTTCCGCGATATCCACATTTTCCATAGCGGTTCGCAGGCATGCGGCGCAAAGGCCGCATGGTTCCCCATCCTGCGGGTTCAGGCAGTTTACGGCCCGTGCAAGTATTTTCGCCGTGCTGGTCTTTCCCGTTCCCCGGGTGCCGGAAAACAGGTATGCATGGGCCGTTTGCCCGGCTTTTACTTGGTTGCGGAGGATGGTGGTAATATGATCCTGCCCGATAACCTCGCTAAAGGTAACGGGGCGGTATTGGCGATATAAGGCGCGATAGCTCATGGGTTCCTCCTTTGGGCGTGCTGCGTAGGTTCATGATAGCATGTTTTCCGCCGGTTGCCAACATGAGGCAGGTAGAGTATAATAACGAGGATAGGAAGTTAAGCGGAGGTATTTTTGCGCCATGGCAGAGAAAAAGACGGTACTTAGCGGCATTCAGCCCAGCGGCTCCCCCACCTTAGGCAATTATGTGGGTGCGCTGCGCAATTGGTCCTTGCTGCAGAAAGCAGAGCATGATTGCTTCTATTGCGTGGCCAACCTCCATGCTATTACCGTCCGCCAAGATGCGGACGATCTGCGCCGGCGGGCTATGGATACCGTGGCCCTGCTCCTTGCGTGCGGTATTGATCCGGATGAGAGCACCGTATTCATCCAGTCCCACGTGAAAGAGCATGCGGAATTGAGCTGGGTTCTCAGCTGCAACACCTATATGGGCGAGCTTTCCCGCATGACCCAGTTTAAAGATAAAAGCGCCAAGCATACGGATAACATCAACGCCGGGCTTTTTACCTACCCGGTTCTCATGGCCGCGGATATTCTCCTTTACCAAAGCCATTTGGTTCCCGTGGGCGCGGACCAGAAGCAGCATCTGGAAATCGCCCGGGATATTGGGGAGCGGTTCAACAGCGCCTATGGCCAAGCTTTTATTATACCGGAGCCTTATATTCCCAAGGCGGGAGCTCGGGTGATGAGCCTGCAAGACCCCACCCAGAAGATGAGCAAAAGCGACCCCAATCCCAACGGCTATATTGCTATTATGGACGATCCTGCTGTTATCCTCAAGAAATTCAAAAAGGCCGTTACGGACTGCGACGGTATCATCCGCTTCGACCCGGTGGAAAAGCCCGGCGTCTCCAATTTGCTGGCTCTTTTTGCCACGTTTACCGGTATGGATTTGCCTGCGGCGGAGGCCCATTTCGAGGGAAAAGGATATGGCCATTTAAAAACAGAAGTGGCGGAAGCCGTCATTGCGGAGCTTGAACCCCTGCAGGCGAAATATGCCAAGCTTCAGAACGATTCTGCGTATCTGCGTAAAATCGTTACGGAAGGAGCCGAGAAGGCCCGTATCCGTGCATCCGCCACGCTGGCCGATGTGTACCACCGTGTCGGCCTGGACGCATAGGCCCCGCATAGCAAAGAACTCCAAACCGGCCCGGCGAACTTGATACGCCGGGCCGGTTCTGTTTTGTTTCTTTCTATAAGGCAGGGTTCGTGCTCTCCCCCGGATGGAGCCCGGTTGGGCCGCAGGAAACGGCTCCATCCGGAGACAATCGGATCTCCCAGGATGCGCCCATCCGGACGGCATCCTTCGGATCGTGGGTGACCAGCAACGTGAGGGGAAAAGCGCCTTGAAGCCGGGCTGCTACCAGATCCCGTGTTCCTTCGTCCAGGCCCTTGAAGGGTTCATCCAGCAGAAGGAAGTTCCCTGGAAAATTCAATGCCCTCGCAATGGCTACCCGCCGTTGCATGCCGCCCGAAAGGGCGGCTGGATACGCCCGGCAGTCCTCCGCAGTTAGGCCAAGGGAACAAAGCAGCGCGCAGGCATTCCCCGGCGGATTAACCAGGGCTACGTTCTCCTCGGACGTGCGCCAGGGCAAGAGGCGATCCTCCTGAAACACACAGGAGATTCGAAGGGCTTCCACGCCCTCTATCCGGCCCCCATAGAGCCTGGGCGCATCCGCCGGCGGCCGCTTATTGTCTCCATGGAGCAGCAGTCGCAAAAGCGTGGTCTTGCCGCAGCCCGACGGGCCAAATAGCACGACAACGCCCTGCTCTGGTAGCTCTGCGGAAAAATTTTTTAAAGGCAGTTTGTGGCCATAGCCAGCCGTTACTTTTTCAAAGCGGATCATGGAACCGCCTCCTTCCAGCGCAACAGGCGCAGCATCAGCCATTCCAAGCCCATGCTCAGCAGGATGATAGCAACCGTCCAGGCGAAAAGCTCCGGCGTTTCCAGATAGATCTTGCTTTCCATAATGCCACGGCCAATGGAAAACTCAGGCCTTGCCAGCACTTCGGCCGCAGCGGCGCTTTTCCAGGCAAAGCCCAGGGCTGTGGTTCCTGCGGCCAAGCATTGTGGGCGGATGGAGGGCAGGTAGATATGCAGGATCTTATCCCGCCGGGACAGATGAAAAACATCCGCCATTTCCAACAGTTGCCGGCTCACGGCCCCCAAGGCCTGCTGCATGTTGGCCCAAATCACGGGCACCACCATCAGGAAGGCAATGAACAGCGGCACCATGGAATTGGACAACCATAGCAACACCAGCACGATGAAGGAAGTGATGGGCGTAGCCTTGATTACCGAACGAAGGGGCGAAAGTAAGGCATCGAACCAGGGAACGAACGCACACAGGGTGCCCAAAATCCCCCCGGCCAGCATGCCCAGCAGGAAGGCAGCCAGCACCCGGCCCAGAGTTGCCCCTAAGGATAGCCAGAAGGCCCCCTGCCCAGCAAGGGACAGGAGGGCCTCCCACACGCGCCAAGGCGCGGGCAGCTTTACCTCTTGGCCTACGGCCACAGCCGCTATTTCCCAAATGAGCAGCCATGCGCAAGCGATTAGGATGGGTCTAATAAGGTACTTAGCAGTTTTCATCCGCCGTAATAGAAATCATCACCCGGCACGGCCCCGCCCACACTTTTGGGATTGGCCGTAAAGAGCACCTGGAGCATACCGTCAGCCGCTGCTTTCATTTCGTCACCGGTCATGCATACGATATTGCAATTGCCAATAGCCTGCTTGGCTAGAGCCGCCTTCGCCATGATTCCATATTGCTCAATGAGAAGGGCTGCCTCTTCATGCTTCTGGTTCACAAAAGCGGTGCTGCTTTCATAGTCTTTCAAGAACTGGCTGATTTCCGTTTCACGCCCTTCCATGGCGGATTTGCGGGCGATAATGCAGCCCTGAACCAGTTCCGTATCGCTCACCTTATTCCACTCCTCCGTCAGGTCCAGAGCGACCCGCAAATCGGCATTTTGCGCCATTGCAGCGGTGACGTTTGGCTCGGGCAGCATGCCCAGCTTCACATCCCCGGAGACCAGGAGGGTAGCAAGCTCGCTGTGTTCCGCATAATACTCCACTTTCACATCCTGCAGGCCATTTTTCTCCAGCAGGTAGTTGAGAATATACTCAGGCGTGGCACCTTGGCCCGTTGCGGCCAGGGCTTTGCCGGAGAGATCGGCAATGGTCTGGATGGAATCGCCATTCTCCAGAACATAGAGCACACCCAGCGTATTGACGGCCAGCATGGTCACATCTCCCTCCAGCTTGCTATAAAGAACGGAAGCCAGATTGACGGGCACGGCCGCCACGTCTAAAGAGCCGGATATAAAGGACGCCGTAACTTCATCGGGAGAACCTGCCAGGGTGATTTCATATTGTTGCGCATATTCATCCCCCATAAGCGCAACCATGCCCATGCCCGTTGGACCTTTGAGGGCAGCGATACGAAGGGGCGCCGCCTGTGGTGCGGGCTCGGCGGCCGGCGACGCTTCGGTGACCGCAGCGTCGGGTTCTTCCTGGGCCGGCGCGGCGGGCTCTGGGCTAACGGCAGGCTGGGCAGGCGCACAGGCGGCAATGCTCAGGGCTAGAAGCAGGGTCAAAAGGATTGCAAACAGCTTTTTCATCGTTAAAAACACCTCTCTATTTTCACTGGTTTTTTACTTGCTACATCAGATAAATCGCCCGGCCCTCCCGCCGGATGTGTCCCGCTTCCTCCAGAGAATGGAGGGCTCTATAGAGCGTTGCGCGGCCCATGCCCAGGGTTTGCGCCAGCATATCCATTCCCCCGGATGTCCGCACTACGCCCCTTTCATCCGCGCACTGGGCCAAATGGATCAGGAGCTTATCCGAAGCAGTTGGGCAGGCGATGCTCTCAATGCGCCCCGTAAGGAACCGGATCCGGGCGCTCAGATAGGCTAGATACCGCTTGGTAAGGCCGAAATCAGCGGCTAACATAGCCTCAAACACAGGCTGGGGAAAAAACAGAACCCGGGTAAGCACAATAGCCGTAATATCCGTGGGCTGCTCTCCTTTTCCAAAAAGGGTAGCCCCGCCCAAAATGCTGCCCGGCCCCAGCTCGCTCATGCGGAGCCTGATCTGCCCCGCCGTCTTTGTAACCTGGGCCCTCCCCGAAAGGAGAATGCCCAGCGCCACTTCCCCAGCGTTAACCCGTACCCCAGGCGCAAACGCCTTCTCATAGGCCCCATGCTCCAGCGCTTGCAAAAGTACGCTGGAATCCGTACCTACAAAAAGGGGGTGTCTAATAAGTTGCTCAAGGGTAGCCACGGCCTCTTCCTTTCAAAACGGAGTATCATTTGATACAGTTTAGTATAATCAAAACAGGAAGGAAAATGCAAGAAAAGTATCTCAAATGAGACACTTAAAAATAATTGTAGCGCCCAGCAACCTGCTTTTCAAATGGCAACTTTTGTTTTTGATATCTTCTCTCGAATGGTCTCAATAAAAAAAGAAGGGACGGCATATACCGTCCCTCTTTTGCCTTTCCGGAAAGGATTAATACATGCCGCCCATGCCGCCACCCATGCCGCCGCCAGCGGGCATCGGGGGTTCGGGCGCGGGAATATCGCACACGAGGCTCTCGGTGGTAAGAACCATAGCGGCAATGGACGCCGCATTCTGCAGAGCGCTCCGTGTAACCTTGGTGGGGTCCATAATACCCTTTTCCACCATCATGCCGTAGTCGTCGCGCTTGGCATCGTAGCCATAGCCCTTCTTATCGGCCTTTTTAATATTCTCCACGATTACGCTTCCCTCCATGCCGGCGTTAACCGCGATCTGACGGAGGGGTTCTTCCAGGGCGCGCACGATGATGTTTACACCGGTCTTTTCATCGCCCTCGGTCTTTTCCCGAAGCGCCGCCACATCGGAGATGACATTGATCAGGGCCACGCCGCCGCCGGGCACCATGCCCTCTTCCACAGCCGCACGGGTCGCGTTGAGCGCATCCTCAATGCGCAGCTTGGCTTCCTTCATCTCCACCTCGGTGGCCGCGCCAACGGCCACTACCGCTACGCCGCCAGCCAGCTTAGCCAGCCGTTCCTGAAGCTTTTCCTTATCGTAATCGGAGGTAGTCTCCTCAATTTGCGCCTTAATGGAGCTGATGCGGGCGCGAATTTCGGAAGGATCGCCTGCGCCCTCCACAATGGTGGTGTTTTCCTTATCCACCTTGACCTGACGGGCCCGGCCCAGCATATCGATGGTGGTATCCTTGAGCACCATGCCCAGCTCGTCGCTGACGACCTGGCCGCCGGTAAGAATGGCGATATCCTGCAGCATGGCCTTGCGACGGTCGCCAAAGCCCGGCGCCTTAACGGCAACGCAGGTAAAGGTGCCACGGAGCTTGTTGAGCACGAGGGTAGCCAAGGCCTCGCCTTCCACATCCTCGGCGATAATGAGCAGCTTCGCGCCCTGCTGCACTACCTGCTCCAGCACGGGCAGGATCTCCTGCACATTGCTGATCTTCTTCTCGGTAATCAGAATGTAGGGATTCTCCAGCACGGCTTCCATCTTCTCCGGATCGGTAACCATATAAGCGGAAGCATAGCCGCGGTCGAACTGCATGCCCTCTACCACGTTAAGCTCGGTCTTCATGGTTTTGGATTCTTCCACGGTAATCACGCCGTCATTGCCGACCTTTTCCATAGCATCGGAAATAAGCTCGCCAATCTTCTCATCGCTGGCGGAAATGGCTGCCACTTGGGCGATATCCTGTTTGTTTTTCACCGGTACGGACAGGGTTTTAAGGCCTTCCACAGCTTTTTCCACAGCAACCTCGATGCCCCGCTTAATGCCCATGGGGTTCGCGCCGGCCGCTACGTTCTTCATGCCCTCGCGAATAATGGCCTGGGCAAGAAGGGTGGCAGTGGTGGTGCCGTCGCCGGCTACATCGTTGGTCTTGGTGGCAACTTCCTTCACCAATTGGGCGCCCATATTTTCAAATGGATCTTCCAGTTCGATTTCCTTGGCAATGGTCACACCGTCGTTGGTGATGAGGGGGGCGCCATATTTCTTATCCAAAACCACGTTGCGGCCCTTAGGTCCCAAGGTAATTTTGACGGTATCCGCCAGGGCGTTCATGCCGGCTTCCAGCGCACGGCGGGCTTCTTCGCCATATTTCAATTGCTTTGCCATGTTCATTTACCTCCTCTTGCTCTTTCTTTACTCTACGACGGCCAAAATGTCGTTTTGCCGTACGATGGTATATTCCTCGCCATCCAGCTTGATGTTGGTGCCGGCATAGGTAGATACCACCACCTTGTCCCCCTTCTTTACATACATGGTGACCTCTTTACCGTCCACCATGCCACCGGGGCCAACTTCCAGTACTTCGGAGATCACGGGCTTTTCCTTGGCGCTGCCGGTAAGGATAATGCCGCTCTTGGTGGTCTCTTCCGCCTCAACGCTCTTGAGCACGACTCTGTCCAACAAGGGTTTGAGATTCATGATACTGCCTCCTATTTTGATCACATAATTAAGCTAAATTCCACGTTAGCACTCATCATTCCCGAGTGCTAACAACAGTAGTTATGATAGCGCACCGCCGCTCGAATTACAACCCCTCTTCCTACTTTTTCACAATTACGTTGCATTTTTTATGAGTCTCCCGCGGTATTTTCCCCCGTTGCATAATGAAGGAGGGTGCCCATGACGCCTAGCGCCTTCCCGCCCGTATTTTTTGGGAAAGAAGCCCGCCTTATTGTGCCCGGAAGTCAACTCTGCTATAATGCCGAAAAAGGGGGGATGGAAACATGGCATGGAGTAAATGGGACGTCCGGTTTATGGAATTGGCAAAAACTATCGGGACCTGGTCCAGTTGTTTTCAGCACAACAGGCAAATTGGCGCCGTAATCGTGCGGGATAAGCGGATTCTCACCACCGGCTATAACGGCGCACCCGCGGGCCTAAAAAGCTGCAAGGATCGGGGAGAATGCATGCGGCGCCGCCTGCATGTGCCCAGCGGAACAAAGCAGGAGCTTTGCTACGCCATTCATGCCGAACAAAACGCTATTATCCAGGCCGCAAAGCTAGGCGTGACAATTGAGGGAGCCACGCTGTATTGCACCCATCAGCCCTGTGTAATCTGCGCAAAAATGATCATAAACGCGGGTATCGCCAGGGTGGTATATGGCGAGGGTTACCCTGACGACTTCGCCCTGGAGATTTTTAAAGAAGCCGGTGTCTCCATCGAAAAATATGGAACTGCCGAACCATGAGGAATCGCCAACGGCAATTTCACTAAAAATATAAGGAGGCGCAACCTTGTGCGCTCCTTTTTCGTTTCTTAAGAAAGGTGTTTTATTTAACTAGGAGGAAAAATCAATGAAACGTATTTTGCCCTTGTTGCTTGCGGCGCTCATACTAGCGGGCTGTGCAAGCGCGCCAAGCCCCACCACCACCCCTGAAGCCGTGAAAGCCTACAATGCCGTAACCATGCCAAAAGCGCTGGCGGTGGATGATTATGAAGGCCGCGCCGCCCTACGAGAAAGCGTAACCGAAGAACAAATGGCAGGGGCCATCAATTTCTCTATCCGAAGCGCCCAGGCTGTGCTGGGGAGCGGAGAGCAGACGAAAAACAGGCTCTATTCGCCCCTGAGCTTGTATTTTGCGCTCTCCATGCTGGCCGAAACCGCCGGAGGCGAAACAAAGTCCCAAATTCTTTCATCCCTGGACATGGACGAAGCTGCCTGGGCAAAGACCAGCGACATCTACCGTCTCCTCTATGCCGACGACCAGTATACCAAGCTGCTCTTGGCCAATTCGGCTTGGGTCCAAAACAGCCAAGGTAGTGGGAAGGACGATGCAATCGTTTTCCACCAAGAGGCGCTGGATGCCCTGGCCCAGCGTCACTTCGCCGAGGTATTCGCCGCGGACTTTGAGAACCCCCAAACCGGGGACACCATCGGCAATTGGATATTCAAAAAAACCAATGGTCTCTTGGGCGGTGCCTTCCAGGTTCCGGAGGCAACGCTGATGATGCTGATCAACACGGTCTACTATAAATCCGAATGGACCGAAGGCTTCCAGGCGGAATCCACCGCCCCCGGCGCCTTCCATAATGCAGATGGAAGTGAAAGTTCCTGCGATTTCATGCATAAAACGTCCATGCAATCCTTTGTCCGCACCGAGCAGTATACCTCCTCTACCCTGGGCCTTAAGGGGGATGGGATGGTGCGCTTCATTCTGCCCAACGAGGGCGTTGCACCCAAGGATATTCTGACCGGGAACAGCTGGGCCCAGGCGCTGGAAGGCGGCGAGGCCACCGGCTATGGAACGATTACCTGGCAGGTTCCCAAGCTGAATTACAATGAAAGTTTGAACCTCAACGAGGCTGCGAAAGCCCTGGGGATTGAGGATGCGCTCGATCCGAACCAAGCGGATTTCTCGCCATTAAGCGACAGCCCGCTTTATGTATCCTCCATTCACCAGCAGAGCGCCATCACCATGGATGAAAACGGAATTGAAGCCGCAAGCTATACGGATATTGCCATGGCAGGAACGGCCATGCCTACGGATCAGGCGGAGATGATCCTTGACCGGCCGTTTATCTATGTGATTTATGTTTCCGGCCTGCCTTTGTTTGTGGGCGTGGTAAACGCCATGTAGCCAATTCAATAGAACAGAAACATGCAAAGCAAAACAGTGCCGTACGGCACTGTTTTGCGGTTTTGAGGAGCGGCCAAAATCCGCAAGCCTCCGCTTCTCCTTCCATTAACCCTGTGCGTCGGCCAAAATGCGTTCCACCTCCAGCTTGCCCGCCAAGGATCGCAGGGCCGCCGCCAACAAGGGCGGGCACTCCGCCGGGAGTTCCCCGCCGCACAAGGCGGACTCCAGCGACGCGCCGAACAGGTCGTAGCCGGACTGCTCCTTTCGGTTGCTGAAAAGATCCCCTAGCACAGCGGCAATTTCATTTAAGGACAGCACTCTTTTAAGCAGCGTGATGATGATGAGCTTGCTCACGTGGGCCGTGCTGTACTTTTTCTTTTGCGGTGCTTCCAGGAGCTTAAGCTTTACATAATTGTTTACCATGGTAGGCGTAAGCGCCGCTTCCTGGCCTTTTGCAATGCCGGAAAGAACCTCCCCCACAGCGATGCAGACCTGATCCATATACAGATCCAATTTGGTTAGCTCTCCCCACCGGGCGCAGGATGGGGTCGTACGGTTTTCCATAATATTGCTGCCTCCAGATCCTTGATGGGATGATTATATCATTTAGATAAAAAATCCGTCAACTCCATTGACATTGTTGTTTTTTGGTGTTATCATAATCGCATAACATGGTTTTTAAAACTAGATCACAGGGTTTTAACTCGGAGGTTCGTATGGTTGATGTTGTGATTTATGGAGATTCAATTATGAAAGGCGCCACACCCGAAGGGGGAAGCCGTTACCGTTCCGTACTGCCCCGGTTCCTGCCCACGTTAATGGAGAAATACGGCCTGGCCGTTACCAATCGGGCCCGCTTCGGCTGCACCATAGACAAGGGCTACGCTATGCTTCAAAAGGATCTAAGCGCCCAGATCGCGCCTTATCACTTTGCCTTGGTGGAATATGGCGGAAACGATTGCGACTATGATTGGAAAGCTGTTGCCGCCGCCCCGGATGCCAACCATCAGCCGCATACTTCCATTGCCGAGTTTTTGCGCACCTTGGAACACATGGCGGATGAACTGATTCAAAAAGGCGTGAAGCCTTTGCTGATGACCCTGCCGCCCATCGATGCGGAACGCTATCTCTCCTTCATTTGCCGAGACGGCACGAATCGAGAAAACATCGTAAAATGGCTGGGAGAAACCCAGATGATTTACCGGTTTCAGGAGATGTATTCCGCCTCCATCCTCAAGCTTGCTCTGCATAGAGGCTTCCCGCTGGTAGACGTGCGCCCCTATTTTTTGGATAAGCACAACTATGCCGATCTCATCTCCATAGACGGGATCCATCCTTCCGAGGAAGGTTATGCGTTGATCCATACCGCGTTTGACGAATATTTGCGGTTAGAAATGGCGTAGGCGTTTATATGCGAAAGGTTTTTAGAACCAACCGTTTTTCCCTTTAAACCGCACGCCCCGGCAGCTATGCTGCCGGGGCGTGATTTCAAGATTTAGCGGGGATAACCTCCAGCCAATAGCCGTCCGGATCTGTGATAAAATAGATTCCCATGGCTTCATTCTCGTAGCAAATGCATCCCATTTCCTTGTGCAGCGCATGGGCGGCCTCAAAATCATCCACGTGGAAGCCGATGTGCTGCTCATTTTCCCCCAGGGCATAGATACCCGGATGATCCCGGAGGCTGGTTAATTCCACCTCCATATCACAATCCGGCATGCCAAGAAAAACGATGGTATAGCTTCCATCAGCCGCCTCCTTGCGACGCTTCTCCTTCAATCCCAGTGCCGCCTCGTAGAATGCCAGGGATTTCCCCATATCGGCAACGTTATGGTTATGATGTACGGGTTTGAATTTCATGGAATGCTTTTCCCCCTTTTTAGAGCACCGTGCCTACTTGAGTTCGCCCAGGCGCTGCTCCAGCTTCTGCAGCATGCCCTGCGCCGTTTGCAGCTTCTCCCGCTCCGCGCAAATAACCTTTTCCGGTGCTTTTGCAACAAAGCTTTCGTTGGACAGCTTTCCTTCCGCCCGGGCAATCTCTCCGCGAACGCGTTCCATTTCCTTGCGCACGCGCTCCTTTTCCTTCTCCACATCGATGAGCTCGTTCAGAGGGATATATACTTCCGCGCTTTCGCACACGGCGCTCACCGCGCCGTCGGGTACCCCTGTCTTATCCGCCTGCACGCTTACGCTTTCCGCCCCCGCCAACCGCATTAAATAGATTGCCGCTGCTTGAAAATGCGGAATCCGATCCTGCTCGGTTACGATGGTCATGGCGGCGCGTTTGGCCGGCGGCACATTCATTTCTGCCCGCAGGTTACGAATGGAGCGGATCACATCCATGATGCGTTCCATGGTTTCAGCCTCCTCCGGGAAGCAAAGGTTCTCCTGATAGGCAGGCCATGGGCTAAGCATAACGGTTTCTTCTATGCCGGGCAGGGCCAGATAGAGTTCCTCTGTGATGAAGGGCATGAAGGGATGCAGGAGCTTCATGGAATCGCCCAGAACCCGAACCAGGATGGCCCGAACGTTGGTCTTTTGCGTTTCGTCCGCCCCGCTCAGACGAGGCTTGGCTAACTCGATGTACCAGTCGCAGAATTCCGTCCAGATAAAATCGTAAATTTTCTGGGCAGCCAGGTTCAGGTCGAAATTATCCAAATTAAAGGTGACTTCCCCCACCACGGTGTTCAGACGGTGAAGAATCCACTTATCCGCGCTATCCAGCAAATCCATATCGATGGGACCAGGCGCTTCATCGGCTAGGTTCATGAGCACAAAGCGGGTGGCGTTATACACTTTGTTGCAGAAGTTGCGGGCCGCCTCTACTTTCTTGATGTAGAAGCGCATATCGTTGCCCGCGCTGTTCCCCGTTACCAGGGAGAAGCGCAGAGAATCCGCTCCAAAATCCCGGATAATCTCCAGCGGATCAATGCCGTTGCCCAGGGATTTGGACATCTTGCGGCCTAACTCATCCCGCACGATGCCGTGGACATATACCGTGTCAAACGGAACATTCTCCATCTCCTCCAGGCCGAATACGATCATGCGGGCCACCCAGAAGAAGATAATATCATAGCCCGTAACCAAAGTGCTGGTGGGATAGAAATAATCCAGTTCCGGGGTCTTGTCCGGCCAGCCCAGGGTAGAGAAAGGCCACATACCCGAGCTGAACCAAGTATCCAGCACATCTTCATCCTGCCGCACCGGGCCGCCGCATTTAGGGCAGCATGTGGGAGCCGTGGGCTGCACAGTGGTTTCGCCGCAAGCATCGCAATAGTAAGCGGGAATCCGATGTCCCCACCACAACTGGCGGGAAATGCACCAATCCCGGATATTTTCCATCCAGTTGAAATAAGTTTTATCAAACCGTTCGGGCACGAACTTGATACGGCGCGACCGCACCGCCTCCATGGCCGGCTGCGCCAAAGGTTTCATCTCTACGAACCATTGTTTTGATACCAAGGGTTCCACTGTTGCATGGCAGCGATAGCAGGTTCCCACGTTATGGGTATAGGGCTCCACCTTTACGAGATTGCCCGCCGCTTCGATATCGGCTACGAGCTTTTCCCGGCACGCCATGGTTGTAAGGCCCCTATAGTTTCCGCCCAGTTCGTTGATATGCCCGTCGTCCGTGAATACGCGCAGCACCGCCAAGCCGCAGCGCACGCCCACTTCAAAGTCGTTCGGATCATGGGCTGGGGTGATTTTTACGGCGCCCGTACCGAATTCTTTTTCCACATATTCGTCCGCCACAATGGGGATTTCCCGTCCGATCACCGGAATGACAACGGTTTTTCCCACAATCGCCGCATAGCGTTCATCCTCGGGATGCACAGCGATGGCCGTATCTCCCAGAATGGTTTCGGGCCGCGTGGTAGCTACGGTGATGGCATAAGACTTGTCCGGCGCATCATACCGCACATGCCAAAGGTGGCTGCTTTGCTCCTCATATTCCACCTCCGCATCGGAAAGAGCGGTTTTGCACACCGGGCACCAGTTAATGATGCGGTCTCCCCGGTAGATGAGCTTTTTATGATAGAGTTCACAAAAGGCCTTGGTGACGGCTTTATTGCAACCCGCGTCCATGGTGAAGCGTTCCCGCTCCCAATCGCAGGAAGCCCCCAGCTTTTTGAGCTGCTGCACGATGGTTCCGCCATACTCCCGCTTCCATTCCCAAGCGCGTTCCAAAAAGGCTTGCCGGCCGATATCCCGTTTATCAATGCCTTCTTTGGCCATTTGCTCCACAATTTTTACCTCGGTCGCGATGGAGGCATGGTCCGTACCCGGTAGCCAAAGGGTCTCAAATCCGCTCATGCGTTTATAGCGGATGAGCACATCCTGGAGCGTCTCATCCAGCGCATGGCCCATATGGAGCCTGCCCGTGATGTTGGGTGGGGGGATGACGATGGTATAGGGCTTTTTTTCGGGATTGGGGGCGGCGTGGAAATAACCCGCCTGCTCCCATTTATCATAGAGCCGCTGTTCCACAGCGCTATGATCATAGGATTTGGGCATGTCCTTCATGGAAAATTCCTCCTGGTCAGTTGATAATAAGAATCCCGCCCATCCGGCAAAGGACGAGCGGGCTCGCGGTACCACCTTTGTTGCGCACCCGGAGGCGCGCCAACTTTGCTTCGCCTTAACGCGGCGGTTTCGGCCCGGACTACTCGCCTTCCCCCGGGCGGCTCAGGAGCGACCTTCCACGCCCGGCCACCGAAGCCCTCCCAGCCAAAGGGGCCTCTCTCTTCTGGGCGGCGGTAACGCGTACTCCTCTCCGTCTTCACCTATACCGGATTATTGTATCGGCCCGGAAAAGGTTTGTCAAGAGGGGTCGAAAGGGCTGCCCGCACGATCTTACCGCCTTGTGCAAAGCGTTTCGAAACCGGGAAGCAGAATCTCTCTATGACCTCGGGGGCGGCGGGCAACATCCATGTTTTTTCAGGCGGGCCTTGTCCTCACCGAACCAGGCCACTTTGTTGGAACTGAAAGGTAAAGAAAGCCCCGCCGAATGCGGCAAAACCAATATTCACACCGTTTCTAGCGCGCAGGCATCATTTTATGCGTGCAAAGCAAGAGCCTTTATGTTTCATCTGCGTGATCGGGAAAATCTCTTTTGCGTCGCACCCCATGCGTTTGCGTGGATGGATGAATACTGGTTTTGCAGCCGTCTTCCTTGAAGCAAGGCAGGTAGCGCCTTGGCGGCCCTGCCTATACGGGATAGCTCTTTTGCATGGATTCCCGGCTTTGTTCCAGCACTTGCAGCAGCTTCTTCCAAGTTCTTTGTGTGAGCTGAAACTGTTCATAATGTTTCTTTGTATTTTTCTGATACTTTTCGAATTCATCCAAAATGGCCATGAAACGGTCCGTATGGAAATAGTCGGCTATCTTAGGCAACGTTTCGCAAAGCGTTTGCCGCATAAACTGCATCTCCCGTTCATAGTCTTCCGGGCGAGTCAGATAGACCAACAGCGGCTTATACCGCACCCAGCCGGTACAGGCGGCAAGAAAGCGGGTTATGATCCCCGCAGAGGCGGATGTGATGGGAGAAAGCTTGGTAGGCAACACGCCATCCAGCAAATGCTTGTAAATGGAAAAGCCATCGTGGAAAGCATAACAGGGAATTTGGCGCACAACCCTTTCGCTCAGCAAAGTCGAAAGGAAGGTATCCTCCCCACGCGCTCCCGGCGGATTATAAAACGGAAAGGTGCGCGCAGGGTTTTGCAGGTTCAGGCATAGGTTTGCACCGGATATAAACTTGCATCCGTTAATTTTCTGCACGTCCCTCACCGGTTTTGCGGTGAGCACGCTTGTATCCGCATACGTCACGCCGCCGGATTGCATCAACCGTCTGATATTATCCCAATTGATAATATCGTTGCTGATGGCCTCAATAAACGCACGAAAGTCGCTTTCTGCAAGCTTCTCGTTGAATTCCATATACGGGATGGGGGATATGTATCCACAGTGGTACCCATTGGTGTAATCCGCATGCTGAATTTCATTTAAATGCATGCGCAGCACGTGCTGGCCGCTCCAAAGACAAATATTATGGTTATTGGTAACAGCTACAGGATATTCATCATCATCCAAGAACAGCAAGTAATCCACATGGTTTTCCAACGCTGCAAACAGAATGGCGTTTCGCTTACCGGCATACCCTGCTCCGAACACACTGCGCAACTCCGTCGCGCTCAAGCGCTCGCTTTTTGTGAGCTTATCTATGCTTTTTAAAGCATTTTTTGCGCCCAGGAATACGATGTCCTCAAATGCGTCCACCATCTCCTGGCTTAAGTTTGTATAGTCGGTAGATTTTGTGTTGAGATAATCCAGATCGTAGGCAACAAAAAGGTTGAGATGAACATCCAGGTCTTCGGGGAGATTTTTCCGTGCTTCGCTCCAATTGCTGATATATGCATTTAACACCTTGCGGAAGCTCTTCCTTCCCGTTGCAAACCCCAGTCCGAGTTTGATAATTTTTTTCATCTTAACTCCTTTCTCATCAATTTCAAATCCTCACGCAGACTTGCAATATTTAGTATATCACATATAGAATTCCATGTCGAGAAAGCGGCCGGATTAGACGTCATAGGAGAAAGAAAGTCCCGATTTTTTAAAAATAAGATTAGAATCTTTTTTCTTTTTTTCACGTTATCTATATTTCACTCACAAATCAAGCGTCCATTGAAGGATGCTTTCATAAAATTCCTGTTGTGTGCTTATTCATTGCAATGGACGGCCTGCCTCAATCCAAATAGGTGGCGCCCTCCCGGCAAGGGACGAAGGGCTCCTCCCTCATTTCATCTTAACGTGTAGAATTATGCGCAGGTTTTTTTCAAAATTGAAGAGCAGCATACCCACCAAAATCATGCCGCCACCAAGGAGCGTTGGCATGTCCGGTCTTTCTTTGGCGAGCAAGAATCCCAATAAGCTCGTGAGGAACGGCGTGACAAACATGTAGTTGCTTACGGAAGACGCCCACTTTGCCTTTTTAAATGCCTGTGCCCACGTTACGTAGGCAATGGCGCTTGAGAAGATGCCCAGGATCGCAACACATAGCCATTGTATAGGAGGGGCGCCATGCGCCTCTTGTATGGATGCAGGCGAAAAGACGGCCAGCATAATCGTGCCCGCAAAAATGCTGTATGTGGAAGATTGCAGCCCGGAATACGTCTTCGTAAGCTTACGTTGCAGCAGGTTATAAATGCTTAGGGATATCGCCGCTAAAAACAGCCAGATCAATCCATGGTTTACTGTGAAAGAGCCGTTCATCATCGTTAGAAAAACAACACCGGAAAATTCCACAACGATTGCGACCCATTGGAAAGCGTTTAGCTTCTCCCGGTAAAAAAGCCGGGCCAACAATGCCGTGAAGACAGGGGCTGTGGCGATGATGATGCTGCCGGTTGCCGCCGTAACCGTTTCCGTTCCTGTATTGAATGCGATCATGTATATAAAAAATCCAAATGCGCCTGCCGCGAAAAACCATGGAATATCCCGCACCTTGGGAAGGTTTATTTTCGTGAACAGCGCCACGGCCAGGAGGGCGCAGGATGCGATAAGGTATCGCAGAAAGCCAAGTGAAAAAGCCGAAAAGTAGCGCAGGGCCAAGCGGGTAAGCACAAAGGCCAGCGACCAAAATATAATCGTTATGATCGCATAGGGATGGTAATTGTCTTTCAGTTTCATAAAAATCACCACGCAGTTTCATTATGATTCAGGGACAACATTATTAAACCACAAAATGCCGGCGTGTTAAAGGACGCAAGGAGGTTTTTGATCCTATCAAGAATATTGCCCATCTTTGGGTTTACCACGTGGCCGCCGGCAGTCAGCCGGCAATGAAGTCCGGCTGAAAATCGGTAACGTCAAAGTGTTTCATGTTCCTATATCGTTTGGCACCCCGAGTCGTACCAAATACATGCCGCAGGCGGGGCAAGCCAGTATGCGCGCCTAATTGCCATCGGGGGAAATAACGGCCCTCGTGTTATGCGCCGAATCTTCCTGTTCCCGCATTTTATTATGTTGTTCGCGCGGATGCGCAGCCAGTGCTCCTATTTAATTATTCCTTAAACTTCATTGCGTGCAGGGTCTCGGAAACTTGCCGGGCTTTTTTGTGCGTATCGGCCTTGCCCGCCTGGATATGAGTCTCTTCGCGCATATAAGCATCCAGCTTCATCTTGCTGCGCGGCATTATGGAAAGCACCTTCCGGCAATAAGCAGACGGTACAGCGATCTGCTCCACCGTCTGTTTCTTTCCAGCTATGTTTTCAGTTCCTTTGTTAGGCTTTTTTCTTTCTTCCAAAATTCTCTCGGATTATGCTGATACCGGAATAGACGCCAATCAGTATAATAAAGATTTCAAGCCGTCCAAACATCATGCCGAACATTTCAACGATTAATGTTCCCGCGCCGGTGGCTGGGCCTGTAAGCCCGATCGAAAGCCCCACCGTGCCGAACGCGGAAGCAAATTCAAACATTCCTTCCGTCAAGCCACAATCTGCGGTTATCGTAGTTAGCAGCGCACCGATACCAAACAGGCAGAGATAGCAAACGACAAATCCCGTCGTATCCGATGCAAGTGCATAATCGATAGGCGTTTTCCCTTGCGCTTTAACATAATAGGGTGCCTCAATTTTTCGCGAGGGTGAGAGCTTCTTGCGTATGTTTAGCAGAGCCAACCGCAACATGATATAAACACGGGATATTTTGATGCCGCCTGCCGTAGAGCCAATCCCACCGCCAACCAGCATCATGAAAACGAGGACACCGATTGCAAACGGCGGCCACGACGTATAGCTCATGGTAGAGTATCCCGTCGTGGAGAGGGCGGACGCGATATCAAACAGGGCGTGGCGCAGCCCTTCTCCGGTGCTCATCCCAAGACCGGCTGATAAGGATATCGCCGTCGGTGGAACGAAAACGGCAAGCAGCAGGAACATAAAACGGACTTCACTCACACGGCTGGCTTGCCGCCATTTCCGCTTTGCAAAAAGCAACAGCACGGCAAAGTTTGTTGTTCCGATAAGCATCAAAACAATGGTGACAATTTCAATCGCCAAGCTGTTGTATTCTCCAATACTGTTCAGCCGTGTCGAAAAGCCGCCGGTGGATAGCGCACACATTGCATGGCAAATCCCATCAAACAAATGCATTCCTGCAATTTGGTAAGCAACGGTTCCGGCAACCAGGTAGCTGTTATACATTAGGCAGATTGTTTGCGCCGTCTTTTTCAGGTTAGGCTTGAGCTTATCGGGGTGCCCCTCCGCATGAAAAAGATTCATGGACTGTTTGCCGGAAACCAGCATCACCATCATCATAACAAAGCCCAGGCCGCCACAAAACTGCATAAAGCTTCGATGCAATAGAAATATTTTCGGGGTTGCGGTAACATCCATGGTGGAGAGTCCTGTTGTCGTCCAGCCGCTTATCGCTTCAAACAGCGATTGAACAACGGTTAATTGGCCGCCAATGATGAAAGGGATTGCGCCGACTACTATACCCCAAAGCCATGCGAACAGGACCGTCAAGCTGCTGCGCTGCATAGCGGATTGCCATTCAAGCCCGCCGTCGCCGTCATGCTTGTCTAGCAGGCATATAAGAACGCCTAAGAGGATGGAACCGATCGACGGCAGCGCGAAGGACAGCGCATAAATAGCCTCACCGGGGTAAAAAGGTATGATGATGGGGGGTACCGCCACGAGAATCCCGACAAGCACCATGAGTTTCCCACAACTGGAACACTCGGTAAACTTGCTTTTCATTGTATATCACCGTCCTGTCAATTCCCGAATGGCCAAGATTTCCTGCCCGTTTCCTGAAATCAACACCAGCATGTCGCCCGCCAGAATTCTTGTATCGCCGCGGGGTATCATGGCCGTATCGCCGCGCAAAATGCAGCCGATAATGACTTCCTTGGGCAGGTTGATTTCCCATAACTTTTTCCCAACGACGGGGGCAGTGCCGAAAACAGGCACTTCCGCGATCTGGACACGCCCCTCCCCAATCGGAATAATGTTTGCCATTTTTTCCACAAACGCTTGTTGCTCGATGATGCTGGTTACGGCAGAAATTGCACATACCACACTATCTATGCCCATCTTATAAAAGAAGTCCGTTTTTTTTGGGTCTGCTACCAAGGCTACGGTTTTCCGCACATGAAAGCGTTTTTTGCACAGCTCGCAGATAACTAGATTATCCTCGTCTTTGGATGTAAGCGCAATTGCAATATCGGCATTTTCAGCGTTTGCGTCCTCTAAAACAAAGGGTTTGGTACCGTCGCCGTTGATAACGGTCAGCTTATCTATTTCCGCCAGCTTCAAGCAATTCTCATAGGTATCATTGATAGCCGTAACCTGATAGCCTCTTTTCAAGAGCGATAACGCAAGGGACTTCGCCTTGTTTTTTCCCCCAACGAGCAGAACTTTCTTGTTCATTTTGTTTTCTCCCCACAAACAGGCTCCGCGCTTTCGTTTCCTGCAACCGCATCTGTTTTAGCCAGGATCTTATCAATTTCCTTTGCGGACAGGACGGCGGGGCATATGGTGTCAATCCCGAATTCGTGATAGATATACTCGCGTTCCGGATCGTACAAACGGGCAATCACGCGCTCTACATGAAAAACTTCCCGTGCGATCTGGGCGATCATGACATTTGCGTTGTCGTTATTCGTTACAACAACGGCTACGCTTGCGTGGTCGATTTGCGCCTCTTTTAAGGCATCAAAATCTGTTCCGTCGCCGACTACGGCAAGCCCTCCAAATGATTGTGACAGCTTACGGAAGGAATCCTTGTTTTTATCCATAATTAAAACGTTGCCGCCCTCATCGGATAAAGCATTCGCAAGATTAGCGCCCAGCCTACCGCAACCAATGATGATGGTATAGACAGCGGTTTTCTTTTTTGAGAACCGTTCCATTTTCATTTCCTCCTGCTATGGCCAATTCCATGTTCGTCATATTCGGTCATATATTCCCCATACTTTTCTCCTGGGCAATCGCTTTCATCAAATGCGCTTCCGCCCGTTGAAAAAAACGTTCCAAAACTCTCAAGGTTCTGCCGTGCCGGTATATAGGTTGGATCAAGCGCCCATGCCGCGCGAAAATGCTTCATTGCCGTGTTATGGTCGCCTTTTTTCTCAAGTAAGACGCCAATCAAGTTGTGCGGCTCCGGTGCGTGAGGATATTTCCCCATTGCGTCAGAAATTAAAGGCTCGCATTTGTAGTACTCCCCGTTTCTTACAAGTTCCTTCACAATGCTGCAAAGCATATGCAACTCCTTTTTGCTTTCGGATATTTCATAGGTTTTCATATTAGCGGCCTCCTTTTAGCCGGAATGATCTTTTACAGTATCATAGTAGCCCTTATGCTGTGAGCGCAGTGTGAGGCAGTATGGTTTCCTGTGAGAAAGCTGTGAGAAATAAAAAAGCTTCGGATATGCACCCGAAGCTTTTAAACCGCCCGTTTCTTATTCATCTACAAGCCTATAGCCGACGCCGATTTCGGTGAGAACGTAACGTGGCTTGGTCGGATTTTTCTCAATTTTTCGCCGTAATCCGGCCATCAACGCCCGCAACGCTTGCGTATCGGTGCCATGCCCGACGCCATAGATTTCTTTTAGAATATACTGTGTGGTCAACACTTTTCCCATGTTTTTAAAAAACAAAGCCAGCAGATTGTATTCCAAGGGGGTGACGTGCAGCTCCGAATTATCAAGGTAAACCAAATGCTTTTCAAAATCAATTCCCAGTTCGCCCACCGTTAGGTTAGCCTGGATTTTGCTTCCCCCAATATTGTGTAAATGCCGGACCGCAACGCGGATACGCGCCATCAATTCCGTGGCGGAGAAAGGTTTCGTCAGATAGTCGTCTGCGCCGCTATCCAATGCAGCCGCCTTTTCCCTATCCTGATCGCGAGCGGATACAACGATAATGGGCATTTCAGACCACTCGCGCACCTTTTTTATAACCTCCATCCCATCAAAATCGGGCAGGCCAAGATCTAGCAGCATAAGGTCAATCTGGTCTAAAACAAGTTGTGAAAGCGCATTTTGCGCATTGCTTGCCGTTGTATAGGGGAAGCCCTCCTGTTTTAGGGCATAACAAATAAATTTCCGTATCTGCGCATCGTCCTCTACCACAAGAATGGTTTCACTTTTGTTCTGCATTCGCTTCCACCTCCATAGGCAAGGTAAATATAAATTCCGCGCCCACGCCATCGCTTCTGTTTTTCGCCGCTATCGTCCCGCCGTGTGCCGTTATGATGGATTCGCAGATCGCAAGGCCTAATCCGATCCCGCGCTGTGCGTCCGGCGCCTTCCTATGGGTTGTATAAAACATCTGAAAAACGTGCGGTAAATCCGTTTCCGCAATCCCACTGCCTCGGTCCGCGACAGTAAATTCGGCGCGTCCTTTTTCCCGATTTTCACTTACCCGGATACTGATTTCATTTTCAGGCGGCGTGTGCTTTACCGCGTTATCCAAAAGGTTAACAAGTACCTGCTCGATCAGCTTCGCATCCATTGGGACAAGCAGTATATCGTGGAGAATATAGGCTGTTATTTCGCGTTCCGGCGCCCTTTTGGCAATTGCAACAACCGCAACGCCTATCACTTCCTCAACAGCTTCCATTTGTTTGTGCAGGGCGAGCTTGCCATCCTGTAAGCGGGTAAGGCTTAAAATGTTCTCTACGAGAGAATGCAGCCAGTCGGCGTCTCTATAAATATCATCGGCCAGAGCATAGCGGCTGTCGGTTTTGTCTGTCATACCCATAAGCATTTCGCTCGTTCCCATGATGCCGGAAAGCGGGGTGCGCAAATCATGGGAAATGGCGCGGAGCAAATTACTGCGATACCGTTCTTGTTCTACGGCCGCTTTTGATTTGATCCGCTCCTGCGCGCTGCGATACCGATCCATTGCCAGCGCAGCGCTCTCAATCATGGACCGCAACAGCCGCATTTGCGGATCACGCATTGCTAATGCGGTATCCTTGGGGATACGCAAAACGCCAAGGATTGTCTCCCTGCCATAAATAGGCCAATCGTAAAACTCAGGCCCGATATCGTAAGCCGTTCGCAGGTTTTCCATCCGGCGCCTGATTTCTATTCTGTCCCCTGTTCTGCGGCGCACTTGTTCGTCCACATCCTTCTGCTGAATATAGCTTTGTTCCGGTTGCCCGCTTTCATCAAAGCACAGGCAAGCGGCACGG
>JAYFNX010000046.1:0-38730 GCA_034933245.1 Candidatus Pelethousia sp.
CCAGCAGCGCGCCCGTCTGCTGGGCCGCATCTTCCGCCAACGTGATGGCAACGTAACTATCCGTGCCTAGCGGCAGATGGAATCCGTGCTGTTCGATGCTGCCGATCGGAATGATCGCAACGCCTTTACTTTTCTTTATAAGCGCTTCCGCTTCTTTCCAACTATTTTCCTGCAACCATTGGCTCATATTGCTTTGTACCTCCAGATAAGATGTTGATAAACGTTGATTCCAACAGGTTTGTTTAAACAGTCAAGATTTTGTCTTATTCTATCCTGCGTTGCAAAAAAATGCTGTGTTGCGCAGCACATTCTTACAGATTTCCATTTCCAAAATTGCGCCGTCCCCTGTTGCACAAATCAATATTGTAGTATACAGTATAGAACAACTATAAGAATGTGCAAAATGCCGGCGCTTTGCATCCGCTGCCGGCAGGCGCACGGGAATGCCCCCGGCCTATCTTTGTTGAAAGGAGGAGCGATATGTCCGCATCTTTTCCGGAACCATCCGTATGCGTAACTTACCGAAATGCCTTGTATGGCTTTTTCGAGGGAAAAGGCGTCCCTTTATTTTTTAAAAAAGACAGCGTGATCGAATTTGGCGGGAAGCCTGCAAGCTACGTATACCTTATCAAAGAAGGCGTGGTTAAGCAGTGTTTTTTAGATCACAGCGGCAATAGCAAAACCCTGCTTCTTCTTACAAAAGGCGATCTTTTTGGCGAAATTACGCTTTTGCAGCAAAATATAGACTTGGTCATAACCGAAGCGCACAGCGATGTGGAGGTTGAAAGGATGCCGGCGGATTTGTTTCTACAGATTGCGGAGGGTGAGCCGCGCATCTACTATTATATTTCCCTCATGCTCTCCAGCAAGGCCAGGATATTTATGGCCCAGGTCCAGGATTCTTCCTTTGAGGATACCATGCATAAGCTTAAGAATCTTCTTTGGCGTCTCTCCTGCCAGCTTGGCACCCCCGTGCCCGGCGGAATAAAAATTGTTCCGCGGTTTACGCATGAGGATTTGGCACGCATGATATCCTCCACCAGAAGCACCGTAACAAAAAAAATGCGCGTACTGGAAACGGAACGGTTTTTGGAAGTTTCCAGCCGCCATATTATCATTATAAAAAATCCGGACGCATACGCATCCGGTAGCAGTGGCAATCCGGGCTAAAAGCCCGGGGAGCCCAGTATCTCGCAAGGCTGCGGTTTGGACGAGCCCGGTTAAGATCTCGGCCGCATCTGTATGCAGCGTAAAGAGTATTTCCTGGTTCGGCGGGCCGGATTTCCCGGTTCGGATGCCGGGCGTACTAGCAAGCGGCCCTAAACGGCATGCGCCTTTCCATCCTTGCATCCGAAAACCGCTTGGTTCACGCCGGCATGGCTGGTAAACTCTTTCGCGAAAGCACATAAAAAAAGGGCTGGGCCATGAAGGCCCGGCCCGCTTTTATGCTTATGCGGCGCAGTATTGGTTTAGATAGGCCTCCATGCGTAAGCGCATCGGGTCGTCTATATATACACGTCCGTTCACTTCCGTATTATAAAGCGTTTCAATGATTTCCCGAACGGTAACGATGGGGAAGGTGCGTATGCCATACTGCTCGTAAATTTCCTCCACGGCCGTTTTCGCGCTCAGGCCTCGCTCCATGCGATCCACAGAGATGACCAGTCCCGCCATGCGGATGTGCGCGGCGGCATTTAGAATCGGCAGAACTTCGCGCACGGCCGTACCTGCTGTTATCACATCCTCTATGATAAGGACGCTGTCTCCATCCTTGGGTTGATAGCCGGCTATGATGCCTTTTTCACCATGATCCTTGCACTCCTTGCGGTTAAAGCAGTAGTTCACATCGAACCCATGCTCCCTGTAAAGCGCGCCAGCGGTGGATACACACAGGGGGATGCCCTTATAGGCCGGCCCGAACAGAGCGGCAAGGTCTCCCTGGATGGCGCCGTTCTTTATGTTTTCCATGATGCATGCCGCATAGAACCCGCCCAGCTTATCAAGTTGCGCCGCCGTGTTATAGTTGCCTGTATTGATGAAATATGGTGTCCGTCTGCCGCTTTTGGTTATAAAATCGCCGAAGGTCAGCGCGCCCGATTGCGCCATAAATTTAATAAATTCCGTTTTGTAGCTCATAGTTTCCCCCTTCTTATTCTGCTTCAAACGCCGTTTGCATTTCCTTTATTGAGGCGAAGCCTTCGCGTTCCATTACCTGCTTCAATTCTTCCAGAATGTCCACCGGCGCAGTTGGGTTGACAAGCGCCGCCGTTCCCACTGCCACCATATCCGCACCTGTCATCAGGAATTCCGCTGCGTCCTCGCCGCTCATAATCCCGCCCATGCCGATGATGGGGATCTTAATCGCACGCCGCACCTGGTATACCATGCGCAGGGCCACGGGCTTAATAGCCGGGCCGGAAAGCCCTCCCGTGCGGTTGGCGAGCAAAGGCCGCCTGGTTTTGAGATCAACGCGCATGCCGATGAGCGAATTGATCAGGGAAACGGCATCCGCACCCGCATCTTCCACCGCCCGGGCAATCTCCGTAATATCCGTAACGTTGGGCGTCAGCTTCACAATAACCGGCTTTTTTGCCACGCGCTTCACTTCGCTTGTTACCCGTTCCGCAAGCCCTGGGTCCGACCCAAAGCCTATGCCGCCCGCGCGCACGTTTGGGCAGGAGATATTCAGCTCCACCATGGCCACGGAGGTATCATTCAGCCTCTCCACCACCTGCCTGTATTCCCAAACGGTATGCCCCGCTACGTTTGCGATGACGGGCACGTTGAAGCGTTCCAGATACGGCAGTTCCGTTTGAATATACGCATCTATGCCTGGATTCTGAAGCCCCACGGCGTTGAGCATGCCGCCATAGGTTTCGGCAATGCGGGGTGTTTCGTTGCCTTCCCAGGGTTCCGTGGATACACCCTTGGTGGTAACCGCGCCCAGCTTGCTTATATCATAGAACTGGGAACTCTCCCGTGGGGAGAACGTACCCGATGCCGTTGTAACCGGAGCCTTGAGGGTTATCCCCCCAATGTTTACGCTTAGATCCAAGCTGCCGCTCATGCCCATACGACCTCCCGCGCATCAAACACGGGACCATCCTTGCAAACGCATTTGTGTACCGTGCCTGTTCCATCTTGCGGGTTCACCTTGCATACGCAGCCTACGCATGCGCCGTACCCGCAGCCCATTCGTTCCTCCAGGGATACAAAGAGGGGCGTGCCGCTTTTCCCGCACAGAACCGTCAGTTGTTTCAACATGGGTTTGGGCCCGCAGGCAAAGGCCGCGGCTGCGTTTAACCCCCGCGTGCGAATCAGTTCCACGGCGCTTCCCCGGTATCCTGCGCTGCCATCCTCGGTGGCCACCAGCGTTTCATCGCAAACGGACTCAAATTCCTTTTGCAAAATGGGCACGCTGCGGAAGCCGATTACGGCCGTTACATAGGTGTTTCGGGCCTTGAGTTCATCCGCCAGCTGCAGAAGCGGAGCCGCGCCCATTCCCCCGCCTACGAGCAGCACCCGCGCGTGATTATAATCCGCCTGGAGGGCATACCCATTGCCCAGAGGCGTACTTAGCCGGAGCGACGTGCCTTTCCCATAGCGGGCGATCTGGTTGGTTCCTGCGCCGCAGGCGCGAAACACCAGCGTCAGGATGCCGTTAGTCGCCCGGTTTATGCTGATGGGCCTGGGCAACAGGGTTGCTTTATCCTCCGGGTAGATGTTTACAAATTGCCCCGCATGTGCCTGCAGCCCTTCTTCAGCGCGAACCGTAAGGCGGTATACGTTCTGCCCGATGCATTCGTTCGCTTCCACCCTCCCAGTCATGATCTTCTTCATTGTTTAATACCGCAGCGCCTTGCGCATGGCAAGGGCGGCCGAACGTGCCGCATCCGCAAAGTTTTCTTCTCCATATCGCGCGTCCGCCTTATATGCCGCAATGATGCCTCTGGAGGAATTTACGATGCATCCCCGGCCTTCGTTGTCAAAAAAGCCGCGGATATCCTCGGCGGACCCTCCTTGGGCCCCATAGCCGGGTACTAGGAAGAAGGTGCGGGGCATGAGTGCGCGGAGCCGCTCGCCTTGGGCCTTATGTGTGGCGCCGATTACCGCGCCAATGCGGCTGTATGCCGATGCGCCCATGGCCTCCTCTCCCCATTGGCTCACCAGCGCGGCCACCCGCTCGTATACCGGCACGCCGTTTGAATCCAGATCCTGAATTTCCGCGCTGGAAGGATTGCTGGTTTTCACCAGGGCGAAGATGCACCGGTTCTTTGCATTGCAGGCGGCGATGAAAGGCTCAATCCCGTCGTAGCCGAAGTAGGGGTTTATGGTGATGGCATCCTCCTGCCACAGGTCGTATTCCTCTTCTTCCACATCGGTGCCGTCAATGTGCGCCGCATAAGCTTGGGCGGTAGAGGCGATGTCCCCCCGTTTGATGTCGCCGATTACATAAAAGCCCGCTTCCCTGGCCATCCGGATCGTCTCCATATAGGCGCGTAGGCCTTCTAAGCCAAAGCGCTCATACATGGCGATTTGTGGTTTAACGGCCGGCACAATATCCTGCACGGCATCTATAATACCTTTGTTGAATCGGATAAACATTTCGGCGATGGCAAGCGGCGTTTTGCCATACCGCGCAAACATTTCATTTTTTATGTGCGCAGGGATCATCTGAAGCGTAGGATCAAGGCCCACCACCGATGGATTTTCAAACGCGTCGATTTTTGCTATAAGTTTATCCATTCTCTTTATACCATCCTTTTTCGAATCTTAAAAATCGCAAAAAAAATCTTCCCATCAAGGGAAGATTTTAATAGTAAAAACAACGTTGAGAGGATGTTCCGCCCTACATCCGGCGAAAAGCCGAATAAGAGCTTCCGTTTGAGGGAAGCGCAACGCAGCAAGCCTGTTATTCCGCATGCAACTCCACCCCTTTCAACACCTCAAATGTTTGATATAATACCACTTTCGCGGCGTCAAGTCAAAGGTTTTTTATAAAAATATTGGAATGTACCTTTTCCTTCCGACTCCCCTGCAATCTTGTCATCAAAATAAGGAAGCCGTTTATCTGCCTTTATGCTTGCGCTTCTACCGGCCGTTTTTTGTTAAGCGCGCAATATTTTCCTGGATATCCTGGATCAACCGGTAGATGGTCTCCAGATTCGTTCCCACGGTTTCGGCCATCTCGTTATTTTCATTTACCATGGTTTCTATCCTTTCCGATGCTTCCGCGCTGTTCTCCGCAAGCTTCTTGATTTCCTCCGCAACCACATGAAAGGTTCGGCCTGCGCTGCCAGCTCTAGCAGCTTCTATGGCCGCATTGAGAGAGAGCAGCTTGGTGGTTCGGGCAACGCTTCGGATCGTTTCCACCGCGGCCGCCATATCTTTGTTCTTGGTTTGCTGCGCTTCGGTCACCTGCACAATATCCTTGGCAATGGTCCTGATCTTTTGCGTTACATTCTCCGAAAAGGCAGCGACGCTCCGGCTGTTATTTGTGAGATGCTTTTTGGTTTTCCACAGGCAGTTTTGGGGTGTATTCAAACCGCGCGTAATCTTTTCCGCCATCTCCAGGCACGTTGCAGAACCGCATGCCCCGCAGTTAAAGTTGCGGTCGCTCTCGGAATGCTTATCCAGCATGGCAAAGGCTTCTTCTATGCTGCAAAGGCTTTTCCGTTGCGGACCCGCCTTGGGCCTGTATGTCCGCATAAAATCCTGAAGGCGAAGCTTGCCGTCGAACGTATCAAAGAGCGCTACCATCCCGTTGGGGTCCTTTGGATAGCGCAAGGAAGAAGCTTGCTTCTCCTGCTCCATCATCCAATTTACCGCAAGCTCGCTGGTTTGATTTATACAGCCTGTGCCGAAATTGCACCCGCCCTCACAATTGAGCACATCCATAATATCCGGCAAAAGCGCCCGGTTATCCTCTTGTATGGTATTCAGATAGCCATATAGTTTATGGCTGCCCTCTACCCTATAGATTGTAAGCTTATTGCCGGAATAATAGGCTATGTTCTCCATCAATCCGCCCGGCCTGGAAAAAATGCGGCCCATTCCGGCTTCGGTTTGATCGAAGCTATCGCTCTCTTCGGGCAGACCCAACTCCCCGTTTTCAATAAGCTGTTTGAGGTTTTTAAAGGTCAGGTTAAAAGCATCCAGGCCCGTATCCCGGAATTCGTCCGTTTTTGCAACGCAGGGAGAAAGAAAAACAAGCTTGTTGGTATTATGAAGGTATTTCTTCAGATATTGGGCAAGGCATAGAAGGGGGCTCTGTATGGGCGAGAGCAGATCCATAAGGTCCTGCCTATATTTGGTGATATAATCCACCACCACGGGGCATGGTTGTGTCAGGATGCTGCGCACGCCGTTTTTTTCGAAATACCGGATATGCGCCCAAACGCAGATATCGGCGCCAAAGGACACATCATAAATCCCATCGGCCCCCAGCTTCCGAAAAGCGGCAAGGATGCGAGGCCAGGTATTCGGAAAGTTCGTGCGGAGCGAGGGCGCCGCCAACACCGTAAATTTTTGGCCCGCACGGATGTGTTTGAGAACCGCTTGTGCATCATCCTGAAAAATCCGGGATTGGTGATAGCAGACCTTCAAACAGGATCCACAATGAATACATTTTGCAGGGTCAAGATGAACCTTTGTAACAGCATCCTCAAGCCCCACATAGTTGACCTCTTCCAACGGACATTCCCGAATGCAGCGGTTGCATCCCACGCACTTGTCCAGATCCACATCGATAATTTCCCGATACATACGATTTTTCCTTTGCGTATTCTAAGCGGCTTGGGCGGTAGCATGCACGATTTGCTTACAACCAGCCTGCCTGCTGCCTGCAATTTTTGTCTGCATTTCGGCTCTAATATTCCATGGAGGCAGCCGCTGCAAAAGGCTATAAAATTATAATGAGTAAGGAATTCCGGTTCGTCCCGGCATTAAAAACAACGTGCAGGAACCGTGGGTCCCTTTCGCAACGTCGGCATCAAGGTATCCAGCTTTTGCTTTGAACGAGAAAAAAAGCCACCAGCATTCTCCATTTTACGCGTAATATATTGGAAATGCAATGAAATGCGGCTTTTTTATCAATCAAATATTTTAATCCACGGAAGAAACCCGTTTTCTTAATGCCCCAGCTCGTTTAAAAGGCATTCCTGTAGAAGCTCGGGGTTGGCTTTCCCCTTTGCGGCAGCCATGGCCCATCCCATAATGGCCTTAAGGGCGGCCTGTTTTCCGCTCCTATAATCCGCCACCATGTCCGGGTTTTCTTGCACGGCGCGCCGCGCTAGGCCGAAAAGGGTGTCCCTATCGTTCACCTGTGCAAGGCCCAATTGCGAAACCAGATCCGCCGGATCCGCCTCTGTCCCCCATAGGGCGCCTATGAGCTTTTTAGCACCGCCTCCGTTTATGCGGCCTGTGCCCAACATGTCCGCAAGGGTCGCAAGCTGGGCGGGCTTGGCCGCTATCTCACTTTCCTCTTCCCCGTTCATCAGGCGGGAAACCTCCGAAAGCAGGAAGGAAGCCAAAATCTGCTTATATGCCGTGAATTCCGCCGCTTGTTCAAAGAAATCCGACAGTGCGCGGTTGAGCGCCAAGCGCTCGCTATGGTAAGGGGAGAGGCCAAATTGATCCATATATTTCCGCCTTCGCGTATCGGGCAGGGGCGGGATGGAAGCGGCTATCCGCGCGAGTGTTTGCGCATCCGTCCGGATGGGCAAAAGATCCGGGTCCGGAAAGTAACGGTAATCGTTTGCATTTTCCTTGGAACGCATGCTGTTTGTTTTACCAGTCGCCGGGTCAAATCGCCGGGTTTCCTGAACAATCGGTTTCCCCGCCTCCAGGGCGGTTACCTGCCGGCGGAATTCGTATTCAATGGCCTTCGCCACAAAAGCGAACGAGTTGATGTTTTTGATCTCCGCCCGCACGCCGAACGACTCCGCGCCTTTTTCCCGTACCGATATGTTCACATCGCACCGTAGGGACCCCTCGTTCATCTTTGCATCGGAAATGTCCGTATATAGGACGATGCTGCGCAGCTTTTTCAGGTATGCCACAGCCTCTTTGGCGCTGCGCATATCCGGCTCGGATACGATTTCAATCAGCGGTACGCCGCAGCGATTCAGGTCGATAAGGGTGCCGTGTCCGGCATCATGGAGCAGCTTGCCCGCATCCTCCTCAATGTGGATGCGGGTGATGCCGATGCGTTTTTCTCCTTCTTCTGTGGTGATGTCCACATAACCGCCCTCGCACAGAGGCAAATCGTACTGGGAAATCTGATAAGCCTTGGGAAGATCCGGATAAAAGTAGTTTTTTCGATCGTTTTTTGAATAGGTAGCGATCCCACAATGGGTGGCAAGGCCGGCCTTTATGGCATATTCCACCACCTTTTTGTTCAGCACGGGGAGCACGCCGGGCATTCCTGCGCAAACCGGGCAGCATTGTGTGTTTGGCGCGGCGCCAAACGCCGTTGGGCAGGCGCAGAAAATCTTGGTTTTTGTTTTCAGCTCCACATGGACCTCAAGGCCGATCACCATTTCATACGTTTTTTTGCTCATCCTTGCTTCCCTCCCAATGCAGTTTCCAACGCGCAAGCCGCGCGCAGCACCCCGCCTTCGTCGAAGTGCCTGCCCATAAGCTGCAGCCCAATGGGCAGCCCGTTTTTATCCAGCCCGCAAGGCAGGGACAGGGCGGGAATTCCCACGATATTGGCAGGCACGGTGCATATATCCGCCAAATACATCTCCATGGGGTCGCTTTTCTCGCCGAAGCGCCAGGCCGTCACCGGCGAAGTTGGGGACATAACCAAGTCGTACGTTTTAAAAATCCTTTCAAACTCCTCCATAATGAGCGTGCGCACCTGCAGAGCCCGTTTATAATAGGCGTCATAATATCCGGCGCTCAGCGCAAAGGTGCCCAGCATGATCCGCCGTTTAACCTCCGGCCCGAAAAATTCGGAACGGGTGTTGCGATACAGCTCCTCCATCCCCGCAAACCGGGCGGCGCGGGAACCATAGCGCACCCCGTCGAACCGAGCCAAGTTGGATGAAGCTTCGGCGCTGGAGATGACATAATAAGTCGGCAGGGCGCTTTTGAGGGATGGCATGGAGATCACATTTACCGTTGCGCCGCCCTTTTCACACAGCCCGGCGGCGTGCTCCACCGCCGCCCGTACATCCGGCGCAACGCCATCGCTTAAAAATTCCTCGGCCAGGGCAATTTTCATCCCTTCCACCCCGCCTGCAAGCTCCTTCGAAAAATCCGGTGCGCCATGGGGGGCGGAAGTGCTATCCCGCCTATCATGCCCGGCGATAAGCTGCAGCGCGGCGGCGCAATCTCGGACGTTCCGGGCAAGGGGGCCAATCTGGTCCAAGGAGGAGGCAAATGCAACCAGCCCGTAGCGGGATACCCGCCCATAAGTGGGCTTAAGCCCTACGGCGCCGCAGAAGGCGGCGGGCTGCCGGATAGAACCACCCGTATCGGAACCCAGGGCAAAAGCCGCCATGCCTGCCGTTACGGCGGCGGCCGAGCCGCCGGAGCTGCCGCCGGGTACCCGTTGGGCGTCCACCGGGTTATGCGTTTTGCAAAAAGCGGAGTTTTCCGTGCTGGACCCCATGGCAAATTCATCCATATTCAGCTTGCCCAGGATAACCGCCCCCGCCGCCTCCAGCTTCTCCATCACCGTGGCGGAAAAGGGAGGAACATAATTTTCCAGCATGCGGCTGGCGCAGGTGGTCCTGATGCCCAGGGTGCAAATGTTATCCTTGACTCCCACGGGTACACCATCCAAAGGCGAACGCGCTTCGCCCCTGGCCCGGCGCTTGTCGCTTTGGGCGGCGCTTTTGCGCGCCCCCTCGTAATTCACCGTAAGATATGCGCCGATTGCAGCGTTTTTTTCATCGATCCGTTGCAAATAAGCTTCCGTGGCCGCCGTAGCTGTTACCGTCCCCGCCTCCAGGGCCCGGGATAGCTCCAAGGCCGTTAATTCCGTAATCTCACGCATGGTTTGCCTCCTTACTCCACAACTTGGGGAACGAGTATAAGCCCATCCAAGACCTCTGGCGTACCCGCAAGAAGAAGCCGGCGATCCAGCGGCGGTTCCACCTCATCCTCCCGCATAACGTTGTATAACGGCGCCGCATGGATCGTAGTCCCGATGCCTGTGGTGTCGATTTGGGAGAGTGTATCCGCAAAAGCCACGATCTCCATCATATCCGTCTCCATCTGCGCCGCCTCTTGGGCTGAAAGCCGGAGCTGCGCAAGCTCGGCAATGCGGTCCACATCGATTTTTACCGCGGCTTTCACCGAAAGAGTCCGCTCCGCTTTTCCATCGCTTTCCTCCAGGGAAATGCCCAGAATTCCCAGCTGCGCCCCATCCACAGGGGAGGGCGCCTGGGTCAGCGGGCAGGATGCATCCTTGATCTTGGGGAATGCGATGATCTCCCGCAGGGAAGGCGCGCCCAACAGAAGCATCACCAACCGGTCCAGTCCAAAAGCGAAGCCGCCGTGGGGCGGGGTGCCGTAGCGGAAGGCGCGTATCATAAAGCCAAAGCGCTCCTCCAACTGTGCATCGGTGAAGCCCAGGGCCCGGAACATTCTTTCCTGCACGGCGCTATCGTGAATGCGGATGCTGCCGCTGCCCAGTTCCACCCCGTTAAGCACCACATCGTAAGCCTGGGCCCGCACGGCCGCCGGGTCGGTTTCCAGCTTATCGATATCCTCCGGAAACGGCATGGTAAAAGGATGGTGGGCCGCCACATACCGTCCCTCCTCCTCCGAATACTCAAATTCCGGAAAGTTCGTAACAAAAAGAAACTGAAACATCCCATCCCCCCGCAAGCCGCGCAGGTCCGCGATATCCAGACGGAGCCTTCCCAATACGCTGCGCACGGTTTTCAGCTTATCCGCGCAGAAGAGAACAAAGTCGCCGGGACCTGCCTTCGTCTCCCGCAGGATGCTCTCCAAATCCGCCTGGGAAAAATATTTTCCCAGAATGGAATAGACTTCCCCGTTTTCCCGCAGGGCAATCCAAGCCATGCCCCCGGCGCCGTAGCTTTGGGCCTTTTCGGTTAAGCCTTCTATGTCTCCGCGCGTCATGGAAGCCCCGCCGGGGATGTTGATGGCTCGCACCACGCCGCCTTCCTCTATCACCTGTCTAAATACCTTGAAGCCGCATTGCCTTAGGGCGTCCGTCAGTTCTACAATGGGAAGGCCGAAGCGCAGGTCCGGCTTGTCGGAGCCGTATACGTCCATGGCCTCCGTCCAGCTTAAGCGGGGAAACGCATAGCCCAGCTCCCGGCCCATCACATCTTGAAATATGGCTTTGAACATGCTTTCCAAATGGCGCAGCACATCCTCCTGCTCCACAAAAGACATTTCCATATCCACCTGCGTAAATTCCGGCTGCCGGTCCGCCCGCAGGTCTTCATCCCGGAAGCAGCGGGCAACCTGGTAATAGCGATCCACACCGCCTACCATAAGAAGCTGCTTAAAAATCTGCGGGGATTGGGGCAGGGCGTAAAATTTACCCTTATGTATGCGGCTGGGCACCAGATAGTCCCGGGCGCCCTCCGGTGTGGATTTTGTAAGCATGGGCGTTTCCACGCACAGAAAGCCCGCGGCATCCAGATAATCCTGGGCCGCCTTTTGCACCAGGTGGCGGAAGCGCAGATTGCGCTGCATTTCGGGCCTGCGCAAATCCAGATACCGGTAGGCCAGCCGCAAATCCTCCCGCACGGGTTGGCCATCCAGTGAAAAAGGAAGTTGGATAGCCCGGGACAGCAGCTTTACCTTCTCCGCCCGAAGTTCCATTTCCCCCGTGGCAATTCTGGGGTTCCGCGTTTCTTCCTCCCGCGGGCAAAGCATGCCCTCCACGGCGACGACAGATTGGCTGTTCAGCCGCTCGGCAACGCAAAAGCCCGCTTCCCCGATGATCTGCCGGTTGAAGACCACCTGCAGCACGCCGGTTTTATCATACAGGTCGATAAACAACACGCCGCCCATATCCCGCTTCGCGCTGACCCAGCCGCAGGCGCGAACTTTTTTCCCCAGCTGCTCCTCGCAAAACAGCCCGCAGTATTCGTCTCTGTACATACGCTGAACCCTCCCTAAAAATTGATTCGGATCTTCAAAGCCACTTGCCCATGGCTGCGGTTTTTCAGAGAAAACAAAAAAGCTTTTCTCCCCTCATGTAAACAACACATAAGGGGCGAAAAGCTTAAAAACAACTTCGCGCGGTACCACCCTGCTTAACGGAAACAGACCCGCCATCTCTTGGCACAACCATGCCTATCCGCTATAACGCGCGGCGCGCGGCCGAGTCTAATCGCAAAATGCTTTCTTCCGGCGGCTGTGGGCTGTTTTTCACGCTGGGCTTGTTGTACCGCGCTCACACCATCCGCGACTCGCTTAAACGCCTTACCCGGGTTACTCGGCCCGTCTTTGCCTTTAACAATCTAGAAATTAGGGGTAATATATCATCTTCCCCCCCGTTTGTCAACAGAATATTCTCTGCGCAAGGCGAATGTTCTTTGCGCGCCTATGTTTCCCAGGGGAACGTATAGGGCACATGCAGTTCTTCCCGCACGAGCTCCAGCGCCTTTCGCACCTCGCGATTAATCGGAATTCCTTTCTCCTTGCGTTCCAAATAAGCCAGATATTCCTTTTCTCCCGCCGTATAGATCCGCTCCTGCCCTTTGGCTCTCCTGGAAGCGCGGAGCTGGCGCAGGATTTCTCCCGCGGTATGCCGAAACGCTTGGGGGTCCGTAAATGCCGCAATATCCGCCACGATGAAAAAGTGTCCCAGATGATAGGGGCGCTTGGTTCCGTCCGGATTCCTATCGGTAATGCTCTTGAGGAAAATCCCCCCCGCCAGGGCCGAGGAAAGGATCTCTACCACGGTGGCATAGCCATAGCCCTTGTAGCCCCCCAGCGCATCGCCTAAGCCGCCTAAGGGCGCCAAGGCGCAAGTGCCGTTTACGAGGCCCGTTAACGCGATGTCCGGGTCCGTAACGGCGTTGCCTTCGCCGTCGCTCACCCATCCCGCGGGCATGGTCTTGCCGAGCCGGGCGTAATGCTCGATTTTCCCTCTTTGGGAAATCGACGTTGCGCAGTCGATCACAAACGGAAAATTCTCATCCGTTGGAAAGCCGATGGTAAGCGGATTGGTTCCCAGCATATTTTCCACGCCGAAGGTGGGCGCAATGGACGGCCGCGCGTTGGTCCCGGTGATACAGAGCAGATCTTGCTTTGCGGCCAGAACGGGGTAATAACCGGCCATGCCGTAATGGGAGGAGTTTCGAACGGCCACCATGGATATTCCATAGGTTTTCGCTTTATGCATCGCCATCTCCATCGCCTTCACGCCGATCACCTGCCCCATGCCGTCATTTCCATCCAGCACGGCGGTGGTAGGCGTTTCCTTCAAGATGTCAATTTTTGTGATAGGCGATAAGATGCCCGCGCGTATCCTGTCTATATAGATCGGCTTGAAACGGCCCACGCCGTGGGAGTCTATCCCGCGCTTATCCGATTCTATCAGCACATCCGCGCATATTCTTGCTTCATCATCCGGTACGCCGGCCGCAATAAAAGACAGCCGCATAAATTCGTGCATGCTTTTAAAATCCGCATAGGTTATGCTCATTTGGTTTTCCTTCCTTCCTCTACAGTATATTTAAAAGCTATGGGCATTCCGTATGCGCATAGCCTCGGCATTGGTGTGCCGGCCTGCGTCATCCGTTTTGCCGTTCCACCGTTTCTTTCTCACGAAACCGGCCCGGCCTTTATTGCCCGGGCAGTTCCATCTTCAACATAACGGAAGAGGAAAAAACATTGTCTTGCTGATGAAATGCGGCGGATCCGCCATGTTTTTCCGCGATCGCGCTGATAGAGGAAAGGCCGACGCCGCCCCCGGCCCGCTTGCGGGAAAGAAATTTTTTCCCGCGTTTGTATGCCAAGCCGTCGAAACTGTTGTCCATCACGATCACCAGGTATTGGTTCCGTACCATCGCTTTTATCCGGATAAAGGTTTCTCCCCCCTTCATCCGGCGGCATGCTTCCAGCGCATTCTCTAAGAAGTTTCCCATAATGATGCACAGATCCACCGCAGGAATGCAGCCCGTATCTTCCGGGATCTCCAACCTCGCTTCCACGGCGATGTTGTCCTTTGCCGCAAGAGACAGGTAATGGGCGGCGATGGCATTTACGGCGTAATTCTCGCAAAGGTTCTGCTCCGTGGCTTCGCTCAGCTCAATCTTCAAGCTCTCAAGATAGGTTTTTGCTTTTTCGGCAGCGCCGCCGCTATCCAGAAGCTGGCCCAGGGCAGCCAGGTGATGGCGCATGTCGTGGCGCATGGTTCTGATTTCGTCGGCGTTTTGCATCATCCTTCCGTATTGCTCTTGCTGCAAAGCAAGCTGCCGTTCCATAACGCCCATTTCGTATTCCAGCCGCAGATTTTCCCCGGCCGCACGCATGGACTGCCGCACATAATAACCGCTTACAATGCCGAGCGATACGATGAAGGTCAAAAGGCCAAATTGAAAAATAACGGTAAAGGCGCTGTTCCCTTTGAGCCAATAGTTGAGCAGCTCCAGCAAAACCGCGATCGTCAGCAGGCCCACGGCGGGCACAAAGCGCTTGGCAGCGGCGTTTTTATAGCGGAAATACTCCCAGAGCAAATCAGCCGCGAAAACCAAAAAGCCCAAAGGCGTAATAATATGAAACCAGTACAGCGTTCTGATCAGGTCAACCGCGCCGCAAAGCTGAAGCGTTATCGCCGCCAGCAGGGATACCACATGGATCGCCAGCATAATGGTGAAGGGCCGTGGGTTTTGGGGGTTAAGAACCACCATGCCGAAGCAAAGAAAAGGGAAGGTTAAAAAAAGCAGGCCCAAATAGTCAATCGCATGGAGCAGGGAGGGATAGGGAAAGATAAAAACGCTCAGGTCGCATTCCCCCATGATCCACATCCCCGCGGAGAGGGAGAATAGGCCCAGCCATAAAAAGGACGATCCCCCGCTGACATGCCGCAGGAAAAGGACATACGGGAAGATCATAGCTGTACCCAGAAACAGCAGAACACACGAAAAAACAAAAGAGAAGCCGTTTGCATGAACCAGGTTGGCAAATAACTCGCCCTCGCTCCCCACATACAACGCCGGAAGGGAGATTTCGCTGCGCTGGGAAGGCGAGAGGTATTCGATGCGCAAGGAAACCGGTTCCCCGTTCTGGGGCAAAGGGAGAATGAAAAGGTTCGTGGGCGGGTCATTCAGGAAGGACGGATAACTGCCCTCTTCTCCATAGGCATAGGCCAGCTCTCCATCCAGGTATATGCGCATGGGCGTAAAGACGGATTTTACCAGCAGGCTGTCGGACCGGCCAACAGCAATCTGCGCTTTCAGCGTAATAGCTGTGCGGGGAGGCACGCCCTTAAGGATCGTGGGGAGCTCAATCGCGACCTGTCCTTGGGATGTTTCCCGGGTAACCCCAGTGAGTTTATAAGCCCCGTCGCTGGAGGAAAGCGCCACTTTGCGCCCGCGGACGCTTATGCCGGGCAGAGACGACATTTTATAGGCGAACGCGGGCAGGATAATCCATACGGTAGCAACGGCAAGCAGCAGCGCTGCGCAAACAACGAGAATGATGTTCTTGCCTTTCATGCGTCTTCCCTCGCGGTTTGGAACAAATACGCTTCAAAGGCGTCCGAAGCCGCTTTTAAAGACTGCCGCCTGATATAGACCTTGTCGCCGTTTTTCATGGAAAACACGCGGAGTTCTTTATTCAATTCCATAACATAATGCAAGTTCACAATATAGCTTCTATGGCAACGCAAAAAAGAAGCGAAAGGAACCTTCTCCTCAATATCGCTCAATTTGACGCGCTGGCTCGTACGGTACACGCCTGCTGTGGTATGAACCATAACGGCATGATCCCGCTGTTCAAAATAAAGGATTGTGTTTACGGGAATGTCCTTAAGGCCGCCGCCGATCAAAAGAGAAAGATATCGCCTTGTCTTGCGCTTGAGCAGCGCAAGCTCCAAGGTTTCCCGCACATCCTTTGCTTTCACCGGCTTCTCCAGATACTTAAGGGCGCCGAGTCTGTAACTTTCAAGGGTATGATCCGTGCTGGATGTTGTGAAGGCCATCATTGTGTCTTCATCCACCTCGCGTATCTTTGCTGCGGCTTCCACGCCCGTCATCCCCGTTAAGTAAATGTCGATAAACAAAATATCGTATAGGCCCTGGCGAAATTCCGCCAGCAATTCTTCGCTGCTTGTAAACGCGACGCAGTGTGCGGGGATGCCGCTTTCCTCTATGCAGGACAGCAGATGCTGCGCCGCCGCCCCCTCGTCCTCGCATACGCCGATATGTAATTCTTCCTTCATGGTGCTTGGTGCTCCTCTAGCCCTTCCTGCATAAAGCCATGGTTTTTTACCATTAACAGTATCATACAGAATTGTACAACGAAAATAAAGAAAAGTAAAAATGTATATCAAAATATCCAGGATCTGTCAACATCCAATCCCGTTGGGGAAGCCAACGGCATCGGTTCTTTCGCTGTCCCTGTTTTTGTATATAATTTATACAGGTTCCGTAATCTCATGCTGGGTAAATTCGGGCCTTTGCGGAACTTGAAAATTTTATAAAGCAGTAAGCAAAAATGGAGGAATGCACATGAAAAGCAAAACCACGGCACTCATTCTTTCGATCCTTTTGGGTGAAATCGGCGTTGACCGGTTTTATCTGGGCTATGTAGGATTAGGCATTCTCAAGCTGATCACGGTTGGCGGCTTCGGTATTTGGTGGTTGATCGACATCATTATGATCGCCACCGGCAAAATGACGGACAAGGCCGGCAACGCGCTGGCTGACTAACAGACAAACAATTAAGGAGGTTTCCCATGAAAAAAAGCAATTTCCTATTCATTACGGTTTTGGTCCTGGTTTTGAGCCTTATGCTCACGGCATGCGGCGGCAAGTCGGAAGAAGCGAACGTTCAGGTTGCCGACGAGGCGGTCTCCGAGGAAGAAGCGGATATCCAGGTTGCCGACGAGGCGGTTCCCGCGGAAGAAGAAGGTACGGAACAAGGCGATCTTACTGCCCTTGCCTCTGAAATCGGCACGGCAGCCATGGGCGTCACAGAAGCTGGCGAAACCATCTATTATGCGGAAGCCGTGGACAGTTCTTTTGCCATCCTGGTCTTCTACGATCTGGAGCAGAACCAGAATGTCAGCTTCGTGGGGCCGGTTTCCGCGGATGGCAACGCCATCACCATAACCGATTACAACAACGGTCTCTCCTTTACCTTTACCATGGAAGCGGCCGAAGATGATGCCGTGGTTATCGATACCGGCGATTCGGGCTTGGCCGTTATGCAGGAATGCGATCCCATGGAAGTGTTGGACGCCATGCAGGCAATCTCGGATTATTCCGAGGCCCTCGCTTAATTCCTTCAATATGCACCGCTGGGCCGCTTTGTTTTTCATCGCGGCCCACTTTTTATCAACCGCGCCGTCCCAAAGAACAAGACGCGCTTTCACCTTTAGTCCGGCCTTTGCGGCATAGGGTTCCTCCTCCGCAAGCAGGGCAAACGGAGATTGGCGCCCGCGTTGGGCCGCGCAGGATTATGAGGAGGTTTTATTCGTATGGGGCTTATTCCGCTGAGTAAATCGTTCAAAATGAGAGAGGCTTTTACCATAGAGCAAGTGGAAGAGGCAATAAAAAGCCAAACCGATCTCCATGTTGAACCCTATTTTGAGCAGTTCCTCGGAAATACTTTCATGTATATCCCCGCCAAGGGTGAGAATGACATACAGATTCAAATCCGCAAGGATAAAATGTATATCGCGGAAGCGCCACGGCCAAAGAACAAGGTTGAAAATCTCGGCCTCTATTTTCTGACAGACGGTTGGAGCAGCTTCATCAGCGCCGCAAAAAATGATAATAAGACGTTGTTTGAACAGATTTTGGCCGCGTGCAAGCGGTTGTTCGGCTAACAATCCGCTGTTTCAATCAAAACCGCCAGTTAAACGGGTGGTATGCACCAGCTCTAGAAGGGCATATTACCGGCGGCGTCTCAAGCCGCACGGATTATTCCATCAATCGCATCAATTTCCCCGCTACTGGTAAACCAGTCGTTTTCCCATAGTTCTCAGCTTTAAGCCGGCCAATTCAATTGTCGTTCGCTTCGCTCACTGCTGTTAGCTAACGCATTTTTATTCTCACCGGCAGAGCTGGTGGTTGCTTTTATCATAACGCAAAAAAAGGGCCTGCATGCAGGCCCTTTTTCACTTTGCCGCAGCCCCGAATTATAAAGGGCTGCGCGGTTGCTATAGGTCATAATACCGTGTGAACTCTGCCGGGTGAGGGACGCGGTCGATGCAGCGAATCTCTTCCCTTTTGCGTTGCACCCAGGCGCGCAGCAAATGCTCGGGGAATACGCCGCCTTCCAGCAAGTATCCGTGGTCTGCCTCCAATGCGTCCAGCGCGGCGGATAGGTTGGTGGGCAGGCTTTCGATTTTTGCTTTCTCCTCCTCGGGCAGCTCATAAAGGTTGCAGTCATAGGGACCCCAACCGTGCTCCCGCGGGTCGATCCGCCTGTTTATACCGTCTAACCCGGCCATCAAAATGGCGGCATAGGCATAATACGGATTGCAGGTGGCATCCGGATTGCGCAACTCGAAGCGCTTGTGGGCGGGCGTTTTGGCATAGGCCGGTATGCGCACCACCGCGCTGCGGTTAGCCATGGCATAGCCGATGGTCACCGGCGCTTCAAAGCCGGGCACAAGACGTTTAAACGAATTTGTGGAGGGATTTGTCCAAGCGCACAGGGATTTGATGTGATACAGAAGACCGCCGATGAAGTGCAACGCCGTTTCGCTGAGCTGCCCGTATCCATCTTTGTCATAAAAGATGGGCGCTCCATCTTTCATGAGCAGCATGTGCACATGCATGCCGTTGCCTGCTTCCCCATAAATGGGCTTGGGCATGAGGGTCGCGGTTTTCCCGGCCTGCACAGCCGCATTGCGGATCACATATTTGGCGATCATTGTTGCATCCGCCATGTGCAGCATGTTGTCCAGCTGCACTTCGATTTCGAGCTGGCCCGGGCCGCCCACCTCGTGGTGGTGGTATTTCACAGGCACCCCCCATTGCTCCAGCAGTTCGGACATGCGGCAGCGCAGATCATAAGCGATATCGTTGGGCAGGTCTATATGGTAGCCGCCCTGGCGGGGTGTGCAGAATCCCGCGTTTCCGGCGGGCGCAGCGGAATTCCAGTAAGCCTCCGCCGTATCCACCTGGCATCCGTTCCGCTGGGGCAAGCACTCATGGTTAACCCGATCGAACACATAGAACTCGTATTCCGGGCCAAAGATCATTTCGTCGGCAATCCCCGTGCTGCGCATATAGGCCAGGGCTCCTTTGGCGACATTGCGGGGATATTGGTCAAAGGGCCGGTTATTCGGCTGGCCAATAACCATGACGTCGCCAATCATGGTGAGGGTTTTAATTTTTGTGAAAGGATCCGGCATGGCGGTGGTCAGATCGGGAATAAAGATCATGTCGCTGTTTTCTACGGCCGCAAAGCCGTAATTGGAGCCGTCGAAACCAATCCCGTAGCGCATGGTATCCTCATTGAAGCGGCCAGCCGGAATGGTGACATGCCGCCATCTGCCATCCAGGTCGGTCATCTTGAAATCGATCATCTTAATATCGTTTTCTTTCAGATATGCGCGCGCTTCTTCCAATGAATGAAACATAGCGTTCCTCCCTTACCCATCTTTTTATGGAAATTCATACTTATTGGCCGTAAAAGGGTTTCTGCGCCCAGCAGAAAGTACAGGTGGGTTCACGCGCTCCACCCCGATCTAATGCCCGGCGGGCTTGCCATGGGGGCTATGCCCCTATTTTGCCTTGCCCAGATATGCCTCGCGAATGGATGGGTCGGCCATGATATCGGCCGCTGCGCCGCTCATGTTAATGCGGCCCTGGTTAAGCACATAGGCTCTATCCGCCACGGACAGCGCCTTAAACGCATTTTGCTCCACCAGCAGAATGGTCTTTCCCATTCGTTTAATTTCAAGGATAATATCAAAAATCGTGTTAATCAAGAGCGGCGCGAGGCCCAGGCTTGGCTCATCCAGCAGGATCAGTTCGGGGTTGGACATCAGTCCCCGGCCCATGGCCAGCATCTGTTGCTCGCCGCCGCTGAGCGTTCCGGCAAGTTGCTTCTTTCGTTCCTCCAGGCGGGGGAATAAAGTATACACCCGTTCGAGATCCTCGGCAATTCCCTTTGCATCGGAGCGCAGATAGGCCCCCATACGTAAATTGTCATAGGTGGTCAGGTTGGCAAACACCAACCTGCCTTCCGGCACGTGGCTGATGCCCGCCTTTACCACCTTATGGGGCTTGGTGGTAAGGGGCTTGCCGCAAAATTCTATATTGCCCTTATACTTGACGGTGGCGGAGATGGCGTTCATCAAGGAGGACTTCCCCGCGCCGTTGGAACCGATGATGGATACAATCTGCCCTTTTTCCACATCGATAGATACACCCTGCAGGGCATGGATGCCGCCGTAATACACGTTCAGGTCGCTAATCTTGAGCATGGGCTTCCTCCTCCTTCCCGAGATATGCTTCGATCACGTGTGCATTGTTTTGCACCTGCTGGGGGGTGCCCTCTGCTAGGGGCTTGCCGAAGTTGAGCACGAAGATGCGATCGCATATGCCCATAATCAGATCCATATGATGCTCGATAATGAGCACGGTAAGGGAAAACTTGTTGCGAATATCCCCGATCAGCCGCATCAGTTGCTGGGTTTCCTCCGGGTTCATACCGGCCGCGGGCTCATCCAAAAGCAGCAGCTTGGGGTTAAGCGCCAGCGCCCGTGCAATCTCCAGCTTGCGTTGCAGGCCATAGGGAAGGTTGCTCGCAACCATATCCTTATATTCCCAAAGGCCCATGAGCTGGAGAAGTTCTTCCGTTTTCCTGTTTAACGCCGCCTCCTGCTCCGCAAATTTGCCCAGCTTCCCCGGCACCCGGAAGCGAAGGAGCGTTTGAAAGACCGTATAGTCCGCATCCCGGTGGCAGGCGGTAAGCACGTTCTCATAGGCGGTCAGTTTTTTGAAGAGGCGGATATTTTGGAAGGTGCGCGTAATGCCATGGTCGGCAATCTGAAAGGGTTTGAGGCCGGTAAGGGGCTTCCCGTAAAACGCAACGCTGCCCTCGCTAAGGCTATAAATCCCTGTTATCAGGTTGAAGATGGTGGTTTTCCCCGCGCCGTTAGGGCCAATGAGGCCGTATATCTCATGCTCATGCACCGCAAAGGAAACGTCGTCCACGGCCACAAGCCCGCCAAAACGCTTGGTCACATGGTCCAGAGAAAGCACCACGCCGCTATTCTCATTCATTGTGATGTCCTCCTCTTGCTTTCTTGGCATTGGCCAGCCTGCCGGCCAGTCCAAACGGATTCTTGAAAAAGCGAACCATACCTTTGATGGTTAACTCCGTTCCGCCCATAAGGCCACGGGGGCGGGAAATCATGATGATAATGACAGCCAACCCGTAAAGCACCAACCGCCAGTTTTCAAACTCGCGCAGCACTTCGGGAAGGAAGGTAAGCAGCAGAGTGCCCACCACGCTGCCGGTTACGCTTCCCAGCCCTCCAAAGATTACGATAATGGTATATTCGGTTGATTTGACCATTTTGAACATGAGGGGCTGAATATAGCCCATATAATGGGCCAGAAGGCCTCCGCCGATGCCGGCGTACAGCGCGCTGATACCCAGGGCCATCATCTTATAATAGAACACGTTAATTCCCGAAACTTGGGCGGCCAGCTCATCCTCCCGGATGGCCACCATGTTCCGGCCATGACGGGAGCGGATCAGGCAAACCAGCGCCGCTACCGCTAAAACGCTCACCACCAGCACAGCGGGCAGGGTGGTGTACATTTTCATCCCCGTAAGGCCCCGGGCACCGCCCAGCGCCTGTACGTTGTCGAAAATCAGCCGCACCGCCTCCCCAAAGCCAAGGGTGGCGATGCAGAAATAATCCCCCTTGAGCTTAAGGGTGAAGCTGCCCAGGAAGAGACCGGCCAGCATGGCGGCCACACCGCCCAGAAGCAGCGCGATGGGATACGGAATGCCCAGCATCATAGTGCAGATGGAGGCCGTATAAGCGCCGATGGCCATGAACCCCGCATGCCCGAAGGAAAACAGGCCCGTAAAGCCCGTGAGCAGCGAAAGGCCCAGCACCACCATCAGCACATAGCCGCAATTGATGAGGATTCCCTCAATATAATACCAACTCAATGCCTCGCCCTCCTTACGCCTTGTCTTCGGTAAACTTGCCCATTAGGCCGGAAGGCTTGATAACGAGCACCGCAATGAGCACCACAAACGCGAGTAAATCGCGCAGGTTGCTGGAAATATAGGCGGCGGTCAGCGTTTCAAGAAGCCCCAACAGCACCGAGCCCACAATGGCGCCCGGGAGGCTGCCCAGGCCGCCAAACACGGCCGCAACAAACGACTTTGTGGTAATGTTGCCGATTTGGGGATAAACGGTGTATTTCATGCCGAAAAGCATGCCTGCATACCCTGCGAGAATGCCCCCCAGCAGGAAGATGGTAAAAATGACCATATTCACATTTACCCCCATGAGGGTGCTGGCCTTAATATTGTAAGAACTGGCGCGAATTCCAAGGCCTACCTTGGTTTTCTCAATGATAAGCGTAAGGATTAGAAGCCCCAAAGCCGCCACGATAATCATGAACACGTCGATCCGGCCCACCGAGAGGCCGCCCGCATGAATAGGCGCGGCGGAAAACACCTGCGGATAGGTGCGAAACGTGGGGCCAATGGTGGCCACCACAAAATTTTCAAGGAAAATGGATGCGCCCATGGCGGAGATAATGAAATAAAGAAAGGGCGCGCTCCGGCTGCGCAGTGGGAAATAGACCAGCCGTTCAAGTAGAATGGCCAGAAGCCCGGCGCCCATGCCGCAGGCAAGAAACGCCAGCCAGAATGGCATCCCAAGGGCCGTCATGGCGAAATAGCCGATGTAGGCGCCCACCATGATTACGCCCCCGTGGGCAAAATTGGAGAAATTCATGATGCTGTATACCAGCGAGTACCCCACCGCCATCAGGGCATATACGCTACCCAGCGAAAGGCCATTGATAATCTGCTGAAAAAAAACCGTCATAGTACGGCCTCCCTACAATTAGGATAACGGGGCCGGGCTTGCCCGGACCCCGTTTCACCGGTTTGGACGCGCTTATTTTGCGCCGTACTTTTGAACGAAGGCATAGGTATCTCCCTCGATCTTCTGGATGGAGCCCTCTTTGCCCACAGGATTGTGGTTTTCGGGAGAAAGGGTGATTTCACCCGTAACGCCCTGCACGGTAATCTGGGTAAGGGCATCGGTTATGGCCTGAGAATCGTCGCTACCGGCCTTTTCAATGGCGGCCACCAGCACAAGGTAAGCATCATGGGCCATGTAGCCGTTCATTTCCAAGGTGGTGTTGTATTTGGCCTCAAATTTTTCCTTTAGAGGCACAAAGGACGGATCGTTTGTATCCAGATGGTTTACCAGGTAGCTGCCCTGCAGTTCATCCTTGGCCATCTCAAAGAGGGTATCGGAAGGCCAACCGTCTCCGCCCATGAGCACCGCATCGATGCCGAGCTCCCGCGCCTGCTTGGCGATGAGCGCCACTTCTTTATAGTAGATGGGCAGGAAAAGCACTTCGGGATCGGTCTCTTTGATCTTGGTGAGCTGCGCCTTGAACTCCACATCGTCCTTCTTGAAGGCTTCCTTCGCTACGACGGTGCCGCCGCGGCCCGTAAAGGTCTCTTCGAAATACTGGGTCAAGCCCTGGGAATAGTCGTCTGAAATATCATAGAGGATGGCGGCCCGGGTAAAGCCCAGTTCATCGGCCGCATACCCGCCTGCGATGGCGCCCTGATAGGGATCCGTGAAGCAGACCCGGAAGTTATACGGCTGCACCTCGCCTGTGGCGTCATCCACCGTAACCTTGGGATTGGTCGCAACGGTGGAGATATCGGGGATCTTGAGTTCCTTGAGCACGCCCTGCATGGCGATGCAATGGGACGAAGCGTTGGGGCCGATGATGGCACAAACCTTGTCCTGCGCGGCAAGCCTGCGGGTGGCGTTAACCGCTTCGTTGGCATCTCCCTTTGTATCGTAGCAGATCAGCTCCACTTGGCGGCCCAGCAGCCCGCCATTGGCGTTGGTTTCCTCTACGAGCATCTTGAGCATGTTGCTCTCATTGGTGCCCCAAACAGCGCTGTCCCCGGTGAGGGAGCCGATCCAGCCGATCTTGATGGGGCCGGCTGAGCCGGAGGTGGACGCATTGTTTGCGCAACCTGCAAAGGAGACGAGCAGCAGCATGGCCGCCAAGGCCAGAGTCCATATCTTCTTTGTCATGTGACCCTCCTACTATTGTTTTTTATAGCAATACCGCATGGGCATTGTATACTCGCAAACTTGTATACAGATATTTTAAGAAGTATTCTCAAACTCTTATCGCAAAGACCGGAATAAGAGACATACGCAAACCGATGCATAAGCTTCTGTACGTTCAATATAAAAATTTCGATACGAAAATGCTGGTGCCATAGCCGACTAGATAAAATTTCGGTTTTAGTATATCACAAGGATGCGGCACTGTAAATGTGAGAAATAAACATTTAATCGCGGCCCAGGGGTCATCTTTTATATAGGAAAAAAACCCAGTATTTCGCCCATCTGCAAAACAAGCATGTGAGCATTTTTCTTTTTTTGCTTAAAATGGAAATTCGTCTTTTAATTTCGAAAAAAAGCGTATTGCATCGTTTACGTGGAATCGGCCTTGCCGCAGCGTATATTTTCTCCCCAGCCAGCCATCCTTATGGAGAAGGAAATCTCACATTAAAGAACTGGAGGAACAGAAAATGCACGGAACAGGGAAGCGGATATCTAGTTTTCTACTGGCATGTATGCTGGTCTTCTCCCTTTTGCCGGCAGCGGCTTTTGCTGAGGCCGATGAGGGGACGCTCCTGGAAAATGCCATAGGACAAGCCCTGGTGCCCGGGGATCCTGAAGGACAAGAGGAAGATCCCGGTAATGCTCCGGAACACGGGGCAAATCTGGGAAGTGGGGAGGAACAGCAGCCGCCGCTAGGCGATACCGAAGAACCCCCGCAGCCGCTCGGGCATGCCGAAGAGCAACCGCAACCGCTCGGGGACACCGAAGGGCAATCCGAGACGTTGGGCCTTTTGAGAGGGGAAGAAGAAAATTCAGGAACCCCATCCGTCACAGGCGTCTCCATGCAAAGTCATTGTCCTCCCGCTCGCACGTACACCGTTACGTTTAACAGCAACGGCGGCTCCACTGTAAACAGCATCACGGGCATACTCGGCGGCAGCACGGTTGCCAGACCCGCGGATCCCACCAAGCCCGGCTTTACCTTCGCGGGCTGGTATAAAAATTCAGGGCTGACGAATGCCTGGAACTTTGCCAGCGATACCGTAAACGGGAACATCACCCTCTATGCCAAGTGGACCCCGGTTCCCACCTATACCGTTACGTTTAACAGCAACGGCGGCTCCACTGTAAACAGCATCACGGGCATCCTCGGCGGCAGCACGATTGCCAGGCCTGCCGATCCCACCAAGCCCGGCTTTACCTTTGCGGGCTGGTATGAAAACACAGAACTGACGGATGCCTGGAACTTTGCCAGCGATACCGTAAACGGAAACATCACCCTCTATGCCAAGTGGACCCCGGTTCCCACCTACACCGTTACGTTTAACAGCAACGGCGGCTCCGCTGTAAGCAGCATTACGGGCATCCTTGGCGGCAGCACGATTGCCAAGCCTGCCGATCCCACCAGGAGCGGCTTTACCTTCGCGGGCTGGTTTGTTGACCAAGAGTTTGTGAATGCCTGGATTTTTGCAAGCGACACCGTTACGGGCAACATCACCCTCTATGCCAAGTGGACCCCGGTTCCCACCTACACCGTTACGTTTAACAGCAACGGCGGCTCCACTGTAAACAGCATCACGGGCATCCTCGGCGGCAGCACGATTGCCAGGCCCGCAACGCCTGTAAAGTACGGTTATACATTTATCGGTTGGTATAAAGAATCCGCCTTGACAAACCCGTGGAACTTTACAAGCGATACGGTTACAGGCAACATCATCCTCTATGCCAGGTGGTCTTACACATATGTTGGCGGCGGCTGGTATTACCCTTCCTATCCTACCACACCCGTTGTGCCGATTACATATACCATACCAAAAACAGGGGATGCGGTTACTCTTATCCCCTATGTGCTCCTGGCGGCATCGGCCTTGTGCGCTTTGTTCGCCATCCGCCGGAAGTACGGCGTAAATCAGGTTTAGTGTAATGGGCAGCCTCCCCCATGAGGCGCCTTACCCAAGCGCAAAAAAAAATCCGCCGATGCTTCAACACCAGCATCGGCGGGTTTTTATGGAATCATCCAATGTTTTCGACCTGATTGGAGCGGTGTAGGATAAGCTGCCCGGCAATGCTTATCGCAATCTCGGCAGGCGTTTCTGCCTGGATGGGCAGGCCAATGGGCGCGTGTATTCGGGATAGCTCGGCTTCCGGAATCCCCGCCTCCAACAGCCGCCGGTGGGTCGCGGCAATTTTATTCCGGCTTCCAATCACGCCAATATAGCTTGCTTTTGTTCGGAGCGCCTGGCTAAGAACCACAAAGTCCGCCTGATGCCCACGCGTCATGATCACCACATAATCATGGCTGGTAATGGTTACTTTCGCGGAAATATCCTGAAAATTCCCTTCTATGGTTTTTATCGCCGTCGGGAACAGGGCCGGATCGGCAAAAGCGGGCCGGTCTTCAAACACCGCAACAGCAAACCCCACATGGGATAAGATCGGAACCAGCTCCTGGGATACATGGCCACCGCCAAACACATAAACGATCTCGCTCCGCGTAAGGGGCTCCACATAATAGGTAGGATTTCCCTCTTGCAGCACGGCCCGCGCCTTTACAAGGGGCAAAATGTCCGCCTGGGGAATCCCCTCCGCAAACAGCAGGCCGTCTTTGGGAGAAAAGACGCCCATCTTTTGAACGCCGTCCTCTTGTATCTTGGTTACAAGCCAGGTATTCTCCTGTTTGTTGTAAAGATCCACAATACAATCAAACATGGCCACGGCTTCCGGGTCCTCGCTTGAGAAAAACTGAAAGTAGACCTCCACCTGCCCGCCGCAGATCATGCCGATATCGGCCGTTTGGTTAGGAGCTAAATTAAAGCCATGGAAAAATGCCGCCCGTCTTTGGAGGGCCTGTTTAGCCAGCTTTATGCTCTCAAACTCCACGGCGCCGCCTCCGATGGTTCCTTTTGTGGAACCATCGGCAAATACAGCCATCTTTGCGCCGCTGCCCCGTGGCGTGGACCCCGAGCTGGCGATAATGCTGCAAAGCACCAGATCTTTCCCGGCTTTGAGCGCATCGCGTACCGATCGAAACAATGTTTCCATAGAAGCTCCTTACTTATTCGGCCATTCAGTGGGCTGCTGCACGCCGGTAAAATTGGTGGGCGGCTTATCGCCTTTCCTATTCGCCGCATGCATCTGCATGCTGGTGCTCATGGCAAATGGAACCCGTTGTCTTAAGCTCGCCCTTAAGATAGTTCTCAACCGCCGTTTTTGCGTCGCCCGCGGCGCCCACAACAACTTCCACATCCCGTTCGTTGAAAATATCCACCGCACCGCCGCCCATGCCGCCGCTAATGATGACGTTCACGCCGCGGTCGGCTAAAAAGTTTGGTAGAAATCCGGGTTTGTGGCCGGGATTGGGTATGGATTCCTCCTTTATGATTTTACCGTTTTCGGCTTCGTAAATCAAGAAATTCACGCAATGTCCAAAGTGCTCGGTAACCTGTTTTCCTTCGCTTGCAACCGCAATTCGCATCATTTTCTTATCCTCCGTTTTTTCTAGTTTTTTCGCAACCGCGTCAAACCAATCCCCATCAAAAAGTTCAATCATGCCTTTGTCACAGGCGGCTGAAATCTTAGGGTCAATGGGTAGCTTGGCTAAGACCGGCAGATTGTGTTTCTGCGCAATCTCCTCAATATGGCTTTCTCCGAAGATAGCATACCGTTTGCCGTTATCCGGACATAGGAAATAGGACATGTTTTCCACTAAGCCAAGGACCGGGATGTCCATCATCTCCGCCATGCGAACGGCCTTGGATACGATCATGGAAACGAGTTCCTGCGGGGAAGTTACAATGATGATTCCATCAATGGCCAGGGATTGGAAAGCGGTAAGGGGCACATCGCCGGTTCCGGGAGGCATGTCTATAAACATATAGTCCACATCGCCCCAGATCACATCCGTCCAGAATTGTTTCACGGTATTGCCAAGAATCGGGCCTCTCCAGATGACAGGGTCCGTATCGTTCTCCAAAAGGAGGTTGATGGACATGATGCTGATCCCGGTTTTGCTTTTTATGGGATACAAGCCATCCTCACAGCCTGCCGCCTTCTCCGTTATGCCGAAAGCCTTCGGGATAGAAGGGCCCGTAACATCCGCATCCAGGATAGCGGTGCTATAGCCCAATCTGTGCATGGTTACGGCAAGCATGGAGGTTACGGAGGATTTACCTACGCCACCTTTTCCGCTGACAACGCCGATGACCTTTTTGATGTTGCTCATCTCATGTGGTTTTTCTCGAAAATCCGTCCTGGGTTCTTTTCTCTGGCTGCATTCCTCTCCACAGCTGCCGCAGCTTTGGTTGCAGGTTTCACGCATGGTTGCCGGCTCCTTCTATGTTCATTATTTGTTGTTCTCCGGTGGATAGATAGTCAATGTTCTCCCCCATAACGGCTTTGAGCCGCCTGAAGGATTCCATGCCCGTGCAATGGCACGTATAATACTGCGCCTGGGTTTTGAGCAGGGCTTCAGCCAGCGCATCAACCCGCTCTTGCGCTTCGCTTTGCTTCGTCCCGCGGTTATAAAGGTGGAACCCGCCGACCACATAATCGGGCAGGCGGCCTTTTTCCGTTTTCACCCGTTCGAGAATATTGAGGATGCCGTTATGGGCGCAGCCTGCAATTAGCAGCATTTTTTCGTTTTCGCTGATAAGCAGATTCTGCTCGTGGGCAAAATCGTCCGCAACAAACCCATCGCCAATTTTCTTATATAGATCCGCGTTCCCGGACGGAACAAGATTTTTTCCCTGCACCCCCGAAACCAATTCTATCGTTTCGTCGATTTTATGGAAGTTCCCGCAGAATATGAACCGCTTATTTGGCACAAGCGACGCATCCAGCCCGATATCCGCCTTCGTTCCCCCCCGGCCTGTTTGCATAATGCGCTTCAAAGGCTTTTTGATGCAAATAAACCATTGCCTTGTCGTTGATGCTGAGGAAGGTTTTTAACCCTCCGCCATGATCATAATGGCCATGGGAAATGACGGCCAAATCCACCGCGGTTAAATCCACGCCCATCTTTTTGGCGTTTTGCGCAAACAGGCCGCTTGCGCCCGTGTCAAACAGCAGTTTGTGCCTTGCTGTTTCCACATAGAGGCTAAGGCCGTGCTCGCTGCCGAATGCATCGGAAACCGCCGTGTTCTCCGCCAATACCTTTATGATCACGGTGTAAGATCCTCTCCTTCTTTAAAGAGCAACTCCCTGGTGTTTTGATATACCGCTTTTACGGCAGATCCGCAAACGCAAGCTACATCCACAATGGTCTTGCCGCTGTTGATGGCTTTTACGGCTTCCGGATCAAAGGGGATTTCCCCCACAAGTGGAATGCTCCTTTCCCGGCAGAATTCTTTGATCTTCTCAGAATTCGCAGGGCTGGTATCATATTTGTTAATGCATACGCCTATCTTTGTGTGAAACATGTCCGCCGTCTTGATGATACGCGTCATGTCGCTTATTCCGGATATGGAGGGTTCCGCCACAATCAGAACCATATCCACGCCGCTGAGGGAGGCGATGACAGGGCAGCCTATTCCCGGCGAACCGTCGATGATGGCCAGCTCTGCTTCCCGGGGTGCGGCTGCGCGCATTTGTTTTTTCACCTCGGTTACAAGCATGCCGGATGTGCCGCTCCCCATTTTCAGCCGAGCGGTTGAAAAGACCGCTTCGGCTCCCGCATATAGAATCTTCTCCCCCGCCACGGCAGGCTTTAAGGAAATAGCGCCCGCCGGGCAGAACGCCGCGCAAACACCGCAGCCTTCACAAGCGAAAGGATCGGCCTGGAAGCTTCGTCCTTTGCTGGAGATGGCGCCGAACCGGCAAACATCCTTGCAGTTGCCACACTTCACGCACGCTTCCCCATCGATTTGCGCTTTGGGCAGGCCGTAATAATTTGTCCGTTGGGGATTCCGGCTCTGTTCCATGACCAGATGGAGGTTGGGCGCGTCCACATCGCAATCCGCATAGGCTTTTGCCCCTGCAAGGCGAATGAAAGCGCTGGCAATGGTGGTTTTCCCCGTGCCGCCTTTACCGCTTAGGATCAACAGCTGTTTCATGCCACGCCTCCTTGCGTACGGCCACAAGCAAGGAGGAAAAAAGCGCCCTGTATTTTTCGCTTTCCCACGCGGCGATTTTTGCATCCGCGCTGCGTGCTCCAAGCTCCTTGTCAAACGGAATCCGCCCTATAATGGAAAGGTTCTTCTCCTCGCAAAATTTCTCCGCAGGATTCTCGCCACGGAGGCATTTGTTCAGCACAACGCCATGGGGTTTTCCGAACAGTTGCACCAGCTCATATACCATCTGAAGGTTGTGGGCCCCAAACACCGTGGGCTCGGCAACCAGCAGGCAATAGTCCACATCCTTTATGCTTTCCATCACGGCGCAGGCGCTACCCGGCGGGCAATCGATTACCGTAAGAAGCGCTTGCTGTGCGACGCCCTGCTTTAAAAGCGCTTTTATGATGGGGATGCCGGATGTTTCTCCCGGGTTTAGTATCCCGGTGCTCACCGCAACCTTGCCGCAAACGCCCTTTTGCACCTTCCCAATGCTTTTCTCTTGCTCGCGTATGGCCTTTTTCGGGCAAAGAAGCAGGCAGCCGCCGCAAGCGTGGCACACCTCCTCGAATACATACGGTTTGTTCTTAATCATGGCCAGCGCATTGAATTTACAGAAGTCCACGCACTTACGGCAGCCGCTGCACGTTTCTTTGTCTATCGTGGGGATTTTTACGGAAACGGCTTCCTCCGCAACTGCTTTAGGTTTAAAAAACAGGTGTCCGTTTGGTTCTTCCACATCGCAGTCAATGTAAGCGGCCTTTTCGGCAACCGCGGCAAGGTTAACGGATACCAGCGTTTTGCCCGTGCCGCCCTTGCCGCTAAGCACCGCAATCGTTCCGGCCTTACCGTTCATGCCCATGAAATCCGGGATGTATATCGCCCAGCAAAAGAAGCTTGCCTTCCGCAAGGGCGTCGATATTTTCCCTCGCCGTTCCAGCTACCGTTTTGTATAGAACGACCCCCGATTCTTTCAGAACCTGCGCCGCGTTTTCGCCGCAGCGGGGCGTTAAAAGGGCTTGCACCTTTTCGTCCGCGATAACCTGCGCCGCTTTGATGCCCGCACCGCCTTGGCTGGTTGCGGCTGCGTTTTGCAAAAAATAGCTCGCATTTGTAAGCATATTATAAAAAAGGAAGTACGGCGCGCGTCCAAAGGACGGGCAAACGCCCGAATCCAAGCTTTTATCCTCAACCGGCATCGCTATTTTCAGCGGATTTTTTTCCATTTCTTCTCCCCTTGGCATAAACCTTTCGCCTCGTTTCATAACGGGAACAACCAAAGCGACCTTCGGCTGCTTCCGTCGCTTTTATAGATTATCCAGTTGCCTTTCCAAAACCGTAAGGCGGTATTGCAAGGCATCCCTTTGTTTTTGCAGCGTCTCCGCTCGCGTCTTGGAATCCGTCTCCTTGCCAGGAGCCCCGTTCCCCCTGCCGTGCCTAAATCCACGCCTGCAAGCAAGCCCAAGGCCTGCTCCATAGTTGGCTGCGCAGGCGCCCGTGCACAAGCCCAGGCCTCTTCCCATCCGCATGCCCGTGCCCATAGGGCCCGTTCCATCTCTTTTCGGCATCATGGCCACCTCCTCATTATTTCCGGCATATGCCGCTTTCAGTTTTATTGTACTCCGTTTCCGTCATATGTCAATAACTATTTTAACCCATGCGCCCTTTGCTTCGACATCAAGTTAAGCAAAGCCGACGTGTTTTGGACATATTGGACCACGTGTAAAGGCCTGCTTTCGGTAATTATTTTGCTCTGCGCTCCACTTTTCTACTTTTTTATAAAAACTCCAAATGGCCAGGATTACAAAATACTTTGCATCTTCTATTGACAATTCCATAGTATTGTTTTATATATAGTAGTGTAGAATATTACATACTGAAAGTGAGGGATGCGCCATCAATAGCCAATACAAAAAAGGCGTTCTCGACCTGTGCGTTCTATCCATGCTGCTGCAGGAGGATCGTTACGGCTACGACATCTCGGAGTATCTTTCCAAGCGTATTGAGATTGCCGACGGAACGGTGTATCCCCTGCTGCGCAAGCTGCGGAATGACGGCTATGTGACGACCTATCTTTCGGAAGAGAGCAACGGGCCTCCGCGCAAATATTATTCCATTACGGAAAGCGGCCGGGCGTTATACCGGCGGGAGCGTGCCGAATGGCTCGCGTTTATTAAAGCAGTGGAAAAACTGCTTTCTTGGGAGGGCGAAAATGAATAGACAGATGTTTTTGGAAGAGCTGAAGCAGCAGCTAAAAGCAAACCGCGTACCGGACATTGACGAGATTATCGCTGAATATGCGGACCATTTTTTGCATAAAGCGGCGGACGGCTACACGGAGGAAGAAATCGTAAACGCGCTGGGGGATGCAAAGGAATTGGCCCGGGCGTATGCATCGGACGGGAAAATAGCAGAATCCCCCGCGCGTCTTCCCCGGCTGATCGGGCTTGGCCTTGCGGACGTTTTAATAATGCCGCTGTTTCTTCTGGCGTTGGTATGGGTTGCTGCGCTGGCTATCGCTGTGCTGGCGTTTGTTTTTGCCGGCGCCTGGCTGATCATCAGCCCGTCGTCCCCTGCGAGGATGCTGCTCCTTCCCCATATGCCCTATCTGCCCGGGGCGCTGCTGGGAGCCGGTATCCTTGCCCTGGGCGGGCTCTTCGGGGTGCTGACGGTCCAATGTTTTTTGCTGGTTAAAAAACTCTGGGCGGCGTTTTTGCGCTGGCACCGTTCTGTTCAAACCGGTAGGAAACTGCCGCCCTACGTGCTGTTTCCGCTTGTGGAAGGGAAGGCAAAGCGGCGATTGCGCCGCGTTGCGCTCGCTTGTTCCGTGATGTTCGCGGTTTGCTTCACGGCGGCGTATGCATGGATGGCTTTTGCGGCGGGCAATTTTGAATTCTGGCACGTATGGAGGTGGTTCCAATATGCCGGCTGAAAAAAAGGCGGTTGTTGTAACCGGCGCCACGTCCGGCATCGGGCTGGCCGTGTGCGAGCTGCTCATCAAGAAGGGCTTTTGCGTACTGGCGGTAGGCCGCTGCGCGGAGCATTGTGAACGCGCGAAGAAGGCGCTCCTGGCGCAATACCCGGAGGCGAGCCTGGCATGCTTCTTTGGCGATCTGGTGCAGCAGCGCGAGGTGCTGCGGGTGGCGGATGAAATCGGCACTTATCTTGACGAACGCTGCAACGGACGCCTATGGGGCCTGGTAAACAATGCGGGCTGTGTGCGCAGCTGGTATATGACGAGCGAGGAGGGCTATGAGCAACAGTTTGCTTTGAACCATCTTGCCGGCTTTCTGCTGGCCCATCGTCTGCTGCCCTACCTTAAAGCTGCAAAGGGGCGCGTGCTGTTTACATCCAGCCAATCCCATAAGCATATAAAGATGCGCTGGCACGATCCGATGTTCCAGAAGCGGTACCATCCGCTGCTTGCCTACAAGCAGTCGAAGCTGTGCAACCTTTTGACCGTGCTCTCGTTAAACCGGCAGTTTGGGTATGAAGGCATTGCGGCCTATTGTGTGGATCCGGGGCTTGTCAATACCGCTATCGGCAATAAAAAGACCGGCTGGCTGGTGGGCTTTGTTTGGGAAATACGCCGTCGCCATGGCCTAGCGCCAGAGGTAGCGGCAAGGACCTATGGCTACCTGCTTCAAAATAGCGAGTGCCCCGACGGTCTCTATTTTGGCAACTGCCTGCCTAAGCCCTATAGCAGCCAGGTAAACCGCAGCAACGCGGACCGGCTTTACGCATTGAGCCAAGCGCTCTGCAACATCGTGAAAGAGGAGGTGCAGGCGTGAATGTGCTGATCACCGGCGCAGCGGGCGGGCTGGGCCGCGCATTTGCCGTGGAATGCGCTAGGCGCGGCTATAACCTGTTTCTGACCGATAGCAACGCAATAGGCCTTGCCCGCATCCGCCAGGGAATTCTTTGCAGGTTCGGGCGCGCCACGCAAGGGATGGCCTGCGACATCACGGACAGCAGCCAGCTCCACAGCCTGCTCCAATATGCGAGCGAAATTCGTTTTCGGTTCGATATGCTCATTAATGTGGCCGGGATTGATTTTGAGGGCGGATTCCTGGGCCGCGATGCGGAATCCATCGCAAAAATCATTAACCTGAACATCGGCGCTACACTGGGCGTAACCCACAGGGCGCTGGAATCGCGCAACCCCGGTCTGCCGTTTTTCCTGGTGTTTGTTTCCAGCCTGGCATCGTTGTACCCGATGCCCCTGAAGGCGACCTATGCGGCCTCCAAGCGTTTTTTGCTGGATTTTGCATGTGCGCTGCGGCAAGAGCTGCGCGCGGAAAACGTTTCCGTGCTGGCGCTGTGCCCCGGCGGGCTGGCGACAACCGAAGCCGCTGTGTCCGGCATCGCCGCCCAGGGTTTGATGGGAAGCATCACTTCAAACGGCCTTGAAAGGCTGACGAGGCGCACGATCAGCCGGGTGCTCGCCGGGAGGCCCCTCTATATCCCCGGGCTGATGAATGGCGCACTGCGAATGCTAGGCAAACTGGTTCCCCGTGGCATTGTTGCCCGCATCATCTATCTGCGTTGGCGCAACGCCCAAAAGCAGTGGCTAAGCGCCGAGTGAAGCCCGGGCGGATAGCTCCCCTATCCGGCCGGCCTGGGGCAACGCAGGCGGAAGGTTCCCTGGGCGTTGGATGCCGGCCAACGCCTTCCGTTTTTTAGGAATCCACGATGGTCCCACCGTTCACGTGCAGGATTTGGCCGGACATATAGGCCGAATCGTCACAAGCAAGGTACACATAGGCAGGCGCCAGTTCAAACGGCTGGGCCGGCCTTTTCATGGGCACATTAGCCCCAAAGCCGGCCACCTCCTGCTCGGAAAAGCTGGATGGGATCAGGGGCGTCCACACGGGGCCGGGCGCCACGCCGTTTACCCGAATACCCCGATTTGCCAGGGAAAGGGCTAAGGAGCGCGTCAGCGAAACCAGGGCACCCTTTGTGGCAGAATAATCCAGCAACGTTTTATGGCCATGATACGCCGTAACGGACGTTGTGTTGATGATGGCCGCCCCGCTTTTCAAGTGGGGCATGGCTGCTCTTATCATAAAAAAGCAGCTGAAAATATTGGTGTCAAAAGTCTCCCTTAGTTGCTCGGATGTAATGTCCTCTATGCTGTTTTGCGGATATTGTACGGCGATATTATTCACCAGGATATCCAGCTTTCCGTATTCCTCCACGCATTGCTGCACCGCGGTGTTAGCGGCATTCTCCTGCCTTAAGTCCGTTTTAACCAGAATACACCGCTTGCCGTGGGCCTCGACTGCCGCTTTGGTCCGCTCCGCGTCCCCGCCCTCTGTAAAGTAGGTAATCAGAACATCCGCGCCCTCCTTCGCAAACGCCAAAGCAACGGCGCGGCCAATGCCGCTGTCGCCTCCGGTTACGATTGCGACGTCGCCGTTTAGTTTTCCGCCCGCCCTATAATTCGGGTTGTCGTATACGGGCTGCGGGCGCATCCGCTGTTCATTTCCGGGCTGCGAATTCTGATGCTGCGCGGGAATATGAATTTCCATAGCGAGAGGGATTCTATAGGTATCGTTTTGCGGCTTCTGTGTCATTCTTCTTTTTCTCCTAACCGTTTTTTATAGGATTTCCTTTGCGTCAAACGGTATGCACAAAAATAGGCCGCTCGTATCCTTCGCCCATAGAAAAGCCCTACTTTTCCATCCTGCAATGGGTTAAGATCACAAGAAGGCCGCAGAAGGGTTGTTCTGCGGCCGCGTTTTTACGTTCAGGCGGATAGCGTGACCATAACGGTGAAGATCGTATCCGTATAGCTCATTTCAATATCGTTACCGGGCCGGCTTACGATGCGCCGGATTCCAACCAGCCCCAACCCCCCTTTATATTTGCGGGAGATGATCTCCCCATTCTTTTTTATGACGGTTCCGTCAAACGCATTTTCTATCATCAGCATCAGCTGGTCCTCTGCCATCCGCGCGTCAAAGCGGATATACCGATCTTCCAGTTCGCCCAAGCGCTTGTTTGCCTCCAAAGCGTTTTGCAGCAGGTTGCCCACCACAACGCTTAAATCCAACGCATCGATGGGAATATCCGGCGGTATGGCAAGATGTGTCTCCAGCCGTATGTTTTGGGTCCGGCACTGCTGTGCATACCATGCCACAATGGCGTTTACGCTGCGATGCTCCGCAAACTGCTCCGCAGCCTGCAAGCGGTATTCATCGGCCAGCTTGGCAAGATAGGCGTCCACCCCCTCTTTGGTCTCCATCCCCTGCAGTGCGCGCATATGCAGGGAAAAATCGTGCCGTAGCCGCTGGATGCTTTCATAGTTTTGCAATTGTTGATTATACTGGTTGCGCTGCTGGACGACCACATTGCGGGCATATTCCAATTCCAACTCCGCCTCTTTGCGCTGCACAAGATCCGTTAAGCTCTTGATAAGCAGGAAGTATACCGCCAGCGTCATGCCCATGAAGAGCAAGTTGAACAGCGCGTTTCCCCCCGTTTCGAAACGGATGGTATCCCCTGAAAACCCCACCATAAACACGATGAGAGATAAAAGCGGATATACGCACAAAATCCGGATGGTGCGCAAGGGCAGGATCTCAAACATTTGGCGGATGGCAGGGGCGCACAACCGCACAGCCACAGCATACAGCACCAGAAATAGGATAAACACCAGCACGGCCGTCTCTTCTACGCCAAGCGGCACATATCCCTCCGCCGAGGCGGCGACAAATCCGCATAATGCCGTGAGCACCGCGGAAAACATCCAAGCCGATAGGGAAGTGAACAAAACGACCGCCGGATCGTCCGCAAAGAGCAGCATCCAGAACACCAGCAGGCCACCGGAAAAACATAGATTCAGCGTCACATGAACCGCGTCGGACACAGGGAAGAGAAACTGCACGGAAATCTGGATGATCCAGATCAGGGAAGAGACCGATAGAACCAGCTCCTGAGAACCGCGTTTATGGTGCAGAAAGGATAGCACCGGGATCATCTTTACCAGCATCTGAAAAAAGGTGATGAGCAAAAGGCATGCGCCAACCGTCATGAGCCGCCTCCCGTCCGCATTTTGCGCCGGTAGTAGGCTGCCTTGCTGTCGGCCCGGGCGCTTCGGGAAATGGGCACCTCCGTACCGTCGATCAAACGAAAAGAATTATTTTCCATCTGCAAAACGCAATCCAGGTTGACGACAAAGCTTTTGTGGCACCGCACAAAGGCTTTGTGCATTTGCGCCTCCTTCCAAACATCCTCTAATTTTTGGTGTAAAAATACAGGATCGCCGTTTTTCAAATAAATCACGGTGTTGCGCAACTGGCTTTCCATAAATAAAATAGTAGAAATTGGGGTGTCCACCTGTGAACCATGGATCGTCAGCTCCAGCGTTTGCGGCGCGTACCGGGAAAAAACCCGGCGGAAGGTCGAATACAACTGCCCATGGCGCAGCGGTTTGAGCAGATAACCGACCGCATCCACGTTATATCCACAAACCGCATAATCCGCCGAGGACGTGATGAACACGATGCCGCAGTCCGAATAAAGATCCCGTAGCTTTTGTGCCAGGCACATCCCGTCCATCAGCGGCATCATGATATCCAGAAAATACAGATCAAAGCCGCTGCACGCCAGCACTTTGGCGGCAGAATCAAACGCGGTGATCGAGCAGTTGATATGTTCTTCGCTTACATAGGTGTGCAACGCATTGCCAACCGCGTCGCGGTCGCAATCGGTATCGTCGCAAATGGCAATTTTCAGGGGCATACAATCCACCATCCCTTTGTGCGTTGGTTGCTACGATTTTATTATATAGTATCCCAATCGCACACGGAAGGCAATGGACGCATTTTTGGTCGAGTATTGACATTTTTGGATGATTCGCCTTGCTGTATTTTGGTTATAATTTACTTGTGCAGGCAGATCATCTATTCTATCCAACGATCGTGGAGGAATCGCCGTGCAAACGAATATTGTAGGAACGCTCTTCATGCTCTTGTACCTATGCCTGATGTTGGTCATCGGCTGGTACTCGTCCAACCGGATTAAAAGCAATGCCGACTTTGTCGTGGCAGGCCGGTCTCTGGGACCATGGATCCTAGCGGCTACCCTGGCGGCAACGGAAATCGGAGGCGGCAGATCCTTGGGCGGGGAGCAGCAGGGAATGGAGGGCTATGGCATTCGCAGTGCCTGGTATGTGGTGGCCGTGGGCGT
>JAYFNX010000047.1:0-6543 GCA_034933245.1 Candidatus Pelethousia sp.
CGGGGCCCCGCGCCGCTTTGCGTATCATACGTTCGAATTTTTATCAGACAGCTGCATTGCTGGTGAGGCTGTTTACATCCAGAATAAGGCTGATGGAGCCATTTCCAAGGATGGTACATCCGGAAATATAAGGCAAGCGCCCCAGCATCCGGGATATGAAGTTTGGTAAAGGCTTGATAACGGCCTGCTGCTCGCCGACAATCTGGTCTACAAACAGACAGATGCTTCCTCGCTCGCTTTCTACAAGGACCATGATGCCATCCTGAAGGCCCTGCTTGGAGGTTTGCACGCTGAAAAGCTGGTGAAGCCGCCGCACAAGGAAGCATTTTCCGCGAATGATAATGCTTTCGGTGCCGTCGGGCGCCACGATCAGATCTTTGGGTTGGAGTTCAAAGGATTCTCGGATATTCAAAATGGGGATGATGTAATGCTCGGTGCCAACCTGCACATCCATGCCGTCAATAATAGCCAAGGTAAGGGGGATTTGCAGGGTAAAGGTAGTGCTCTTTCCAGGCTCGCTGTCCATAGAGACGGTGCCGCCCATCTTTTCCACGTTGGAGCACACCACGTCCATTCCCACCCCACGGCCCGAGAACTCCGTTACCTGCTCATTGGTGGAGAAGCCTGGGAGAAGGATGAAATTGTAAGCCTCCCGGTCGCTGATCTCGCTTTCGCTCTTCTGGGTCAGGCCCTTTTCCTGGGCCGTTTTGATGAGCTTCTCACGGTCTAAGCCTTGGCCGTCATCCGTAACGGTGATGATGACATCACCGCCCGTGTTCCTGGCTTCCAGGACAATAGTTCCAACGGCGGGCTTGCCTTTTGCCAAGCGTTCCTCTGTGGGCTCCAGCCCATGATCCATGCTGTTGCGGATCATATGCATGAGCGGATCGGAGAGGTTTTCGATGACGTTCTTATCCACCTCGGTTTGCTCACCCAGGAGCACGAGCTCGGCTTCTTTGCCTGTTTTATGGCTCATATCCCGCACGATGCGCTGCATCTTGCGGAAGGTGGAGGAGATGGGAACCATACGGATGGACATAACCACATCCTGTAGCTCATCCGTGAGCTGCCGCAGGCGGCGGGACTGCTTTTCAAAGGACTCAATGTGCAAATCCACAACTTGGGGGTGCTTGATGACCATGGATTCCGTGGTGACGATCTCGCCCACCAAATCCATGAGTTTGTCTACCTTTCCTACATTCACGCTGAGAAAGTTATGGGTAATGCTGCGAGGCGCGTTTGCAGCGGCATCTTTGCCATCCTGCTCTGGGGCTTGCCGTTCCTCGCGCCCGGAATTTTTGGCATTTTCCACGGATGGAGCCGGTTGGGATGCGGACGGCGCCGCTACGGACGTTTGAACAGCCCCTGCAAGAAGCGGCAGCGCTTCTTCGGAGGAGAGTTCGGAAAATTCCAGGCTTTGGAGAAACATCGTGTCAGAAAGCCTAGACTCCACTTCGTGGCTTGCATAGGGAGATTCCAAATAGAGCAGGAAACCATGGGATATAATGGCTTCATCGCAATTGACATTTAGATCTTTGGGCATATGGGCGATGCGGGTATAAAGCCCATCCAGGGAATTAACCACGGCGAAGGCGCGAACGCTTTCCATGGCGCACCCGTTGGTAAAGAAAAGCTTTGCCTTATAATAATGAAAGGCGTTGCCGTTTCCATCGCTCGCATCGGCGGTACCTGGCACGACGGGAGAGATGGGGTCGCCAGGCAGGACGATTGCATGGGAGGCAACCTCGGCTGCAGCCGGTTGATCTGAAATTACGCTAAGCAATTCGAGCGCTCTTGTATGAAGCGGTGCGATCTCGCCATCCGGGAGCAGCCCGCTTTGTACTTTGGAGATCTCGTTTTTGAAGAAATCCACGCATTCCAGTACCAGGCTGATAATTAACTCCCACGCTTCCTTTGGAGCATCCAGGTTTTGCCGGAGGGCGGCGAACATATCTTCCATGCCATGGGCAAGCTGTGTGAGCCCGTCGTATCCCATCATAGCGGAGGAGCCCTTAATGGTATGCATGACCCGAAAAATTTCGTCGATGTGGGATTTTTCGAGCACTGTGTTTTTTTCGCTATCCAGCAGCATTTCCTCCAACTGCTCCAACAGCTGTGTGTTTTCGTATACGTATACCTCTGTTAGAGAATCGCCCATGCTCATATCTTCACTCCTTCTCTGTGCCTATGCTGTTACACACTCCGCCCATAAGGGTAGGAAGCTCCATTTAGCTAGCGTATTGAATCTCCCGGAGGGTTAGGGATTTGTCAGCTTACGGAGGGTATCCACAATGATATCCTCTTTGTAAGGCTTCACAATAAACCCTTTCGCGCCGCTCATAACGGCCTCGCGCACCATAGCTTCCTGTCCCAAGGCGGAAACCATAACCACTTGGGCGGCCGGATCTATTTTGCGAATTTCGCGCAGGGCCTCCAAACCGCTCATCTCGGGCATGGTAATATCCATGGTGACAATATCGGGCTTCGCATCGGGATATTTTTGTACGGCAGCGATACCGTTGTCGGCCTCACATACAACTTCAAATCCATTTTTTAAAAGAATGTTTCGAATGGAAACGCGCATAAAAGCCGCGTCATCCACAATCATGACTCTAGGCATTTTTTTCAATCCTTTCCTTTTTCGGCGCCTCTAGGCCGCATAAAGCCTGCGAATTATGAACATGCCAAAAGCGCATATCATACCCGCCTATATTATAATATCGACAAATGTCTCTGCGCAATTAGAGAATATAAGAAATTTGGCCCGATTATTTTCTTTTTATGGAAACGTGCGGGCAAGGTAGATATAAACTTTCGCCATAATATGACGATATCATAATTAGCACATGCAATTCAGAGAGCAGAGCAACAGCTAGTGTACTGTGCGTTTATCTGCTTAAATCGAAAGGCCGGGGGAAGATTCATGAAAAAACTCGATATTCTTAAGGCAATACAAAACAAGCTGCCGAAACCGAAGAAGACCAAGGGGAATTTAGAAGCAGGCTGCCTTGAACAAAGCAGCCTGCCGGAGGGAAATAATACGGAGAAGCAAGAGGCCGGCATGCCGCAAAAGAAAGACCTGGTGAAAAAAGTGCGCAATGCAAATCTGAAGGTTCGTACCAAGCTGGTCATTTCTTTTGCAACAATTGTAATTTTGTTTGGAATATCCGTCACCACAAGCATTTTGGTAACCAATTCGTTGGAAAGCAAATTCAATGATTTTTATGACGGTGCTTATGTAGTGCGCGTTGCGGCGTACAGTGCAAAGCAAAGTTTTGAGACAATAGAAAAAAACATGTTGCTTGTGGCGATGGATAATAGCAAAATCAATATTCAAAACCATATTGATAACGCGGATGCGGCGGCACAGGCTACACTGGATGCCATCAATGCGCTTCGTAATAATCCCTATGCGGATCAAGAGATTCTGCTGGGGGTGATCAGTAAGATGGGAGAAATGGACATCGCACGCCAACAGGTTTTGGCCTTAGCAAAGAAAAGTGAAATTATCGGAGCTATAAGCTACTATCAGGCAGCATATGTGCCGGTAGCAGATGAAGCCTCCGAGCATCTTGATCGAATGCTGGAAGCGGCTGCTCAGATGGGCGATGAAACAATCGCACGAGTGAGAAATATGGAGCGTGTGGCCATGGTGGCCCAGGTTTCCATCGCGGTGGTATGCGCGGCGTTGGCCATCATGCTGTGTGTGCTTATCATACGAAGCATTACCGTTCCCATTAATGAACTTAAAGCGGTGGCCGCGCAAATGGCGGGGGGCTCCTTGAAGGTAGACATTCAGTACCACGCAAAAGATGAGCTTGGGGAGTTGGCGGACAGCATTCGTAGCGTAGCGCAAACGCTGGATAGCTATGTAAGCGATATTTCCCGAGCGATGAAGCTGCTGGAAGCCGGCGACCTTACCATATCCCTCCATGCACAATTCAAGGGCGATTTTATACCCATGGCCCAGAGCATCATAAATGTTGTGACATCCCTCAATGCCAGCCTTTCACGGGTGAAGCAAATTTCGGATGAAGTAGCCAACGGTTCGGATCAGGTGGCAGGCGCCTCCCAGCAAATGGCCCAGGGCGCTACGGAGCAGGCAAGCTCCGTGCAGGAACTTGCCGCAACCATCAGCCAAATTTCCGACCAGGTGCAAGACAACGCGGGAATTTCGGATCAGCTTAACATACAAGCTAACGACGTAGGCTCCAGGATTAATCAAAGCAACCAGCAGATGCAGAATATGATTCATGCCATGGATGAAATCAGCAGAAGCTCCAATGAAATCGGCAAGATTATTAAAACCATTCGGGATATCGCCTTCCAGACCAACATTCTAGCCTTGAATGCGGCAATTGAGGCCGCCAGGGCTGGAGAAGCGGGGAGAGGCTTTGCGGTGGTGGCAGGCGAGGTGCGCAACCTGGCCAGCAAGAGCGACGAGGCCGCAAAAAATACAACCGCGCTGATTGAGAGCACCGTAAAAGCCGTGCAGAGCGGCACGCAAATTGCCAGCGCAACCGCTTCTTCCCTTGAAGAGGTTGTAGGAGAAGCGCAAACTATTATAGCAGATATTGGAAAAATTTCCCGCGCTTCCGATGAGCAAGCCCAAGCTATCTCCCAGGTAACGCAAGGGGTGGATCAGATTTCCGTGGTGGTGCAGACAAATTCCGCGACCGCAGAGGAAAGCGCCGCGGCTAGCCAGGAGCTTTCCGCACAAGCCAAGGTTCTGGATGAGTTCCTTTCTCACTTCAAGCTAAAAGAATAGAGCCCGAATGAAAAGGCCTTCCCTAGGGAAGGCCTTTTGCTTATTGAAAAAGATGGTGGTTGCACAAGGATTCGAAGGCTACAGGAAACGCTCGCTTCTTTGACGCGGTGGTATTATGCGCAAAAAGCCGCACCACGCAGCAGAAAGCCGGGTGACTGCCGAAAATGAACATATTTACTATAGCTCGGGGAAGAACGTACAGGGGGACTTCATAGAACCTGGGTGATTTGGCGCCAGATTCCGTTCACTTTTTCCATGCATTCCAAATACTTTTGAGAAAGAACGCTTTGGGGAATCCCCAATTGCTCCGCATATTCGGAAATCCGGTGCCAATCGGCCTTTTCATAGCTGAGAACAAGCTGGAAAAGCATACCGCATCGGCCTGCTCCCGTAAGGAGCGCATCCCGCACTTCCCCGCAAAGGGAAATCTCTGCCAAAGCCTGCTCCAAGGGAATTTGTAAAAGCGCACCTAAGGTGGAGAAAAGACCCATAAGATAGGCTTCGGATTTGGGAACGGGCATATCCTTTATACAGACGCATAAAGCCTCGCAGAAGCTGGCCCGCAACAAGGAGGTTTTAATAAATTCAATGGGCGCTTTTCCATCCGGATTGAAGCTGAGCAGGTAAATCCATTGTTTAAGCTGCTCGAGCCCCAAGATAACCAACGCTTGCTGAACGGAGGTTACCCTGCTGCGTAAAGCAAAAAAAGCGGAGTTGACCAGCTTGAGAAGGGAATAGGTCAGCGTTACATCCCGTACGATAATTTCTTCAATTTCGATGAAGCTGGGTTCCTCTCTGGTAATCGCCACCACCAGACGGAAGAAGTTACTATGAATCAGATTGAGGCTATGAATGGAAGAGGGCAGCGTGCTGGCGATATAGGATCCCTGCATATGCTGGATCCCAAGCTCCGTGGCCCGCATATAAGCTTCCTTGGAATCCACATGATAGCCTACGGTTTCCTTTCCTAACTGCCGAAGCACCTCCACGGCGCTTTTATGGTTATAGGAATCGCTCTGAAAGCTAAGCTTCACATAGTCCACCGTGTTCAAGGCGGCAAGGTACATAGAGTTAAAATCAAAGCCGATTAAAGCCACCCGGTATCCTTCGCTGTGGTATTCATGAACCAGGTGCATAGCATCAGGCAAAAGAAGAAAGTCGTGGTCAATCTGCAACACCAGCGATTGCGCGGAAAATATTTTGGGGACGTTTCTACGAAGGAGGTTTTCCGTAAAAAACGCAAATACGATTTTATTTTCCAAAAAACTCTCCGTGTTGCATTGCATCAACAGACTCTGCAGCGCCGCCGCCGCCTCGTTGTCGCTGGGATGCTGCGAATAATCGGCGGCCGCATTGCTGTAGGAAAGGTCATAGGCCCACACCTCCCCTTTGCTATTATGGATTGGTTGCTTTACGATACAAGGCTGCATGGGCACCTCCAAATATTCGAACGAAAATCAAGTTAAAAAGTAAGGTTACTTCATTAAATATATCGAGAAAGTTCCCTTTTAAAATAAGCTTTTGTAAAAAGATGCCATAAAAGGGGTTTCTTGCTTTTCCTACGTATATCTGCTAAGATAAGATTACTGCTACGAATCTGTAAGAGATAGGCATATTTCGGACGCAATTAGCGCATGGGATCTGCGAGGTAAAAACATGGAATCATCTATTGCCGTGCTTGAAGAAGGATATCTTAATTCCCTTTCGGAAATCCTTACAATGCACAACGATCTGATCGACTATGCCCGCATTCAGTCCATAGGAGAAGATTTTTT
>JAYFNX010000048.1:0-22563 GCA_034933245.1 Candidatus Pelethousia sp.
ATTATGTCGCCTATATGATGAATTGTTCGCTTAGCTCAATCAGTTCATCCTCTCTAAAATTCCGCTTTGCCTTTTACCCAACACCCGGGCCCAACGCATAGGCAAAATGCCGTTTCGCGGTAATATTGTCTTCTCTGAAGGTTTCCCCCACCCGTATATTCCGTAATGCCACGATACTTTTCCGGTCGATATCCTTGTTGCGCGCCTCGCTGGGCGAACAGATCTTTTCTCCTGTTCCCATCGCGGTCTAAATGTGCCGGATTGCCTGCACCATGGGCGCGAGTTCGCAGGGTTCCATGCCGGCCTAGTGATCAGTGCCCTCCATGGTGTGATCCAAGATGAAGTGCCCATAGCCGCCGCTCCCAAGGCTATGGCAGCGCGGGGGATCTCTATGCCCTGCGTATGGTCTGAATACCCTACAGGCACTTGAAAAATTTTCCTCATGGTTTGCATTGCCAGCAAATTCACATCCCTATAGGGAGTTGGATATTCGGCATTGCAAAGGAGAAGCGTGATCTCCCTCGCGCCATTATCTCGCAACACGTCCACCGCTGCCCGAATTTCCGTCAAATTACACATACTTGTAGACATCACAACAGGCTTGCCAGTTTTCGCAATGGTGACCAAATAGGACAGGTTTGTTATTTCTCCCGAAGGAATTTTTCAAAGCGGCATTTGCAGCCCCGTCAAAAAATGGATGATGGGGAGATCAACGGGCGAAGATACGAAGCCGATACCGATGCAGTCGCAATGTTTCTTCAGCTTCATGAACGCGCTGAAGGAGAGATTGCGCTTTTTTAGCATAGCAAGCTGGCTTTCGCTCTTCCCGGTGGTATGTTTCTGATACGCCGCCTTTTGCGTCTGCCTTGCAACCAGGTTTTTCGGTAGAAATATCTGGTACTTCACCTAGTCCGCACCTGCTGTTTTGGCCGTGTCTGCCAACCTTTTAGCTAGCTCTAGTTTGCCGTTATGGTTTAAGCCCGCTTCGGCTATAATGATTGCGCTCATGCCTTGCTTACTTCCCTGCATGGATTGCCGTATGCTTTAACGCTACCAGTAAGATGTCACCACGCTGCCTGCGCCTACGATGCTTTTGGATCCAATGCACAGGCATTGCAGTACCACGGCATTACTTCCGATATGCGTGTCCTCCCCTACACATACGTTACCACCTAACACCGCCCCTGGGCAATATGGACAAAAGTGCTTATTTTATCATCATGCTCCGCGATGGAACCAGTGTTCAGGATGGCGCAATTTCCTACCGATACCCCTGCGTTTACTACTGCCCTCTTCCCGATAAAGATTCCTTGGCCCAACGACGTATAGGGGCTAACCGTTGCCGTTGGATCAATAATATTGGGTGCGGCATAACCGTTTTGCCAAATCAGATCCTAAAGGTACCGCCGGAGCCGTGTATCCCCTAAACTCCCCACAACAACGAATGCGGCCTCAAATTCCCGTCGCAAAGCAGGCAGGTCTTCATCCCGGCCTATCACTGGCATACCCAGAATTTCACCTGTTCCCTCCGGGGCAACAATGCCGATGCGCGTATTCTTCCCCATGGCCAGTAAGGCGCAAAGCACGGACTTACAGTGTCCGGCGCCACCTAAGAGCAGAATACTTCTCCCGGTCTCATTCATCTCTCTCCAGCCTCCTGCGCATCTCCTCCATGGTGTCAAACCGGCCCATATCCAGCCCTGCATCCTGACTCACAGGATATACGCCCACGGGTTCCCCCGATGCACGGAGCCTATCCACCACAGTAGGGAAACCAACCGCTTCCCCGCTCTTTAGACTATTGATTACCTGGGGTTCCACTAAATAACATCCCGTATTGACCAAATAGGATAGCTGGGGTTTTTCCCTGAAAGCCCGAATGCTTCCGTTCTCTCCCGGCTCTACCACGCCGTAGGGTATCTCGAAGCGTTTAAGGGCAGTTATCCTCGTAACCAGGTTGCCATTTTTCCGATGTGTATCCAGAATTTTCTTGAAGTCCTCCTCAACCACCGTATCGCAGTTGATAAAAATAAACGTCTCCTGTAATATGCCCTTTAGGAGTTCCAATCCGCCCCCGGTACCCAGAGGCGTTGCCTCATCAATAAAGGTCAACTCGTAGTCCTTCTCTAACTCGCTAAAGTAAGCCTTGATCATGTTTCGCTTGTGGTTCACGATCATAAAAAATCGGGTACACCCTAGGCCCCGGAAGCGGTTGATGATGATTCACGCAATGGGCAGTTCCCCAACAGGAATGAGAGGCTTTGGTAGAATTTTCGTATACGCATATAGCCGAGTTCCTTTCCCGCCCGCATTCATGACTACAGGCAAGGAAACAGACGCCCTACTTTTAACAGGTGTCTCCTCCCGGGACACGATATCCAGAATATGCATCTCCGCATCCACGATGGGAATAGCGGTAATCATATATTTCCTCATCAATGCGCGGGCATTTACACGGTCTACCTGCCGACTATACTTGGGAGCATAGTTCGCAAAATCACCTGCTGTTGCTTCCATGCTGCCGGTTCGCAGAATATAGCGGCGGATATCGCCGTCCGTTACCGAGGCCACCAAACGCCATCCCGCAACACAAAAAGGGGTTCACCACCTGTGCTTTCCAAACGCATAAGCGCCTGGGTAAGCGTGGTGTCCTCTTGGATAAACACCCTTTCCATTTGCATATCGGATATTATTCCTCCCATACAGGCTTCTTTAGGCCCATTCACCCCGCTGAACCGTTCACGATTCTATAGCCTGTGGATAATTGCCCAGGATTCTGCCTCGCTATACCCTGCAAATGTACAAAAGTCCCTTTTTCTCGCGGGGAATCACACTATATCACACCATATCGCACCATTCTGGCTGCATAATCCGTTGCGGTAGCGTGTCCAAACTTTGGATACTTCAGCCAAGAATGTACTAAATATGCCCGGCTGTCAATTTAATCAAAACTTTCTATGTGGTGCGTGGGATCTCATTCGTGGGTTAAATTGTGAAAGTACTTGGATTTTGCCAGGTTGTAATTTCAAATACTATTCCAGGGGATAAAGTAGGATACATACATAGGATCCAGCTTATCCATCTCTTCCAGTGAAGAGGCAACCGTCATCTCCAACGCTTCCCGGGATATGCCTGCCTTGCGAATCAACTTCTCAGCGTCTATATCAAAAGCAACTTCATTTTTCACCTGACCTTTGGCGGAATAGGTTTCGTTATAGTCGCTTCCGTCATATTCATAGCTTACGTTCTCACCGTAAGAATTTGCGCGCCGTCCGGAGAGGATAGCTATAGATCAGGCGGTCGATAAACCAAGTCGGCCTCCCATACTTTTCAAAGGTATAGCGCATAAGCTTTTTTCAGTGCGAATGCCCGGCTTGAGGCTAATGATGTTACAGCCGAACACCTCTGAAATATTCTTTTGATTATAAATCCCCGCATCTGTCATAGGGAAATTGTCTTCCACGCTGAACAGAATGGGGCTCATTCCCTTAACTCTTTTTCATTATGAAACTTAAATAGTTTAGCGCCTCTAGGCTCTAGCTGTATGGTATCCCATCTCGAAGCAGCGAATAATTTAGTAATCCAGTCAAAACCGTAACTGCAGCCCATGTAGCGCCAATTCCTCGCATATATCGTTAATATGTGCAATATGGTTTCTTGCAGCCGGGCATGTCCATCGCATAATATAAACTCCCAAGCATCTTATCTTATACTACGCGCTTTGCGTTTCTTGCTTGCCTTCCCTGCATCGGAATGCGCAATCCCCGCTGCATGAAAACAGAATCCTATCCGGAGAAGCGTCTTTTTGGCCAACTATCGCCGATCATATTCCCCGTATCCACTTGATACGGCTCCGGCCATAGTCCCAAGCAAACTTCAATCGATGTTGTTGGCACCGGAGATCAAAAGTTTCTTTATTCTACCGCACGCTCCCTAACCGCATCGCTTTTCTCCATCTGCTTTTCCCTTTCAAGCGTGCCGGTACCGCCCTCCATAATGCCATCATGCTTGAGCACTGACAAAATCGTGCCGAAAAAGCATTTGCAGTCAAACAGAAAACTCATCCGCTGCACATAGTCCCCATCCAGCTTTGCCTTAATCGGAATTTCCAACTCATCCCTGCCGTTGATTTGCGCCCATCCTGTAAGCCCGGGACGAACATCGTTTGCGCCATATCTATCGCGCTCATCAATAAGGTCATATTGGTTCCATAAGGCTGGGCGTGGGCCTATGATGCTCATGTCGCCAACAAGAATGTTGAATATTTGAGGCAACTCGTCCAGGCTTGTTTTGCGTAAAAAACGGCCTGAACGGGTAATCCATTGCGAGGGGTTCTCCAGCAAATGTGTTGGCACATCGCTTGGTGTATTCATACGCATGGTACGAAACTTAAGGATTGTAAAAGTCTTCTTATGCAAGCCAAGACGCTTTTGCCTAAAAAAGACAGGCCCGTGAGAATCCAGCTTTATCCAAGCCGCTAAAACAAGAACGGGAAGGAACATTAATAGGAGCCCCACAAACGATAACAAAATGTCTAAGCGGCGTTTTATATGCTTGCGATATATCATCAATTTCTATCCTATATCTGCAATTGCGTGGGCAATTTTGTAGGAACACCCGCATGAATGGACGGGATTACATCCTCATTATCTACCTGTTCCTTCGGCGCACAATATGTTGGCACGACCTTGGCCACATATCTGCGGATATGACGGAGGTCCCTCTCGGCCATGCGGCATAAATAATCAATGCGGCTCTTGATCTCCTCTGCTCTAACGGGATGCGTCTTCCCCACTAGAATAACCGGGAAATCGCTCTCGCCCTGTACCTCGTCCTCCTGCAAAAGCTCCTCCAGCATCTTCTCGCCAGGCCTAAGTCCAGTATATACGATCTTGATATCCACGTCCGGTTCGAAACCGGATAGCCGAATGAACGTGCGCGCAAACGCATCGATATTCACGGGATCCCCCATATCCAGCAGGAAAATTTCGCCCTGATTCGCCATACTACCCGCCTGCAGCACCAGTTGGGCAGCTTCCGGAATGGTCATAAAATACCGTTTGATATCTTTATGCGTTACCGTTACGGGACCGCCAACGGAAATCTGCCGTCTGAAAAGTGGAATCACGCTTCCGTTGCTACCAAGAACATTGCCGAATCGAACCGCCACATATTTTGTATTTTTACTGGCCTGGTTCATGTACTGCACAATCAATTCGCACAGATATTTGGTTGCCCCCATAATATTAGTAGGGTTGACGGCCTTATCCGTGGAGATCAGCACAAAACGCTTTACGTTAGCCATATCCGCCGCTTTTGCCGTATTGAAAGTACCGCTTACATTGTTCTTGATTGCCTCAATGGGGCTAACCTCCATCAGCGGTACATGCTTGTGTGCCGCCGCATGAAATACCACATCCGGCCTATACTGTGCAAAAACCTCGTCCAGGCGTGGAATATCCCGCACCGAACCAATGACAACCTCCAGATCAAGCCCGTCCCCATAGATGCGCTTAAGATCTACATAAAGTTCATAGGCATTGTTTTCGTAGATATCAAAAATTACCAGTTTTTTTGGATTAAATTTTGCGATTTGCCTACAAAGCTCGGAACCAATAGAACCGCCGCCACCTGTGACTAGTACTGTGCTGCCCCCAAGATAGCCGCAGATCGCTTCCATATCAAGCTTCACCACCGGGCGCTCTAAAAGGTCTCCCACATCCACATCCCGCAGTTGCCCTAAATCACTTTTCCCTGCCAACATGGTCTCAACTGTAGGGATGATTTTCAGCTCACAGTCCGTGGCAGTACATATTTCCAATATTCGCCGCTTGGCTACGCGGTCGGAAGAGGGAATTGCATATATAATTTGCTTAACACCATATTTTTTCACTACCATAGGTATATCATTGGTGGTTCCAACGATGCGGACACCATGAACCCGAACGCCTCTTTTTTCAGGATCGTCATCTACAATGCAAACGGGTGATAAATCAATGCCACGCGTTTCCTGCATCTGGCGGATGATATCGGCCCCCGCATTTCCCGCGCCTATGACGAGCACGGGTATTTTGCCCTGCGCAAAGATATTGCTTTTCAATAGCCGCCGGAACACTCTATAGGACAGCCGAAGGCCTCCATGCAGGAGGATAATAATGAGACCCGCCGCAATATAGATGGAACGCGGCATCCTGTCCATGCGAATAGCAGCAAGGGTGTAACACAACACCGTAGACAGAATGGAAGCGCCGATCACATAAAGGAGCTCCTCAATGCTGGCGTGCTCCCAAAGGGTGGAATACAGCCGAAACATCGCGTTTACCACGAGGTAAATCAAAATTATATACAATATGGAGTGTTCGAATGTGTTCCAGTATTTGTCCGGAACTTTCCCGCCAAACCGGAATGCAAGGGTAGCCAAATACGCCGCAAGAACGCAAGCAGCGTCTAGAAAAAAAAGAAGGAGCCTGCGGCTCCACGGTATGATGCTCTTAACTTTATTATCTATCTTTTTTCCCTTCTTTTTTAACGGTGATATCACCTACAAAATATGCTCACCCTGCGCTTTATCTTTTCCAATCCACTAACACACCCTCTTGCAAAGTCATCCAATGGAAGCTGAGCCAAACATTTTTTGTCATTTCCCCAACTTTCACGGCAACCAAAGCAGAACGGTGACGGCGATCAATTTTTAAAATTTCACCCTCATAGGCTTTGAGCGGCCCGTCAATGACCTGTGTTTTATCTCCGACTAGCATAGCGCGCGACACGCTGATATGGCCTTCATAGCATAACACCCACTGTGCAAAATCCAAATCGCCGCCCGACAGGATATATTCGCTGTGCTCAGATTCCGCATACCCCAATAAGCGATTCACTCGTTGACAATGGTAAAACGCATGCGGCTCAATGGGCTCTCTCGAATAGATGAACACATAGCCTGGAAGCAGCGGCCTCGTTTTTATAGTCCACACACCGTTTTTCAATTCCTCTCGATCAATCAAGGGGAAAAGTACGCACGTATTCTGGAGTTGCCGTTCCAAGTCGCTTTTTAAAACGTTTTCGCTCCCCGCATCGCATGAGACGCAATATACGAAAGGATAGCCTTGCATATAGCTTCGCCCTCCATACTTCCGTATGGCTTTTTTTAATATGAACCCTGGAGCTTGTCCGTGTACCAGCTGTAATCGCCGAACAATTTCCAAGGCTTGTATACAAAACTCGTCTCTCGTCTCCTTTTGCATAAAGCGCAAAAAAATGAGAGCCTATTTTGTCATATAAAAGGATAGCATATATACCATTAAATGCAATCCGCCGACAGCTTGCCTGCCATGTCATTTTATAAATATTGTATTATTATGTAAATTATACAAAGCAAAATCCAGCATCTATTCTTCCGTAACACAAGACGCATAATGCTTTACGTACTGTTTTATTAAAGAATTGATATGCTCAATTCTTTAATAGCAAAGCGCCGGTAGAATCCAGATACCGTAAGGCTGAAAAATAGAATGGCGCAAACGATGAAAAAGCTCTGCTTTGCGTTTGTGATGGCAGAATAAAGATTACTGTCTATAAACAGCGGATGAATAAGAAAAATGGCGAATACAAACAGCATTGCCGTTTGAGACATCCACCCTTGAACCTTTTGCATATAGCGCTGCGCTCCGTGCTGCGCCTTTGAAATGCCCGTCTTTTTTGTTTTTGCCGCCAAAACAGGTCACCCCTTTTAGTGTTTCTCTACCGCTATTATACCCTGATGAGAAGCAGACAGGGTATATTTATACTCCGCATCTATGCGCCGCAGAGAAGATCCGCGCACGTACGCCCACGCATAAAGAATAGCCTCTTTGGATTATTATACCATAATGTAAGTACGAGTCAAGAAGAGCAAGGCCTAGGCTTAAGCTTTTCGCCGTGTCGAGGATCTCCTTCGCGCGCCCGGGATTTCTCCCTTCATTAAAGGTATCCAGCAGAGGGACCGCGCTGTTTCTGTTGGCATTTACCTTATTAACAGCCTTATTTTAGCTGCGTATCCGTAACATGTTTATCCTTATGGGGGAACTTCTTATCAAAGGCTTCCAGCTCCATAGGATCCATCTGAAAAACAGGATCCTCCTGGAATTTTCCGCGAATGCCCGCAAGCGCTCCCTTCTCCAGCTCCAGTGCCATAAACGCATCAAAGTTTTGCCCATCGGCAGTGGAAATATGAAACCGCGCGGCATCTACAAACCCAAAGCGGTGATAATAGGCCGGGTTTCCATAGATGACAATGGCCCTATATCCCTTTTCTTGCGCCAGCTTCTTTGTATGGTTGATGAGCAAAGAGCCAATGCCCGTTTTCTGTTTGGCGGGCAGCACACTGATTGGGCCGAACGTGAGCACCGCCTGCTCGCCTCCGTTTTCGGCAACGATTTTGGCCTTGGAATACATGATGTTTCCAACAATCTGCCCGTCTTGCTCCGTCACATAGTCCAGTTCGGGCAAAAACGCCGTCTTCCTAAGCTTATGCGCCAAAATGTGTTCGTCGCAGCCCGGCCTATACACATCCCAAAAAGCCTCTCTTGTCAGGTTTTCAACCGCCGCATAGTCCCGTTCGTTTTCCAGACGAATCATCATGGTTCTTTCTCTCCTTCCCGAAGGACGACCACCGTTCCTTCTTCATGCCGTTTTCTTTGAATATTTCTCGCCTTGCGGTTCGCCACGCTATCAAAAACAATGGAAAAATCGTAATCTTCCGGGTAAAGTTCATCGGCGGCCACATGCAGCTTGAGGCGTTTGTGGTTAATTCGCTTTTTTTCTCCTTTGATTTGCACCCCCACTTCTCCCTTTTCATCCATACATGCATAAACGATGCCAATCTCTTTTTGAGGATAGACAAACACGCTGTCCCCCCGGTTGAGCTTTTCGCATGGCGTCTGGCTTGGCCGCCGCGCCTCTTGTTTTGTAATCCTCGCGGTAGGTTCCAGTTTCTTTTTCTGCATCCCGGCATCCCGGCATAGGGCGGGGGCCTGCGCTTCGCCGGCCCTCCCATAAGCCGCCTCGCGGGCGCGTTTGAGCATATCGGGGGGCATGCCCAGCCTTTGTGCAATATAGAGCGCGCAGCTCTCCCCCGCCTCGCCGATTTCAAGGCGGTAAAGGGGCTGGAGGTTCTCCTTGTCAAATGCCATCCGCGCGTTTACAAGCCCCGGCTTCTTCGCCGCATACGTCTTTATTTCCGGATAATGCGTCGTTACAACAAACAGGCATTCTTTTTCGCAAAGGGCATCCAAAACCGCCACCGCAAGCCCCATCCCCTCCGCCGGATCCGTTCCGGAGCCGAGTTCGTCCAGCAGCACCAGGGATTCGCCGTTTGCGCGGCCTAGTATTTCCAGAATGTTCTTCATGTGCGACGAAAAGGTGGATAGATTCTCCGCAATGCTCTGCCCGTCTCCGATGTCGCATAGGATCAGATTGTGCATGCAAAAGCTGCTCTCCTCGTCAGCCGGAACATGGAGGCCGCTTTGCGCCATCAGGGATAGCAATCCCACCGTTTTGAGCGCCACCGTTTTCCCCCCTGTATTCGGCCCGGTAATGATTACGCCGCGCGTACCGTTCCCGGCCATAAAGTTCAAGGGCACGGCAGTGCTTCCATGCAGCAGCGGATGCCTTGCATGATGCAATTGCATCTCTCTATCCACATTTATTTTTACGGGAGATGCCTGCATAGAAATGCTGAGCTTTGCCTTTGCAAAAAGAAAATCCAACGTCTCCATGGTCTCCATGTTTAGTTTAATAGCCGGAATGTTATGGCTAACAAGAGACGTAAGCGCATAGAGGATGCGTCTGACCTCCGTCTCCTCTTCGACTTTAAGCGCCGCAATCTGGGATTGTATTTTACCAATGGAAGCCGGTTCTATGAAGCAGGTTCCGCCGCTGTTGGATAATTCTATTACGGCGCCTGCCACGGCGTTTTTATACTCCCGCTTTACCGGCAGGGTATAGCGGCCGTTTCGGATGGATATAAAGCTCTCCGAAAACCAGGCTTTGTTTTTTCGCAGGAGCGTATCCAATTTTTCCTTCACCTGGTCCGCCATGCCGGCCATACGCCTCCGGAGCCCATCCAACTGCGCGGATGCCTTATCATCCACCACGCCGTTTCTGATGCACCGATCGATCTCGCCCGCGAGTTCTCCTAATTCATCGATGGACCTGCCATAGCACGCAATGCCGGAATCCATCGTTTCCGCTTTTCTCAGATAGGCTTTGATTCGGCGGCAGGATGCTAAAAAGGAAGCTATTTGGGCGAAATGTTCCGGTAGAAGCATCGCTTCAAGCACAAGCAGCTCCATGGCTTTTTGTAGCTCCGTCATGGAAGAAACGGGCGGTGTTCCAACGCCTTCCACAATTCGTTTTGCTTGGGTTGTTTCCTCCATCCATCGCCGCGCTTGCGCCTCTTGTAAGGACGGCCGTAACCCCATGCAGCGCGCCTTCGCCGCCGCAGATAAAGCATGGTTCGCTAGGTTGGCAAGGATTGTATCAAATTCAAGGGCAAGAAAGGAATTCATAATAATCTCCTAATTTATATTAAAAGCCCGCAACGGCAAGCCACACGTACCAACGTGCAGAATGCTCCTGCGGGCAAAACCTTCCTAAAATAAAACAGCGCGGCCAACATACCTCGCCACGCATCAATTCATTTTTGAAGAATGGAAGCAATCTGTTTGCAATGGCTTTCAAAAGGACAGCACAAACTAGAACCCATACATGGCGCTGTTCCTTTTGCAACTCTATTTAGTTGCGTACCACCAAAACAGATAGAACCGACATCCATACTCCACCTTTTTTTATTCTTTTTGTATTGTAACATCCGACGGCTAAAACGTCAATCCGGCTTCTTGCTTTGCAGCCGCCATAGTTATGGCGGCTGCAATCCCAAAGTCCTTACTTTTTCATAACCGGCGCTTGGATTTCTGTTAGCCAATTCTCCGGGTTCGGCTCCTCATCCGGTGAGATTATGACGTGCCCCCGCAAATTTCCGGCAAACGTATACCCATTTGCTTCCATCCATCCCGCCAGCTTTTCGCCGGCAGCGTCATAACCGCCGTCAAAGGGGCCGGAGAAGCGCACGGTGGCAGCCAGAGGTATGGCCCCGTATTCTTTATATACGAATGCGCCCTGGCTTTTCCCAAGCTGATCCACCGGGATGGCGATTTCAATATCCGGATCGTTTTCTTTGTATTCCTCATCAAAGTAAGTAGAATATCCGTCTTTATGGCATGCAATTCCATTTTCCATAATGAATTTGCCAAGTTTTTCCCATAAAATGCCCTCCTGGTTGTATTGCGGGATGATTCCCCGCAGAGAAAGCACCTTTACGGCGGGAAGCTGCTTAAGCTCTACCTCATAAATCATAGTGTTGCGCTCCTTTCGCATTGTTTCGCCCATAGCCATAAGCCTTCTGAGCTTTTCCTGCTCGGCATCAATGGTGGATTGTACCGAGGCGGCTTTGGCGTGCAAAACCCTATCCATATAAGGGAAGTCGTGAAGGTACGGCAGGATCTCTCCGATCTCGTCGATAGAGAAGCCCATATCCCGCAGGGCAACAATATGCATGAGCAGCGGAATCTGCGCCGCGCCATATTGCCGATAACCCGTGTATGCATCGATCTGGGCCGGGTAGAACAGGCCGCATTTTTCATAATGCCGCAGCATGCGGGGCGATACCCGCACCAGCTTTGAGAATTCCCCTATTTTAAACAAGGACACGCCTCCTTTTCAAGTTGCAATCCGGCTTGCAAATATAGGATAAGCCTTGACACAGTGTTAAAGTCAAGGGGTAAAAAATTGGAGCGCGAGATAAAAAATAAACCATATGCAATGAAATGCATCATGCAAAAATAGGCGGCGCCGTTTTCTATAGTATACGCCGGCATGCGGCCAGGATCAATGTGCACAACTCCGGCCTTTCCGCTTGCTTATGCCTGCGGAAGGAAGCCGCTGCGCATTTCTACCCCTTCTCACGGATTTGGGGTTATGGGAAGCCTTCATTTATGATACTATGGAGGTAATGCTAGGCGCGGATAACGCAAAAACCATACCGGCAACCAATAATGGCCGAAATAAAAAACAACGAGGTGCAATATGGCGGAAATCTATCTTGCAGGCGGCTGCTTCTGGGGTACGGAAAAATATCTTGGCGCCATACGGGGCGTTTTGGAAACGCAGGTAGGCTATGCGAACGGAACGACCCGCAACCCTACCTACGAAGAGGTGTGCAAGCGCCATACGGGCCATGCCGAAACCGTCCGGGTAGTCTATAACCCAGCCATTGTTTCACTGGCATTTCTCCTAAGCCTTTATTATGAATCGATCGACCCCGTATCCATAAACAAGCAGGGCGGCGATGCGGGCGTCCAATACCGCACAGGCATATACTATGTGAAGCAAGAAGACTTACCCATTATCCAACGCTCTATCGCGCAGCTGCAAAAAAGCTATGCCAAGCCTATTTCCATAGAGGTGAAGCCCCTTCAAAATTTCAGCCCGGCGGAAGAATACCATCAAAAGTATTTGGATAAAAACCCGGGCGGATATTGCCATATTTCCAGCGATAAGGTTGAAAAGGCATCCAAGGCCGTGGTAAATTCCACCGTCTATCCTGCGCCGGATGCGGGCAGCCTACGTGCCACGCTCTCCCCCGTGCAATACGAGGTGACCCAAAACAACGCCACCGAGCCGCCGTTTCAAAACGAGTTCTATCGAACATTTGAATCCGGCATCTATGTGGATGTTACCACCGGTGAGCCGCTCTTTTCCTCGGCGGATAAATTCGAATCCGGCTGCGGCTGGCCCAGTTTTTCAAAGCCTATTGATCCCGGCGTCTTGCGGCAAAAGCGGGATCATTCCCACGGCATGATCCGGACCGAGGTGCGAAGCCGCAGCGGGGACGCGCACTTGGGCCACGTCTTTGAGGATGGCCCTCAAGCCGCGGGCGGGCTGCGTTATTGCATAAACAGCGCTTCCCTCCGGTTTATCCCCAAAGAAGAGATGGAGCGGGAAGGATATGGCTATTTATTGGACCACGTGGAATAAATATGAAATGGGGTCTTATTCCCGATGGGCCTTATAATGCGCCGGCAAGGATGCTTCCGAGAAAGTTTTGCAAAATTAACCGAGGGGGTACGTCTTCCGGAAAGGCAGCAGCCAAACGAAAGCCGTCCAGAAACCCCATCCTATTTTTTAATCCCGTTGAGAAGGAGCCTGAAACATGATCGAAATTCATATCCCGGGAAGGGATCCCTACATGCTGCATTATCTGGCAGTGGACTACAACGGTACGATTGCCGAGGACGGTCAACTGTTCGAAGGGGTGAAGGCGCGTTTTGAGGAACTCAGTAAGCTTGTGGATATCTCCATACTAACGGCCGATACATATGGAACGGTTCGTGCGCAGTGCGCCAAGCTTCCTGTAGAGGTGCGGACATTCCCCCAAGCGGGGGCCGCTGCATGCAAACGGGCAATCATCCAAAGCCTGGGGGGAGGGGTCGTTTGCCTGGGCAATGGATACAACGACATACAAATGTTTGACGAAGCCGATCTTTCCATTGCGGTGCTGGCCTGCGAAGGAATGTGCGCCGCTTTGCTACCCCACGCCGATGTTCTGGTTATGTCCCCCCTGGACGGATTGGATCTCTTGCTTCATACGGATCGCCTGCGCGCAACGCTGCGCAGTTGATTCTTTTCGCGAAGCCGGCCCAGCTACTGTTATTCCAAAAAGCATGGTATCCGCCATTTGCATATGAAAAAATTAGATTCATACAAATTCTTAGCACATTTTTTATATTTTTTTGCTTCCATTGCGCCGATCTGTGATAGAATATAAATTTGCATGGAGTTTTTCTACTTTTTGAAGGAGCATGAATGGACGTGGAAATATCAAAAATTTTGTCCGATTTTAACAAGTTGAAGTGGAGTGTTGCTTACAAAGGGATCCTTGCCGGTGTGGCAGCCGGGCTGCTGGTATCATTCTATCGGCTGGGAATGGAGTTTGGCATCAAAAAATCTCTGCAGGCCTATGCGTTTCTTAAATTGCACCCCGGGTATATTATTCCGTGGGTGCTTATTATTGCAGCCGTAGGGTATGTTTTGTATTACCTTATGAGGCTGGAGCCTTATGCGAAAGGAAGCGGCATTCCGCAGGTGGAAGGAATCGTAATGCTCGGCATGAAGATGAAGTGGCATACCATCTTGCTTGTGCGATTCCTGGCCGGATTTCTTTCCTCTTTTTTTGGTCTTTCCCTGGGGCGGGAGGGTCCTTCCATCCAAATCGGCGCTGCCGGCAGCCATGGTCTTGCAAAAAAGATCAGCGGCAATATTCTGGAAGAAAACTGTCTCATTACGGCCGGAGCGTCCGCCGGCCTCTCCGCAGCATTTAACGCTCCCCTATCCGGCGCTATGTTTGCCCTGGAAGAAGTGCATCGGACCTTTTCCCCCAATATTTTGCTTGCAGCAATCACGGCGGCGTTAACGGCCGATGTCGTATCAAAATGCTTTTTCGGCTTGACGCCGGTTCTCGATTACGGCGATATCGTACAGTTGCCGATCTGGTCCTATGCCTGGCTCTTGCCGCTCGGGGTCCTGTGCGGTGTGGTTGGCGCCATCACAAATAAAGGATTGCTGAAATTCGGTATTCTCTATGAAAAGCTGCCGCCCGCCTTGCGCCCCATGGTAGCCCTGCTCATCGCCCTGCCCTGCGGCTTGTTAATCCCCCAGGTTCTGGGTGGCGGCCAGAACCTTATTCTGCTTTCCGAAAAGGCGCAGGCCGGGATTTCTATGCTGGTAATGCTTCTTGCCGTTAAGCTCCTTTTTACCTGTACAAGCTTTGGAAGCGGAATTCCTGGCGGCATTTTTATGCCCATTCTTTCCATTGGCGCCCTAACCGGCTCCATCGTGGGGCAGACGCTGGTTTCCTATGGTTTGCCCCAAGCGTGCATTCCGGCGTGTTGCGTATGCGCCATGGCAGGCGTTATGTCCGGATCCGTCAAAGCGCCGATAACAAGCATCCTGCTCATGGCGGAAATGACAGGCTCCCTGATTCATCTTCTACCCGTTGCGGCCGTTGCGTTTATCGCCTTGCTTACCTCCGATCTTCTGAAAATTTCGCCTATCTACGAGGTGCTGCTGGAACGCCTTTCCGGTGAAAGCGAGGAGAGCCTTCATATAAAAGAAAGCGGAACCATGATCGAGATTTCTGTGGAGTTGGGCAGCAAGGTTGACGGTAAGAAGGTTAAGGAAGTGAACTGGCCGGAGGGCGTGCTGATAGTAGGCCTGAGCCGGGGCAAAAAAGAGGTTGTCCCCAATGGGGATACTCAGATTATGCACGGCGATTATCTTGTCGCCCTTTCCTCCCAGCAAGAATTTGAACAGATGCACCGAGCGCTTATGGATTTGTGTCATATGGGTTAATGCAAGGCTTTTGCCTATTCCGGATACGAACCAACGAGGAGGATGGTATGGATGGCGGATAGAATGGAGAGGATTGTAAACGGTAAAAAAGAGACCGTCATATCCGTAGAGCTTATGCGCCGGAGCGATGCCTATACCATTGCCAACTTTGTGCCGGGGGCCGAACTTATGTACCGTGCGGCAATGGGCGTATTCCATGCAGTGGATTGGCACGGCCGTATAGCCATTCTGACAGGCGGCGGCAATAATGGTGGCGATGGGTTTGCCCTCGCCTGCATACTGGCAGACCATGGCATTTCCCCGGATGTGTTTCGTATCAGCGAAAGGCTGACGGAGGACGGGCTGCACTATTTTGCACAGGCAACGCAAAAAGGCGTATGTATCCGGCCTTTTCAAGAAAGCACAGCGCTAACACACTACGATATTCTTGTGGACTGTATATTGGGCACAGGATTTTCGGGGATGGTACGGGGTCTTGCGAGGAACGCGATTCAATCCGTTAACGTCGCAGACGGGTTTGTGGTCAGCGTGGATATTAACAGTGGCCTCAATGGGGACACGGGCGAAGCGGAACTGGCTGTAAAAAGCGATTTAACCGTTTCCATAGGCTATTATAAACAGGGTTTGTTCGCAGGCGATGCAGCCCAATATAGAAAAGCCGTGGTAAACGTGGATATCGGTATCCTACTTATATAGCATCAGCTGAAAAAATAAAAACAAATGCAGCCCCGCTTCGTATCCCCATCAGGCCGTGCGCAGGGCGTTTTGCATTGTAAACGGGATTAACAAGGAGGCAATATGGGCAGCAAGCAAGAGCAGGCAATGGCGTTGTTTAAGGAAGGGTATAATTGTGCGCAATCCGTATTCGCTGTTTTCTGTGAGGATTTAGGGCTCGATTTTGAGACGGCGCTAAAGCTTGCTTCCTCCTTTGGCGGCGGCATGGGCAGGCTCCGGGAGGTATGCGGGGCTGTGAGCAGCATGTTCGCCATTGCCGGAATGAAATACGGTTATACCGATCCGACGGATAATGCTGCGAAAGCGGCACATTATCAGCTCATTCAGGACCTTGCCGCACAATTTAAAGCCGAAAACCACTCTATTTTATGTAGGGAGCTTTTAGGGCTGGGCGCCGGGCCGGACAACCCCATTCCGGCGTTGCGTACGCAGGCGTATTATGATAAACGGCCCTGTGCGGAATTGGTAGGCTGCGCAGCCAGGATCATGGAGGAGCTTCTTTCCCAACGGGAAAAGGTAGAGAGCGTTTAAATTTCCATCGCTGCTCCCCCCGCTCCGTCTTCCCAGCTCACCAATGTCCGGTTGTGTTTTTCTCCCCCGCACGGGCAACAAGCATTGTTCGTCTTTCCCTTTTGTCATCTCTCTGCGTTACCTATGGCCGCCAACAAGTTGGGAACCGTGGCAGCGGCTAGGTAAGGTAAGGATGGGCCCTATTGAGGCATCTCATCGACTTTCACGGTACATTGTGCCAGACTCAGCGGCACAGATAATGGTTCATATGTCAAACGAAGCACCGGCTGCATCCCCTCCGTTTCATACTGGCTAGATGCATAGATGAGGGGGGTTGCATTTGGCGCACCGGTCAGGAGTAGCCCTTTGTTTTCTACTTTCCCATCAAACCATGCCTTTGCGATGGTTGTAATATTAATTTCCGTGTAGCCCATACAAGCTTCATCCCTATAATATACACTAAAATTACGGTCGGCCCTCGGCGGCATATACCAGTTGCTGTAAACGCTAAAATAATCGAAAAGCGGACGAACGCAATACTGGTTATTCTCTGCAAATAGATTTGTTTCTATCACAACCACAGGAATTTTAAAAAGGATTAACACTGCCTTTTCAATACGGCTTATGCAAGTGCTGGAAGGAAGCTCAAAAAAAAGGTAGGTTTTATAATTATGTCCGACGCACAAGGTATCGGTCTGATATTCGCAGCGTTTGATACGATTTGCCAGGCTAATTGATTTCCGGCAAGCTAAATCCAGATAACTCATTATAATATCACCCTTATAAGTATACGTTTTAAAAAACATTTTGGGACCGATCTCTATAAACAGGAACACAATCTACGTTCCGGCATAAACTGCAATTGAAAGCATGTACTTTCAATATTCTAAAATAAACAGGAGGGAAACTTATGACGGATGTTGCCATTACTGTAGATAGTGGTACTCCATTTGATACCAGCAGCACCAATGCCGTACTATCCATTGCGGTTACAAATACAGCCCAAGTCCCGTGCAAATCGGGAACTGCCGCGTACTATTATGTTGCTTTATCCGACGGAACGAATAATGAAAATTACACCTTCTCGGTAGCAGATCCCGGTACAATCCAGGCTAGCCATGTGGAGACCTTTATCGTAGAAAATACCACCTTGGGTACGATTACCACTTCTAGCGGCGCGATTTATTACACGGCCGCTTAATATTACCTTTGCTCTTAAGGATCCATATTTTTCCACAGTGCTGGAGGAATATGGATCTTTTTAAAGCGTGCGAGCAGATCTTGATGTTCGACATGGCCGTTTGCACTTTTTACGCTATAACGTTTGTAATGCCAAGCGCTTTGTATTTTTAATCCCATGTTACATCATAGAATGCTAGTATAGAATACTTTCGTTTAAGAATAACGAAATAGGCCCTGCTATTTTAGGCAATAGAATTTGCCTGTCAAAAATACGGGGGATATTTCCAAACATCACGGTTCCCCTCCCCTTTCCTATGCGCTCGCCGTTATATGGATAAGAAGCATACAATTCCACTTGGGGGGACTAAACCACAGCGTGTATGTTCACAATCCCCTTTTTCAACAGGCGTTCGGGGAACAAAATGCAGGTGTAAAGCGCCGCATACTTCATACAATGGTATAAGAAACTTATATGGGAATCTTTCCTATAAGGCATTGCGGCAACGCGCGGGGAATAGTATAGTAAAAATAGAGAGTAAAACTATCTACTTATCACATTCAAGGGCACTTCAAACACATCTAACAATATAGGGAGGTAGGATCTATGGCACTTTCTGACGTAGAAAAGCAGCGGCTGCAGAATACGGCACGGGATTTGCGTTTAACGACCATCGACGTAATGGGGTGGTCGGGCGGAGCGCACATTGGCGGTTCCCTAAGCATTCTGGACATTCTGACAATGCTCTATTTTAAGTATCTGAACATTGACCCAAAGAACCCCCAGTGGGAGGAACGCGATAGGTTCATCCTCTCGAAGGGGCACGCGGCAGCGGGGTATATTCCCGTGCTTGCCAAGAAAGGGTATTTCCCCGTGGAAACCCTCATGAGTTTTAACCACTTCGGCTCTCCCTTTGCCATGCATCCGGATTCCAATAAAATCAACGGCTGTGATGTTTCCGCCGGCAGCCTGGGGCATGGGTTGTCCATGGCGGTGGGCTTGGGTTTGGGTGCGCGTTATCTGAAAAAGAATTGGAAAACCGTTTGCATTATGGGAGATGGCGAGTGCTGCGAAGGTAGCGTTTGGGAAGCGGCCATGGCAGCCGTCCATTTCAAGCTGGGAAATGTGATTGGCATTGTGGACCGCAACCGGCTCATGATCGACGGAAAAACCGAGGACATCATGGCCCTGGAACCTTTCGCGGATAAATGGCGGGCTTTTGGCTGGGAGGTTTTGGAAGTGAACGGCCATGATTTCGACCAACTGGATGCCGCCTTGGAAAAGGCATGGCAGGCAACTGAAAAGCCGGTGCTCATTCTTGCAAATACCATCAAGGGCAAAGGCGTGGACTTTATGGAAAACAACGTGGTCTACCACTATGCCGCAGGAGATTCCGAGCTTTGCGCCAAGGCCAAGGCTTCGATCATGAAAGGTTAAGGAGGAAAAAACCATGGCAGTTGTAACCGGCACCAACTGGAATGCATACGATGCAGCCACGATGACGGCCAAAGAAATTTACGGACGCACCTTGGCAGAACTGGGCAAGCATAACGATAAGATCGTGGGCCTTACTGCGGACTTGGCAAAGACTACGGCTATTGTGCATTTTGAAAAGGCCTTTCCGGACCGCTTTTTCAACGTGGGTATCGCCGAGCAAAACCTCTTTGGCATAGCGGCCGGTTTGGCAAAAGCGGGGCTTATACCATTCGCCTCCACCATGGCGGTATTCGCCTGCCTGCGGGCCGGCGAACAGGTTCGAACCGACATTGCTTACCAAAATTTGCCTGTAAAGATTATCGCCACCCATGCCGGCATCTCCTTCGGCCATGCCGGAACGACCCACCACTGCACCGAGGATTTTGCCCTTATGCGGGCAATTCCCAATATGACGGTGATCTGTCCGGCGGACGGCATTGAAACCTCGAAGGCGGTGCAAGCCTGCGTGGACACGCCGGGCCCCGTCTATATCCGCATTGGCCGTGGCTTTGAACCGCCCTGCTATGAAAATGATCAGTATACCTACGAAATCGGCAAAGCTATCACCATGCGGGAAGGCACGGATTTAACCATTATCTGCTGTGGCATCGCCGTTTTGCAAGCCATGAATGCGGCAAAGACTTTGGCGGAAGCCGACGGCCTTTCCGTGCGGGTTATTAACATGCATACCATCAAACCGATTGACCGGGAGGCTATTCTGTCCGCCGTGCAAGGCACCCGCCGCATCCTTACCGTGGAGGAGCATAACATTGAGGGCGGGCTTGGCGACGCCGTAGGCGGGGTGATCGCGGAATCCGGCAAGGGCTGTGTGTTTAAAAAGCACGGTCTTTATGATACCTTTACTACCATCGGCTATGCAGAGGATCTCTATGCCTACTACAAGCTGGATGCCAATGGAATCGTGGATGTCGTGCGCGAGATGATGGGCATGGAGTTTGAGGCGGATGAAGACTGGAACGACGATTGAGAAGGGGGAAGAAGCATGCGCGCATCGCAACAGGATATCATGACGGCAAAGCTGTTTTTCAATGCAGCCTTCCCCGTTATGCAGGTGCTGCTTGATGACGACCCCAAGCTGCACAAAAAATTTGAACATTTTAAAGCAACCGTACAATTCGGGGCAAAAAACGAAGATGAGTTGCTGTGCTGCCATCTGATCTTTGATGACGGTAACGTGCGTGTGGTGCAGGGACCGGCCACACAATACGATCTGGCGCTAACCTTTCCTACGATAGAAAAGATGAACGCGCTGCTGCGCGGCGGAATGGCGCTTCCATCCATCAAGGGAAAGCTCAGCCTTCTGCCCCCTGTGCTATCCATTCTCATGGGGCTGATGATCATGTCCCCCAAGAAGGTGCCCAAGGATTTTGCCGGGCAGGCGCTTAAGGTGAAATGCAGCCTGTATATGATTACCCGGGCCCTATCCCAATATAACAAGCTGGGCGATCCCCATATGCAGGAATTTTGCCGCCGTCAGCCGGACCGCATCTATCAGTTTACCGTGAAAAACGGGGACGATCCCCATTATATTGCCTGCTACCTGCGGATTGCCGCAGGCAAGAGCAAATCCGGTCATGGCGTATATACCCGTCGGTCCCCCTTCGTACACTTTTCGTTCAAAAGTGTGGAAGGGGCCCTTAAGGTGCTGCTCAAGGAGGTCGCGTTTGTGGAAGGTGTGGAAAAGGGCTATGTAGAGACCATTGGCAGCCCGGAATACGCCTGCTATTTAAACGACTATATGGCAATTTTGCAGGGCATGCTCACCTGATCCCTCTGCTTTGCCCGGCTGGGCCCGCTTTTATGCTGGCCCGGCAGGGCGAAATCTGATACTATAAAAGACAGGATTCAAAAGGAGGGCTTCCGTTTGAAAACGATTTATTTTGAGAAGGATATTCCGCGGATTCTTATTACCAAGTTTGCCGCCAAGCATTGCAAGCCAATCTTGTATACGGGTCTCAACGCGGTAAAATATAATAAAAATTTGCCCGATCCTCCCTTGCCCGCTAAGGACTGGGTGCGGGTTAAAAACATCGCCTGCGGCGTTTGCGGAACGGACATGAGCTTTTTTAAAGCTACGACGGGAACAAATTCCGCCTTTGAACCCATACCCGCATCAAAGCGCACCTATCTTGGCCATGAAAATGTGGGCGTCATCACAGAAGTGGGCGGAGCCGTACAGGATTTTAAGGTGGGCGACCGCGTGACAATCCGAGCCTATATGGCGGGCTGCGATACCAAGGGCATCAAACCCCGGTGTTCTTATTGCGAGGCGGGCAACTACAATTTTTGTACGAACTATGGCGCGCCCCCACCCCAGTCGCTGCCGGATACAGGGGGCGGATTTGGCGACAGCTTCGTCTATCCCGCCCGCGGCCTAGCCCATATCTATGACGAGCTGAGCGACGAACAGGCCGTGATGGTGGAACCCACCTGTGTATCCATCCATTCCGTACTTTGCGCGCCGCCGCAAAAAGGCGAAAAAGTGTTGGTTATGGGCTGCGGCACCATCGGGTTGGGCGTGGTGCAAGCCATTAAAATCGTTCAGCCGGATTGCGAGGTCTGGGTGATGGAGCGGGTGAAAACCAAGCAGGATTTTGCCAAGCGCTTAGGGGCGGACCATGTTCTCTCCGGTGATCTTTACGAAGCGGCCTCCAAAGCGACAGGCGGAAGCCCGGTCTATACCGGCATGAACAAAAACAAGTATTTTTTCGGCGGATTTGACAGGCTTTATGACTGCATTGGGGGCGACTGGGCCAACACGACGGGGCTCCGCCTGCTTCGGGCTAAAGGAACCTACGTAAAAATCGGCCATCATATGCGGGCCGTTACTTTCGATGAAAGCCCCGTATGGTGGCAGGAGTTGCGAATCATCGGCGTGGATGCCCATGGTATGGAGGAGTGGCAAGGCCGCAAGTTATATACCTTTGATCTTGCCCAGGAGTGGATTCGGGATGGGATCTATAAGGTGGAGGGCTTTGTAACCAACCATTTTAAGCTGGATGATTATAAGCTTGCCCTGAAGCTCGCCCTGCAAAACCCGCCGGATGTGGTAAAAATTGTACTGGATTGCAATACAAACTAAACAAGAAAAAGGGACGCCATGCCATGGACAAAGTGCGCAAGCATGAAAAAAAGCCTGTAGAGGGTCTCCTCAAAATCAGTGATTTGTCAGAGGCAACCGATACCCTTCTTTC
>JAYFNX010000049.1:0-13180 GCA_034933245.1 Candidatus Pelethousia sp.
CAAAGTAAGCGGCACGGTGAGCTGCCCGGTTTTCGCTTGGCCTTCTTCCTCATACCCCACAACGAGGGTTACGTCCGCTTTGGTATAGACGCGGCTAGGCGCTTCATATTCGGGATCTTTAGGCGTAACCCCCACCGTAGCCAGGAGCGTTACCTCCCGCCCCGCCGCCTCAAATGCCCCGCGCTCCAGCGCAAGTAGCACAGAAGCGTCCATGATCCGCATGGTTGCTTCGGTAAACGCTTCGGGAATGAAGGCTTTTTCCTCAATGCTGGAGGCATTCGCAAGATCGAAGGGATCATCCGCCTGGGTATAATAGGGGAGATCGTCTTTCCATACATTGCCCGTTTTTTCCGTCTGCCCGCCGTTGGAAGCGGAATAGTATGCGGCAATGATGTCGTCCGCATAGGTGAGCACCTGTCCGCGGGTTGCGTCTACCGCGGCAATAGCGCGGGCGTTCTTGCTGGCATAGCCCCGATATACCTGGTCTTTTGAGGTATCCAGCAAATCATAGGCACGGCTGCCGTATTGGGAGCACCGGGATGCCGCATAGGTGCGGGCGCAGACAGCCTGGGCCTTCAATGCGTCTATCGGAAAAAGATTGCTCATTTCGTGCGGGACTACGCCATAGAGGTATTGCTCGATGGGCAGCGTATTAATGGCGCGAACCGCGCCCTCCGACACGTCAAAAGCTATGTTTCCAAGATAGGTACAGGTGTCGTAATTGGAGTTTTGCAGGCGGATATAGTCCGTGGTTTTACCATAATTTTTGCTTAGAAGCGTAAGGGAAGCGGCGGTAACGGTCTTTTCGCCCACTTGCAGGGATATGCGCCCGCCCAATACTGAAACCTGTAGTTCCCCGTTGCCGATGGCAAGCTCAGGGGCCTCTTTTAAGGTGTATTCACCCACGGGCGTAAAGGCAAGCGTTTGCTGCGCTCCCAGGGAGAGAAGCACGCGAACCTCCGAGCAAAACACCGCCGCCTGTGCGGGCACGGCCACACACACAAGCAGCAACGCAAGACATAGCGTTGCGATGCACCACTTTTTGCGCATTTTTCGCCTTCGTCCTTTCCAAATCGATATATTTTGAAACACTATAATAATATCCCTTTGGGGGCGAGGCGGTCAATGCAAACATGGCGGTTTTGTGCTTGGATCTTATGAACTTTCGGTTAATTTACGCAAGCGGACGCACCGAATCCCCACCGCTCTTTATCAATCTGAAAATCCATCGGATCTTGGCAGGCGGCCGTTACTTCAGAAGGATTGCCATAGGAAAGCATGCGGATAGTAATAGCGCAGGACGAAGACAGAGAACGAATCCCAAAATGGAATGCGGCAGGATAGCCATAACCCATTTGCCTCGGGAATGAATCAGAAAACGTGTATCGCTACAATGGTGTTGACAGGGATGTTGCCCCATGATAATCTACATGTAAATAATATCAGAATGGTATAAGGAGCGGCATATAGCATTATGACTGCCAGCATGCGTTTAAAATAAGTACACAAAAAATGCAGTTTCCATCCGCAATGATGGTTGTTTTTTGTTGTGCTTATTTTTTATGGATGCAGGCATACGTTCAGGCTAAGAGATAACCTCTCGTTGTTTCCGCCTTACCATGCTTTTTTCATATTATAATAAAGCAGATCAAAGCTCGCATTGCGGACGGAGGTCTGCTTTTTTATGTCTCTAGGAAACAATAGGGCTTATTATAATGAGGGGGAATCATGAAAGAACAAAATTGGAAACAAAAGTATTTTACAATATGGGCGGGGCAAGCTATCTCCCTCCTAACGAGCAGCGTTTTGCAGATGGCTATTATCCTGTATTTGACCGAAAAGACAAACTCCGCGTTTATTCTCGCGATGGCGACGCTTGTTGGATTTGTTCCGCAGGCAATTCTGGGGCTGTTTATAGGGGTGTGGATAGACCGGTTCAGCAGAAAAGTAGTAATGATTGTTGCCGATGCCTATATTGCCCTTGTTGGCGGTGGTTTGGCGGTAGTTGCGATGTTCGTTGAACCTCCTATATGGGTTGTTTTGACTGTTCTGTTTATGAGAAGCGTAGGCACCGCATTTCATACGCCTGCAATTTCTGCAGTTACGCCGTTGCTGGTACCGGAGGACAGGTTAGCAAAATGCGCAGGGTATAGCCAAGCCATCCAGTCCATTAGTTACATCATAAGCCCCGTGATGGGAGCTCTTTTATACGCAACCTGGCCGCTTGCAGCAATTGTAGCGCTGGATATGATCGGCGCATGCATAGCTTGCATGGCTGTGGGCGTTATTCATATCCCAGCTGTTAAGAAAAGTGCAATTCATGCAAAGCAAAACTTTATTGCCGAAATCAAGGAAGGCTATTGCGTCATAAGAAGCGATAAAGGCCTAATAGCGCTGCTGATGATTGGCGCGCTGTATATGTTTGCATATATGCCGATCAACGCGCTGTTCCCGCTGATGAGTATGGACTATTTTAACGGCACGGCAACACATGTGGCAATTACCGAAATGGTATTTGCCACGGGCATGCTCATTGGCGGAACCATACTTGGCATATGGGGTGGCTTTAAAAAGAAGACGCGCACCATATTTGGCTCAATGCTCATAATGGGCGTTGCCCTGCTGATTTCCGGCTTACTTTCATCAACCGCGTATATTGCATTTGTTGGATGCTGTTTATGGATGGGTATATCAGCACCGTTTTATGGCGTGCAGACGGCAATTTTCCAAGAAAAGATTCAACCTGAATACTTGGGCCGCGTTTTTGCGCTTTCTATGAGCATGATGTCATTTGCCATGCCAATCGGTCTGGTCGCAGCAGGATTATTTGCTGGGAAGATTGGAACAAACGGTTGGTTCATGGTTACAGGTATATTCGTGCTGGCGCTTGCGCTTGTGAGTATGCGATTAAAATCGGTAAAGAAGTTGGACGAGAAAGGCTCCTGCGAAAGTATCCAATGTGGGATTTTATCAGAGTAAAGCAATGGAATTACATAATCCTTTTCCTATTACAGGAAAAGGGCTGACAAAGAGATATGGAGAACGGATCTTTTCCAATTCCTTTGCATGCAAAAGTTGCATTGCTCGGCAAAAACAGCAGTGAAAAAACCACATTATTTCACATGATTCTAGGCCACGAGGATGAAATACAAATATCGCCCAAGGCTGAGATCGGATACTTCGCGCAAACAGGGTATAAATACAAAGCCGGGGAAAAGCTTATTGAATTTATGCGGGAAACCTGCGATTATCAAGAATCCCAAATACGAATGGCCCTCGCTTCCATAGGTTTTTCGCAGAAGGATATTGATAAGGATCTATCCGTTCTGAGCGGCGGAGAATTGATAAAACTTAACCTTGTAAAGATGTTATTGGGCCGCTATAATATTTTACTTATGGACGAACCGAGCAATTTTTTAGATGTTGCCGCCATAGAAGCGCTGGAGGCAATGATGAAGCGCTATACTGGGACGAGTGCCTTCATCTCCCACGATAAACGGCTGTGCGCAAATGTTGCCGACATAGCTTACCAGATTCAAGCTAAGCAACTACAGCTTGTATCACAAGGATCGTATGCAAATGAAATAGAAAGGGAGGATACCTGCCGGTAAGTTTATTATGCACCCAGAAAGTGCATCCTAAAAAGCTGGTGGATAAGTTATGGAGCCAGCCCCCCCAAAGAGGACCGGCAACAAGGCCGGAAAAGAGAGACGCGGTGGAGCTGAACAGCTTCAAACTATGCGCAGTAAACCTGCATGGTAATCAGGCGGGATAATCGTGGAGATCTGCAGTGTTAGAACCGTTGAGACCAGGAAGCAGGCGTATCGTGGTTGTTTTATGTATCTGTTGCTTGCCTTTCTATAGGCGGCTTCAATTTCCACCCCATAAAAATGGGATGTGGAGAAGCGTCGTCCCGATATACCCCTGTAAAAAGAAAGAGCCTCCGAAAATGTTTGTTTTCGGAGGCTCTTTGGCGTGCCTGACACGATTCGAACGTGCGACCCTCAGAGTCGGAGTCTGATACTCTATCCAGCTGAGCTACAGGCACAAGCAAAATATTGACCGCGAAACCAATTATAGCACAAGCTCAGCCGTGAAGCAACAACATTGCTTCACGAATATGGGAAACGATCGTGTATTTTATGTTGGGAAGGCTGGGCAAAGCCTCACTTTTAGGCAAAACGATATGGGAAAAACCCAACCGTGCACATTCTTGAATGCGTTTATCCAGGCGGTTCACGGGGCGTACTTCGCCCGTAAGGGAGATTTCTCCCAAGAGCGCCGTATGCGGGGGAAGCGGCAAATCTGCGAGAGAGGAAGCGATGCATAAGGAAATGGCCAAATCCGCACTCCGCTCCTCCAGGCGCAGGCCGCCCACCACATTTGTATAAACATCTTTATCGTAAAGCTTGAGGCCGGCTTTTTTTTCCAAAACCGCCAGCAGGAGAACGAGACGGTTGGCATCCATCCCCGCTGCCATGCGGCGGGGGTTGTTAAAGGCCGAGGCACTTAGCAGAGCCTGCACCTCAACTAGCATCGGGCGTGTGCCCTCCATGGCGCAGGTAACGGCGCAGCCGGCTGCCTGGGCTCCCGTGAGAAACAGGGAGGATGGGTCCACAATCTCCGCCATGCCGTTTGCCCGCATTTCGAACACGCCAATCTCATCCGTAGAACCAAAACGGTTCTTTACGGCCCGCAGAAGACGAAAGGCATCGTGGCGCTCTCCTTCGAAATAGAGCACCGTATCCACCATATGCTCCAGAATGCGCGGGCCTGCGATAGCCCCCTCTTTGGTTACATGGCCAACAATGAATACGGCGCAGCCCGTGGTTTTTGCCAGGCGGGTCAAAAGGGCCGTGGCCTCCCGCACCTGGCTCACGCTACCCGTAACGCCCGTACATTCCGGGCAATACATGGTCTGAATGGAGTCTACAATTAGATAAGCCGGTTTTACGCGGGCCACTTCCGCCTGGATGCTCAAGAGATCGGTTTCAGCCAGCAGGAGCATATCCTCCCCCACACCCAGACGTCCCGCCCGGAGCTTAAGCTGGGCCGGGCTTTCTTCTCCAGTTACGTAGAGAACGGGCGCATGGGTAGCCAGGCTGGCGGCAACCTGCATGAGCAGGGTGGATTTTCCAATGCCGGGATCCCCCCCTAAGAGGATGGTAGAGCCTGCCACCACACCGCCTGCACCTTCCGCGGAGGTGCCTAGAACCCGGTCTAGTTCGCCGATGCCCGTGGATGTGCGCCGGGCCCCCTCCGAAGCCACTTCCCGCAGGGGAAGTGCTTGCGCTTGGCCCGCAAAGGCCGCCTGGGATTTGGGAGAAAGAACCTTCTCTTCCACCAGGGTGTTCCAACTGCCACAGCCCGGGCATTTACCCAGCCATTTACCGCTCTCATAGCCGCACTCGCCGCAGAGGAAAATCGTTTTTGCCTGCTTAGACATGTTCTATCCTTTCCTTTATGGAATGGCGACGTACTTGACGATGTCACGCTCGCGGCTGGTCACATCCATCCACATCACATAGTCTCCGCTCACCCCTAGGAATTGGGCATATTCATAATCGTGCGTAATCCGGTAGATATCGCCGGTTTCGAACATGTAAACATAAATGGATTCCCCCCTGGAGTAGGCGACGAAATCCGAACCTATGCCGAAGTCCACGACTCCGCTGTCGATAAGGGTGGGCTTGCCGGAAAGACCGCCTACCCCGTAGAGTTGTGTGGAACTGCTGTGCACATCCGAAAGCCAAGCCGTATAGTTGCCGCTGGCCTTCGGGTCATGTACGAAGGTACCGGGGCTATAGCTGCTTATGATGGAGGAAGACAGGTTGATATAGCTAATGCAGCTCAGATCGGAATCACCCTCCGCCGTGGCGGCATCCGCCCAAAGGAGGCGGCCCTCCGAAAGGCTGGGCTTGCTCTGGCCATATACCGTTCCAGAGAACATCTCTACCACCGTGCTTTCCATGGTGGCCAGATCGCATACAAAGAGCTTTTCCTTCTTTGAACCAGTCCTATCAATGTAGGCTACATCATCGCCATCCAGCATCGGTTCGGGCTGCCCGGTGTAAATATCCTTGATTTTTACGGGCTTCAGGGTCGCGGCCGTAAGATCCACGGCCATAAGGGCGCCGCCCCCGTCCAGCTTGGCGTCCAGGTAAACCAGCCATTTCTCGTTGAACTTCGGAAACATGAAATGCGCGTTCTGGGGAGTAAGGGGTACTTGTTCCGCGGTGCGAGCCGTTGCGTCAAACCAATACATATGCAGCATATGCACCTGTTTGTCCCCCTGATTCACCTTGCCGGCGCAGATGATCATCTTATCCTTATAAATGAAAGGATCGGATAGCCATTTGTATTCGGAATAGCCTTCCAATACCACCTCTTGGGTATGGTCGGAGGGATTAAAATACGTGATGGGATGGGGGGTAGGCGTTGGCTGGGGCGTGGGCGCAGGCGTAGCCGCCGGCAGAAAAGGCGCCTTATATTCAAAATCCAGCCATTTTGCAGCTCGGGGAAGCGCAAAATAGAACACGAAGGCCACTAGGAGTAAAATTCCAAGAACCACTCCGCCCATAAGCAGGAAAGGCCACCAATTGCTTTGTTTAATGCTCCGACGGCGGCGTATTTTTCGCGCGCGTCGGTAAGAATGCTGTCGTCTCATGCCCCACCTCGTAGAATTCTGCCGTTATTATAACATATTGGCGCCCAAGCCAGCAATCCACCGGCCCTCTTTTATGGAGATAAGTCCCTGTCGAAACAAAAAGAAACATCACAACAATAATAAACAAAAAGTAACGTAATACTTGACTTTCACGCGGGAAAATGATTTAATCATCTATGTGTGTTTAGGCTTTCTAAACTTAAGGTTTATATTTATGGCACCGGACATTTTGCCCGGTTGAGGAAAACATATGATAGATATCGGGGATAAGATCAAGCAACAACGGCTAAAGTTAGGCCTCACCCAAGAGGAATTGGCGGCGCGAACGGAGCTTTCCAAGGGGTTCCTCTCTCAGCTTGAGCGTAACCTAACCTCTCCCAGCATTGCTACCCTTATGGATATTCTGGAGGCGCTGGGTACGGATATTTCGGCCTTTTTCTTGGAGGCGTCTCCCCAAAAGGTCGTTTTTGCCGCAGAGGATATGTTCGTGAAGGAGGATGGGGAAAACGGGTACGCCATACAATGGCTGGTGCCCAACGCCCAGAAAAACCAACTGGAGCCCATCCTTGTCACCTTGCAGCAGGGCGGGGAAACCTGGCCCCAGGACCCGCACGAGGGGGAAGAGTTCGGCTATGTGCTTTCCGGCAGCGTGCATATCTTCTTGGGCGAAAAGAAATACCGTGTGCGTCGCGGCGAGAGCTTCTGCTTTCAACCGGCCAGCATCCATTATATTAAGAACACGGGCAGAAGTGAGGCTAAACTCCTTTGGGTGGCCACACCGCCTTCATTCTAAAAAAAGCGGGGAAATAGGACAATGAGCAAACATCTGATTGACCTCAAGCATCTGCGCAAAGAATATGACGGCGTGGATGTGCTTAAAAATATCGATTTATATATTCGGGACGGGGAGTTTTTGACCCTGCTGGGCCCATCGGGCTGCGGGAAAACCACCATGCTGCGCTTGATTGCGGGCTTTGCCCTGCCCAGCAGCGGCCAGGTGATTATGGACGACAAGGATATGACCCGTGTGCCTCCTTATAAGAGGCGGGTCAACACCGTATTCCAGCGCTATGCCCTCTTTCCCCATTTAAATGTATACGATAACATTGCTTTTGGCCTGAAAATCCAAAAGCTTCCAAAAGCGGAGATTGAGACCAGGGTGAACGAAATGCTGGAGCTTGTGAACCTGGTTGGATACGGCAAGCGGTGGATCGACCAGCTTTCCGGCGGGCAGCAACAGCGGGTGGCGATTGCACGCGCCCTGGTGAACCGCCCCCAGGTGCTTCTTTTGGACGAGCCTCTTGGCGCGCTGGATCTTAAGCTTCGCAAGGGCATGCAGCTTGAGCTCAAACGCATGCAACAGAAACTGGGCATTACCTTTATTTACGTGACCCATGATCAGGAGGAGGCGCTCACGATGAGCGATACCATCGTGGTCATGAACGAGGGGGTAATCCAGCAAATCGGTACCCCTGCGGATATTTACAATGAGCCAAAGAATATTTTTGTGGCTAAATTCATCGGCGAAAGCAATATCCTCCCAGGCGTGATGTTGCAGGATTACCGGGTGCGCTTCCATGGGCGGGATTTTGAATGCGTGGACGCGGGCTTTGGAGAAAATGCCCCGGTGGATGTGGTGGTGCGGCCGGAGGATATCGACCTATACGAAGAAGGCCGCTCCAGCCTGAGCGGCGTAATAAAAAGCGTTTTGTTCATGGGCGTGCACTATGAATTTCGGGTGGACACAGGCGACTTTGTATGGACGGTCCATTCCACGGATTATATTGCTCCGGAAAGCAGGGTAAGCCTTACCATATTACCGGATGCGATCCATATCATGCACAAAAGCCTTACGCCGGACGAGCAGGAGCTTTCTACGGAGGATGAGCGTTTTGAGGCAGCGCTGGCCGAGGAGGAGGAAGAATGAAGCGGACCGTGTTTGCCTATCCATACATCGTTTGGATGCTCATCTTCATCCTGGCGCCCATGCTGCTGATCGCATGGTATGCCTTTACGAAAAACGGGGCGTTTACCCTGGAGAACCTGACCGTCACCCTGCGTGATCCGATTTATATGCAGGTGCTGATCCGGTCCGTATGGATCGCCTTTGAAGCCACGGTGATCTGCCTGCTCTTGGGCTATCCCATTGCATGGATTCTTTCCAGCACAAAAAAGAGCACGGCTACGATCCTGTATGTGCTTTTTGTGGTGCCGATGTGGATGAATTTTCTGCTGCGCACCTATGCCTGGCAGGCCCTGCTGGATAGCGCCGGCATTCTCAACTCCATCCTGGCCGTTTTAGGTTTACCACCCCAGAACCTGCTTTATACCGAGGAGGCCATCATGCTGGGCACCGTGTATAACTTTCTGCCCTTCATGGTGCTGCCCATTTATTCTGTGTTGGTCAAGTTGGACAAATCCCTGGTGGAAGCGGCTTATGATTTGGGGGCAAACGGGGTCACCACATTTTTCAAGGTGATTTTGCCGCAATCCGTGCCCGGCATTATCAGCGGGATCACCATGGTGTTTATTCCCGCCATCACGGCTTTTGCGATTTCCCGCCTTCTGGGCGGCGGCAAGTTTATGCTCTATGGCGATTTAATTGAAAATCAGTTCATCACCTTAGGCCGGGACGCCTGGCCCGTGGGCAGCGCTCTGAGCTTCATCCTGCTGGTGCTGGTGCTCATTTCTATGGCCATCATGCGCCGGGCCGAACGGGAAGCCGGTGAGGAAGGAGGGATGCTCTGGTGAAACGGGTGCGCGCCTTTTTCAAAGGCACTTATCTGGGCCTGATGCTGCTTTTCCTCTATGCGCCCATCGTCGTACTGATGGTGTTCTCCTTCAATGAGTCCAAAACCATGGGCCATTGGGCAGGGCTTTCCTTTAAGTGGTACGAGGCCCTCTTTTCGGACGCCACCATCATGGATGCCCTGTGGGTCACCTTGTCCGTGGCGGCCATTTCCGCCCTTACGGCCACGGCCATCGGCACCTTTGCGGCCATCGGCATCCATTCCATGAAGAAACGGAACCGGGCCGTTGTGGAGAACATCTCGCAGCTTCCCATGATAAATCCCGATCTGGTGACGGGTATCAGCTTTATGATGCTGTTTGCCATCATGGGCATCAAAGGTGGATATACCCGCATGCTCGTTGCACATATTACCTTTAACATCCCCTATGTGATTTTTTCGGTGCTGCCAAAGCTGCGGCAAAGTTCCAACAGGCTCTATGAAGCGGCCATGGATCTGGGCTGCACCCCTTGGATGGCCATTCGCAAGGTGGTGATTCCGGATATCATGCCCGGCATTGTTTCCGGCTTTATCCTTTCCTTTACCCTAAGCCTGGACGATTTCGTGGTGAGCTGGTTCGCCACTTCGGGCATACAAAACCTTTCCATCTACATTTACTCCATTGCCCGCCGGGGCATCAGCCCGAAGATTAATGCCTTGAGCACCCTTATGTTCGTGTCGGTGATGACCCTGCTGCTGTTTGTCAACCTGCGCAGCTTAAAAGAGGAACGGGAAGCGGAGAAAAATATAAAACGGCTATAGCGCTCCCGAATGCTGGCCCAAAGGAATTCCCGCCGCGGTAGCGGCCTGATTTTGAAAAACCAAAAAGGAGAACCTGCCCATGAAAAAGATTGCACTCGTTTTGGCCCTGATCCTGCTCGCCGGCGCACTTTGCGGCTGTGCGGGCAATGCGCAAAAGGATACCACCCTTTACATTCTCAACTGGGGGGATTATATTGATGAGACCCTTCTCACCCAATTTGAGGAGGAGACCGGCATTAAAATCAACTATACCTCCATGGCTACCAACGAGGAAATGATGGTGAAGCTACAGGAACCGGATTGCATTTATGACGTTTGCTTCCCTTCCGATTATATTATTGAAAAGCTGATTTCCCAGGACCTCCTGCATACGCTCAACAAAGAAAATATTCCCAACCTGAAGAATATTGACCCCAGGTTCATGAATTTGGATTTTGATCCCGAAAATAAATACTCCGTGCCCTATATGTGGGGGACCGTAGGGATCCTTTACAACACCACCATGGTGGACGATCCGGTGGATAGCTGGGATATTCTATGGAATGAGAAATACAGCGGCCAGATTCTGATGTATGACAGCATCCGGGATACCATCGGCGTGGCGCTGATGAAGCTGGGCCGCTCCATCAACACCCGCGATGCGCAGGATATCCAAGATGCGGAGGCTGCCCTCATTGAGCAAAAGCCGCTGGTGCTGGCTTATTTGGGCGATTCCATCAAGGATAGAATGATTTCAGGCGGCGGCGCCCTGGCAATCGTCTATTCCGGAGACGCTATTTGGTGCATGGAGGAAAATCCGGACCTGGCTTATGCCGTGCCCGCCACCGGCACCAACCTTTGGTTTGACAATATCATCATTCCCAAGACCAGCAAGCACACCGCGGAAGCGGAGGCGTTCATCAACTTCCTGTGTGATGCGGAGGTGGCGGCACAGAATGCGGAATACATCGGGTATTCCACGCCCAACGCCCCTGCCCTCGAAATTATGGGGGAGGATTATAGCAACAACGAGACCTATATGCCGCCCCAGGAACTTTTGGATAAATGCGAGCTTTTCCATGACCTTGGCGATTTCATCACCGTGTATAACGATGCGTGGAACCGCATCAAGTCCTATGTAGGCTAAGGCTTACCTCGATTATAAAAACAAACGCGCGGCGCATCTTCCATGCGCCGCGCTGCATTTTTGCCTATTATGCGCCATATAGCGCCCGGCATGCGCGTAAATTTTGACAAATTTGTTCCCGCAGGGCCATGGGCTCCAGCACCTCAAGCTCCGCGCCAAAGGATAGAAGCCACCGAAACAGTTCCGGCGTTACAGCCGCTTCGGTTGCCACAAGAAAGCGGCCGTCCCTCTGCTTTTGCGGAGCCGACGCGGGGCTCAGCCTGCCAAGGATGGCCGACAAAATGCCCTCTTTACAAGAAACGCAAAGGGATTGCAGATGTCCTTCGCAAAAGCCGGCTTGCCGCTGGGCATAGCCGCGAGCATCAAACGGGAGGCCGGCATCCGGGTGCACCTGGGGAAAGGGACGCCAGGGCGTGGCATCTCGCCGGATGGAAACCATTCCGGCAAGGGGAAGGATGGAAAGACCGTCCCCGCCTTCCAGGTTGCAAACGAGGCAGCAGCGCCCTTCCTGCATAATCAGGCCATAGGGGCTTGCTCCAAAGCGCTCGGGCGGAATATCGTCCCATCCCATAGCGGGACGGGCGGAAAAGGTGATTTGACAGGGCGCGGCCATGGCGGAGCGTAGGATCTCCATGGCCCGGAGTTCCTCGTCGTTGGAAGCTTTGGGCGCGCCGAGGGCAAGGGAGAGCAGGGCCTCGGCCTGATGCCTGCTTAGCAGGACGCTTAGACTGGACACCATGGCTTCCGTGCGCCGCCGGGTAAGGAAAGGGGCTGCTTCCAAAGCCTGCGCCAAAATGCGCACTTCGCCGAAAGGCAAGGGGCGGTCATCCCAATAATAGCCCGAAGCTGTTTTATGAATGGCCACGCCATAATCCAGCAACGTCCGGATATCCCTATATATGCCCTTGCGTTCGGCAAGAATGCCCTGTTCCGCCAGCGCATCAATTAATTGGGGTACCGTAAGCTGATGGGACTCATCCGTTTCCCGGCGAAAAATATCCAACAAATATAGAAGTTTTAATTTGCTTCCCGCCATATTATATAAACATCCTGATCAGAAGAAAAAGAAGGCTGCCGATGCAGCACACCAGAGCCAGAGCCATGGCAAAGAGGGCTTTGAGGCGTTTTTTCTTGGCCCGCTCCCGGTTTTTGATGTCAAAATACCACACGAGCGCCACCAGGAAACCACAAAGGGCTGCCACGGGAGCCGTAAGCATGGGGAGCCTTAAAAAAAGACTTCCGTGAAAAAATAGGGCGTCGCTCATCAGCACCAGGGAAAGGCTGCAAAAAAGATAAGAGATCAGGCCATACAAGAGGGAGCCTCCTTTCGGTTTGGGCAAGGGATCCAAAATAAAGGGCCGAATCGGGTGGCCCCTTCGATCTGGAAGCAGATGCGGCTCCATGAACCCATCATGGAGCCGCATTGCTGGGTTATATGGGAAAGCGTTATTGCGCCTGGGATACGGCTACGGCAACCGCCAAGGTCGCGCCGACCATGGGGTTGTTGCCCATGCCGATAAGGCCCATCATCTCCACATGCGCGGGGACGGAGGAGCTTCCGGCAAACTGGGCGTCGCTGTGCATACGGCCCATGGTGTCCGTCATACCGTAAGAAGCGGGGCCCGCAGCCATGTTATCCGGATGGAGGGTACGGCCTGTGCCGCCGCCGCTCGCCACGGAAAAATACTTTTTGCTATGCTCATGGCACCATTTTTTATAGGTGCCGGCCACAGGATGCTGGAAGCGGGTGGGGTTGGTGGAGTTGCCGGTGATGGATACATCCACGTGTTCATGGCGCATGATGGCCACGCCTTCGTTTACATCATCCGCACCGTA
>JAYFNX010000050.1:0-30250 GCA_034933245.1 Candidatus Pelethousia sp.
AGAGCCGGCTTGCGTTTCTTCCGCCGCCACCTTGGCAAGGGGGCTATTCACGGGTATAAACTCCGCAAGCTGCGCAATGGGGATGGCGAATTCCGGCTCCCCGGCAGACCACGTGGCAATCTCATACAGCTTATACACCAATACCACCTCATCTTTGGTGATAAAGAACTGCTGATTATCCGCAATGGGCATCACATCGCACAAAAGGGTAAGCCCCTTGGCTTCCGCCTGGGCCGTAATGATATCCGGCATGACGCCACGCCAACGCTCATCTTCGCCGTCAAACAGGTCGTCCAGATCACAAAGGGTACCATTTTCCACATCATAGGTGAGGTATATATCCTTAAGGCATTCATTGCTATCCCCATGAAGGTCATAGAGCCCCATTCGCAGGGAAAAAATGCCGTTCCGGTTATATTCAATGCGATATTTCGTGAAAATGGGGACGCTTATCTCCCTGGCGCGGTCAGCCGTGATCTCCAGGATGGATTCGTTAATCTCCTGGGAATAGGTGCTATAGAGCGTTCTGGGATACACGATATAGCCGTCTCCGCAGCTTTGCACCCCTCGGATAATAGAAAGGGGTGAAGACCCATCCGCAAGGGTTGGCGTAGGAACAGACCTGGTCTGCCCATAAGCAAGAATGGCTTCCTCCGGTTCAATCCTGATAGGCGTGGCAGAAGCGCTGCAGGCGCATGTCCAAAGGGCTGCCAATATGGCAAAAGCTGTTAAAGCAAGCCGCTTCATATGCGTCACCTCCTACCTTTCCTTTTTTCTACCCCAAAGTATAGCATCCTTTCCAGGGCCTTGTGTATGAATTTAGCGTAAATTCACCACCATGGTCTCCGCATCCGCCATGGCCTTCTCCACCATGGCCGTCCAATCAACCAGCGCCTCGCTCTCCCTAAGCTTCTTCACATCGGGTTTCGTAACCGGATGTTGGGGGACAAACACCGTACAGCAATCCTCATAAGGCAGGATAGAGGTTTCAAAGGTGCCGATCCGCTTTGCGATGGAGATGATTTCCTCTTTGTCAAAGCCGATAAGCGGTCGAAAAACCGGCATGGTTACCGCGTCGTCCGTTACGCACAGGCTCTCCATGGTCTGGCTGGCAACCTGGCCCAAGGCCTCGCCCGTGATGAGGGCCAGCGCGCCGTCCTCTTTTGCCCACCTCTCGGCAATCTGCATCATGAGCCGCCGCATAAGCACGGTGGTCTCTTTTGGGGGACATTTTTCGTAGATCGTAAGCTGAATTTCCGTAAAAGGGACCAGATGAAGCCGAATCTCCCCCGAATAGCGGGCGATAAGCCGGGTCAAGTCCACCACCTTATCCCGTGCGCGTTCGCTTGTGTAAGGATAGCTGTAAAAATGAACGGCCGAAAGCTCCAGCCCCCGTTTGGCCATCATAAAGCCAGCTACGGGGCTGTCTATCCCGCCGGAAATCAGCAGGGCAGCCCTGCCTGCCGTGCCCGTTGGCATGCCGTTGGGGCCGGCTACCTCCTCCGTATAAACAAAGGCCTTTTCCCGGATTTCCACCCATACCTCCATTTGCGGGGCACGTACATCCACGGCCAGGGTCGGAAACGCTTCCAGAATGGCATGGCCAAGCTCCCGGTTGATGTTTTCGCTGTTCATGGGGAATTTTTTATCCGCTCGGCGGCAGAAACACTTAAAGGTGGCCGGGGCCGGATTGCGCTCCATTACTTTTGCCACAAGAGAAAGCGCGGCCGCCTCGATGGCGGCGTATTCCTTTTCCACAGCGGCTGCGGGGCTGATAGAATGGATGCCGAATACGCGGGTAAGCCTGTCCACCGCCTCGTCCCGCTTTTCCTCGGAAACGCCAAACACATACATACGACCCTGATCCTGCCGCACCTTAATGGGCAGGCCAAGGCCCCGCAAAGCCTCTCTGATGCCTTGCATAAGCTTTTGCTCAAAGAAGGGGCGGTTCAACCCCTTAAGATGAATTTCTCCATAGCGAACCAGCAATACCTGTTCCATGTTTCCGCTCACGTGCCTCCAGTATACATTATTTGGCGGAGGGGTTTTCCCCTCCGCACGTTTATTCTTTACCGCCTGCGAAACCGTCGCAGGGTAATCAGCAGGCCCGCGATAGCCTCTGCCGTTTCATCCATTTCCGCCGGGGTCTTATCATGGCAAAGGCTGAAGCGAATGGCCCCCTCCTGCCGTTCCCCCACAACGCCCATGGCGTTCAAAATGCGGTTCTTGCCTTTTTTATGGGCGCTGCAAGCAGAACCCGTAGAAACGAAGATCGCCTTCTCTTCCAGCGCATGGAGCAAGACCTCGCCGCCCACGCCCAGAAAAGACAGGTTGAGGATATGCGGCGCACCCTGGTCCGGGCTGGGCCCATTAAGGACCACATCCGGCAGGCGCATCAAATTTTGATAAAGGCGCTGCTTGCATTGCATCATCTGCTGGCGATAGGCTTCCGCATGTTGCATATAATCCAGCGCAGCCGTTTCCATGGCCAAGATGCCCGGCGTGTTGGTGGTGCCGCTGCGCAATCCGTTTTCCTGTCCTCCGCCCATCTGGCCGCCCAGAAAACGCACGCTCTTTTTGATATAAAGCGCTCCCACGCCCTTGGGCGCGTGAAATTTATGGCCGCTGATGGAATAGAGATCACAATCCCTCGCGCTACAGGGAACCTTCAGATATCCCTGCACGCCGTCCACATGAAGGAGGGCGTTCGAAGCTCGGGCCTTCAGCATGCGGTTGATGGTGGCGATATCATTAATGGCCCCCACCTCGTTATTGACCTGCATGATGGACACGAGCAGCGTATCCGCCGTAATGAGATCCAAAAGGGCGTTAAGATTCACATGGCCCTGGCCGTCTACGCCGGCAACCCGCACATCATACCGCTTTTCCAAGCTTCGAAAGGGCTCATACACCGAAGGATGCTCCGTGGCGCCTACGATGATGCGTCCGCTGCCCCGCATGGCGCCCAGTGTGCCGAAAACGGCCATGTTATTGCTTTCCGTACCGCCGCTGGTAAAAAGAATATCCTCGCCTCTGCCGCCGATCGCGCCTGCAATCGTTGTACGCGCCGCCTTTATGGAACGCTCCATCGCCACCGCTGGGGAATAGGCCGAGGCCGGGTTAAAAAAATCCTGTGTCATAGCCGCCACAGCCCGCTCCGCCGCCTGGGGAAGGGTGCGGGTCGTAGCGCTGTTATCCAAATATATCATGGTTTCATCTCCCATTTTTGTAAATTCAGGAGGGTGGCAAAAATAGCCGCGTAAATGTCCCTCATCTATCTATATATATGTTTCACCATGGCGGGCAGGTTACCCATCCGCAAGCAAGATGTCCAGCATGTGCCGCGGGTTTTGCAAAAAGCTACGGGTAATGCGGTAATGCTCCGTATCCTCATAGGCCACAGGCGCAATACCAGCCTCGTCAAGCTGGTAAATCGTCGCTCCAGGATAAGCCATCAGAATGGGCGAATGGGTGGCGATCAGAATTTGGGAGCGGTTTTCCGCCAGCCGGTGCAGCGCGCATAAAAGGGTCATCTGCCGGGAAGGGGATAGCGCCGCCTCCGGCTCGTCGAAAATATAGAGTCCCCTGCCTCCCAGCCGGTTCAGCACAAGGGCAAGAAAGCTTTCCCCGTGGGATTGCCTATGCAGGGATTTGCCGCCATAGCTTGGAATAAGGGTATGATCCTCATCCACCTCGTCGATGGTGCTGGCCATATTATAAAAGCTTTCGGCCCGAAGAAAGTACCCATCCTGCGGGCGGTATGGCTCACGGATAAGCTTGAGGCGCCTATATAGGCCGGAATGGGTATCCATGGAGGAAAAGCGGAGGTTGATGGAACCGCCTTCCGGATTAAAGCCGGACGCTATGGCAACCGCCTCCAGAAGGGTGGATTTTCCCGAGCCGTTTTCCCCTATGAAAAAAGTAACGGGGCTTGCGGAAATATCCAGCCGACCAAGCCCCCGAATGGCGGGAATGGCGCCCAGATAAGCGTCGTCCCCGGAAAAATTCCCATCCACGAGCGCTATGCTGCGAATATACATACAAGTGGCCTCCTTCGGCCCATCAAATGCCATTTGACAGTATACCACGACTTCCGCAGAGGATACAAGCGCCCGGCCGCGAGCCCGTTTCAAATGGAAAAGGACCATGTTGCGTTTTTTTCACCCTTTTTTCATAAACTATCCGGAAAAGGTGTGCTACAATCAACGTGGATAGATATGGCAGGCCCAAAAGGCCTAGCAAGGAGGTGTATGCCATGCTATGCGATTCTTGTAAGCAGAATGAAGCGGTCATCCACCGCATCGTGGTAATAAACGGCCAAAAACATGAGAGGCACCTCTGCGCCAAATGCGCGGAGGCAGCCGGTTCCCTTTCCTTTAAGCTACCCAGCTTTGCCGAACTGATGAACGTTTCCATTCAAGGCCCCGCCGAGGAGGGGGCAACCGCCTGTTCGTGCGGTATGACGCTCTCCCGTTTCCGCGATACGGGGCTATTGGGTTGTCCCCATTGTTATGAAACCTTCCGCTCGGAGCTGATGCCCGTTATCGAGCGGAGCCAGGGCGGCCGCCACCAGCATATGGGCGTACGGCCCGTGGTGGCCACCCCTGTCCAAAGCGAATTGGAAAAGCTGCGGGAGGAGTTGCGCGGGGCGGAAGAAAAGGAGGATTATGAGCAGGCGGCCCGTCTGCGCGATGAGATTCGGGCCATGGAGGCGGAAGCATGATCACCATCCAATCGGATCATATTGTCTTAAGCTGCCGGGTGCGTCTAGCGCGAAATCTAAAGGAACGGTCCTTTGTGAACACCCAAAGCGCCGAAGATGCCGAAGTTGTGCTTGCGGATGTGAGCGCCGTTTTTCCGCCGGAAAACGGCTATCGTATTCTGCGTATGGACGCCCTTCCCCCGTTGGAACGGGCTTCCCTGGTGGAAAACCATCTTTGCAGTACGGAGTTGATCGCGGCGGACCATAGCGGCGTAATTTTGAACAAAGACCGCACCCTGTCTATCATGGTAAATGAGGAGGATCATCTGCGCATTCAGGGTATCCTGCCGGGGTTGAATTTATCCGGGGCTTACGCCCTTTGCCGGCAGGCAGAGGAAACCATTGCGGTTGCATTGCCTTATGCGTTTGATAGCCAGCTTGGCTATCTCACCGCCTGCCCCACCAACCTGGGCACAGGCATGCGCGCCTCGGCTATGCTCCATCTGGCGGGGTTGGCCATCACCGGCCAGGCGGAGCCCCTTCTTAGCCGCATTGCCAAGCTGGGCGTGGCCGTACGGGGCTTTTATGGCGAGGGCAGCGGCGCACCGGGGCACATTTATCAAATTTCCAACCAATACACCCTTGGCGTACAGGAACGAGAATTGATGGATGCCCTCTCTTCCATCATAGGCCAGCTAGCAGCCCAGGAAGCCAGGGCCCGGGGTCTGCTTCTCTCCAAACGCCCGCTGGAGCTGGCGGATATGATCGGACGGGCCTTGGGAGTTTGCCGCTACGCCCGCAAGATGACCCTGACGGAGTGCATGCAGGAGCTTTCGGCAATCAAGCTGGGGGTAAGCTTGGGGCTTCTCCCTTGCCCCATGGAGCAGATCGACGGGCTGATTGTGGCCTGCCAGGGCGCCCAGCTTTCCGACAAGCCCCTTTCGGAGGAGGACGAGTGCGCGGCCCGGGCGGACCGGCTCCGGGAAGCCCTTCAAGATTTATAAGCAAAGCATATACAGGAGAGTATAGAACATGGATTTTATCGAACGTTTTACGGAAGGCGCCCGCCGGGCATTGGCCCTGGCACAGGACAGCGCCAAAGCGATGGGACACAACTATGTGGGCAGCGAGCATTTGTTGCTGGGCCTTCTTCGGGAAGGAGAAAGCGCGGCGGCCCGGGCTCTTTTGCAGCTGGACATTACGGAAAAGGAAGTAGCTTCCCAGGCGGACGCCCTGGTTGGCCATGGAGATTACCATTTTACCGATAGCTTCGGCTACACGCCCCGGACGAAAAAAATACTGGAGTTAAGCCTTTATGAGGCGAAAACCCTTAAGAATAATTACATCGGCTCCGAGCATATCCTCCTTGCCATCCTGCGGGAGAGGGATTGCGTGGCCGTTCGGATTCTGGATGACCTGGGCTGCGATTTCAGCCTTCTGCGCCAAATGCTCAGCGGCACCACAGCCCAGCCCAAGGGCTCTGCCCAAAGTGCCGCGGATCCCGAAACCCCCGTTTTAAACCAATACGGAAAGGATCTTACCCGGCTGGCCAGAGAGGGGGAGTTGGACCCCGTGATCGGCCGGGAAAATGAAATTCAGCGGATCATTCAAATCCTATCCCGCCGCACCAAGAACAACCCCGTGCTTATAGGCGACCCGGGCGTGGGCAAGAGCGCCATCATCGAGGGCTTGGCCCAGCGCATTGCCGGGGGAAACATTCCCGAGCTGCTTAAAAACAAACGGGTAATTTCCCTGGATTTGGGCGGCATGTTGGCCGGCACAAAATACCGCGGCGAGTTTGAGGAACGCATAAAAAATGCCATTGATGAATTAAAGAAAAGCGGAAGTACCATCCTTTTTATCGACGAACTGCACACCATCGTCGGCGCCGGCGCCGCGGAAGGCAGCATAGACGCTTCCAACATCCTTAAGCCCGCCCTGGCCAGAGGCGAAATTCAGGTGGTGGGCGCCACAACGCTGGATGAATACCGCCGCTATATCGAAAAGGACGCGGCTCTGGAACGCCGCTTCCAGCCCGTTACCGTGGGCGAGCCCACCCGGGAGGAGGCGGTTCAGATTCTTTTCGGCCTTCGTGACCGGTACGAGGCGCATCACAAGGCCCGTATTACGGACGAGGCCATTAAGGCGGCCGTAGACTTTTCTGATCGCTATATTTCGGACCGATATCTGCCCGACAAGGCCATTGACCTGATGGACGAGGCGGCCAGCCGGGTACGGCTTGCAACTTATATTTCCCCGCCGGATATGAAAGCCCTAGAAGACAAGCTCAACGCTCTCCTGCAGGAAAAGGAAGAGGCCGTTAACAATCAAAACTTTGAAAGGGCTGCCGCCATCCGGGATGAGGAGCACGCCCTGCGCAGGCAGATGCAGGACAAAAAGGATGAATGGCAGCGGGAGCGGGAAAGCACGCAATGCACCGTGACCGAAAACGACATTGCCGAGGTGGTGAATGCCTGGACGGGCATCCCCGTCAAGCAGCTTACCGAGGATGAAAGCGAAAAGCTTCTGCATCTGGAAGAATCGCTACATAAGCGGGTGGTGGGACAGGATGAGGCCATTGGCGCCGTTTCCAGAGCCATCCGCCGGGCGCGAGCGGGTTTAAAAGACCCCAAACGGCCCATTGGCAGCTATATTTTCCTGGGCCCCACGGGCGTGGGTAAAACGGAGCTTTCCAAAGCGCTGGCGGAAGTTATGTTCGCCGATGAGGATGCGATGATCCGTCTGGATATGAGCGAATATATGGAACCCCACAGCGTGAGCAAGCTCATGGGTTCCCCTCCGGGCTATGTGGGCTATGACGATGGCGGCCAGCTCACCGAGCGGGTTCGCCGTAAGCCCTACTGCGTCATCCTGTTGGATGAAATCGAAAAAGCCCATCCCGAGGTGTTCAACACCCTCCTACAGGTGTTGGAAGACGGAAGGTTGACAGACTCCAAGGGCCGTACGGTGGATTTTCGCAACACCATCATCATCATGACCTCCAACGTGGGCGCTTCCAAGGTTGGCAAGCGCAATGTCATCGGCTTTGGCGCGGAATCCACGGAGCTTACCTATGCACGCATGAAAGAGGGCATGCTGGAGGAACTGAAGAAAACCTTCCGGCCGGAGTTTCTCAACCGTGTGGATGAGATCATCATCTTCCATCAGCTCGAAAAGGAGCAAACCCTGGAAATCGTGGGGCTGATGCTGCGCGGCGTAATAGACCGTCTTCGGGAGCGGGGCGTGGATTTGACCGTTACCGTCCCAGCGCAGGCGCATCTGGCCAGCGACGGATTTGATCCTATTTATGGTGCAAGGCCGTTGCGCCGCGCCATCCAGCACCAGGTGGAGGACAGCCTGAGCGAAGAAATTTTGGCCGGGCGCATCCGTTTAGGGGATAAAGTATCCTGCGATTTGGAGGATGGAAAGCTCTCTTTTCGGAAGCTGGCAAAGGAAGCGGATTAGTTTGTTCTCAAGCGGCCTGTCGGTTCACCGGCAGGCCGCTTTTTCCTTTCATAATTCACAAATTATTTAACACCGCATACCCCACAAAAAGGGCGAAACGTGTTACAATCTTAATCATGAAACGGTTATATAAAAAATTATTATATATTTTTACTTTTTGCTTTGTTCTGGATCTTTCCGGCGCCGCCATGGCACTTCCGGCGGGAATCTTGTGCATTGGCGATTATGGCAGCGATGTAAGCGAGCTTCAAAGCGAGTTGGCTGCGGCGGGTTTCTACGCCGGGGAAATCAGCGGCACGTTTACCACGGATACCCGCGATGCGCTGATTGCCCTGCAAAAAATCCTGGGTGTAGAGATCGACGGCATATATGGTCCTTCGACCGCCGAGGCCTATGAGGCCGCCGTGGAGCAGGGCTATTTTGTGGAGCAGGGCGCCTCCGAGGAGGCGCTACCTCTGCAAGGACGGCTGATTGGCATTGATCCCGGCCACCAAACCGTGGAGGATCCTGCCCTTGAGCCCCTGCTGCCGGGAAGCAACCGTACAAAAGCCCGTATGACAAAGGGCTCCGTCGGCGTTAAAACAGGTGTGGCGGAGTGCCGCGTCAACCTGCAGATTGGGCTCAAGCTCAAAGGATTGTTGGAAGATGGCGGTGCCACCGTGATCATGACCCGGGAAAGCAATGATGTATCCCTTTCTAACATTGAGCGGGCGCAGATGATGAACCAGGCCGGTGTTGATATTTGGGTTCGCTTGCACTGCGATGCCTCCTCCAACGAGCACCAAAGCGGCGCGCATATGCTGGTTCCTTCCAGAGCCTACAGTACCGCAATCTATAAAGAGAGCCTGGCCTTGGCGCAAAGTATGTTGGATAGCTTCTGCGCCGCCACGGAAGCGGCCGATAACGGCATTTCCGCGCTGATGAATCAAGCCGGCTTCAATTGGTCCGAACGACCGGTCGTCGCCATTGAGATGGGGTTCCTTTCCAATGCGCAAGAAGATGTTCGTCTGGGGCGGGATTCCTATCAAATCGCCTGCGCCACAGGTATTTATAACGGCATTGTCGCCTATTATCAAGGGAAATGAGGTGCCCGTTTATGCGCTTTCCCCGGTATACGCCTTTGTTGGCACTCCTTGCGGCGTGCCTGTTTTTTTTCGGTTGCTCCACCCCTTTGCCGGAAAGCGAAGATGGTTCCGTTGCCGTCTCCTATGCGGTTGCGGATGAAGAACCAACCCCGGCGCCTGTTCCTACCGCCCGGTCCGGGAACCCTGTTTGGCTGTTTTATCAAAATTTTTATAAAGCCGCACAGGATCAGTTGGATGGGTTTCACGAGGCGCTGGCGCAATCCTCGGCTCCTGAGGCTTTGGAGTGTGAATTGCTTTTAAGCGCGTTGGAGGAACGGCTCACGGAGGGAATGGTCTCCTTTGGCCTGCTCATGAGCGCAGATACGGATATTTCTCTATCTTATGGGGATTATGCTTCCAGCGTAACGGGGGCCGCAAGCGGCAGCGGCACCATCACCACCGGCGATGGCGGCAGTGCAATGCTCTCCTTTGCCTATTTGGATGGGGATATGCTTGCAGGCACGCTTACGCCTTACCGTCTTCGTTATGCCCGCCACGCCCCGGATCAAACGGTCGTCTATACCATCTTACTCCTTCGTTCGAAAAAAGGATGGGCGGCGACGTTGGATGCGGAAGGCGGCCCCACCTATGTGCTTCGTTGCGGAGAAAACCAGACTGGCTTCTATGCCATTGGGCCTTCCGCCGCCTCGGCAGGTGTTTCTCCCATGCCCACCCCCTCTGTTATCACCTATGATAACTGCGTAAACGGAGCCACACAAAGCTGGATTTACTCGCAGCAAGAGGGTTTGACCATCTCCGGGTTAGAATAGGGAAAAGAAACGGCCCGGTGCGATTTTTCGCACCGGGCTTTTTGCTTTTTGTATGGTCTACCGCAAGCGTAGGGGGAACGCGCCTTATTACAAGCCTAAAACGGCATCCACCGCGGGCTGCAGCTCCTGCGTGGGCACATCCTGGATGCGGCCTTCGTCACAGGCGGCTGCCACGGCCGGATCAATCGGCAGGGTGCCCAAAAGGGGAAGCCCGTATTTGGCTGCAATTTCCCCCACGTGGCTCTCCCCGAACACCTTGCACTTTTTACCGCAATCCGGGCAGGTAAAATAGCTCATGTTCTCCACCACGCCCAGCACAGGAACCTTCATCATGGCAGCCATATTCACCGCTTTTTCCACGATCATGGATACAAGGCTTTGGGGCGTGGTAACTACCAAAATAGCATCTACCGGCAGGCTCTGGAATACGGTGAGCGGAACATCCCCCGTGCCCGGCGGCATATCCACAAACATATAGTCCACATTTCCCCAAATCACGTCCGTCCAAAATTGCTTGACGGCCCCGGCGATAACAGGGCCCCGCCATACCACGGGGGTCGTAGTATCTTCCAGCAGCAGATTGATGCTCATAAGGCGCACGCCGCTTTTGCTTTCGGCGGCAAACAGCAGGCCTTCCTCGTTCCCAATCGCCTGCTCATTTACGCCGAAAAGCTTGGGAATAGAGGGGCCCGTAATATCTGCATCCAGCACGGCAGCTTGCCTGCCGCCTTTTTGTAAAGCGCAGGCAAGCATCCCTGTTACCAGGGATTTCCCTACGCCGCCTTTGCCGCTGACGACGCCGATTACGCGGCCAACCCGGCTCATGGCGTTAACGGGTTCCTTTGGAATCGTATCCTGCCGGGATGGGCAGTCGCTCCCGCAAGTACTGCAATCATGGGTACATTCGGACATTTAGGATTCTTCCTTTCCTCGTTATGGTCGTTTGCGTCAAAAGGGGCTTTTCGCCCCTTCTCTTCTATAGGCATATTATACGCTTCTCCCCTTCCGCCGTCAAAGGAAGTGCCACATTTTTTTCACCTTTTATCATAATGATGGCGTAATGTTGATATCCTGGTTTCAAAATCACATACTAAACTTAAAACAACAAAAGAAAGGAGCTTAAATCCATGGAATCTAACAACGATTGGAACAAAAACAATTCCGGCGGCAGCTATAATGCCCAGGATGGCTATATGGACGGGCAGCAGCACCGTAAAGAGAAAAAAGGTGTGTCGTTATTTCAGCTTATCGCCGGCCTTATGGTGGTAGCCGTACTTAGTAGCGGACTAACCGCTTACTTTGTTTCCAATCATGCCAATAAGGCGGACGCCGCGCAAGCCGGATCCAACGGTGGCTCCATGATCGTGGATGAATCCAAGACACCCTCCGGCAACGAATCTCCCGATTCCGCCGCAACGCAAAATGAGGGCGGCAACCCTTCGGACAAGCTGAAAATCGCGGGGTCTACTACGAATGCTTCTACGGAGGAAAGCAGCAAGGAGGGAGTAATCCAGAGCAGCATGTCCAGCGTGGTGGGCATCTACATCAGCGCCACGACCATCACCAACGTAGGCCCCACGCAGGAGGATACCGGCAGTGGCAGCGGCGTGATTCTGACGAAAGACGGCTATATTGCTACCAATAACCATGTGGTATCGGGCGGAGAGAATATTCGCGTATGCCTGCAGGATGGCACGGAATATGCAGCCGAATTGATCGGGACGGACTCCTATACGGATCTTGCTGTCATCAAAATCGATGCCAGCGGCCTGCCCGCCGCCACCTTGGGCGCTTCCAGCGCCGTAACCGTGGGCGATCAGGTTTATGCCATCGGTAACCCGCTGGGTGTGTTGACCAGCAGCGTGAGCCAGGGTATTATCAGCGGCCTGGACCGTAGTATTACCGTGCAGGATCATAGCATGACACTGATGCAAACGGATGCGGCCGTAAACCCCGGCAATTCCGGCGGCGGGCTGTTTAACATCAACGGCGAGTTGATCGGCATCGTAAACGCCAAGAGCTATGGTTTGGACGTGGAAGGTATCGGCTTTGCCATTCCCATGGATTCCGCCAAGCCCATCCTCATGGATCTCATCGACCATGGTTATGTCACCGGCAGGCCTTACCTTGGCATCAGCATGCAGGATGTTGCCCTGCGCTATGGCAACAGCAACGGCCGTGGCGGATATGACCCGTTCTCCTTCTATGCGGGCAATTACGAAACCAGGGTTCAGGTAATGGCCGTACAAGAGAGCAGCGCCGCACAAACGGCAGGCGTATTGGTGAACGATATCATCATTGCCTTGGATGGCACGGAAATTACCGGCTCCAGCCAGCTTTCCGCCCTCCTCTATGCATATAAAGTGGGTGATACGGTAACAATATCCGTATTGAGAGGAAATGAAACCGTAGATCTATCCGTCACCTTGGGTGAACGGCAGTCCTAACACAAACGGTCATCCCGGCTTGTCCGTGGAGCCCCCACTCCACAGCCGATGACATACCCCCAACCATCTTATGTCTCCGGTTTTCCCCGACCGAAGACGGCAAAAGGCTCCACGATTTCGTGGAGCCTTTTGTCTTGTGATAAAAGCAACCGCCAGCTCTGCTGGTGAGAATAAAAATGCGTTAGCTAACAGCAGGGAGCGAAGCGAATGACAATTAGATTGGCTGGCTTAAAGCTGAGAACTATGGGAAAACGACTGTTTTACCAGTAGCGGGGCAATTGATACGATTGACGAAAAAATCCGTGCGTCTTGAGACGCCGCCGGTAATATGCCCTTTTAAGGCTAGTGCATACCACCAGTTTAACTGGTGGTGTTGATTACCATTTATTTTATGACTACGCCTATTATTTTGGGGCCTTCTCCGCTTCCATATTGGCCCCGCGTCCCAACCACCAAAATGTTGTTAAACACCGCGGGGGTGGATTCCACCCGCGATCCCAAATCCACCTCGCAAAGCTTGCTTCCGTCGGCGCCATTATACATGCGCAGCATGCCGTTTCGATCGCACTGAAGCACGTAAGCCTTCTGGGTTTGATCGTAAATCACCACCGGGCTTGACCAATAACCGGCCGTCTGCTCCACCTGCCAGACGATCTCGCCTGTAGATTTATCCCGGGCCACCAGCAAACCGCCGTAAACCGTTTGTCCTTCTACCGTAACAGACACATCCGTACAGGCGAAGATAACCAATTTTTCTATATTCCCGTGGCCAACGTGGGGCGTGGCCACGGTTCCGCCTCCCTGGGCGGCTACCAAGGTTTGTTCCCAAACCGTTTCCCCAGTGATCGCATTCATCTTTCGATGAACGGTGCTGCCCACACCATTCACAATGCCTTGCTTTGCGGCTTTATTGGCCGAATAAAGGTATACGGTACCGTCTTGCGGAGCTTCTTCCACCACCAAGCTTGCATCCTGGTCATCTGTCATATCCTTGACATAGCGCAGCTCCAACGTATTTAAATCCACGCATTGAAGATATCCGCCGTTATCGGCAAAGAAGGCATAGTGCCGCCATATGGCGGGGGAATTCTCCATACCCCACCAGCGCTTTCCCTCTTCTTCCCCATAACCGCTGGCGGTGTAGGTATATTTTTCAGGCTTATCCGGATTGAGCGTGATCGTGCCGGCGGTTGGGTCAAAGCTGGTATGGAGCTTACAGGTATAAAGTACGCCGTTCTCGCCGGCCGCAAGAAGGGTGTCGGTTTTTGCATCGAGCAGGGGGCTAGCGTCAAAAGCCTGCCAAAACCGGGGAGAGAAGGGGTCCCGCCCGCCCAGGCTCCAGATTTCTTGATTTTCTATCAGGGAAATGGCCCGCACCCAGGCGCCCATGGTGCCTTTGATCTTCGTAGGCGTGGGGATTCCCTGCCCTACAAACAGCAGGGGGTAGCCCCTTGGATCCAGCATAGCCGTTCCTTTCAATATCTGCCCCAGATCAATGGGCGCACGGGTCTCCAAACCCGTACCCAATTCCGCAAAGTAAATCTTGCCGTCCATAGCCGGATAAATGACTTCTGTAAAGCCATCTTTTGCTTTGAATTGGTCATATATGCCCAGCGTAGGCCGCACTTCATCCCCCCATTGGATGATAAGCGGCTGTCCTGTCCAACCGGTGCCCGTCCATGTGCCGTTTCCCTCCGTAACGAGGGAACCGATTTTCACTTCCCAAGCACGGGTAAGGCGGTTTTCGTTTACCACCTGTTCCCCGCAAGTAAAGCGATTACGCCAGTGATTGCCGCCAAAGGTAGTGATACCCCGCACTGCCGTATAATCCTGGTCCTCTCCGAAGGTGAGGCTCTCAGCCCGCTGATAGGCCTGCACTTCCTCCTTGTTCGCCATAATGCGGGTGGAGAAGCCTGCCGTTGAAATGGAGGCGGCATCCTTCGTTACCTGGATATCATCTCCCAATATGGGTGTGGGAGTTGGGCTGGGGGAAGGTATAACAGCAGGTTCCGCTTCGTTGGCCGTCTGAAGACGCGCCTGTATATTCCGTACGCCTGCTGCAACCAGGCGGTATCCGCCATAGAGCAACCCGCCCAGGATGAATAGGAATATTAGCAGAATAAGCAAGCGGCGCAAAGCATATTTTCGTCCGCTTTTGCGCCTGCGTTTTTTACCGGTATAACCCATGTTGTTCATAGCCGCTGTTATGGCGCTTCGGTCGGCGTGGGGGAAGGCGCAACCGGATTCAGTTCCTCGGGGGAAGGAAGCTTTTCGGCGCTGTCCACAAAAGTTATGCTCCCCTTGCCGCTCTCAAAGCGGGGCTTGGGATTGCAACTGCCTATCACGGCAATATTCTCCCGTTGTTCAAAAAGAAATAGTCCCGCGGCATTCTCTCCGCCCTTTGCCTGGATGGTTACCGCGCCGTCCACATCTAAATCCATAAGCTCCGCCCCATGGTATTCGCCCAGGTTCTCTGCTATCAGCTTGGATCCGTCCTTTAGGGTAAGGGTACCGCCGCATTTGAGCGCATTGTAGTTTTCTTCCGTATATGCCGCCAACTCTCCGCCTCCGGCAACTTGAATTTCACCGCTCATATTCACGCCGCCCATGGGCCCTTTGGCCGCAAGGCTGGCATTCTCCTCGATATACAGCCCGCTTGCTGTGATTCCCATGCCGATGTTGGCCTCGCTCTCGATGGAACTGCCGGATAAAACGGTTATTGTTCCTGCAGCCCGTATGCCGTTGCCCACGCCGATGAGCCGCACGTTCTCTCCGCCTATTGCGGCGTTGCCCAAGCAGCCGATGGCATCGGATCCACCATGAATTGTGATATTCTTTATAACCATGGAGCAGCCTTCATCCAGGCGGATCACACAATCCCCGGCGCCCGAAAGGGTAAAGCCGTTTCCGTCTAAGACTAAGCCGTCCCGTGCTTTCGTGATGCGCAACATTTCATTTTCCAAGCTGATATCGGCCGAAAGCTTGGCCGTGCTGGACTCGCCCCGCTCCACAAATGCCAAAAGATCCGAAGCGGTCACAATGGAGCTGCCGCCAATCGCATCCGCAAGATCCACCTTGGTCTGCTCCGGCTCGCCGCCGCAGCCTGCCAGGAAAGCCGCGCATAAGCTAACGGACAGCAAGCTAATAATTCGATAAACCAATCTTCGCAAAACGTAACCCTCCTAGTTAAGCGGGCTGTAAACGGCCATTACGCGCTGCGCGGCACGCAAACCATCTACCGCTGCGCTTACGATGCCCCCTGCATACCCAGCCCCTTCTCCGGCAGGATACAGGCCACGCAGCCGGGTTGCCTGCCCGCTCTCATCCCGCAGAATGCGCACGGGTGCGCTCGTACGGCTCTCTACCGCGGTAAGCACCGCATCCCCCATATCAAACCCACGAAGCCGGGATGCAAACTGACCAATTCCCGTACGTATCCCGGCCGCTATCGCTTCGGGCAGGCAGTCGCAAAGGTTGCGGTTGTTAACCCCTGGCCGGTAGGTTGGGGAAACCGCGCCAAAGCCCGAAGGCTTCACACCCGCCAAAAAATCACATATGCGTTGGGCCGGTGCGGCAAAGCCCCCGCCCCCCAGCTCATAGGCATCCCGTTCCAGCCTTTCCTGAAAGTACATTCCCGCCAGTGGGTGATCGCTACCGAAGTCTCGGCTATCCACCTGCACCACAATAGCCGCATTGGAGTTTTTCCCGTCCCTGGCATGGTAGCTCATACCATTGGTCACCACTTGGCCGGGCCCAGAGCTGGAAGCTATTACCAATCCCCCAGGGCACATACAGAAGGTATATACGCCCCGTTCATGATGGCGGCCGGCCAAATGGTATTCTGCGGCCCCCAACCGGGGATGGCCTGCAAAGGAGCCGTATTGGGAGCGGTCGATCAACTCCCTGGGGTGCTCCGCCCGTACGCCCACAGCAAAAGCCTTGGCTTGTAAAGCGAGGCCGGACCTATGCAACATTTCATACGTATCCCTGGCGCCTTGCCCCATGGCCAAAATGCAGGCGGAAACGGGAAGACGTTCCTCTCCGTTTGGTCCTTGTGCGAACAGGTGCGTAAGCATTTCTCCCCGTTGTTCAAACCCGGTAAGCGCCAGATTAAAGCGCACCTCTCCCCCATGGGCGATAATGTCCTTCCGCATCGCTTGCACGACTTGAACCAGATGATCCGTGCCGATATGCGGTTTTGCCTGGATACAGATTTCCTGGGGCGCGCCATGGCCTGCCAGAATCCGCAACACCTCGTGCGCCCAGGGATCCTTTATGCGGGTGGTCAGCTTCCCATCGGAAAATGCTCCGGCCCCGCCCTCCCCGAACATAACGTTGCAGTTGGGGTTTAGGGGGCCGCCGCCAAAGAAACGCTCCACCTCCATGGTTCTTTCGGCAATGGGTTTGCCGCGTTCCAAAACAAGGGGCCGGTACCCTTGCTTAGCAAGGGCGTAAGCCGCGAATAGCCCCGCAGGCCCAAGGCCTACCACTGCCACAGGTCCATCCAGTGGTTTTTCTCCCCGCGGCCAAAGCATGGGCTCCTGTTCGGCGACCTTTTCTACGCCTGGGATGCCTTTAGCAAGGAGCCGTGCTTCCAGCGCGGGGGAAAGCTCGACAATTGCCGCGCAGGAAAAGAAAATATCGTTCTTTTTACGGGCATCCAAAGACATACGGCCCAACCGAAGGCCTTGCATTTCGTTTTCACGTATACCAAGAGCCCTCGCCGCCCTAGAGCGCAGCGAGGACTCCTCCGCACCAAGCGGGAGTTTTAAGCCTTGTATCACAATCGCCATACTAATCCCGAATTGTCAACGTCACAGTTTGGGCGGATAGTCCATACGACAATTCGCTCGTCATTTCCCCGCCCGGCAGTTCCACCAGGATGGGAGCCACATGTTGGCCTGCCGCAAGCCCCTCGGCATCCACATAAAGCGTTATGTCGCCCCGGTCAAGCTTGCGGATCAGGCTGACCCGGCCGGTAATGGTAACATCGCACAGGGACTCGGCAAGGATGGCATCCATCTTTCGCCCAAGGTTGCGGACCTCGATATCTATACCCGAAAAGAAACGGGTCTCGTTTTTTTCTCGAATATCCACAAACACGTTCACGTCCGGATCATCCAAAAGCAATACGTTTTCAGGAACATGTAAGGCAAGGGTTTGCAGGATGCTGGTGTTGCTTCCCGAAACATCTATTTGCGCAGGGATGATGGACGAAAGATTCGCCAAATTCTCTTCGGAGCCGGCCACACGCACTTGAGCGGGGGTGGGCACGATATCCACCACCTCGTAATTGGCGGGCAAAGAATCCGCTCCCAGCACGGCGCTTGCGGCATCCACCGTGAGCACGACGGTTTTTAGCACGTCCATTTTTACCACAACCGAAGGAAGCGTATCAATGAACAGGCTGCTGCTCACTTCTTCCCCGGTTCCGTCCACCAGCGTAATACCCACGGATTCATTATAGCTGGTGGTACGATCCGTAAGGGTAATCGGGCAAATGGCTTTCACGACCCTGGAAACGTCTTCGGCAGCGCCGCGAACAATGAGGCTTTGGGTGCTCAAAGTAGGCTCTCCCCGCCAATAATCATCGGACAGCGCGCCCACATAATCCACCTCGATGGGTACCGTGCGAGCGGCAAGATCGTCTACCTCCAGCAGGATCTCACTGGGCGAAATATCCACCACGCTCCCATCCAGTGCGGTCGCGTTAATGCGAAGCTTATAAGTATCCGGTTTGCTGATTGATCGAAGGTTCACGCTGGCGGTGATGGAAGCGGCATCCAGACTGCTGTATTTGGTAAGCTTTGTGCTCACCTGCACCGTTACCTTGGGCAGAAGTTCCCCTCTATCCCCCCGTACGGTGAGGTTCTTACTCAGAAGCTCATCTTCCCCTTCAAAGCTCACGCTCACATTGGAAACGACTTTGATGCGGCTTGGATCTGTTTCCATCATCACATAGCCCCAAAGGAGCATAGCAAAAATGAGGGAAATAATTTTAAGCGCCAGATTTTTCGTGAAAAAATTCTTAAAGGCAGCGGTTATCCGCGTGCTCCAAACGACCTTTTTGTTATTATCGTTCATCCTTGGGCCTCCGCTTAAAGAGAGTGAATGTCCCCGTGTCCCGCTCTTGCACAAAGATGGATTCGAGCAAATCCCGCAGGGCTTTGCTATCAATGTAGCGGATCAGCTTGCCGTCACGGGCCACGGAAATCACCCCGGTTTCCTCGGAAACCACGATCGTTATGCTGTCCGACACGGAAGAAATCCCCAGGGCAGCCCTATGGCGGGTGCCCAGTTCCCGGGCCACAGCAATATCTTCCGCCAAGGGCAGGAAGCACGCTGCCGCAATAATGGAACCATCCCGAATGATCATAGCGCCATCATGCAGGGGGGTGTTTGGTTCAAAGATATTCTCTACCAACGGGGCGGAAATGCGCCCGTCTATGCGCGTGCCGGTAACGATGATATCCCCGAGTCCCGTGCGCCGCTCTATGACGATCAGGGCGCCTATGCGCCGCTTTGCCATGCTGGTAATGGCCTGATGAAGCTCGTTTACGAGGACCTTGGACTCACTCATCAGGCTGCCGATGAATTCCTTAGAAAAGATATTCCCCCGGCCAATATGCTCCAACGCCCTGCGTATCTCGGGCTGGAAAAGAACCACGGCCAAGATCATACCGGCGGAGAGCAGGGAACTGAGCAGCCAGCTCAGGGTTGGAAGCTGGATGGCGTCGCTGACGATAGCCGCAATGAAGAGAATGCCAATGCCTTTTAGAACCTGATAGGCTCGCGTCTCCTTCGTGAGCAGAATAAGCTTGTAGAGCAACGCTGCGATGATAAGAATATCCACCGCATCCGTCCAAAGGAACTGGTCCATGCCGCCCGTTATGGTTTTTACAAGCACATCCGCCAAAACCGGATTACCAACCTTTCCGTTTCGTTTGCGCAGGCAAAAAACCCGCACTGTCATTTTACATCCTCGTGAACCATCGTGCACGAGAAATAGGATACTGTTTACAGTTTATTCTTGATTTGTAGTTTCCTGATCCGGCATCTCTCCGCATTCCGTTTCTCGCGCCAAAAGCACTTTTTCCATATCCATAATGGAATACATGAAATTCTCCAGCTCGGTGCTCTCGGCACAGAGAGCCTCATCTCCCAAAGAACCGTTTTCGCGCAGCGCTCTGGAGCATTTCTGCGTAAAAGCATCCTGCCAAGCATCGGCCTGAGCCTTAAGCCTGCCGATGGTATCCCACGAAAGGGATTTATCGCCGAACTCTCGCATGGGGCGCTCCTTGTATTATTTTCTTGCGTGGTTGTTTTCACATTTAGAATCTATAATATTCTAACATATATATAGAAGAATGCCTAGATGCAGTTTGCGTCGAGAAAGCTTCCAAAATGGAAAGGCTTGTGTTAAGATGAAAAAAAACTTAAGTATTTTCGGGAGGATATCATGTGTATCATCGATCGATTCGAGGGAGATACGGCTCTTTGGGAAGGCGGTCATGCATCCCGTTCCCTTCTTCCCATGGCCGCACGGGAGGGCGATGTTTTGCACGAAGACGACAAGGGTGGCTATTATGTGGACCTTGTTGAGACCAAGCGACGCAAGGATGCAATGCAAACCCGTCTTTCCGCTCTCTTTTCTAAACAGTGAAGCCGGCATCCATCCTCCCCTTCGGGGCAGGATTGCCGTGCTCCATTTGACAGCATATGGCCGCGAAAATGCACGCATGTGCGTCTCTTACTCTTGTGTTTCGTTTCGGATTACCCACTGGGTTAGAATATCGGCATTTAAAAAGCGGCTTCCGCCGCTTTTTGCTTGCTTTGCCCGCGCTACTTGCCCGCCCGGTAAGCTTGCTGCACACAACGTTGATGCCGGGGGCAAGGCTTGCTGGTTTCGTGGACCTTGGAGTTGAGCAGATGGATGCAGAAATGCCCGTCGAAATTGTTGCTCTTTGTGGGATTAACCATGTGGGGCATGCAATGCATGCTGGCCGCCACCGTCTTCCCATTATAGGTAACCCAGATAGGCCGCCGATCCCAACTCCACTTGCCGCCTGCAATCCGCTTCATAATGGCCGTGTCGTTGGCGGTAATGGGTTCGCAATCCGCATGGTACCAGCCGCCGAAGCGGCGCACGCGGAAGCTGAGGCCGGTCTTCACATCCGTAACGGTAAATTTTGCGCCTTTATGCAGCCATTCAGCTCCGCCCTTAAACCAATCCAGCATCACGACGCTTCCTTTGATCTGGGTAAAGGTTGCCGTCTCCTTTTTTAGCTTATTGGAGCTATCATAGATGGAATTGAGGGTCTCCGCCCCGGCCACGCCATCCGCGCTGGACAGGCTCGCCGCCTGTTGGTATTCCAATACGGCTTTGCGCGTGGCGCTGGAATAGGTTCCTGTAAGGGCGTTCTTTCCCAAAAAGCCTCGTCGGTAAAGCTCGCCCTGCAGTTTTTCCACCTCTTCGCCTTCCATTCCCTGCTTGAGCATGCTGGCCGAAGCCATGGAAGAGGTTGTCATGGTGAGATGCTGCCGATGCACGTAGCCCGCCTGATCGTTTGCGCTGACGAAATACCATTCCCCAATAATGCGCTTAACCCGAACGCCCTGGCCCGCTACCAACTGCCGAACCACATAGGTATTCTCATCCGGTCCTCCCCGAAGAGCCGTATTGTCATCCAGCACATACGCGCCGCGGCTTCCCCCGCTTTGGACGAAGATATACTCCTGCCGCACATAGCCCACCGTTTCATCCGGGAGCATGATGCGATACCAGCTTCCCTCCTGGGCCAAAACTTCCGCTTCGCTTCCCAGGGACAGTTCTCTTAAGGCATTGGAATCTTTATCCGCCTGTTCCCGAAACTTTACGCCGTCCGCAGTTATGGTTCCGGTCTCCGCATGGGCCAGGGCCGCCGGAAACATCAAAACGGCCGCCAAGGCGGCTGCGATGCGCCGCAATGTTACCACCATATGCATTGCTCCTTTTTCACGCGCCTACGGGGGGATATGCCTCCCGTAGGGCCTCATAAGTATATTGCAGTTCTTCCACGGACCGCAGGATGGTTCCGGCTGTTCCGTAGCTAAGATAGCTTTGCAGCTCGTTCATATCCTGCACCAAGGTATTTCTATCCGTATCCGGGAGGGTCTGCACCCGGTTGAGGTAATCGTTTACTTGTGAAATCAGGGTTTGGGCCTGCTGCCTGGCGGAAGTTAAATCCGCATCCCCGTTTCCCTGCTGCATCCATGTGGGCGTATGCACCGTGCACAGGCTGCCGCCGGCGCCCGCCGCAGTGCTCTCGTACGTATCCGCCGAAGCATCTATAAAGGTGGCGTTGGGAATATATTGAAGCAGAAGTTGCTTATCAATATCCGCATACATGGAATCGTTAAAAATCATCACCACGCCGGCCGTGCTGCTTACCACGGGGCAGTAAGGCGAAGCGGGCTGCCCCGAGACGGCGCAGATATTGGAAACCGTGTGCATATCGCAATAGGCCACAGGCTCCGTGCCTTCCAAAAACCAATCGGTCACAGGCGTGTGGCCCGCGCTGTCGGCATAACAGGCATCCGTTGCCAAAAGGCCGCTTACGGAACATACCGTGCGCTTCACAAGGCCCAGCTCCGTGGGGGATTCATCGATAATGGGTTTATCCACGAGGCCCTTATGGGCCTGCTTCATAAATGCCTGCCAGAGGGGCGCCGCATAACCGCCGCCCGTCGGCTTTCCTTTGAGCTTATATTGGGTATAGAAATCATGCCCGATCCATACCGTGGCGCTGTAATAGGGCGTAATGCCGGAAAAGCACACGCTGGAATAATCGGAGTTGGTGCCCGTCTTCCCGGCTACCGTCATGCCGCTGATTTTGGCTTTTGTGCCCGTGCCGCTGTTTACGGCATCCGTTAGGATATCCACCAGCATATAGGCCGTAGATTTTTTGAACACGGTGCGCCGTACACGAATGGTGTTTGCATCCAGAATGGTCTTGCCGTTGCTATCCACCACGCGGGTAAAGGAAAGTGGCTCCTGATATTCCCCGCCGTTGCCGATGGCGCCAAAGGCCGCCGCCATTTCTACGGTGGTAATATCCGTGGTACCCAGGGCAAGGCCGCTGCCCGTTGCGCTGACTCTGCTTTGATCCACGCCCAGGTTGGCAAGATATTCCGCCCCTTTTGCAATGCCTACATGCTCCAGGAGCGTACGGGCCGCCGCCACATTCAGGGAGTGAACCACGCCATTGCGCAAGGTGAGAGGGCCGATATACTTTTCGCTACCCACGGCGGGATAGCCCTTTTCGCTATCCCAGCCCTGGATCGGAGAAGGAAAGTTTTTCAGGATGGTGGCGGGCGAAACGCCCAAGTCCAACGCCGGGCCGTATACGCCAAGCGGCTTGATGGAGGAGCCCACCTGCACGGCATTGGTTGCCCGGTTCACGCCTTTTTGAATGGTCGGCTCTTCCCGTCCGCCCACAATAGCTCTAAGCTCTCCTGTATGATAATCGAATACCACAGCCGCCACCTGGGGTTCGATGGTCTCAATGGTCGTTCCGTTCTCCAGCGTCTCCACCCGTACGGCGGCCGCAGGGTCCGTGAGTTCCGGATATTTATCCCAGGTGCGTATGGTTTCTTGCACGGTATGCTGCAGCTCCGTATCCACCGTAAGGTAGATATGATAGCCGCCGGTGCGCAGCTCGTTTTCCAGGGCAGCGCGGTTTGCTTTGGTATCCAGCAAATTTCGTTGCACCAGCAGGTGGGTCACCACATCCCGCACGCCATATTCCACAAAATACGGCATTTCATAAAGCTGGTTGTTGGCGGACTCCTCAATAATGGTTACGGTGTCGTTTAAGGCCGTTTCATACTGCTCCTTGGTGATGAAGCCCCCTTCGTACATGGCCAACAGCACCACGTTGGTCCGCCGATCCGTAATGTACATCTGGTTGTCATTGTCTAAAGAATAGCGATATTGGGCCTCGTTAATGCCGCCGGAATCATAAAGCTCCTTGAGCTCGGTTCGCTTTGCGTCCGTGAGCGTACGTTTATAGGTGTTCAGCCGAGGGTTTGTATTATACGGCTTTTGCACAAGGCCTGCCAGCATGGCGCATTCCCGGATGGAAAGCTCTTTCATCTCCTTGCCGAAATAATCCATGGCGGCCGTTTTAAAGCCGTAATTGGACCCGCCCAGGGCCACATCGTTCATATAGGCAGCCAGAATCTGATCTTTATTAAACACATTTTCCAGCTCCACCGCAAGGTATGCCTCCTTGAGCTTGCGTTTATAGCTCTGCTCGCTGGAGAGAATTTTATTTTTAATTAGTTGTTGCGTAAGCGTGCTGCCCCCGTGCGTATCCGCATTGCGCAGCGTGTTGACCACGGCGGAAAAAAGCCGTTTATAGTCCACGCCGTCGTGTTTGTAGAAACGAACATCTTCGATGGCGATCAGGGCATTCTTCAGCATATCCGGGATCTCATCGAACTCCGCCCAGTCCCGGTATTCCATACCGGCGAAGGTTGTGATAAGATTTCCGTCCTTGTCGTAAATATAAGAAGTTTTGTCACTCTTGGTGATTTGAGAAGTATCCAGTTCCGGCGTCGTATCGATATAAGCCTTGGCCACGCCCATCACAAGCCCCATACCGGCGCAACCAAGGAGAACGATCATCACGGCCATAACCTTGAGGGTGGTAAAGAGCAACGCCAGCGTGAAGGGCCGGTTTCCCCGGCGCTCCACAAAAAGTTCCTGGTCCAAATCGTGGTGGATGCGGCGGCCAATTTGCCCATGAAACAGGTTATCCCACCAATTTTTGAAGCGCTGGAACAACAAATTAACGCGGTGGGCAAAATCCTTGCGATCCGCGCCATCCTCCTCGGTAGTATCATTCATATTCGGCAGGTCCACCGGGTCTTTGTCTTCCGGGCCGGGGCCCAGCCTGTCAATATCTTTCATGTTGGGCTTCCTTTCACATTTTTCCCCAGTAGATTATACCACATTTTTTTACGTAAGCTCAATATTCCGCATTCGCGCATACAATGAATTAACCACTCGTTCATATTGGAGGCCGCTATGTCCAAAACAGAGTCCGATGTGATCACCCGCAAATCCAGCCTATTTCGCCGCAGGGCCGCTTTTTCCCTGGCGCTGTTGTTCGGCCTTCTCCTAGCCGGTGCGGCTATGCTGAACCATAATATGCGGCCGACGCTGGCGGCCATGGCGGAAGCGCGCATTCGTTCCATCGCCGCCAGGGCTATGAACGATGCGATTTTGGAATCCATGGGCGACGAAGATATCTATACCAAGCTCATATCCGTGCGGGAAAACGGGGAAAAAGTATACATGCTCCAAGCCAATACCCGCAACATGAACATTCTGGCTGCGGACTGCGCCGAAGCCGCCCAAAACCGCATCGCAGAAATTGGCGAGCAGGGCATATCCGTTCCGCTGGGCACCGTAACGGGGATTTCCTTTCTTTCCGGCAAAGGGCCTGGCATCCGGGTCAGCTTCACGCCCGTTGGCAGCGTGCAAAGCCAGTTCAACTCGGATATTCAGGCTAGCGGTATCAACCAGTCTCTTTATCGGGTTAATTTGAAACTCACCGCCTCCGTGCGTCTGATCCTCCCCGGCGTAAGCGAAACTATTCAGGTATCCGCTGAAGCAGCCATTGCCGAAAGCATCATTGTGGGCGATGTTCCGGAAGTATATACCAATGTGGCCAACGAAGAAGATATGCTGAACCTCCTTCCCACCGAAAAACCTTAAAACGCGCCTGTGATTTGCCAAATTTATGCAGATTGCGCCCCCCGTTCGCTTGTGCTATACTGGGCGTATGAAAAGGATGGTTATCATAAGCATATGCCTCTGTATGCTGCTTTTTTCTTCTGTCGCTCTGGCCTCGCAGGAGGAAGGGCTTGATGGGGTTGCGCCCGAGCCTACCCCCGTCCTCACGCCCGCGCCCACATCTACCCCCGCGCCGCCTGAAGCCACCCCTTTCCCGGGGCTCATCGGTCTAAATGCGATTGAAAACGCCAGCAACGAGGATGTTGTTCGGGTGCAGATTCGCTTGCGGGATTTGGGGTATTTTAACTTTAAGCCAACGGGTGTGTTTCAATCCATGACGGCGGATGCGGCAAAGAAGTTCCAGCAAAAGCATACGATGGATGACGGCTCCCCCATGATTGCAGACGGCACCATCGGCCCCCAATCCATGGCAATTCTTTTTCGCCACAATGTAGCGCAGGTGGATATCGCCGCCTCTATTCCTTTTGGGAAGGCTTTGGAGGGCGAACCCACCGTTACCGGCGAATTGGTAGCCTGGAATGAGGTGAAGGGATTGTTGAGCACAGGCTCAGCTTACACCATTACCGATTACAACACCGGCACAGCCTTTACCATGGTTTATGCCGGTGGTGAGAATCATGCCGAGATGGAATGCAAGGATGCGCAAAACGCAAGCATATACAAGGACATATTCGGTGGAGAATACAATTACTCCAAGCGCTCCGTAGTCGTAACCATAAACGGCCGCCATATCGCCGCATCCCTTTCGGGCTGGCCCCATGGAAGCGATTCCTATCCTTCCAACGACATGCCCGGCCACACTTGCCTGTTTTTTGACGGCAGTCTATCCCACGTGGGAAACTTACCGGACGCGGAGCACCAGGAGTTGGTATATAAGGCGGCGGGCAGATCCTAAAACGCTATCCGTTCTCCCGTATGCAAGTTGCGGGCCGCAATTCTTATGCGGCCCGCAACTCATATTTTTATTTCGTTTTTAGGTTGCAAGTTCCCGTAATTTTTGCAAAATACGGTTTTCCAAGCGGGATACCTGCACTTGGGATACCCCCAGCATAGCCGCTATTTGGGATTGCGTTTTATCTGAAAAATAGCGAAGTATAATGATACGCCTTTCCCGAGCATCCAGCGTACCCAAAAGCTCTTTGAGCATCACGCGGTTTAAAGCCTGCTCCTCTCCATCGCCTTCCCCTGCCATCCTATCGATCACCTGTGGTTCAGAGTCCTCCCCAAAGGCAGGCTCGAAGATGGACATGTGGGGGCGGGATGCCTCCAGCGCCATGGCGATATCCTCCGGCGCTTCCCCCATGGCCTCTGCAATCTCCGCCACGCCTGGTTCTCTGCCGATGCGAGAGGATATTTCCATCTGGGTTACGGCAGCCCGGGCCGCCAGCTCCTTGAGGGAGCGGCTTACCTTAATCATGCCGTCATCCCGCAAAAAACGTTTAATCTCCCCGGCGATCATAGGCACGGCATACGTAGAAAAGCGCACGTTATAATCCGTGTTGAAATTTCGAATAGCCTTAATAAGCCCTAAGCAGCCGATTTGATACAGATCCTCATATTCCGAGCCCCGGCCTGTATATTTGCGCACGATGGAGCGAACCAGGGGAGCATTGCCGATGACAAGCTGCTCCTGCGCCTCCTCATCCCCCGCCTGGGCCCGTTGAATGAGGGCCAGGGTCTCTTCGTGGGGAATGGCGCAGCTTTCAGCCATGGTTTTCCACCTGCAGGCGTTTTTGTAGCGTTACCGTGGTTCCCTTGCCGGGCGCCGACTCTACCCACACCTGATCCATAAAAGCTTCCATCACCGAAAACCCCATGCCGCTGCGCTCCATATCGGGCTGGGTTGTATAGAAGGGCTGCCGGGCTAAATCCACATTCTCAATGCCCTTACCTTCATCCCGCACCCGGATGGTGATCAAGCTTCCTTCTTCTATTTTGCAGCACATGCATACGATTTGATCTGGACGGTTCTCATAACCGTGGATGATGGCGTTGGTCACGGCCTCGCTTACGGCTGTGCGGATATCCGTCAATTCCTCAATGGTGGGGTTAAGCTGGGTGGCAAAGGCTGCCGCCACCGTGCGGGCCAGGGCCTCATTCTGCGATATGCTGCAAAAGCGCAGTTCCATATGGTTTTCAAACATCTTTCATCCCCCTTTTCCCATCCCGTTTGCTCCCTTGCCGGCCTACAAGCGGCAGGATTCCCGCCATCTTCAAAATGCGGGCCGCATAGGTGCTCATGCCGTTTATCCTAAGGTTTCCTCCCCGCTCTTGCATGGCCCTGTAGCGCCCCAATATTACGCCGATGCCCGAACTGTCCATAAAACTAACGGCGCTAAGATCCAATACCAATTCCCGCACATCCTCCGTAAGGGCTATGTCCAGTTCCTGGCGGATCTGCGCGGCGCTGTGATGGTCCAGTTCGCCGGATAGAGCGACATGCAGGGTACTGCCCGCTCGTTTTGTTGTGATCTGCATAGCTTGTCCTCCAACGAGAAGTTTGCCGCCCATCGCGGCCATATATATCCTTTTCACCACAGAAAATTTGCATCCTTTCAAGTATTCCCACTTCTTTTGCCGTATATGCACGAAAAATGAAAAGAGCATAAAAAAGACCCGGCGCATGTAAAATGCACCGGGCCGGAGCCGTTCTTCTAAAGATTGAAGGCAGGGCTTATTCTAAAAAGTCCTTCAGTTTTTTGCTGCGGGAAGGATGGCGGAGCTTACGCAATGCTTTTGCCTCGATTTGGCGGATGCGCTCCCTGGTTACGTTGAATTCCCTGCCCACCTCTTCCAATGTGCGGGCCTTTCCGTCGTCCAAGCCGAAACGAAGGCGAAGCACCTTCTTTTCCCGGGGTGTAAGGGTATCCAGTACTTCCATGAGCTGTTCCTTCAACAGGGTAAAGGCCGCCTGCTCAGCGGGAGCGGGGGCATCATCATCGGGAATAAAATCACCCAGATGGCTGTCTTCCTCCTCGCCAATGGGCGTTTCGAGGGACACGGGTTCCTGCGCAACTTTGATAATTTCCCGAACCTTATCCTCCGAAATCCCCATTTCCCTGGCAATTTCGGCAGGCCTGGGTTCCCTGCCGTATTCCTGCAGGAGTTGCCTGTTTACCCGGATGAGTTTGTTGATGGTTTCCACCATGTGAACGGGAATGCGGATGGTGCGGGCCTGATCCGCTATGGCCCGGGTGATGGCCTGGCGGATCCACCAGGTGGCATAGGTGGAAAACTTATAACCCTTGCAGTAATCAAACTTTTCTACGGCCTTGATAAGCCCCAGATTGCCCTCCTGGATCAAATCCAAAAAAAGCATACCCCGGCCCACATAGCGTTTTGCCACGGAAACCACCAAGCGTAGGTTGGCTTCGGCAAGCTTTTGTTTGGCCTCCTGCTCCCCCTCGGCCATACGTTTGGCCAGATCGATCTCCTCCTGAGCCGAAAGCAGCGGAACCTTGCCGATCTCTTTCAGATACATGCGCACCGGATCATCGATGGCGATGCCCTCTGAACCAATATCGCTCTCAATCTCAGCAATATCCTCGTTAATGTCCTCCGGAACCTCGATCTCTTCCACCACGTAGATATTGAGTGCTTCAAATCGATCGTAAATGCGCTCGATCTGCTCCGCATCCAGTTCCAGCTCATCCAGGGTGTCCATCACTTCTTTATAAGTGAGCACGCCCTTTTGTTTGCCGGCCTCAATCAGCAACTCAATGCGGTTCTCATTCGTCTTTTTAGGGTCCCGGATTTCCTTATGGTCCTTGTTATCCAAAATGCCAACACTCCTTTGTATTTGGGTGGTCGTTCACTTTTGCGTTATGCCCTGGGGCTTAATTCCCGGATTTGCTTTTGCAGAGCCAATAGCTCCGCCGCTGCAGCCGGGCTGCCCGTATAGGCAGCGCTCAGGCGGGCGACCCTGTCTTCAAGCTCTGCGCGCGCCAGGCCGTTTACGCAGTCCAGCGCGGTGGTCACGGGATCAATGAGAGAATCGGCCTGCTCCATCGCCCTGGAAAGCAGCGCCGCCGTTTCGGGGGGCAGTTCTCCCATAAGCAGGCGCAAATCCGGCTTCTCGGCCAGGATACGTTCGGCTAGCGGATTAAGCTGTGCCGTTGGGAAGGTAACTTCCAACTCCTGCATGCGGCTCAAAGCTGTTAAGAGGGCTTCCTCGCTTTTAAAGATGCAGGCCAGAAGGGTGATTTCCAGGTTCTTTCCCCCTTCTTGATGGAGAACCGGTTTATTTTGCTTAGTATGCCGATTTTTGCCTTCTCTATTCTCATGCGGGCCCGCTCCGATGCTGCACTGGGCACGGATGGAATCCTTGGAATAGCCCGTACGGCGTGCCACCGTATCCACATAGCGCTCCCGTTCCACGGGCTGGAGGGTATTGAGAAAGGCGCAGGCGTTTTTGGCGTAAGCCTCCCGGCTGTCCGCATCGCGGCTATCCTCCCCCGCCCAAAGGGCGTCCAGCTTATATTCATTGAGGCCCTTGGCCCCATCCTTGAGGGACAAATAGGCCTCCCGGCCATGTTTGCGAATATACTCGTCCGGATCCAACCCGCCGGGTACGGACATAACCCGTACCTCAAGGCCTTCTTTCGCTAAAATATCCATGCCGCGCAGGGTAGCTTGCCGGCCGGCCGCATCTCCATCGTAGCAGATATAAACCCTGGGAGCGTAGCGTTTGAGCAATTTGGCCTGTTGCGGTGTAAGGGAAGTGCCCAGGCTGGCCACCGCGTTATCCACGCCGTGCTTATAAAGGCTCGCCACATCCATATACCCCTCTACCATAATCAAATCGCCGGGGCGTTTCCCCTTTTGCAAATTCAATCCGTAGAGGTTATAGCGTTTGTTGAAGATGGGGGTATCGCCGGTATTGAGGTACTTCGGCGTTTCGTTTCCCATCGCCCTGGCCCCAAAGCCTATCACCCGGCCAT
>JAYFNX010000051.1:0-9627 GCA_034933245.1 Candidatus Pelethousia sp.
TGAGAGCATCGGTGCCAACGCTGCCCGGCGGGTTGTCGATAACCTGCAGGTCCGCGGCCCGGCCGACTTCGATCTTGCCCACATTGAGCTTATACAAGTCTGCTGTGTTGCCCGTTGCCATGGCAATTGCTTTCCAGGCCGGAATATCGTTAAGGGAAGAAGCCTTTACGATGGCCCGATTCATGGCGCCGGAGAGGGAAGCTTGCCCGGTGGGCGCATCGCTGCCAAGTACCAAGCGGTACAGTTCGTCCTTTTTGTCCATATGCTTGAGCATTTTATTAAAGTTGACAAAGTTGCCGTTAACAACCAGCTCCAGCGGGATGTCGGACTCATCCATCAAGCGCTGGATATGGTCGAACGAAACGCCCGTGGAACCACCGTTGGTATGTGCTACCTTGTGCGGATGCAACTTGAGGATTTCTTTGCTTGTAACCCAGGAGGAACCGGGGATGGAGGGAGGCGCAAGATGGACGGAGTAAAAGAAGTTATATTTGCGGGCCCACTCCAACATAGGGGCGACTTCGGCAGGATCGGATAAGCCGCCGCCGCCGATCTCCGCAATCAGCCATACGCCGGCTTCGCTCATTTCTTTGAAGTCCTGCTCCGTTAGGCCATGTACCAACACCAACGCGCCGCCATGGAATTTGAGCGCGCCGCCGGGCCGGAAGCGGTCGAATACACGTTTGGAGAGGATGGCCGCCGCTTTGCATCCGATTGGATCGTCATAGAAGCGGGGCCAGCCGGGGCCCTGCTCGCCTTCTGACACCATGGTGGTCGTGCCGCTGTATAGGGCGTCGGAATAGCATCCAACCGCGCCGCGTTGCGGCGCATAATCGTCCAGCGTGTTGTGAATATGGCAATCAATAAAGCCTGGGCATACGATTTGGCCGTCGGCATCCACAACGGTTTTAATGCCTGCGGTGTCCAGATCCTTTTCGTAACCAACACCCGCAATCAGGCCGTCACGTACCACTATGGTATCTCCGGGCACGATGCCTTTCACGATATCGCCGCTAACAATTTTGTCGATGTTCTTGATAACCAGATTGTTCATGATTTCCTCCTATTTTTAATGGTTGGATTTTGGTTTTTTGATATGGACACCTAACATATTTGCCTATTCACAGCGTAGGCGACATACCTCCTTGCTTTGCGATGATCTATGCCGGGCTTCCGGCAAAATCCATTCATCCTTTAAAGCACTTCGCGCTCATAATTTTGTCCAAGTGCGGCAGGGCTTTGAGAGCGCTTAGCCGTAACCACCATAACCAAAATAGTCAACACATAGGGGAGCATAAGCATGAAGTGATACGGCACGTCCACGCCCACCGCCTGCAAACGAAGCTGCAGCGCGTCGGTCGTACCAAATAGCAGCGATGCCGCCAGCACAAGATAGGGATTCCATTTCCCAAATATTACAATGGCCAGGGCAATGAAACCGCGGCTTGCGGTAATGTTGTCCACAAAGCGGTTCAGTGAAATTAAGGAAAGGAAGGTGCCTCCCAAACCTGCCATCATGCCGCAGAGAATCATGGCCCAATAGCGCATACGCTTCACGTTCACGCCCATGGTTTCGGCCGCCCGGGGATATTCCCCGCAGGCGCGCAGTTTAAGCCCGAACTGCGTTTTAAAAATAATAAAAAACGACAGGGCAACCACAACCAGAGACACATAAAACAGGAAGTTTTGGTTGAAAAGAATCTCCCCCACAATTGGAATTTGGGAGAGACCGGGAACAGGTTGGGTACCCGAACCCATTATTTCCACTTTTGGCGGATTGGTTGTGACCCCATAAATTACCCGATACCAGAAACTTGTCACGCCCAGAGAAAACATGTTAAGCGTAATGCCGGCCACCACATGCTGCGCATGCCAGGTGATGCAGGCTACCGCCATTAAAAGCGCCATCACGATCCCCGCCGCTATGCCGGCTAGTAAAGCCAGGGGCATACTATTCGTAAAGTATCCCACCACAAAAGATGTAAAGGCACCCATGAGCATTTGTCCTTCCAGATTGATGTTAAGCATACCGGAGCGTTCCGCATAAATCTCCCCGGTAGCTGCCAGCAAAATGGGCATGGCCATGCGGACGCCCGCACAGAGCAGGGTTACGATGAATACATGTGAAAACAGCGATTCCATATTACGGTTATTCCCCTTTCCGCGTGATAGCCTTGAACCGTCCCATGAAGTCTACCTTGATCTGCGGCATTACCAGCATGAAGAAGATAATCAGGCTCTGCACCACATTAACGATGCTGGTAGGCACGTTCATATCAATTTGCATGGAATTGGCGCCCACCGTTAGTGCGCTGATAAACAGGCTGCCCAGGATTGCACCAAGTGGATGGAGGTTGGCTAGTAAAGCGATCAGCAAGGCCGTAAAGCCAAAGCTGGCGGTAATACCTTCCAGAACCCTATAGTGCACGCCATACACTTCCACCATGCCCGCGATGCCTGCAAAAGCGCCGCTGATTCCCATAATGATGACCATGTACCGCTTGGTGTTGATGCCGCCGTATGCGGCGGCCTTTGGCGCTTCGCCCACAGCCTGTATGCGATAGCCCAAGCTCGTCCGCCGGAAAATGAACCATACCAGCAATGCAGCCAAAATGCCGATGAGGATACCGGTATGCGCCCGTGTGCCCTGAATCAGCTTGGGAAACTGCAAAGCGGGGATAAGTGCGCGGGTCTGAGGAATACCGCCCGGCGCTTGCAGAGGGCCATGCACCAAATATCCAATCCAATAGAGCGACACGTAATTGAGCATGATGGTGATGATTACTTCGCTGGTATTGAAGCGTGCCCGTAAGAATCCTGCCAAGGCCCCCCATAGCCCACCGGCAATCGCCCCTGCGGCAAGTGCAAGCAGCCATACAAATATAGGGGGCCATCCCTCTGGAAGATAGATTCCCACACAGATTGAAGCGATGGCGCCCATATAAAACTGCCCATCGCCCCCCAAGTTGGACAAGCCGCCTCGAACCGCCAATGTGAGGCCCAAACTGATGATGATCAGTGGCGTAGCCTTTGCGATGGTTTCCGCCAAACCATACCGTTTGCCCACCGCTTGCAGCATAGCTCCATAGGCCGCAAAAGGGTTTTCCCCCAGCGCCAGAACAAACACGATGCTCACAAGAAATGCTGCAATGATGGATATAATGATAATTTCGCCTTTTTCAAGCAATACATTGCGCGAAAATGCGCCCCGTTGTTTATGCTTGCCCATGGCATTCCCTCCCTTTCAGGGTTTCTTCTCCCCCCATAAGCAGCCCGATGTTTTCTATGGTTATATCCTCCGCCGCAAGTTCGTGGGAAATTTTACCATTGCACATAACGACTACCCGATCGGAGAGCGTCATAATTTCCTCCAACTCGGAAGAAATCAAAAGGATCGCCGCACCCTGTTCACGGGCCTCCAATAATTTTTTATGAATAAATTCAATGGCTCCCACATCCAGGCCGCGGGTTGGGTGCATGGCAAGTAGCAATCTCGGCTGGGAACGGATTTCGCGCGCAAGAATTACCTTTTGCAGGTTGCCGCCGGAAAGCAGGCCGACCGGAGACTCCCGGTCCAAAAGACGGATATCATATTCCTCTATAACTTCATCCGCTTCATCTTGAATTTTTTTATAATTGATCAATCCATATCGGGTATGTTTGGGATTGTCCACATCCCGCAGGATCATGTTCTTTTCAATTCCAAAGCTCTTTACAGTACCCACCTGCTTGCGGTCTTCGGGAATAAAAGCGGTGCGGTAGCGGATAATCTGGGCTGGCGAACAGTTTGTCGCATCCTTGCTATCAATGCGGATGGCGCCCTTATTTACTTTCCTAAGCCCGGCAATCGCCTCCATCAGTTCGCTCTGGCCGTTTCCATCCACGCCGGCAATCCCATAGATTTCACCACTTTGTATTTGCAGGGACAATTTCTGAAGGGTAGACGCCAGCCGTTCGCCTTGCACGCAAAGGCTTTCTATCTCCAATACGGTATCGCCCTTTCGCTGTAGATCGTTCTTTTCCACGGTAAATACCACATCGCGGCCTACCATTAGGCGCGCGAGATGCTCTTTGGTCATCTCCTTCGTGGGCACCGTAGCCACGTTCTTCCCCCTGCATAGAACGCTTACCCGGTCGCTAATCTCCATTACCTCATCCAGCTTGTGTGAAATGAATATAACGGAGAACCCATTTTTCGCCAGGCTTTTTAGCGTTTCAAACAATTTTTCTTTTTCCGGCGGCGTCAGTACGCCTGTGGGTTCATCCAGTATCAACAGTTTCGAACCCCGATAAAGAACCTTTAAAATTTCCACCTGCTGTTGCAGACCCACGGACAGGGTATTGATTTTTGCGTTCGGGTCAATCTGTAAATTATAGGCAGCGGCGATTTTTAAGATTTTTTGTTTTGCCGTTTCCGGATGGAGCAGATGCTTTTGCTCATCTTTCAGCCCCAGAATCACGTTTTCCCACGTTTTGAGAGCCGGTATCAGCATGAAATGCTGATGTACCATACCGATTCCCATCTCAATGGCTTTTAGCGGACTATCGATGGTTACGGGCTTGCCTTTCCAGTAAATCGAGCCGGACGTAGGCTTGTATAAACCGTAAAGGATATTCATCAGGGTGCTTTTCCCAGCGCCGTTTTCGCCAAGCAATGCCAGGATTTCGCCCTGCCCAACATCGATGCTTACTCTGTCATTGGCCAACATAGCGCCAAAGCGCTTGGTGATGTTCTCCATTTTAAGAATATCGGTTGACGGCATATCTCCTCCTGTTTCTCGCGTACCGGCGCGGCTGGGCCGCGCCGGATTTTTTCAGCATTTCCTATGCGGATTAGCCGATCTTCTCGTCGATTCGCTCATAAATAGGGGGAACGACCAATTCGCCGGAAATAATTTTCGCTTTGGCATCTTCCACGGCAGCTTTTACGTCATCTGGAATCGCGCCTTCCAGCCCATGGTATGGTGCGATATAACAGATGCCATCCGCAACGCCGGGTTCCCATAGCCCCCCGAATGTACCCTCTTCAATGCGGGCAACTTGCTTTTCCACTACCTCTGAATTTTTGGTGATGAAAGATGTCAGCACCAAGTCCGGCTGGATCTCGTTCTGGTCGCTACCGTATCCGATAATGTAAACGCCTTTGGCCGCAGCCGCCTGAATTGCTCCCATACCCGTAGAATCGGCGGATTGACAGATAAGATCCGCACCCATATCGATTTGGGCGTTAGCCGCCTCCTGCCCCTTGGCCGGGTCTTCAAACGTACCCGTTACCACGCCATAAACTTTAGCCTCCGGGTTGATGGATGCTACACCTTGCACGAAACCGGCCATATCGGCAAGCTGTGAGGGTATCTCCAAGCCAGCGATGTATCCAATTATGTTGGTTTTCGTAACGCCGCCCGCCACGATACCGGCCAGATACGCCGCCTCATATTCTTTCATATCCATAAACCCTACGTTTGATGGAAGTGTGTTGATATCGACGCCATCGGGTACCTTGCCACTAACGAAAAAGTTCACATCCGGATATTGCGGCGCCACGCGCAAAGTTGGCTCTCCAAACTCAAAGCCATGGCCCACGATGAGGTCATATTCTTTTGCAGCATAATTGTTCAGCGCTTCTTCAATTGCGGAGATGGCTACGTTTTCCGTAAAAGCGACTTCATACCCTTTGTCCTGCAGAGACATCAAACCGGCATATGCGTTGGCGTTCCATCCACCGTCGTTTAGGGAGCCGGGTAATATCAATGCAACGCGAATTTTATCCGAATCCATAGCCGGCGCTTCTTGCCCGGATGTGGTATCCGCTTGGCTCGGCGCGGGGGCTTGGGCAGGCTGCGCCGAACATCCCCAAAGGGCCACTGCCATCAGTATGCAAAGAACAACTGCGAGTACAGCATTGGTTGTTTTCATGATATTCTCCTTTTTCCTTTGTTAGATTTAGGTACGCGGGCGTGCATAGCAAAAGAAGCATATATAAGAAAAAGCCTCACCCCTTCCATGTAGAATAGAAAGAGAATTTACAGAACGCAAGGGATCTCTTCGGGAAATGGAAAGTAAGATTGTACCGTCGACGGGCCGATGATTTAATATGCTTATATTAATACTTTGTTTATCCTACGTCAAGTGGGGATAAACGAAATAGCAGGATAATTTTTACCGAGAAGCTGTAGCTTTCGCTTATAAGCGGGTAATGAACGGAGAGATGCCCGAGATTCCCATCCGAAAGCTTCGGGCATCCCATGTGTGCTGTAGCAACTGCATTTTGCATGGCGCCTCGTGTTTTAGCGTTGTCCGGTTCGGCTAGGATTTCGAAAATAGGCGGCATGTTCTTCAAGTCGGTTAGCCTTTCTTGCAGTTCTTCTATACTACGTTCAAAAAAACATCCCATACCTATGCCGCATATACTGCATAGTAAGAGAAGACTGAAAGGAAGGATCATTATGTATAATCGTTATAGGGGGAATCCGTGTAACAATTTACCGCAAGACAAGGTTGGTTCCCCAAATAATAGCAGGACGTGTACGTCCAATGCCAACAACCCCATGTGTCGCGCAGGCCTTCCCGGTACAAAATTTAATGATTATGGGCCGCAGCCGTTTGTGGTTAATATCGAGGAGGCTACAAAGCAAAACAACAACTTTCGTACAACCCTATGGACCGGGGAGCATTTGCAGCTCACCTTAATGCGTATCAATCCCGGCGAGGATATAGGCTTGGAGCTCCACCCCAATCTTGACCAATTTGTGCGCATTGAAGAGGGTAACGGTATTGTCAAAATGGGCGCGCAAAAAGACTACCTGAATTTTCAAAAAAACGTATCTGCGGACTATGCCTTCATTATACCGGCCGGCACGTGGCATAACCTGATCAATACAGGCAGGGAGCCGCTTAAACTTTATTCGATATATGCGCCTCCGCAACATCCCTACGGCACGATCCATGTAACAAAAGCGGATGCGGAAGCTGCAGAAAAGCATACCGGGCATTAAAATCAAATAGCCGCAAAACGAAAAACAGCCTTAAGGCAAACTTACTGCCTGGAGGGCTGTTTTAATATAGCGGCCAGATGGGTACGTCAATCCGAACACCGACCAGATACGGGATCGTATCTACATAACGGAAAAGGTGTTTGTATTGATTGCACGGTTTCCAGTTGCCGGATAACTGGAAGAAACCCCGCCAATGTGCGGGGTTTTTGATTTACCTTGATTCGTTTGTATTACGCTGCGCTAAACACTATGCGCTTTTACGTTCTGTTCCGCCATATCAAGCAGTTTTTCAGGATCGAAAGCGTGTAGCCATAAAGGTTTAATTGCCTTGGGCAGAATTACAGGCATACGGCTGTGTATATCTGATATGGACGGAGCATCCTGGCGGGTCAGAATCACAAATACAGGAAGATCCATATCTTTCTCCTCCCGATAGATCCCGGCCATGTAGAGTATATTTTGACCGGGTAGCGAAATAGCATGCTTTTGTTTCTTGTTTGCCCCAAGAGCCTTCCACTCGAAATACCACGAGGCTGGGAGTAAGCAGCGCCTTTCCCTCATAGCTTTTTGAAACATAGGTTTTTCTGTTACCGTTTCGCTCCTGGCGTTTATGATCGTCCCTTTCCCATCATAGCGAGTAAAACCCCAGCGCATCAGTTGGGGTTTTTTATCTGCTGTCAACACAGGCACAATATTGGTGGGAAAGACCTCACCCGTTTTGATACGCTCATCATGCCCCAGCGCAGCGAGGATTTCCTGAAGCTCAATATCTTCTTGCTCAATATAATATCGTCCGCACATCGTATAGCCTCCTTTAAGGAAGTTTCCCCATAGTATCTCCATTATATCACAGCGGTAGCATTTACCGCTTGATATTTCCTGATGGGAAACATATAATAATCAAAGAAAACAATCGTTCGGAGATGAGTAGCCGTGGAAAGAACCATTTTGCATATTGATATGAATTCCTGCTATGCAAGCATAGAATGCCTCCACAGGCCGGGTATTCGCCATCTTCCTGTGGCCGTTGGCGGGGATGTGGAAGCACGACATGGGATTATCCTTGCCAAGAACGACTACGCAAAAAAGTTCGGCATTAAAACCGGAGAAGCTTTATGGCAGGCCAGGGAGAAATGCCCGCAACTGGTCATAGTTCCGCCACGTTATGAATTGTATATCCGCTTCTCTCGGCTGGCAAGAGCGATATATGCCGACTATTCATCACAAATCGAACCATTTGGACTTGATGAAGCTTGGGTAGATGTTTCCGGCAGCACATATCTATTTGGAGATGGGGAGCGTATAGCTAACCAGATCCGGGAACGGGTGAAGTTTGAGCTTGGAATCACGGTATCTATCGGGGTATCATACAACAAGGTATTTGCCAAGTTGGGCAGCGATTATAAAAAGCCGGATGCCGTGACTGTATTCACGAAGGATAATTTCAGGGATAAGGTCTGGCCTTTGCCTGTTGAGGATCTTCTTTATGTTGGCCGGGCTACCCAAAGGAAGTTATATGAGCGTCGGATCACGACCATTGGTCAGCTGGCCAACACCGATCCCAATTGGCTGCATACCTGGTTTGGCAAATGGGGGTATGTGCTCTCGGCTTTTGCCAATGGCCAGGATACATCTCCCGTGATGGAGGCCGGAGACGAGGCTATCATAAAGAGCGTGGGAAATTCTACGACCACGCCCCGGGATCTCATCAACGAACATGATGCAAGCATTGTTTATTATATGCTTACCGAATCTGTGGCCGCACGACTGCGGGAACATGGATTCTTGGCGCGAACAATACAAATCAGTCTTCGGGACAATGGTTTGTACTCTTTTGAACGGCAAATAAAGCTGCCCGCGCCTACATGCCTATCGAGCGACTTACACAGAGCGGCTATGCAGCTGCTACGGGCAAACTATCAATGGATCAAGCCCCTGCGCTCCATAGGTATCCGGGCAATAGATTTAATCCCTGCCGAATCGCCCCGGCAACTCATGCTGCTGGAAGATGAAGCGGCACGGGAACGACGGGAACGATTGGAGCGAACGGTGGACGATATCCGCAGACGTTTTGGCTACTATGCCGTTTGTAGGGCATCCTGTACGCTTGACAAGACCCTCAACAATATAAACCCCAAGGATGAGCATACGATCCACCCTGCGGGTTATTTCAAGGCTCAGTGAGGTGATAAAGATGGAAGCAGATCCAAAAGTTTATGTGGCGGTTAAAGCACAGTTTAAGCCGGATGGCAAGCTGCTCCCTTTTTCCATTACCTGGGAGGACGGAAAGGAGTTTGAGATAGACCGCATTATGGATGTGCGCCGGGCGGCCAGCTTAAAAGCAGGCGGCGCTGGTATCCGTTATACCGTGGAGATCCTTGGGCGGTTAACATATTTGTTTTTAGAGGAAGATAGGTGGTTTGTTGAACGTAGGGGATAATTAACTTGCGATCTATGATGATCAATTTTACGAGTTACTACAGCTATTAAACATAGCACTAAACCGCTGGCGCGGTGGCAACGTGACTGAAAGCCTTTTCTTCTACTGAACCTGCTGCGTATGCGGCAGGTTTTCTCTTTATCCTTTACAATGGAACCATCACTTTTAAGGAGATGATTCCATGACAAATGA
>JAYFNX010000052.1:0-13249 GCA_034933245.1 Candidatus Pelethousia sp.
GTGCACCCTTCAGGGGCCGCCCTTCGTTTTTCTTTCGTTATACGCGGGTATAGTGTAGTGGTAACACATTAGCCTTCCAAGCTGAGATCGTGGGTTCGAGTCCCATTACCCGCTCCACTCCGAATGACCCTCGCATGGTCATAACGACAAAAACAGGTTGGTTTATGCCAGCCTGTTTTTGTTTTGCCCATACGATTAAGTATACACGCCATCTTCTTGCTATATGGATTGCGTCCTTTCAGAAAAAGAGATACACTCTCTACATAAAATAACGATAAGGAACCGCGAAACCGGAAAGCGCAGGCCAGAGAACCAGTTTGTCCGCTGCAATCGAGCGCGCATGATTCCGATTTTTTATCAATATTTTTGTAACGAAATGCGATTGATTGCATCTTATATCCGATACAACCTGAAAGCGAGGTGATACATTGACTGATTTTGAAAAAATATACGCAGAAAACTTTCGCGCGGTATATAAATATGCTTTGGTGCTGTCAAAGAATCGCAGTCTTGCCGAAGAGATTACGCAGGAGGCTTTTTTTAAAGCCTTGCAAAAAATTGATACATTTCGAGGAGAGTCCTCGTTGCGTGTATGGCTGTGCCAGATTGCAAAAAATATTTACTATTCGTTGCTTCGGGAGCGCAAAAAACTCATCTTAAGCGATTGTGAGGAAGCCTCCGAACGGGATATTGAAAGCGCCCTGCTGGATTCCGAAACGGCTTTTGCCATTCATAAGGCACTGCACAGCATCAAAGAACCGTATAAGGAGGTCTTTTCACTTCGGCTCTTTGGTGAATTGTCTTTCTTGCAAATCGGCGAGCTATTTGAAAAAAGCGAAAGTTGGGCAAGAGTAACGTATCATCGCGCGAAAATTATGGTGAAGGAGAAAATACGATGAATATGAAAAATGAATGTGACATTGTACGGGATTTGCTTCCGCTGTATAAGGATGAGGTATGCAGCGATGAAAGCCGCAGATTTCTGGAAGAACACATACAAGCATGTCCGGACTGTGCAAAGGAGCTTGAAAAGATTAAGGAGGATATCGTGTATAAACCAAATGCAGATGGTATGCAGGCAATGCGTGCAGTGGCATTGAAGTGGAAAAACGATAAAAAAATTTACTTTCTTATCGGATCGTTTTTTGTATCGTTTATTGCCGCAATCGGGTGTTCTGTTTCATATAGCATACAGGGTAGTTATGTCGATGCGAGTGGATTACTCGTTGAGCCGTTTTATCTCATACCCTTAACGTTTTTATTCGGGCTGCTTTCCATTGTTTTTCTTGTAGCGCTTTTCATTACGCTGCTCGTCAGGCATCTTAAGATAAGGCGGCTTTTAAAGAACATCTAGCCAAATAGGCGCGTCGTTTCATATGGTTTATCGTGTGCAGCATGTGCTATTCGTTCGCCTGATGTCAAAATCGGTTAAGCAAGGCCGGTTTCCGAGTTCGTTCTCATAAACGCTCGTACCAAAAGGGCGCGCTGTCCTGCATTCATGGAAAGCGCGCCCTTTTCTATAGAAAAACGATATCTTTTTTGCCGGACCGCCCAATGTTTTTTATGGAATACAGCCTGTTGCCCTGGCAATGTTTGGATAGGATTGCTCCTTTGCGGCGCATACTAGATGCATGATCATTCTGTTTGTGCGAGCTATCATATTGTATTTATTGGTATTTGTGGTCATCCGTATGACGGGGAAACGACAGCTTAGCGATTTGCAACCTTTTGATTTAATCATCACGCTGCTGTTAGCCGAGCTGGCCAGCGAACCTGCCGCCAACATGGGGATTCCCCTTCTGTACGGCATTGTGCCCATATTAGCTTTATTCCTGGTTCAGCAAGTGGTTGCCATGCTTTCCCTGAAGTGCGAGGGGTTCCGCCATCTTCTTTGCGGAAGGCCGCTTTTACTCATAAGCAAAGGCGTGGTGAACGAGCAGGCCTTGCGGGACGCGCGCTCTACCCTAAATGACCTGCTTGAGCAGGTACGCGCCAAAGATATTTTTGATCTGGCGGATGTGGATTACGCCATCTTGGAGACAAACGGGGATCTTTCCATTCTACCCAAAGGGCCCTGTCGAATTCCCAATTATCAAGCCCTGTCTATGCCCCCGCCCGATGCCAAGCCGCCCTTTCTGCTTATTCAAGATGGAAAAGTGCATCAGGAGGCCCTGCGGCAAGCCGGTTTTGAGATGCATTGGCTGGAGGCCCAGCTTCAACGCGCTGGGATCCGAAGCGTTCAGCAGGTGCTGTTCGCCTTCCTTTCCGGGCGAACATTGCACCTGCAGAGCAAACAAAAATACGGTTCGGTGGTTCGCTTTTTGGACATCCTGGGGGATGCGGCATGACCAAGCGCACAGGTTTTCCCTTGGCAAATGCCATCGCCACCATTCTCGCTACGCTGCTTATTCTTTTTTTATTTATCATACCGCACAGGTATTTAACGCAGGTAACTTCCAAGATCCGAGCATCTGCCCGAGAAGCGGAATACGCCATTTTGCGGGATGACCTGCCTGCGGCGGATGCAGCGATTACCGGCATGTGCGCTGTGTTTGAAGAAGCGGAACAGCCTTTAAAGCTATTTTTAAACCATGAGGATGTGGACGAACTAAAATCCGCCCTGCACGCATCGCGGGATCTTACCATGATAGACGAATGCGGGAACCTGCTCACCGAACTTCAAAATGTACTTCGCATCGTGGATTATTGGGATGATACCGAAACATTCAATGTTTATAATCTGTTTTAAAAACAGGGGGCCTGAGAAAAGGCTTCGCCGGGCTATACCGTAATTTCTCCGCAGATGTTTTGCGTCATAAGCTTACGTACCTCTTCCACATTTTTGGCTTGGGCGAGGGCCCACATAAGCTTGGTTACGGCGGCCTCCGTCGTCATATCGCCGGCGGAAATAATACCCGCGTCCCGCAAGGGACGGCTTACCTCGTAAAGATCCGGTGTGCTGGCCTCATACAGGCATTGGGATGTAAGCACCACCGGAATGCCCTGTTCCATCAACGACCGCAAGGCCTCCGTATGATCGCGGCGGAAGTTGGAAACGCCGCCCAAACCGAACGCTTCCACCACAACCCCCTTTGCGCCGCATTCCGACAATAAGGCGAGCTGCTGGGCAGTGGTTCCAGGTATAAGCTTAACAAGGGCCACATTGGGCTCAATATCCGAATAGTATGCAAAATGCTGCGTCCCCGTCTCCCGCGCAAGGGTCAAATCGATAAAGCGGCCATCCACCACGGTGCCAACATAAGGAGAGTTAATGGACTCGAAAGCGTTTAGGGAGGTGGTGCGGGTTTTTACCGTACGGCATCCCAGCATAACAGCGTTGCCGAAGCAGATGTATACGCCTCCCGGAAGGCGCTGGGCCGCCAAAATAGCATGGGCGAGATTTGCTCGGCCGTCGCTATCCGGATGGACGATTGGCAGCTGGGACCCTGTAAGCACCACGGGGAGCGGCAGGTTTTGCAGAAGGAAGGTAAGCATGGAAGCCGTATAGGCCATGGTATCCGTGCCGTGTGTAATGACGATGCCGTCGTAGTCCCCCATGTGAAGGAGCACGGTTTTCGCCATGAGCTGCCATTCCTCGGGCTGAATGTTGGAGCTATCCATATTAAACAAGTCGATGCAGTCCACAGGATTGGGAAGCACGGGCAGGCAGGAAAGCAATTGCTCTGCGGAAAGGCCGGGCATCAATCCGTTGGGAGAAGGTATGCAAGCAATGGTACCGCCGGTTGCTATGAGCAAAATGCGAGACATGAGAGAAAGCCTCCTTGCAATGGATTTAATTTATCGATATACTGAAAGGAAATAGACTGATAATAATTATTATAGCATATCTGCCGGAGGACCGCCATGCAACTCAACTATAAACGCACCATTCTTTTAGGACTGGCCTTTTTCTCCATCTGCGCCTTTTGGCAGATGTATGATAACATTATCCCCTTGATCCTGAAAAATACCTTCCGCTTGGGTGACACCGTTTCCGGCTTCATTATGTCTTTGGACAATATTCTGGCCCTGTTTATGCTTCCCCTTTTCGGCGCTATCAGCGACAAGGCGGGCCGCCGTATGCCCTTCATCCTGGTCGGCACGGCCGCCGCCATCTTCCTTTGCCTTCTTCTGCCTGTGTTTGACCGTCCGAATTCCTTGGTTCCCTTCATGCTGGTGCTGGGGCTGCTTCTGGTAGCCATGAGCACCTACCGCTCCCCCGCTGTTGCCCTCATGCCCGACCTGACCCCTAAACCCCTGCGATCCAAAGCCAATGCCGTCATCAATCTGATGGGCGCTTTGGGCGGGGTATATACCATCCTGGCGGTAAAGCTCTTGGTAAAGGAGCCGAACGCCGCCCTTCCAAACTATTTCCCACTTTTCGGGGCCGTAGTGGGAATCATGTTCCTCTCTGTGCTGGTTCTCCGCCTTACGATCCGGGAAGCGGTTATCGAAAAGCCCCCAGAAGAGCCAGGGGTGGAGGCTGCTTGCGCCACCGCTTCAGGGGCGCTCCCACGCTCCGTGCGCCGCAGTCTTTTTTTGATTTTGTTCTCCGTTTCCTTCTGGTTCATGGGCTATAACGCCGTAACCACCGCCTTTACAAAATACGCGGAGGTAGTATGGGGACATGGCGTAGGCCAGGCCAGCACCTGCCTGCTCATTGCCACGGCGGGTGCCGTGGTTTCCTATATTCCCATCGGCATGCTTGCCAGCCGGATTGGCCGAAAAAAAACCATTCTTATGGGCGTGGCTGCCCTGGCGGTCTGCTTTGCGGCAGGTGGGTTTATGGCTTCAAACTTCAGCCCATCCCTTTATGGAATTTTCGCGCTCATTGGTTTTGCCTGGGCGGCCATCAATGTAAACAGCTACCCCATGGTGGTGGAGATCAGCAAACTGGGTTCCGTGGGCAAATATACGGGTTACTATTACACCTTCTCCATGGCGGCGCAAATCGTGACGCCTATCCTCAGCGGCGCCCTTTTGGAATATGTGGGGTACCATACCCTGTTCCCCTATGCCGCCATCTGCGTGGCATTCTCCTTTGTCACCATGTTTTTCACATGGCACGGGGATAACAAGCCCGCGCGGAAGGGGAATCTGGAAGCTTTTGCGGAGATGTAGAAGCCTATTCGTGTGATTTTAGCGGGTTAATCCAACAATTTCAGATAGATAAACCCCGTCGTACAGAATACGGCGGGGTTTCATCATGCGCTTATATCATTCGATGGGAACGGCCCCTTCCGGCACGGCATGGTATTTGGGGCTGCCTGTGCCGCGCTTGGCATATTGCGCATTGCCGGCATAGTTATCCGTGTAAAGGTATTCGCTCTCCATCATGCCCTCTCCTACGTATTTATCCAGATACACTTCGGCCTTGTAGCTGGGCCTGGCATCGATGGTAACCACCTTGTAGCCGCGGGGTATGGTTTCATCATCTGTATAGATTACGTCCGTCCGTTCTTTCTTATCGATGATCTCGCTGCGCATTTTATAGCTAACGCCATGTTCCAGGGGCTTGCCATAAATAACAAAGGTAATGTCCTGCCTGTGTCTGCCCTCCACATCTTCATAATAGACAAACAGATATAGCGGGGCGCCCGTATCATTTTTAAACTTTAGATCCAAATTTGTGGCATAATCCACCGTGGCATCCAACCCGTGTTTCACATAATCCGAGGGGATGCTGTGTGCCTGCCGTTCCGTGATCGTCACCTTGGATTGCTGCAGCGCGTTATAAAGCGTGGTGGAAACCTGGCATATGCCGCCGCCCGCCTGCATGGTATATTCCTTGCCATAGGCGATGCCCTTGGCCTCTTTCCAGCCGCCGGCAACGGTGCGGGGCCCTACGTAGCTGTTAAAGCTCCATTCCTCGCCTGGCGCCACCATGCAGCCGTTTATGATATCCGCCGCCTTGTGGATGTTGAACACGCGGTTTTCCACCACAGGGGTATCCTCGCTGGTTTGGCCTATGGTAGGATAGCGTGTGGTATAGCTCCCCCTTAGACCGATTTCCCCGGAAAGCATGTCCGCCGTAACGGCCGGTTCCACGCTGCTGTAAACGCCGTCGATCTGGGCGGCGTATATGCCCCGGCTAAACATCGCCTCTATTTTTTCCACGGTAGCGTCCACATCCAGCGCGCGTCCTGTTTTGCCCTCCTGATAGGCAAAGGTTACGGTATGATCCTCGTTCATGGTGGGTTCGCCGATGGCGCTGACAGGTTCGATATCAAACTTGGCCGCAATATCCTCCACGATTCTGCGAAGGGCGGCTTGGTCATAGGTAAAAATATCGTTGAAGGTGCCGGGGGCATTGGCGCTGGTTACATCCACCACGTCCGGCTCGTCCTCTGCAGGCGGTTCATAGGTTAAAGCTTGCTGGAGCACAGCCTCCATATCACAGGCAAGGGATAGATCGGTTCCTTTTATAACGTAATGCTCATCCCCTAGGAGCAGGGTTATTTGGGCGTCGGCCAAAATGGCGTCCACCGCCTCGCTTACCGTGTCCCGTGCGGCGGATTTGGTCTGCCCGCTCACATCTATTCCCAAGATGGTAACGCCCGTGGCGATTTTCGCCGTATTCCCCACCGCCAGCGGCCCCTCCTCGTTCGCTTTGCCGCCCATAGCCTTTAAAACAACCAAAAGGCTTACGGCCAATCCTAAAATCACGAACAGTAGCAGAAACAGCCTGCCCGGATGAATATTCGCCGCTTTTTTTCGTCTTTTTGCGGTTTCCGCCCGGTGGGGCTGGTTTGCAAGCTGGGTAGATGTCATATCCAGGGACGAACCGGAAACCATCCTTGCCGCACGCCCCGCTGCGCCGCTGCCTTTTTCCCCCCGGGGCGGCAGGGCCTGTGAAGCCCGCTTGGAGGATGCGCTCTTACGCCCGCCGGTTTGGACGGGGCGCCGGTTTGTTTGCATGCCCCCATGCACAACCCGGCGGGGCGTTTGAATCATTTCTTCAGAAAGCGTTTCCCGGCCCGTCCCGGCCTTCGGTGCCGCTTTTTTTATTGGTGCGCCGCTTTGTTTGCCCGCGGACGGCGTCGTAAATTCTTCCAGGCTGATTTTGTGGGCGGCTGTTCGTTCGGCCGGTGCGGCCTCCGTTTGCCCGTTCCTTTTTTGCGTACGCAAAGTTGAGGACGATTTGTTTGCGCCCTTAACCTGCATATAGCTTGGCAGGCTCAGCTCATCCCGTTTCTTATCCATAAATCAGTTTATTTAGCGGCCGATGGCGCGCAGCGCCACATCCGGGCTGTTGGTCATAATGGCGTTCACATTGGCTTGGGCCAATAGCTGGGCCGCATCTGGATCGTTCACCGTCCACACATGAACAGCCACCCCCGCGTTGCGGCAGCCTTCCAGGAGCCCGGGGCTGCCCAGAGCAACCCGATAATCCGGATGGATGGCGTCCGCCTTGAGATAGCCCGCATACACCCAAGGATCGACCAATGCATACGAATAGAGAAGGCCAATCTCCGCATCCGGATCCAGCTCCCGAACCTTTCTGAGCACATAATGGTTGAATGAAGAGTAGATTACCCTGCCCTGCATGCCCATCTCCCGCTCAAGCTGGATTAACTTATCCCAAATGCCCGGATACTCCACTTCTCCGTATTTGATCTCCACATTTACAGTAAGATTGCTGCCCCGCAAAAGCCCATATACCTCTTTGAGGGTGGGAATACGGGTGAAGGCAAAATTCTGCATGCCATTGGAGAAATCCAACTTCTTGAGCTGCTGGCAGCTCATATCTACCACGCGGCCCTTTCCGTTGCTTGTGCGGTCTACCCATTCGTCGTGAATCACCATAAGCTTGCCGTCGCTGGAAAGCTGTACGTCCAACTCAACTCCATCCGCTCCCTGCTCCATGGCAAGGCGAAATGCGGGGATGGTGTTCTCCGGCGCGTAAGCGCTGGCGCCACGATGGGCCCAAACCTTCGTTGACATGGTATGCTACCTCCCTGGAAATTTGTCAATACTCCTCCAATTATGGCTATTATATCATGCCGGGCCGCGTTTTTGAATAATCTGCCCGGCAAAATAAAAGCCTAGGCTCATGATTGAAAGTTTATTTACATTTTTAATGGGCGGCTTTTTTTATGTGCTCTTGGAGCTTTGCTGGCGTGGCCGCAGCCACATCTCCATGTTTTTCACCGGCGGTTTTTGCTGCATGGTTCTCGCCGCCATCTTCGCCCGTTATGCGCCGGCGTGGCCCCTTCGGCTTCTGCTTAGCAGCCTTGTGATCACGGCCGCCGAATTTCTTTGCGGCTATGTTGTGAATCTGAAGATGGGGCTTTGCGTATGGGATTATTCCGGTTGCCGCCACCATCTTTATGGGCAAGTTTGCCTGCAGTATTCTTTGCTCTGGTGCTTCATGGCCCTGCCCATTTCCTTGCTGGGAGCCCATGTGGCGCGAATGGTGAATTATGTATCCCCTTTTTGAATAAATCTGTTATAATGTTAGGATACATTACGGGCGCTGGCTCTCTGCCGCCCCGAAGCAGGAGCGAACATGGAAAAGAAGAAGAGTTCTTTTGTCCAAGGAGCCGCGGTCCTGGGGATTGCCGGACTGGTAGTCAAAATAATCGGTGCGGCCTTTCGTATCCCTCTGGCCAATGCCATCGGCCTCATCGGCACCAGCTATTACGATACTGCCTATCCCTATTACGCCTGGCTTCTGGTTATCTCCACCAGCGGCCTTCCCACCGCCATCTCCAAACTTGTGGCGGAGCGGGTCACACTGGGGGATTATAGAGGCGCCCATCGGGTGTTTACAACGGCCATGCAGATTCTGTTCGGCATTGGCATTTTTTCGGCTATCCTTATGTATTTCGGGGCGGATTACCTGGCAAAGCTGCATCTGCTCCCCGAAGTTGCCTATTGCTTTCGCGCCTTAGCGCCTTCTCTGTTTTTTGTAGCCATTATGTGTGCTTACCGGGGATATTTGCAGGGCATGCAGCAAATGACGCCTACGGCTATTTCCCAAGTGGTGGAGCAGGTTGGAAAGCTTGTCATCGGATTGGGTTTGGCCATTTTGCTTTTGCCCAAAGGCCCGGAATATGCGGCCATGGGCGCCCTTATCGGCGTGGCATCCAGCGAATTGCTGGCTTTGCTGTATATGATCGCCGCCTACCGCCGCAGGTGGAGGCGCGTTCGGGCGCGGATTGAGCGCTGCGCCCGTATGGACAGCCAACCTGTGGCAAAAAGGCTCCTGGCCTTGGCTCTGCCCATTACCATTGGCGCTTCCATCAGCCCCCTGGCCAGCGTTGTGGACAGCGCCCTTATCATCCGCATCCTTCTGAAGCTGGGTTACGCCAAGGAAACGGCCCAGACAGCCTTTTCCCTCATGCGCACCAACGTAGCGACCCTTACCAATATGCCGGGCGTGCTGACCATGGCTCTCGCCATGAGCCTAGTGCCCGCCATCTCCGCCTTCATGGCTAAGCGGGATAAGGCCGGCATGCAAAATGCCGCCCGTTTAGGTCTTAAGCTGGCCCTTATCATCGGCCTGCCCTGCGCGATGGGCCTGTTTGTATTGGCAGGGCCTGTTCTCTCTATGCTCTATCCCAAACTCTCCACAGCAGAGCTTGCGCTGGCCACGGATTTGATGCATACCTCCGCCATCGGCGTGATTTTTCTTTCCCTTGTGCAGTCCATGACAGGCGTAATCCAGGGCATGGGCAAGCCCAATGTGCCCGTATTCAATCTGTTTATCGGCTTCATTCTGAAGGTGGTTTCGCAACTGGTTCTGATGAATATTCCGGAGATAAACATTCAGGGCGCTTCCGTATCTACTGTGGTTTGCTATGCGTTTGCCGGCATTGCGGACACCATTTATGTCATTCGCAAAGCCAACCTCTCCATCGGCTTTTTCGATGTGCTGCTCAAGCCCCTTCTATCCAGCGCCACGATGGGCTTCGTGGTATATATGTTGCACCTGTTTATGTCGGACATGGGCCACGATTCTATCGCCACTCTTATTTCCGTTGCCGCAGGCGTTTTTGCCTATGCCGTCATGGCCGTATATTTCCGTTTCTTTTCCCGGCAGGAATTGGAATACATTCCAGGCGGGTCAAAGCTCAGGCGGCTTATGTATCGGGATTGATAATTTTCGGCAGTTCCGCTGTGGTTTTATAAAAGCCTATCACAAATGAAAAAAATGGTATATACTTTTCTATAGGGCGAATCAAATGCGCCTGCGCTGCATGTTGCGTTGTACTTTTTGAGGATTGTAAAGGCCATGAGCAAAAAAGAGGCGTGCTTATTACTGGATAACCAAGCCGAGATAGTGGTGGACAATAAATGGATGCTGACTCGGCTTTTGGTGATCGGTCTTCTTATATTTGCTTTGCTTATTCTCGTTAGTTTTTCTATGCCTATCTTATCCTCGTGCCGAGTTATTTATTATCCGCTCTTTTTCATATTCCTTTGCATGGATTTGCTTTTTCGGAAAGCAACCACACACCGCTCTGTTCTCCTCGGTCTCTATCTGGTAGGCGGCGCCTACTATGCTTTCGTATTGTTTGTGGGTACGGTTGAATTTCCGGGCTCTCCCGGCGCAATTATCTTGGCGCACCTGTGCCTGATGCCCCTCGTCATCGTGGACAAAAGCTGGCGGATCAACCTATGTATGGTCTTGCTATGTTCTGTTTTTGTGCTGATTTCGTATTTTTATAAGAGCCCGGAACTCGCCATGGCGGATGCCGTAAACGGCATTGCTGTCACGATCTTCGGCATCCTTCTTGGCGGGCACATGCGAACCGTTAAACTGATGCGTTACGATTTAAAGAGGCTCGCAGATATCCATCAGTATATAGACCCGCTCTCCGGCCTTTACAACCGATGGAAGATGTATGAAACCCTTGCCCATACGGGGATGGCGGAAAAGCTTCTCGTCGGCGTTTTAATGCTGGATGTTGACCTTTTTAAACAGTTTAACGATACCTATGGGCATTTGGCCGGGGACGCATGCCTCCGCAAGCTGGGCGCTTGCTGCATGGACATGGGCGGCACCTATCCCATGCTGGAATTTTACCGGTATGGCGGAGAGGAAATCGTTGCGTTTTGTATGGCCCCTGCAGATCTTGAAGCGGCTGCAGAGGAATTGCGCGACCGGGTTATGGAGCAGCATATTCCTTTCGCAAGCTCGCCTTATGGCCAAGTCACGGTAAGCATCGGCTTCGCTTACGCCCCTCCGGGGGTGGACTTTGGCTATGAACTGCTCGTCGGCAGGGCGGATAAAGCCCTTTATATCGCAAAAGCCCAAGGCCGCAACAAGGTGATGGGGTATGACGTTACCATTCCCCCCTTATAATGCATCCCACGGATCTTTCCAACATGCCGGCCCTGCAGGGCCGGCATGTTTTAGATCAAGGATACGCTGGTTGGTGCTGCCGCGAAACTTCAATTCAAGGGAACGAAGCGCCTCCAAATAAGGACCGTCCACCAGTACATCCGTCTCTTTGAGCAGCGCGTCCACATCCGGGTTTTCCATGGCCCGCAACGCTTCGAGGGTATAGCCGGAATAAGCCCACACGCTTTTGCCCAAAGCATGAACCTCCCGGGCCAATTCCAGACAGGGAGCAGGCTGTTCAAACGGTTCCCCGCCCGTCAGGGTCAGCCCTGCGCAGACGGGGTTTTGGGCCATCGCGGCCAAGATATCCGCCGTGTCCGCATCCCTGCCGCCCGCCGGATCATGGGTATGCGGGTTATGGCAGCCGGGGCAGCCATGGGAGCAGCCTTGGACGAACACCGCCGTTCTAAGGCCCGGGCCATCCACAATGGAATCATAAACCACGCCGGATATTCGGATGTGCATACTCACTTCTCCTGTAGCGAATGGGTAACCCGTCCCGCTTCTTCGGCCCGCTTGGCATCGTTCCACTTCTCCATGGTTCCCACAAGATAGCCTGTAATCCGGCGGATGCGCTGGAACTTGGGGCCTTCGTGCTCTTTCCGTCCGCATTTGGGGCAAACGTCCCCAATAATGCCATTGTAGCCGCATACCCCATCCCGGTCCACCGGATGGTTGATGGAGCCATAACCAATGCCAGCCTCCTTCATGCATCGAACGATGCTCTCAAAAGCATCCAGGTTCATGGCTGTGTCCCCATCCAGTTCCACGTAGCTGATATGCCCTGCATTGGTTAGGGCGTGATATGGTGCCTCCCGGCGGATTTTTTCAAAAGCGCCGATGGGGAAATACACGGGGATATGGAAGCTGTTCGTATAATATTCCCGATCTGTCACCCCTTCAATCGTGCCAAAGCGCTTACGGTCCAGCTTCACGAAACGGCCGGAAAGCCCCTCAGCCGGCGTGGCCAGGAGAGTAAAGTTCAGCCGCTTTTCCCGGGAAATGCCGTCCAATCGCTTGCGCATATGGGTGATGATCTCCAAGCCTAGATTCTGCGCTTTGTCGCTTTGCCCATGGTGCTGGCCGATCAGGGCCTTGAGGGTTTCGGCCAAGCCAATGAACCCTACGGACATGGTTCCATGCTTGAGCACTTCTCCCACCTCCTCGTCCCATCCCAGGTTTTCGCTGTCCAGCCAACAACCCTCTCCCATAAGGAAAGGAAAGTTGCACACCTTTTTCTTGCATTGAATAGCGAAGCGCTCTAAAAGTTGCTCCACGCATAGGTCAATCTTCCGATCCAATTCTCCGAAAAACCACGCCACATCTCCATTGGCCATTAAGGCGATTCTGGGCAGATTGACGGTTGTAAAGCTTAAGTTTCCCCTGCGCGGCGCCGTTTCGTTCTCCGGATCATACATATTCCCCATAACTCGGGTGCGGCAACCCATATATCCCACCTCGGTCTCATAGCGGCCGGGCTTATAATAAGGCAGGTTAAAAGGGGCGTCAATAAAGGAGAAGTTGGGGAAAAGGCGCTTGGCGCTGCAGCGGCAGGCCAGGCGGAACAGATCGTAATTCGGCTCCCCTGCATAATAATTGACGCCTTCCTTCACGCGGAAAATCTGGATGGGGAAAATAGGGGTCTCCCCATTCCCCAGCCCGGCCTCCGTGGCCAGCAGGATGTTTTTCATAACCATCCTTCCCTCCGCGCTGATATCCAAGCCATAATTTATGCTGGAAAACGGAGTCTGCGCCCCTGCCCGGGAATGCATGGTATTCAAATTATGCACCAACGCAACCATGGCTTTGTAGGTTTCCCGGTTCGTATCCTCCACGGCCTTTTCTCTGGCAAACCCTTGGGCTTTATCAAAGGAAGCCGCTTCCACGCCGGCAGCTAGG
>JAYFNX010000053.1:0-15198 GCA_034933245.1 Candidatus Pelethousia sp.
TATACGCTCACGGCCTTTTCTTGACCATAGGCTTATTTTGAGGAGGGACACAAGGGGCATGCATGCTGCAAGCAAGAACGAGATCATTACCATCCGCGGCCTGAACAAAACCTTCGGCGCTGGGGATACGGCGGTCACCGCCCTTTCGGGCATTGACCTGACCATTTACGAAGGGGAGATATTCGGCATTATCGGCCTTTCAGGAGCCGGGAAAAGCACGCTGGTGCGCTGCATGAACTACTTGGAAAAGCCCACGGAGGGCAGTGTCGTCATCGCAGGCCAGCCCCTCGAAACCCTGCAGGAGAGCGAGTTGCTGGCAGCACGGCGCAACATGGGCATGATTTTTCAACAGTTCAACCTTCTTATGCAAAAAAACACGCTTCAGAACATCTGCTTTCCGCTGGAGATCGCGGGCGTAGCAAAGTCCGAAGCCGTAAAACGAGCCCGGGAACTTCTCTCTATCGTGGAGCTTACAGACAAGGAAAAATCCTACCCGGCCCAGCTAAGCGGCGGGCAAAAACAGCGGGTCGCCATAGCCCGGGCCCTAGCGGCCAATCCCAAGGTACTGCTTTGTGATGAGGCCACCAGCGCCCTGGACCCTACCACCACCCGTTCCATCTTGAACCTTCTCAAGGAAATCAACCAGAAGTTCGGCATCACCATTGTGGTCATTACGCATGAGATGAGCGTGATCGAGGAAATCTGTTCCCGGGTGGCCATTATCGATAATAGCAAGATTGCGGAAATCGGGAGCGTGGAGGATATTTTCATGCGGCCCAAGACGGAAATCGCCAAGCGCTTGCTTTATGCAAGCGGTCGCCTGGGCGAGAAGATGATGGGAGAACGGTGCCTTCGGATCGTGTTTGACGGCACGAAGACATCCAGCCCCGTCATCAGCAATATGGTTCTTGAATGCGGCGCGCCGGTGAACCTCCTTTTTGCGGATACAAAGACCATCGAAGGGAAGATGGTGGGCTATACTTTGGTGCAGCTCCCGGATGACGATGCGGTGGTTGAAAAAATGAAGCGGTATTTGGACCTGAACGGTGTGCATTACCTGGAGGAGGCTTACCATGTTTAATCAACAAATGCTGCAACTATTGGGCGTAGGTATTTTGGAAACGCTTTATATGACCTTGGTTTCCACGCTCATGGCTTATGTGCTTGGGCTGCCCGTGGGTGTGCTGCTGGTGGTCACGGCGGATGACGGCATCAAGCCGATGCCCGCCTTTAACCGGGTGCTGGACGGAATCGTAAACGTCCTTCGTTCCGTCCCGTTCCTGATCCTCATGGTATGTGTGCTGGGCCTGACCCGCTTCTTGGTGGGTACGACCATCGGCTCCACAGCCGTTATTCCACCGCTGGTTATTGCCGCGGCGCCCTTTGTGGGCCGCATGGTGGAAGGGTCCCTTAAGGAAATAGACCATGGGGTTATCGAAGCGGCCCAGAGCATGGGCGCCAGCAATTGGCAGATTATTTCCCGGGTGCTTTTGCCCGAGAGCCTGCCCTCCCTTATTAACGGCGCCACCATTGCCACCACGACCATCCTGAGCTATTCCGCCATGGCGGGCGCGCTCGGCGGCGGCGGGCTGGGAGCCATTGCCATTAACTATGGGTATTACCGCTATCAGGTGGATGTGATGTGGGTAGCTGTGGTATTGTTGGTTCTCATCGTACAGATCTTTCAGGCCTCCGGAAACAAGCTTACCCTCGTTTCAGATAAGCGTAGGCGCTGATCCTTTCATAACGGACTGCAACGCCGCCAGGCGTTCAGAATAAAATTACAAACTATTATTTAGGAGGATACAAACCATGAAGAAACTTTTTGCTGTTGCCCTAGCCCTGGTAGTGGCACTGGCCGCCTTTGGCTGTGCCAGCCAGCCCGCCGCCCCCGCCGAGGAACCCGCCGCCACCGAAGCTCCCGCCGCGCCTGCCGAGGAGCCGGCCGCTGCCGAAGCGCCCGCCGAATTGGTTAAGATCAAGGTTGGCGCATCCATCACCCCCCATGCCGAAATTCTTGCAGCCATCAAAGATGATTTGGCCACTGCCGGGTATGATCTGGAGATCGTAGAATTTACCGATTACGTGTTGCCCAACACGGCCCTGGAAAACGGGGAATTGGATGCCAACTACTTCCAACACCAGCCCTACCTGGATGATTTTAACGCCGAAAACGGCACCCATCTGGTTTCCGTGGCTGCGATCCACTACGAGCCCTTCGGCATTTATGCTGGTAAAACCGCTGGCTTGGATAACCTGGCCGACGGCGCTACCGTAGCGATTCCTAACGACGGCACCAACGAAGCCCGCGCGCTGCTTCTGCTGGAGGCACAGGGCCTGATCAAGCTGAATGAGGGTACCGGCCTGACCGCTACCAAGCTCGATATTGCCGAGAACGCCAAGAACCTGGATATTCAAGAGATCGAAGCCGCCCAGTTGGCCCGTGCCCTGCAGGATGTGGACATCGCCGTTATCAACGGCAACTATGCCATCCAGGCCGGCCTTAAGGTGAAAGATGCGCTGGCTGTGGAGGATAAGGATTCCATGGCTGCCGAGACCTATGCAAACGTTCTCGTCGTCAAAGAGGGCAACGAGAATACGGATGCCACCAAGGCGCTCGTTGCCGCCCTCCAGAGCGAGGCGGTTCGCGAATTTATCGACGCTACCTATGAGGGCGCCGTTATCGCCAAGTTCTAATTGCATGTGATCCATATGGAATCACATACTGGCTGGCTGGTTCTGATGTATAAAGAACCAAACCAGCGGAGCTTTTAGCAAAGAGAACGATACAAAGGGCGGGATACCATCCCGCCTTTTTTGCGCCCGATAGGAAAGCCTGCCTTCAGCCCCATACCTTTTAAACTTAATGCAAAATAACAGGGGACTTAAAGCAATATTAATAGGCAGTTTAAGATTTTAACAATATTTTAGGGTATCCTATATCTATGAGTAAAAATGCCGGAAAACGATTTGAGGGAAAACTTACACAAAGAGAAAAACGGTTTTGGAGCGCATTAGCCATCGGCATCTTTTTGGCCGTAAGCATCGTGCTGTTTCTCGTGGTGGGCCGGCCCATGCTCCGGTTTATGCAGGATCCTGCGGGGTTCCGCACATGGGTAAACGGCCATGGCGCATGGGGGCGCGTGGCTTTTGTGGGCATGATGTTTTTCCAGGTGGTGGTTGCTTTCATTCCCGGGGAGCCTCTGGAAATTGCAGCGGGTTATGCCTTCGGGTTTTGGGAAGGAACGCTTCTATGCTTGATTGGGGCGTTTTTGGGCAGCCTTGTGGTTTTCCTTTTTGTGCGCAATTGGGGGATCCGTGTTGTGGAAGTGTTCTTCCCCCGGGAAAAAATCCTTTCTCTTAAGTTCCTGCGGGATAAGAAAAAAAGGGATGCCCTGACGTTTATTCTTTTTATAATACCCGGCACGCCAAAGGATATCTTGACTTATTGCGCAGGCCTTACGGACATGCCTCTCGGGACATGGCTTCTTATCGGCACCGTGGCCCGCCTCCCCTCTGTGGTTACTTCCACGGTGGGCGGCAATGCCCTAGGCATTCAGGAATATTGGTTTGCGATTTTGACATTTGGGATCACGCTGGCCATAAGCTTATTTGGCTGGCTGCTTTATAGGCGGATCAGCGCCAAATCGTGATTGCCCGAGGTAAAGATGAGGCGGCTACCCGAAGGTTGCCGCTTTTTTTATGTAGAAAATCGCCCGCTAGGCAGGTGGCTCAGGGGAGCTTAAAGCTATAAGTAGGACAAGAAAACTCCTTTTGATTTAGAATAAGCGAGCGGTCTGGCAACTGCAAGGAAAGAGCAAATCAAAAGGAGGTCAACATGAGTGACGAGAAAAGTCTATCCCACACGAAATGGAGCTGCAAATATCATGTAGTGTTTGCGCCGTAGTATAGGCGAAAGGTGTTTTGCGGAGAGAAGAGACGGGCCATAGGAGAAATACTTCGAAAACTATATGGGCGGAAGGGAGCAAGAATCGTAGAAGCCGAAAGTTGTCGCACCATATCCACATGTTGTTGGAGATACCGCCGAAAAAGAGCGTATCGAGTTTTATGGGATATCTGAAAGGGGAAAGCAGCCTGATGATATATGAGCAGCTTGGGGATATGAAATTCAAGTATAGAAATCGGGAATTTTGGTGCCGGGGATGCTATGTGGACACGGCGGGAAAGAATGCGAAAAAGATACAGGAATACATTAAAAATCAATTAGAAGAAGATAAGATGGGAGAACAGCTAAGTATTCCCGATCCGAAAGACCCGTTTACGGGTAGTAGGTAACAAGCTCCACGCGAAAGCCGGATATTTGGACACGACCAGGATGAAAGTGCGTTGCCCGCCTATGAAATATCCCCCGGCTTTGCCGGGGGATATTTGTTCCTTAAACATATTTGCGCATGTGCTTGAGCGCGCTTTTTTCCAGACGGGATACCTGCGCTTGGCTGATGCCGATTTCCTCCGCCACCTCCATTTGGGTGCGGCCCAGGAAAAAACGCAGGCGGAGGATGCGCCGCTCCCGGTCCGTAAGTCGTTCCATGCCGCTTTCCAGGGCTACATGCGTAAGCCAATCGTCATCGTTTTCTCCATCGTCTTTTACTTGGTCCATCACGTAGATGGCGTCTCCATCATCATGGTAAATGGGTTCGAATAGGGATACGGGGTCTTGGATGGCATCCAAGGAGAAGGCAACTTCCTCTTCCGTAAGCTCCATGGCCTTTGCAATATCGCTGATGTGGGGCTCACGGCCCATCTCATCCATGAGGCGGGCCCGGGTTTGGAGGGCGCGATAGGCCGTATCCCGGATGGAACGGGATACGCGGAGGGCATTATTATCCCGAAGGTGGCGGCGTACCTCTCCAATAATCATAGGCACGGCATAGGTGGAAAACCGTACCTCATGCTTAAGATCGAAATTATCGATGGCTTTGATGAGGCCGATGCAGCCCACCTGAAAAAGGTCGTCCATTTGTTCTCCACGTCCCGAAAATCTTTGGATGACGCTGAGTACGAGGCGCAGGTTTTCCTGGATGAATGTTTCACGGGCTTCCGTGTCGCCCCCCTGTATTTTCAGAAGCAGCTCCCTGCTTCGCTTTTGAGTCATCATGGGCAGCTTTGCCGTATCCAGACCGCAGATTTCCACCTTGTTGAGCGCCATTTTATCCATTCCCCCATCAAATATTCGTTACCCTCTTAGCATTGCCGAAAGGGCTCGCCGTGATTCCGCGAAATGGGGAAGGTTTTGTGTTCCTGCGCAGGAACGATGGCGGCGCTACATTCCTGCGCAGCGGAAAACGAAAAAAGCGGGCGTATTCATAAAGCTACAAGGAACTTTACGGGCTCGCCTTTTGCCGTATACGTTATGTTGGAGTTGTGAACTGAAACGGCTTTATGAACGCCGGCCTTATAAAAACACATAAAAAAAGCGCACCCTATGCGGTGCGCTCATCTGCTTCTGAAATTTTCCTAACGAACTTTACAAGTCTCGACAGGTATGACGATCTTTGTCAGCAATTCCTGCTGGGGCCAGTCGGGGCCATTGTAATAATATTCGTAGGAAATACCCGTAGGAGCATAGCCATTATCTTCAATCCATTGCGCCATTTCGGTATAGACCGGGAGCATTTCGGAGTATGCGCCCCTGTATATGCAAAAGACGGCTTTTCCGGCAGGGATTGTGCCGGGTATGATATCTTCCCGGCCCGCCAAGGGAATGGATACAGGGAACCCGATCTCCACGTCTAAATTCCGCATGTCCATATTATGATAAGCCACAAAGGGTACATCCGCCATTGCTTCTCCGGATGCTTGCAGATAGGCGGCGATCTTCCCGTAACTTTGACCGATGAGCATGGGAAGCGCCTCAACCCTGGTTGCTTTTCTCACGCATAAAGTAGATTGGGCCGGCAGTTTCAGCACGGCTATGTCGGACGCTCTGGGCATAATTCGGTTCTCCTTTCGGCTTCGTTGTAAATAAAGAGGGAAAAGGGTTTGAAGGATTTCATGCCGGCGCTTTTCCGTTTAGGCCTTATGCTTATGAAATCCATATAGGGCTAAGGCAACGATGATGGCGGTAGCACATACCACCAAGGTCAATTTTACAGGATTGCTAAGATCCAAGAACATAAAAACTCCTTTGCATGGTTGCACGAAAAAAAGAGACACTGTCGGCTATTCTTAGGGCTCGTCTACATACCAGCCCTTGCATACGTCCACCCAGGCCGCCGCCCTGGCTGTGCGCTCCAACTCCTCACAGGTCATGCGCACGGCGCTGTTCGCGCTACCCGCGGCAGGGTAGATGATATCAAAGCGCCGCATGGACACATCCAAATAAACGGGAACCCCAGCGGGCAGGGCAAAGGGACACACCCCACCGACCGCGTGGCCCGTAAAAACCAGGGCGTCCTCATGGGCCAACATGCGCGCTTTAAAGCCAAACTGTTCCTTAAACTTGCGGTTGTCCGCTTTGGCATCGCCGGCCATGACCACCAGAATGCATCCATCCCCGCTTTTGTTCTGAAAGGAGAGGGTTTTGGCAATACGGGCGGGCTCCGTGCCTACGGCTTGGGCCGCCAGCTCTACCGTGGCGCTGGAAACGTCAAACTCCATGATGTCATTTGCCTTATCGAAGGCAGATAAATATTCTCGAACGCGTTGTATGGACATGAATCCTCCTTAACCCGGCGTGCTGCAATATGCAGAACTTCGTGTTTCGCACCGTGGCAGAGGCTAGTAGACGCTACCCTCTGTGCCGCTCGTACCGTAGCCGGTGCTTATACCGCCCAGCATGGAAGCAATCTGGGCGTTCAGCTGCTGGACGGGGGGCGTGTAAGCATCCAAAAGAGCCTTATCCTCGGCCGCAATGGCATCCTCCAGGAGACCCAGGTAGTAAGAAAGGGTATCCTTCGTGGTTCCATCCAGATAGGCGCCATAGCTGGAAAGCAGGAGTTGACCCTGGGAATAAGCTGTATTGGCGGCGTTGAGCTCGGCGGCAATCAACTGGCGATTGCGTTCGATTTGGGCGGCAATGTTGGCAACATCCACATCCGGGTCCACGGAAACCTTTGTGCCGAATATCTCCCCCATTAGGTTTTCAAGCTTGGCGGCATAAATGCCCCAATAATCACGGCTGCTGTACGAAAAGGACTTTCCTTCCACCGTATGGGTGCCAAGCTGGCTCATATCCATGCGAAGCGCCACCAAAGAAAGGGAGCAAATCTGCTTAAACGTAAGGTTGGTCATAATGTTTTGCTCCACGGCCTTGTAGATATTGGGAATGTTACCCATCTGATTGGTGGATTTTAGCTGCTGCACAATGGCGGCCACCATTTTCTGCTGGCGCCCCACCCGGGCGATATCGCTGGAACCCTTGCGCTGCCGGCAATAGTCCAACACGCCCTGGCCGTCTAAATGCTGAATGCCTGGATAAAGCTTGCGGCCGTTCATGGTAACTTCCACGTCCACATCATAATCTACGCCGCCCATGGCGTTCACGACTTCTTTGACCACGTTCATATTAAAGCCGACATAATAATCGATGGGAACGCCAAGAAGCTTGGATACGGTGCTGGCGGTATAGGCAAAGCCGTTTTTTTGCGCGCCGCCTCCCGAGGAAAACGCGGAATTAACCTTGGAGAAAGGCGCGGATTCGTTGGCAAGGTTACCCTTTGCGGTATAGATTTTAACATAACTATCCCGCGGCACGGAAATAATATCCACTTTGTTGGTGGAAAAATCAATGGTGACGAGCATGATGGTATCCGTGCGGAAGGACCCCCAGTTTTCCCGCTCGGTGCTCTCGTCAATCCCCAGCACCAGGATATTGGCCCGGTTTTTCATGAAATCCAGATCCGCCTCGCCGCTTAAAACGGCTTCGAGATCAGGCGTGGGGGTAGGGGTGGGCTCCGGCGTTTGGGCGTCTGCCGCACTGGGTGTGGAAAGCGGTGTGACGGTAGGCTCAACCTCAAAAAGATCACCCGGCGAGGAAATATCTATATAGAAATGAATCCCCCAGATGGCAAGGCCAAGAACCGCAAGGAGTGCAATCAGAAGAATGATCATTCCTAAAGCACTTTTTTTCTTCTTTTTTCTATGTTTTTTATGCTGCCCGCTGGGCTGTATATGCCGCTGGGGCTCCCGTATATCTTGCTCCATAGCCTAAAAACCTCACAAATCCAAAACTAGCCCCATTATACCCCATTTATAGCCATAGGAATAGGGATGCCAGAAATTTTAACAATTGGTTTGGGCCATTTCGCGGTACTCCCGGGGAGAATAACCCATTTGCCTGCGGAAAACTTTGCTGAAATAGCTGGGATTGTTAAAGCCAGTCCGCTCACACACCTCGCTGATGGAAAACTCTGTGTCCTCTAAAAGCACGGCCGCCGTGCACAGGCGATAATGCACCACATACATTATGGGCGGCATGCCGATGGTGCGCTCAAAGCAACGGCAGCATTCCCGCTCGCTGATGCTTGCGGCGGCGGCGATATCGGGCAAGGCGATGTGTTCGGAAAAATGGGCGTGAATATAATCCAACATGGCTTTTAGCCGGGCGGACTGCCCCCGGTCTTCTCCCACATAAAATATCAACTCATCCTGCAAATTTTCCACCATGCCGCGCCAAAGCCGCGAAAGGGCATCCCGCAGCTTGAATTCGTAACCGAATTCACCTACCGTGCAAGCCTGGAAGGCTTCTTGAAAGTGCTCCAGCCCTACGGCCTGCCAAGGAACTTCCGGCGAGAAGCGGATATGGCGCAGAGAACTGCATTCCAGCACTGGCCGAACATACCGCTGGTAGATCGCGCCTTCGGGCCTGCCCCCGATAAGGGCCGGATGAAAGACCAGGGAACGAAAAACGCATGGTGCCAGGCCCGCTTCACGGATGCTGTGGAGGGCGTTGGCGTTGAATAAAATGCCTTGTCCCGCTTCCAACACCACGGGCTCGGTATCCAACAACACGCGGCCCCGCCCCTCCGTGACGAGAAAAAATTCCAAATCTTCATGCCAGTGCCATGGAATTTGCCCGGCCACATAGTCCGCTAGAGCGCCGTGATAATGGGCACAGGGAAACAGTGGAGTTCCGTGGGCTCCGATTTCCTTTAAATCCCGATCCGTCTGAACCCGGCACTTGTGCTCCGCATGCATCCGCAATTTCATACGAGACCTCCACACTGTTAAGCTGTCCAAATAGTTATAGTAATTGGCCGCATATTTGTGGCAATTTAATAATCGCGTCGTTATAATTATAACAGATACAATAATGATAATCCAACGAAGGGAGGATACGCCATGATGACGTTACTCAATATAAACAACACGGATCAGTTCTTTTCAATCGTAGATGACTGCATAGGCCCAGTCACGGTGCAGTCCTCGGATGGACAGAGCAAGGAAGATTTGCGGCATAACGCTTTACTAAAGGATCTTCTGACGGGCAGCGGCAACGGCAAGATTGCCAAGCTGCGGCTCGGCCTGGAAAATCCGAAGGATGCATCCCGTATGTTTCAATACATGATGGACGGGGATTGATTCAACCAAGGCGCGTCCAGAACGGCGTCGCCTCATCATTTTGCTTAACAGGCGGTTCTTCCGCCCTTAGTGTACCAAAAAAGTGGCGAATGCGCCACTTTTTTGCATATTTCGATAGGCAATTTAATTGTAACTTCTTCGTAGGAAAACTTGGCCGAGCTATGGCCGCCGATTTTATATGGGGTAGTATGGCTTACCCACATTGGATCGGGCATATTGCCATGCACATCTCTCCAATTGGGGCGCTGTCTTTCAGGACATGCGATAAGAAACAACTGTAACACAAATGCGTAACACCTGATGAAAGCACGGGCACGGCGTGGTGCGAATGACAATCCATAGGGGGAAGAAAAGCGAAAGAATCAATGGAAACGCAGACAGAGACTGCCGCCTATTTTTAACGAAAAATGGATAGTTAACACAAGTGAAACAAATGGCGCGCTTTCGTTCCGCGTTCCTTTTCATCGCTACTTTCTTGACATTGCATAGCGCAGAGAATAATGTTTAACCGTAGCATGCAGCAAGCACGCGGGGACATCTTCGTCTGCGAGAACGGCGGGGGACCGTGGAAGAGCTGTGCTTCAGAGTGGCCATTTTTGATGGATAAACATGGTGCTACAGAGCGTTCCATAATTGGAACAAAAGAAACCCATAATAGTCTTTGTATCGATACAAAAAAAGCAAACGCAAGAAAGGAGTCTTTGTTATGGCCCAGAGGATTGACAGTACCCCCAAAAAGGACGGATATCGTATGCCTGGGGAATTTGAGCCCCAAAAACAGATTTGGATGATCTGGCCCGAGCGGCCGGACAACTGGCGCGACGGCGGAAAACCTGCCCAGAAAGCATATGCGGAGGTGGCGAAGGCGATCAGCCAATTTGAGCCCGTTACCATGGTGGTTTCCCGGGGACAATATGCCAATTGTCGCAATGCGCTGCCCCGGCAAATCCGGGTAATCGAGATGTCCAACGATGATGCCTGGATGCGGGACTGCGGCCCCACTTTTCTCAAAAATGATAAAACGGGCGGCGTGCGCGCCGTAGATTGGGATTTTAACGCCTGGGGCGGCCTGGTGGACGGCCTGTATTTCCCATGGGAGAACGATCAAGCCATCGCCCAGAAGGTTTGCGAAATTGAGGGAGTGGACACTTACCGCACCCCGGGTTTTGTGCTGGAAGGCGGCTCCATTCACGTGGACGGCGAAGGAACCCTGCTGACCACGGAGATGTGTCTCCTTTCCGAAGGCCGCAATCCCCATCTTAGCCGGGAGGAAATTGAGGGGATGCTTAAAGAATACCTGGATCTTGAAAAGATAATCTGGATTAAGGACGGCATCGACCCGGAAGAGACCAACGGCCATGTGGACGATGTCGCCTGCTTTGTGCGGCCCGGGGAAGTGGCCTGCATCTGGACGGAAGACGAGCGCGATCCCTTCTTCGAAGCCGCCCACGCTGCTTATAAAACCCTGTCCCAAGCCACGGATGCCAAGGGCCGCAAGCTGAAGGTTCACAAGCTGTGCTTGCCCAAAAAACCAGTGACCATCCAGGGCAACTTCGCCATCGATTGCGTGGAGGGGACCATTCCCCGGGAGGATGGCGATCTCTGCATCGCATCCTATATGAATTTCCTCATTGTAAACGGTGGCGTAATCGTGCCGCAGTATGGTGACGAGAACGACGGGCTGGCCCTCAAGCAAATTCAGGCCATGTTCCCCGAGCGCAAGGCCGTGGGCGTTATGTCCAGAGAGATCGTTTACGGCGGCGGCAACATCCACTGCATCACCCAGCAGCAGGTCAAATAAAAGGGAAAAGCTTTGGGGCAGGGCTGGAAACGTTCCATGCCCTGTCGGGTTTTAAATCCAACACGAAGCAAAAAAATACAGGAGGGAATCATTCATGAACGACACACATAAAAAGGTAAGTCTCTGGCAAACGATACTGTTTACGATCTGTAGCATCTTGGTGCTGGATACCTTTGTGGCGCCCGCCATCATCGGCGTGTCCTCCATCACAATCTGGGTTATTACCGCGGTTGTTTTCTTCATCCCGTATGGCTTGCTGAGCGCGGAGCTGGGCTCCGCCTATCCGGACGATGGCGGCATTTATAGCTGGGTCAAGCGCGCGTTCGGGGAAAAGGCGGCCGTTATTACGGGCTGGTATTATTGGATTAACGTAGCCTTCTGGATGCCCGCCGTGTTTGTCGCCTTTTCCTATTGGTTCTCCTATGCCTTCGCTCCGGAAGCACCGCTTTGGCTTATGGCCGCCATCGCCATCCTCATGTGCTGGGTTATCGTTTGGGTTGGCATACGGGGCATTGAGCTAAGCGTGGTCGTATCCAATGTAGCCGCCGTATGCAAGGTGGCGGTGCTGCTAATATTTGGCTTCCTGGGCGTGGCCTACGCCGCTAAATTTGGGGCGGCTAACGATTTCAGCCTCCAAAGCTTTGTCCCAAGCTTTGGAAACACCACCCAGTACATTGCGGCCATCGTATACAATCTGTTGGGCTTTGAATTGATCGGCTCCATTGGCTCCCAGATCGATAAGCCCGAAAGAACCATCCCAAAGATGACCATTTTTGCCGGTGTAATTATCACCGCGCTGTATGTATTCGGCACCTTCGGTATCCTTGCCGCCGTGCCCGCCGCTGAGGTGGATACCGTGGACGGCTTCTATTTTGCCCTGGAAGAGCTCTGCACCGTTTTCGGCCCGGCCGGACAAACCTTGTTCTATGTGGTTATCGTAGTCGCGATGTTGACGTTGGTTTCCAACATGGTTACCTGGACGCTCGGCGCCAACGAAGCCCTGGCTGCGGCTGAGCTGGATAAGCGCAGCAAGCTGCTGGGCCATCGCAACAAAAAATACGGGACGGCCGATAATCTATATATCATCATGGGCATCGCGTCCACCCTGCTCATTCTCCTCAATTTTGCCCTTTCAGGCGACGCGAACGATATTTTCTGGACGATCTTCTCCTTTAGCTCCGTTATCTTCCTGTTGCCGTATCTCTTCATGTTCCCGGCCGCTGTGAAGCTGCGCAAGAGCGACCCGGGTACCGTCCGGGTTTATAAGGCACCGGCCCTTACCCTGTGCGCGGTGCTTTGCGAGATCTGCGTAGCCGCATCCATCATCTTCCTGTTCAAAGATGCGGGCGGCGGCTTCCCCCTTGGTATCCTAATCGGCGGCACCATCCTGACTACCCTGGCCGGCTGGTGGCTTTATAAGGCGGGAGAAAACAAAAACTAACGGGGAGATACAATCGCCGCTGTGAAAGAGAATAAGCGCTTTTTATCCATATTTGTTTCCCTCTTGCTGGCGGCCATGGTCTTGGCGGGTACGCTTTCTTCCGGCGGGCTTTCCGGCGGTATGGAAGGCCTTAGGCCGGAAGGCTTGGGGCGACAACTCGGCCCGATAACGCTCATTCCGCCGCTGCTGACGGTGGTGCTGGCCTTTCTTACCAAAGAGGTTATCACCGCGTTGATGGCGGGGAGCGTTTCAGGCATCCTTCTCCTTACCGCCGCCCAGGGGGGGATCGGTAATTTCGGCCGGCTGCTGGTTTCGGTCCTTCGGGAGTTCTGCGGGATTGTCGTAGATCAACTGTCCGCCCGGGAAAACGCGGCCATTGTGATCCTCTGCCTGGTCATCGGTGGGCTCGTCGCCATTATCCGGGTGGCGGGCGGGTTTCAAGCCCTGGCACACCGGCTGACAAAGCATGTGAATACCCCACGCAAGGCCCAGCTTATGGCAGGCATTATGGGCATGATCGTTTTTTTTGACGACTATGCCAATTCCCTCATCGTGGGCCCGGTTATGCGGCCCATCACGGACGGCGTGGGGGTTTCCCGGGAGAAGCTGGCCTTTCTGGTGGATTCCACCGCGGCCCCGGTGGCGGGCATCGCCATCATCTCCAGTTGGATTGCGGCGGAGCTTGCGGCCATTGCATCGGGTTTTGCCATCGCGGGGGTGGACGCCTCCCCGTACTCCCTCTTTTTGGCCAGCATACCCTTTTGCTTCTATAACATTTTCTGCCTGGCCTTCATCTTTATCGGCACCTTGAGCGGGCGGGAATACGGGCCCATGTACCGAGCGGAGGTCCGTGCGCGCAGGGGCAGGCCGGTGCCTGCTGGCTCGCCTGCTATGGCAGATCCTATTGCAGGGGAAGGGGAAGGGAAGCTATGGACAAGCCTGCTCCTGGCGGTCGGCTCGGTGGTGTTCCTCTGCGCCTATGCCATCGTTGGCTTCTATGTGACAGGCCGGCAGGAGGCAATGACCTTGGGGCTGCTGGCCACGGGGGCGAGGTTTTCCATGGAAACACTTCGCATTGCTTTCAGCAACGCCGATACCGTAGCTATCCTTCTGGAAGCCAGCGTGCTCACCTCGCTGCTGGCGTTGCTTATCGGCGTGCTAACCCGGTCTTTTTCGCTGATAAAAGGGGTCGATGCTTGGCTTGCGGGGGCAGCGGAGCTGGTATTTACGGCGGTTATTTTGGGCCTGGCTTGGACGCTCTCCGAGGTGATCAGCCGAATTGGGACGATTTATTTCCTGGCGGATCTTATCGTCATCGGCCTGCCATATTGGCTGCTGCCAACCTTGGTTTTTATAACGTGCTGCACGATCAGCTTTGCCGCGGGTAGCTATGGCTGTATGCTTATGATGATGCCTATGGTGATTCCCATTGTGCTGGCCGTGCTGGGAAACGCCGGCGGAGCCGTCCGCCACCCGGAACAATTCATGGCCTGCTGCGTGGCCTCGGTGCTTTCAGGCTCCATCTTTGGGGACCACTGCTCTCCGGTGACCGATACCACCATCCTTTCGGCCCAGGGGGCCGGCTGCAATTTGCTGGACCATGTGAAGACCCAGATGCCTTATGCCATAACTGCGGCGGTGGTATCCGTGGTATGCGGCACGCTTCCGGCGGCCTGGGGTCTCTCTCCCCTTATCAGCTTTCCCGTGGGCGCCGCATTTTTGTGGCTGGCCCTTCGGGTTTTCGGCAAGCGGCCATCCGACGATCCGGCCCTTATGCAAAAGGGCTAGCGGGCCCCTTTGCCCACCTAATAGCTTCAGGGCTTGGCCTATACGGCCCGGTACTGCTTTTTACCATAAAAGGAACAAATTCTGGAGGAAATGGCTATGCACAGGAATTTTATCGATACGAACGACTTTACCAAACAAGAACTGTTGGACATCATCAACCTTTCCATCAAGATCAAAGCATGCATCAAGGCCGGGTATTATCCCCCCCTGCTGCGCCGTAAAACGTTGGGCATGATCTTCCAACAATCCTCCACCCGCACGCGGGTTTCCTTCGAAACGGCCATGGAACAGCTGGGCGGCCACGCGCAGTACCTGGGGCCGGGAATGATCCAGTTGGGCGGCCACGAGACCATCGGCGATACAGGCCGCGTCCTTTCCCGGCTTTGCGATATCGTGATGGCCCGGGTTATCGAGCATAAGACCATTGTGGAGTTGGGCAAGGTTTGCACCATTCCCGTCATCAACGGCATGAGCGACTATAACCATCCCACCCAGGAAATGGGCGATCTCATCACCATCGTCGAGCACCTGCCCGCAGGCAAACGCCTGGAAGACTGTAAGGTGGTTTTCGTGGGGGACGGCACCCAGGTGTGCACTTCTCTGGGCTTTATTACCACCAGGCTTG
>JAYFNX010000054.1:0-27451 GCA_034933245.1 Candidatus Pelethousia sp.
TACTGTAAGGGAAAGGGGAATGTATCAGTCCTATGCAAAGTGTGAAATAGTGTGGAATTTCTAATACAAATCATTAGGGTTGGATAAGGTTTAAGCCGATCATCTTGTCCACACCAAATAGCAATTATATCTATACGCTAAATAAAAAGCATTATCATTTACACAATGCTCTTTACATAACATACAGTCAGATATAACAATCGGGGATACCCTGCTAGTTGTTGCTGAAATAGAAACTGCTCATTTTTGCTCACGTTTTGCTTATAAATTCCCCCTTTTCCCATGTTTTCCCCTGTTATCTCGCTATATCCCGTATAGTCAAAAAAGCTATGGGAGTAAATGGATTACAAGTGATTACATGATATTGGAAAATTTTTGAAAGGAACTCTGACTCGTATTGTCTAGGTTCGAATCCTAGTTCCGCAGCCAAGATGGAAGTCCTGAAACCTTCGTGTTTTAGGGCTTTCTTCTTTGTAGCAGGGTATTATTGCTATGGTTCTATAAGGCGGTGCAGTGCATTCCTCATTCATGGCGGTGTTTGCGTATCGCACGAAGAAAGTGCTGCCAACAGTTCCCTGTACGGTAACGCACAGGGAGGCAAACCGTCTTACATGGAAATGCCACCATGAATTAAGGTATGATCAAACGCCGCCTTTTTCTGGAAAGGCAGCGTTTGCTTTGCATCCCGACATGAACTATACTATGCTCTTGCTTATGCCTCAAAATGTATTTTGTGCCAGCCTGTGCGTTAGCCGTAATAAACATTCGTATCAGAGTATAGCGAATCTTTCCCTACCGCTTCAACAAGATCCGCACGTCCGCCACGGCCGCGCCCTTTCCGTAAGCAAAAACGGGGTTCAGATCCACCTCCGCAATTTCATCATACACGAACATAAGCCGGGAAAGCTTCACGAGGATATCCAGCAGCGCATCCAGATCCTTTTTCTCGCCGCCGCGGGCTCCTTCCAGTATGCGCGACGCCTTCACGGCGCGAATCATATCCAAGGCGCTTTCCTTTGTAAGGGGGGCGACCCGGAGGGCCACATCCTTAAACACTTCCGCAAACACGCCACCCATGCCGAAAGCCACTACCGGGCCGAACTGCGGATCCCTGGTAAGGCCCATTATAAGTTCATCCCCCTTTTTGAGCATGGGATACACCATGGTTCCTGAAAAGGATTTGCCGGTGCAAATTTCCTTTAGGGCAATAAACGCCTGCTGAACCTCGTCCGCATTCATAAGGTTCAATTTAACGCCGCCCACATCGGATTTGTGGATAATATCCCTGGATACCACCTTCATACAGGCTGGATACCCTATGCGCGCCGCAGCCTCAACCGCCGCCTCCGAGCTTACGACAAACGCATGGGGGGGTGTGGGGATTCCCATTTCTTCCAGCAAATCCATGGCGTCCGGCTCTAACACCCATGTGTTTTTCAGCTTTCTTTTCTCAATTTCCGTTTCTTTTCCCACGGCATAGGTACGGGGCTTCAGTCTTCCCGCAACGGCTCTGGCTGCGCGTTCCCCAGAGGGGAAGCAAGGGATGCCACCCTGCAGCAGGCGCAGCTCCGCTTCCTGCATATCGTTGCCCACTGTGAAGCAAGCTGTTACCGGTTTATTGATAGACCGGGCAGCCGACAAGACGGCTTCTGCAATGGGAACCGCCGCCAGATAGGGCGTACCTACATAGATGACCACAGCGGCGTCGTATTCTGCCAAAGATGCCCCCAGGGCAGCCGCATATTGTCCGGCGTTTCCCTCCACGGTTATATCGATGGGGTTTGCCAAGCCGGAAAAGGACGGCAGGTTTTCTTTTAAACGTTCCTTCAATGCCATGCTGGGCGGGGGGGTCAATAAGCCCAAGCCGTCGCAGGCATCCGCTGTCAAAACGCCGGGGCCGCCGCTGTTGGTGATGATTGCAACGCGCCGGCCTCCAAGAGGTTGTCGCATTGTCATACCCTTACAAATATCGATTAGATCCTCCAGGGACTGCGCTCGAATTGCGCCGCACTGGGCAAACGCCGCATCATAGACCGCGTCCGATCCCGCCAATGCTCCCGTATGAGACTGGGCGGCTCGTTGCCCGCCCGCCGTCCGGCCGGATTTGATAACCACCGTGGGCTTGCACGCCGCGGCGTGCGACAGTGCCTTCATGAACGCCCTTCCATCCTTGACATTTTCAAGGTATACGGCGATCACATCCGTATCCGGATCCTCCGCCAAATAATCCAGAAGCGCATCCTGGTTCAGATCCGAGCCATTTCCGAAGCTCAGAAATTTTCCAATCCCAAGCCCATGGCGGCGGGATGCTTCCATAAATGCCCCGCCGATGGCTCCGCTTTGGGAAACCATGGATACCCGGCCTTTGCCCGGCGCCGCCTCCAGCGTTGCTTCTAAACCGCAGGCCGTATTTACCAGGCCGGCGCAGTTGGGGCCAATATAACGAATCCCATATTCCCTGGCAACGGATAAAATCTCCTGCTCCAGTTCGGCGTTTCCAGCCTCTGAAAAACCCGAAGAGATGATGACTGCCGCGGTTACGCCGTTCTTGCCTGCATCCCGCAACGCCTCCGCCACCGTGGCCGCCGGGCTTGCAATAATGACCATATCAACGGTTTTTTTACATTCCGCAATGGAAGTATATCCCTGAGCCCCTCCCGCCCCCATAGCCTTGGGGTTGATGCAACACACCTCCGTAAACCCCTTCTGCAATATACGGCAGGTTAAAATAGCGCCCAGCTTTCCGGGGCTGGCTGACCCCACCACCGCCACGCGCCGGGGATAAAGCAAGCTTTGTATGCTGTTCATACGGTTTGCCCTCTTTCAAAGGAGAGCCTGTTGCGCTCGATCCCTTTGGGGAAGCGGGCGAAGATCACGTTCTTCAGTTCCTCCGCAGAAAAAAGCCTGGAAAGTGCCGTCATCTTTTGTGCTGCGGAAAGGAGAAATATATTGTTCGATCCGTTTTCCGGCACAAGAGCGCTATCGAGATACCAATAATTCTTCGTTCGCCTGGCAGCCTCCTGGGCCAAGCGCTCCGCATCCGGATAAGCGGCGCGCCCCAGCATCACGTCCGTTGGCAACCAGCGGTACCCCAGCACGATCATATCGCCATCTGGTTTGAGATAATCAATGGCCTTGAGCGCCTCGCTCTGTTCCATGGCGATCACCACATCCGCCCCGCCCGGACCGATCTCCGGCCCGCAGGCACCATCCCCGAAGCGAAGCTGGGCTTTTACAAAGCCGCCCCGCTGGGCCATGCCTTTGGTTGGATAGAAGTTGCAGGGAATATCCCGGGAGAGGGATGCCTGCATCAAAATATCCGCCATGGTCAAAACGCCCTGTCCGCCCACGCCGACAAAATATACATCCAGCTTCATGGTTAATCCTCCCGAACGATAGCTTGGAACCTGCACTGGGTGCTGCAGATGCCGCAGCCGTTGCATTGCTTCCTGTCAATCGATACCTTCTCTCCATCAAATACCAGGCCGGGGCACCCCGTCTTAAGGATGCAGGCCTTGCAGCGGGTACATAGAGCGGGATCCACATGGAACCTGCCGTAAACCACCTTCCGCCTACCGGACTGGATGGCGCACTCCCGCCGTGCTAGAATGACTTTTACGCCCGGTCTTTTCAGCATATCCTTGAGCAACGCAGTAAGGGCCGGTACATCGTAAGGGTCTGCCTGGGCGAATTCCTTTACACCCAGCGCGGGGATGATCTTGGCGATATCCAGCCGTTGATGCGCCGGATCGCGCTGAAATTCCATAGCCGTGCCGGGATTCACCTGCATGCCCGTCATGCCCGTCCACCCATTGTCCATCAGGATGAGCGTAACATCCACGTTGTTCCATACGGCGTTGGCCAGGCCAGGCATGCCGCCGTGAATAAAGGTAGAGTCTCCCATGGTGGCGATAACGGGCGCCTTTACTCCAGCATATTTGTAGCCTTGGGCGAGAGAGATGCTGGCGCCCATGGAGACCTCCGTCCACAAAGTAAGGAAGGGCGGGCTCATGCCCAGGATGGTGCAGCCGATATCCCCCGTTACAACCACCTCGCCCCGTTTATAGCCGGCTCCAACGATGGCGTCGTTGATGCTCATGAACACGCCCCGATGGGGGCACCCCGCGCATACGCCGATGGGCCGGGCCGCGCAATGGGCGGCCGCGCCCGTGGAAGTCCCCAGCTCTTCCGGCAAATCCCGCCCCACGGCTCGCAACAGCGCCTTGGCCACAGAAAAGGCGTTAAAACTGCCGATGCGGGATAGGGTTCCCGATTCCTTGCCGAGAATGGTAACGCTTACACCCAACAGATACGCTCGTTTGAACACCGCATCCTCAATGTAAGGTTCGTTTTCCTCGATAACAGCCAGGGTGCGGCAATTGCGCAGCAGCGCGTCAATCTCCTCCGTAGGACAGGGTATTGTCGTCCGAATCCAAAGGGAACTTATGGCGGGAATCTCGGCGTATTTGCGGGCGATCTCCAGCCCTTCCTTCAAATAGGTTCCGCATACGCCGGCTACGATCACGCCTATATCGGCCGAGGGTTGTACAGCAAGCCGGTTGATACCGTCCGCATAAATCCGTTCCTTTGCTTTTTCAAGCCGCGCAATCAGGTCCGCATGCTGATCCATGCAAATCTTGGCGCCCGCTTTTGTAAACTTGGCGATATCCTTTACCAGAATGGGCTCCGTATAGGCCGGAGGCTGCATTTCAGGCAGGTCAACCGTGGCGTGGGAAAGGGACACGCTGGTTACGGAGCGCAGCATGACCGGCGATGCAATCCGCTCGGAAAGAGCGAAGGCATACAGCGTCAGCTCGTAAGAATCCACAACCGAGCACAGATCGATTATGGGCATATCACTCATCTTCGCAAACCCCCGCACGTCCTGTTCCGGCATGCCTGCGGATACGCCCGGATCGTCACATACATATAAAACCAGCGCCCCCGTGCAGCCGGAATAGACTAAGCTTATCAGGGAATCATAGGCAACATTCAAGCCGGACATCTTCATGGTGCAAAGGGCTTTTTTCCCCGCCCAGGAGGCGCCGGCGGCAATTTCCAGCGCTACCTTCTCATTTGTGCTCCACTGCACCTCCACATGTTCAATTTCCTTCCCCCACAGGCTTCCGATAGCCTCGCTGGATGGCGTGCCGGGGTAGCCTGTGATTACGGTGGCGCCAGCGTTAATTGCCGCTAAGGCCACCGCCTCGTTCCCGCTTACGTTTCGTTTCATGCCTTACCTCCCGCAGAAAGGACAAATGGTTCCAGGGTGCGAATGAAGGTCTCGTTTTCCTCCATGGTTCCAATGGTCACCCGCATGGATGTGGGATATCCCCAAGGGCCGCAAGGCCGCACGATGATACCCCTTGCCAGAAGTTTAGGATAGAGAGCCGCCACCTGGGTTTTCACATCCACAAAAACAAAGTTGGCGTGGGGTTCCGCATAGGGCAGCCCCAGTTTGTCGAACTGGGCGCACAGATAGGCCCTTCCCCTGGCGTTCTCCTCCAGCACCCGTTTTACGAACTCCGAATCCTGCAAGGCGGCTACGGCACCTGCCTGGGCAACCCGGCATACGGGGAAAGGGGGTAGCGTTCGCGTATAGATATCCATTAAATGATCCGGCGCCACGCCATAGCCTACCCGTGCGCCGGCCAAGCCGTAGAGCTTAGAAAAGGTGCGCAGCACCATAACGTTTCTGCCCTGCCGCACATAATCCAGCCCATTGGGATAATCTGGATCGGACACATATTCAAAATACGCCTCGTCAAATACCACAATGCAGTGCGCCGGCACCTTATCCAAAAATTTCTCCACCTCTTTGCGCCGAACTATGGTGCCTGTGGGATTGTTTGGGTTACACAAAAAAATCAGCTTGGTTCTTTCGTTGATGGCCGCCGCCATAGCGTTTAAATCAAAGGAAAAATCTTTTTTCAGGGGGATGCGCACCAGTTTCCCGCAAGCGAGGGCTGTTCCTTGCTCATAGGTTTTAAAGGAAGGATGGCCTGTGATCACCTCTTCCCCCTCATTAACGAAAGCCATGCACATCAACGTGATCACATGGTCCCCACCGGCGGCTACAAGAATATTGCGCTCCGGAATATCCAGCGCACGGGAAACGGCTTCCCGTACGGTGGGGCTGCTGCCTTCGGGATACATGTAGCTTTTTTCCAGCTCCAAACGCATGGCTTCCAGCGCCATGGGCGACGTTTTAAGCGGATTTTCATTGGACGCCATTTTAATAATGTTCGTCAAGCCGTATTCTTTTTGCACTTCCTCTACCGGTTTACCGGGAATATAGGGCGACATGTCCAATATGCCCCTACGCGCCAGATCTGCCTCCATGCCCCGAGCCTCCTATTTACTTTGATGTGATGTCTTCAGTATAGTAATATTTAAACTGATTGTCAATTATACTTCAACACTTTATCACAACGGTTGACGTGATGCGGAAAGTATAATACAATGCCAAAAAATAGATGGTTCCTTATACGAAGACATATAAAGCACGGAGAAGAGGCCCATGAAGGATGCAATTTTAATAGCCCTATGCCGTACGGCGGAAGCCATTGCCGCCACTTTTGGGAAAAGCTGCGAAACCGTTGTGCATGATTTTACCAATGCGGATTGTCGCATTGTAACCATCTGCAACGGCCATGTTTCAGGGCGTGGAAAAGAATCGGAAACTACCATCTATGCGGATTCCATCTCCTCCAAGGATTGCCGCAAGTTGGTTTTTACCAACGATTATGTGAATACGACCGTGATTACCAAAGACGGCCGTCGAATCAAAACGACCTCCATCAACTTTGTTGGCGAAGGGTATCACTATGTGCTCGGCATCAATTTCGATACAAGCGCCCTTAATGCCGCGGTAGGCGTTTTGGGCGATCTTCTGGAGAGCGATGAGGATTTCGACATTACTACGCTCACGGACCGCAAGCTCTCCGACGCCATGGATTACTGTCTTTCCATTATAGGCAAGGAGCCTGATAAGCTTACAAAATCCGACCGCATGCAGGTGGTGGGCATGTTGCTGCAAAGCAACATATTCACGATTCAAAAGGCAGTGCCCTATGTGGCGGATCGGCTTCGGGTTTCCCGTTATACAATTTACAACTACCTTAATCAGTTAAAAGGAAAGCAACCGTAAATAAACGAGAAGGCACAGGCCGCCATGGCGTTCTTAGATCCCTCGGCCCATTTGCCCATAGCTCGCGTGGGTCGGCAATGCCGCTGAAAAATAATTTTTTCTTGTGATAGAGAAGCAAATATGATATAGTAATTTTCGATTGATACTAAGAAAGGTAAACCTTTCGACCTAATATCACTATTTCACATTCTGATCCGCTGTGACTGCAGCACAGCAAAAGGCCAACGGACAGCCGGGTCAAATGCCGATTTAGCGATAGGAATATCGTGTTGGGCGAGGATTCATGCCTCGCGGACCGTGCAAACACACGGTTGGTTCATGAGCGAATGCTTGCGAATATCAACATGAGCAGTAAGAGTATTTTACTGTATAGGCTCAAAGTTTTACCCAATGGTGTATCTTTTTTTATACCGTAAAACTGATGTTCGTAGGCAGCCGTCTCAGGCTGCTTATTTTATTTCGGAGGATTAGCAATGAAAAACGTGAGTTCCCTTCTTTTTGCCTTGTTCCTTTCCCTCTTCCTTGTCGGTTGTGCGCCAAGCGCCGCCCCGGCGCAGCCCACCGAAACGGAAGCTGCTTCCCCGGCAACCGTTACTGTTGAAAAAACAAAGGGCGAGATCATTTCTGCGGAAGATGCGGATGAATATGGCGGAGCAGACGCTTATGCCTGCGCCGGCGATAATGCGGCTTCGCGTTATTATGTGAACCCGGATTTCTTTCGGATGAAGTCCGACGGTACCCTCACCATTATTGAGGGTTTCAAAACCATGCAGCAAACCACGGAATGGTCCTGCGGCAATGTTTCGGCCCTTATGGTGCTCAACCATTTTGGCAAAGCCGACATTACCGAATACGAGTTGGCCGTTGCCATGGGCTCCCATACGGACCAGGATGTTCCCGACGCGGTTCCGGGCAGTGCAAACAGCCCTGGAGAGTATGGCACAACCGTTGGGCAGCTTTATGATTACTTCTCCAAGCTGGATGGTTTCACCGTTGTTGAAACGAGCTATCGTGCGGATTTCAGCCAGGAAGAGTTACTAACCTCCGAGGACGGCGTTACCGATGCCGACGTTGGAAATCTCCCCCCCACCTTTAGCCCCATGTCGCTCTATGCTTCTGAAAATAGCGATACAACGGAAAGCTGGGTGGAGGATGCAAAAGATTCCTTTTTTGTGCGCTGGCTATTGAGCAATCTGGAAGCGGGGCGGCCCATTATGGTGGAATGGTGCGACTGGGACGGCCACTGGCAGGTCATCATTGGGTATGACAGCAACGGAACCCCCGGAATCGGGGACGATATTCTGATCCTTGCCGACCCGTACGACACCTCCGACCATTGGCAGGATGGATACTATTATTATCCCTTGGAGCGTTGGTTCTATATGTGGAATGATCGCGGCGTAGTGCCAAAGCCCTACCAGCTCCAGTCCTACATTATTGTAGATAAAGCAGACTAAGGATGCTTCGCAGCTACGGTTTGGTCGGGCGCGTTCTTTTAATAAGAAACCGTCCTTCCTTGAAAGGAGAAGCCCCCGGGTATAAGGCGGGGGCTTTTCTTCTATCGATTATCCGGGTTTGCCAAAAGAGCGAAAAATTCCAGCTATTTTTCCTTCCATGCGCCCTGGGAATGCATGCGAATTCTGGTATAAGTATTTTAAATATAGCAGCCATGGATTCGTGGCGGAACGAAAGTAAACGAAAATCCCCCTCCCCTAGTAACCGATAGATTATGGCTCCATAGCGATAGCGGATTGCAGCATGGAGCTGCGAGGACGATCCGTTTTTTGCAAACAGACGTTCATCCCAGTCAAAGAAAAAAGCCAATTTTCATCTTATGGTACCGCATTTTTTTGAGAAAATGATTGGAACCGAGAGCTTGTTATTCGCGTTTCATGTCTTTTGTGTTAAAATTTTTAACGGTTTCTTAACGCTACTATATGGATTTTCTATCGCAAAATGATTGACAATCCACCGGCACCGTTGTAAGATAATAGTTGTTAAGAAACTGAACCATTCCTTGCTTTCCCTCCTATTTTTCCCGCAGGTTTTCCTTTGATTTTCCCTTGAATTTCAGCACTCTTGTATGTATTCCGTAAAGGTTCGAAATATATTTCTTTACGGGTTTAATGCAGAAACATAACAAGCCGCATTTTTTTTGCGAAAGGAGGTTGCCCTATGAGTCCCCAACTCATTTCCACCATCGTTCTGGTCGTCATCTTGATCGGTATTTTTGTGGCCAAGGCTATCATTACCAAAAAGTCTTCCGACAAGAAATAATTCCAGACGAATACAAAAAAGCCGCTGTTGGGCGGCTTTTTTGCATGTATAAACAGTGCTTCAAACGCGTGCGCTCAGCCCTCGCGCAGCAGGCGGATCATCTCAGCGGGATCCGCCGCTGAAAACACGCTGCTACCGGCCACCAGCACATTTGCGCCCGCCGCCCGGCAAAGCTGGGCCGTCTTCGGGTTTATGCCACCATCCACCTCAAGTTCGAAAGCAAGATCCCGCTCTTCCGCCATTTGGTGCAGAGCACGCAACTTTGCCAAGGCTTCGGGGATGAACTTTTGCCCGCCCGCCCCGGGGTTCACGGACATCACCAAAACGATATCGCACATTTCCAGCAACGGTTCCGCCATGCACACAGGTGTGCCGGGATTGAGCACAACCCCTGCCCGGCAGCCCAACCCATGGATTTGTTGGAGGGTTCTATGGGCATGTCTGTCCGCCTCCACATGGACGGTAATGATATCGGCCCCCGCTTCTGCAAACGCCTCGATTTGCGTTTGTGGATGCTCAACCATAAGATGCACATCGATGGGGAGTTTGGTATAAGGGCGAACGGCCTTGCAAAGGCCAGCCCCAAAGCTGATGGAGGGAACAAAGGAACCGTCCATCACGTCAAAATGCACATAGTCCGCCTTCCATTGGGCCAGCGAAGCTATGGCGGCTCCCATGTTCGCATAATCCGCCGAGAGCACGGAGGGCGCAATTTTAATCATAGCGATGTTTCCTCATTTCTTTCAGTTCTTCTAGAAAAGCCTGGTAGCGTTCATATCGAAGGGGATGCAGCCCGCCCGTTTCCATTAAGGGCTTCACGGCGCAGTCCGGTTCGCTTACGTGCAGGCATTCGGGAAAGCGGCATTTTTTTAGGGCCGCTGCCATTTCCGGATAAAAGGTGGAAAGCTCCCATGGCTCCATTGGCGCTATATCCAGCAGGCTGAAGCCCGGGGTATCCACCACCGTGCCCCCAAAGGCAGGAAATAATTCCGCATGGCGCGTGGTATGCCTGCCTCTTTCGGTTTTATGGGATAGACCGCCCACTTCCAAGCCCAATCCAGGCAGCAAAGCGTTTAAAAGGGAACTTTTGCCTACGGCGCTCTGCCCGGCAAAGCAGCTTACACAGTCCTTCATTGCCGCCTGTACCGTCTCAAGCCCCTCGCCGGTATGGGCTGATACGGCTATAACCGGATAACCGGCCGGGCTGTATTGCGCCGCCAGTTCTTCATATGCGCCTGGAACTTCCTCGTCGCATTTGTTGCACAAAATTTGCGGTCTTATGGAAAGCTGCTCGCATCGAAGCAGAAGCTTGTCACACAGGAGAAGATCCATTTGTGGCCGGGAAGCGGAGAGTACGATAAACAGTTGATCTACATTTGCTACGGCAGGGCGAAGCAGCAGGTTCCTTCGTGGATGGATTTCCAGAATGTAACCGTTGCCATCCTCCCCAATTTCAAAAGAGGCCCAATCTCCCGGCACGGGAACGAGGCCGTCCTTGCGAAAACGGCCCCGCGCTTTACACACATAGGTTTCCGCCTCGCATTGCAGCGTATAGAAACTTCCGATTCCCTTTAAAATGCGTCCTTTCATATGGCTTATCTCGCAGCAAAAGCAACGGTTATGCGCTTAACCTCCTTGCCGCCCACATATACGATACAGGTTCGTTCTCCCTTAACACGCAGGTATCCCGTGAAGGAAATGGGTTGCTGTTTCCCAACGCCCAGCGTTTGCTCAAAGAGTACGGCCTCTGCGCCGCTATCCAGCAACGCCGTTACTACGACCGATTGCTCGGCTTCCTCAATATCCAAATTGATGGCGATGTCCGCCGCATAGTCACCCAAATAGGTACGGCTTACCCAAAGTTCAATTAAGGAAGCTTGGTCCGCGCTGATTCCAGCAGGCGGATTCTGGCGCTGGACAGTATCTTCCCCCTGCCCTGCCTCGGGTGTGCTATACCGCACCCAAATATGCTGGAAGCCGTTTTTTTGCGCTGCCTCCACCGCTAGAGAGGGACTCATGCCGGAAAAGGAAGGGAGCTCCACCCCTTGCCTTTCCGTGCCGCTGACCCATACGCTCACCGTCTCATCGGGCTCCATATGGGTGCCCGCTTCCGGTTCCTGGCGGATGATTTGCCCCTCCAGCTCTTCGCTGACGGCATATTGCGTCTGTCCTATCTGTAAATCCTCTTCGGCCAGCAAGAGCAGCGCCTCCTGCAAGGTTTTCCCTACCAGTTCCGGTGCAACGGCCACGCCGGCGCCTGAGCTAACCACCACGGTAATCACATCCCCCTGGTTGCCATTCGCTCCCTTGATGGGCGTTTGGGACATGACCTGTCCTTCGGGATATTCCTCACTGCTGCTATAATCCCCCACGGCAACCTCAAAGCCCCGCAGAACGGCCAGATCTCGCGCCTCATCCAGAGTTTTCCCCGTAAGGGTCGGAACGATGAACTCCGCCGCTCCGCTTTCCCCGCGCTGGCGAACGGATTGAATGATGAGAAACGCGCTACCGAACAAGCCCAGCATAACCACCACCACCAGGGCGATGTTGCCAACGCTTACCCCTCCGTTCTTGCGTTCCCGGGCAGCTATCATACGGTTCATTCTGGCAAATTTTCCATGCGGCTCCCGGAGCGCACGAAGAAGATCCGCTCGCATATCCGCTGCCGCGGCATATCGCAGAGAGGGATTTTTTGCCGCGCCTTTGACCACAACATCGCTTAGTGCGCGGGGCAGCCTTGGGTTGACCTCAATGGGGGGCACAATTTCTTCCTGCAAATGCTTGAGGGCAATGGCAACGGAGTTGTCGCCCGCAAAAGGAACCTGGCCCGTCAGCATTTCATAGAGCATAACCGAACAGGAGTAAATATCGCTCTCCGCAGTGGCCACGTCTCCCCTGGCCTGCTCCGGGGAAATATAATGCACGGAGCCGATTACGTTGGTTCCCGCAAACGTGCGGGTGGTGGCCGCCGTATCCCGAGCAATGCCAAAATCCGCCAACTTCGCTTTGCCCTTTGGCGTAATCATTACATTTTGCGGTTTAACATCCCGATGAATGATGCCCCATTCGTGAGCATGCTGCAAGGCGTCCAGCACCTGGCAGGCGATCCCCACCGCCACCTTCGGGGAAAGCGCGCCCTTTTCCTTGATGAGGTCTTTGAGCGTACCGCCTTCTACATATTCCAAAACGATGTAGGTGGCGCCGGTGGCCTCATCTTCTCCCACATCGTAACTTTCCACAATATTAGGATGGGAAAGCGTTAATACCGCTTGGGCTTCCTTAGCAAACCGGCGGACAAACTCGGCATCGTCCCTATGCTCATCCTTGAGCATCTTTACAGCTACGGTACGCTTTTCCAACCCATCATAAGCTTTATAGACGTTGGCCATGCCGCCGGAGCCAATGAGGCTTTCCACGCGGTAACGTCCGCCAAGGATCGTACCAATCATTGTGCCTCCTCGTTTTGTATCAGCGCCACGCTGATATTATCCGTGGAGCCGCCATAGAGGGCAAGCTCCACCAGCCTTTCGCAAGCTGCATCCATATCGTTCTCTTCCCGGAGTATACGGGTCATCTCCCGTTCATCCAGCAGGCCGAAGAGGCCGTCCGTGCAAAGCATAAGCCTATCTCCAGGGCCCCAGTTTCCTTTGAATATATCCGCCTGTTCCTGTTCTCGTGTGCCTAACGCCCGGGTTATAATGTTCCTTTTGGGATGGCGCATGGCTTCTTCCCGGGTGATATGCCCTGCGGCCACCAATTCCGCCACATAGGAGTGATCCTCCGTGATCTGAAGAAGGGAGCTGCCATCGAAATAATACAGGCGACTATCCCCGATATTGGCGGCCACATACCGGGTTTTGAACACCATGGCCAACACGAGCGTAGTCCCCATACCTCTGCAATTTGGCGTTACGAGGGAATAATCATATACGGCGGCATTGGCCTTTGCCAAGGCCGCAAGAATCAGATCCTCAGGGCTGCCCATTCCCCCCCGTTTCAGCTCCGTTACCACCGCTTCCACGGCCAAAGCGCTGGCCATGCCGCCAGCGTTATGGCCGCCCATACCATCAGCCACCACGGCCAAAGGGATCTCTCCCGGGCGAGTGGGAATAAACAGGCAGTCTTCGTTGCGTATGCGCTTCCCCTGCTCGCTTTTAGCGGCATACTTCACGTTTCGTTTTCTCCTTTTCTCTCTTCCAGCACACGCCGGCGCAGTTGGCCGCATGCACCTTCGATATCCGTCCCCATTTCCCGCCGCACCGTAGCGGAAACGCCTTTTTCCTCCAACCAGGAAGCAAACAGATGGGCCTTCTCCCGGCTAACACCCGCAAGCCCCCGCTCTTGCACAGGATTGAGCGGAATAAGATTTACGTGGCAATTCATCCCCCTGAGGAGGGCGGCCAGTTTTGCCGCATCCTGTCTGGAGGAATTTTGTCCTTCCATGAGCGCATATTCGAAGATCACCCGCCTGCCCGTATTTTCGGCATAGCTTCGGGCCGCGGGCAGAAGCGTCTGTAGGTCGTACCGTTTATTTATCGGCATAATCCGGCTACGGCTCTCGTCATCCACCGCGTGGAGGGAAATAGAAAGGGTCACATGGGGTGCTTCCTGCATGAAGCGCAAAAGCTCGGGCACCAATCCGCAAGTGGAAAGGGAAATGTTGCGGGGGCTGATATTCATACCCTGGGGTGCCGTGACGATTTGCAGAAATTTAACTACGTTATCGTAATTGTCCAACGGCTCACCGCTGCCCATGAGAACGATGTTGGTTACGGACCGGGCTTTTTCCGGGCTGTGGGGTTCGTCCGCCTCCGCACAGGCGATGAAGGAAAGCATCTCGCCGGGCAGCAGGTTACGCACACAGCCCTCCAGGGTAGACGCACAAAAAGCGCAGCCCATTCTGCAGCCAACCTGGGTGGAGATGCACAGGGTATTGCCGTGGTGGTAACGCATAAGAACGCCTTCCACCAAATTTTTATCTTCCAGTTCAAAGAGGTATTTAACGGTTGCATCCTTAGCGGAAACCCGTTTGTCATAAATCCGTGCGCCGCCATAGGGCAGCATGCCCAGCCTTTCTCGCAGTGTCTTGGGTAGGTTGGTCATTTCCCAGGGTTTCGCGCCCTTTGCTAACCATCCAAACACCTGCACAGCCCGAAAAGCAGGCTCCCCCCAATCATGAAAAAGGGTCTTAAGCTCCCCGATATCCATGGAGGCCAAATGCCGATCATCCATGTTTTTTCACCATTTTAGCCATAAAAAAGCCTTCCGTATGGTCCATATGCGGGAATAGCTGCACCATTCCATCCTTTGCCCGCTCCCATATGGAGGCAGGCAGATCATCCATATTACCCGGTTCGAATTCGTCATGCGCCGCCAAAAAAGGCCGAATCTGGTCTTCGTTTTCCCGGTGAGAGATGGTGCAGGTTGCATAAACGAGGACGCCGCCGGGCCGCACATAGGCGGCACAAACCGATAGGATGCTTTGTTGGAGCGCCGCCAGCTCCGCCACGATGGCGTCGTTCTTGGCATAACGGGCGTCCGGCTTGCCCAGCACGCCCAAGCCGGAACAGGGTGCGTCTATAAGCACGGCATCATACGCGCCAAAAAGCGCAGGGTCGGAGATGGCCGCATCCCGGGCAATGGGGTGGGCATTTTGCACATGAAGCCGCCGAATGGTATTTTCCATGAGCGCAAGCCTATGGGGATGAATCTCCCAAGCATCGATATGGCCTTTCCCCTCCATCAGATGGGAAAGGTAGGCCGTTTTTCCGCCCGGCGCCGCGCACGCATCCAAGATACGCATGCCAGGTTTGGGCGAAAGTAACCGGCATACCAGCATGGCGCTCTCGCTTTGGACCGTCGCCTTCCCTTCAAGGAAGAGAAGCTCTTGCGTCACATCCAACCCCTTCTCCATCCGCAGGGCATCGAAGAGCAGGTCTCCTTGGGTACATACAAGATCCCGTTCCTGCAAAGCTTGTTTTAACGCCGCTGTGGTATAGGGCCATTGGGCCCGCAAGGTCATACCGGGAGCTTTTGCGCAAAACAGGGCCTCCGTAAAGGCGGAACCGTATTGTCCTACATATTCGGATACCAGCCATTGCGGCCAGCTATATTGAATGCTCAGCCGTTCAACCGGCTCCTGGGGTAAGGCCGGCAGGCTGTCTTTGCTACGGCAAATAGCCCGCAAAACGCCGTTTACATAACCCGAAAGCTTACCCTTTCCGATCTGCTTGCATAATTCCACGCTCTCGTTACAGGCGGCGCTGTCCGGCACATCCATATACAAAACCTGGGTAACGCCCAAACGCAGCACGCCGCGAATCGGAGGCTGCAGGCGGCCCTTGGCAAAATGATCGAGAATATAATCCAGATAAAGAAGATGATCCAGCGCCGTATAGACCGCCGCGCTTACCCAGCGGGCGTCCCGCTCCGGCAGGCCGCGCAGCGCCTCTTTTAGGCATAGGTTTGCATACGCCCCGCGTTCGGTAATATCCAGCAACGCATCCAGCGCCACCCGGCGCGCCTTGCTCATGAAAACAGCTTGCCCTGCATGGGATGCCCCAGCAGCGCGGCTTTGGCGGCCATTCGCTTGCCGCCCGGGAACTGAAGCTCCGTGATTTCCAGAATGCCTTCCCCGGTCTGCACAAAAAGCCCCTCCCTGGGGTTTGCTATCACGCATGCACCAATTTCACCCCGTTCGGTTCGTTCTGTTCTCCGGGTTTGCCAAAGCTTTACCGTTTCCCCTTCCATTTCCGCATAGGCGCCCGGCCATGGAGAAACGCCCCGCACAAGATCATGCACACGCTTTGCCGGCTTTGTAAAATCCACCCGGCCCGTTTCTTTCTTGATCATGGTGCATTTGGTGGCCGCATTTTCGTTCTGTGGCTGGGGCTTCAGGGTTCCGGCCAAAAGAGCGGCAATGGTTTCCTGCAAAAGGGCCGCGCCCATTATGGCCAGGCGGTCAAAAAGCGCACCGGCCGTCTCATTTTCATCGATAGGGGTTTCCCGTTTAAGAAGGATGGGCCCCGTATCCAAGCCCGCCTCGGTGAGCATGGTCGTTACCCCCGTAACCTGTTCCCCATTGATAATGGCCCACTGAATGGGAGCTGCCCCACGATATTTTGGTAAAAGGCTCCCGTGAACGTTGATGCAGCCCAAGGGTGGAATATCCAGGTTTTCTTGGGAAAGAATCTGCCCAAAGGCGGCGGTAACCATCAACTCCGGCGCAAATGCACGAAGGGCGGACACGCCTTCTGGAAGGCGAATCTTCTCAAATTGAAACACGGGAATGCCATGTTTGCATGCCAGTTCCTTTGTGGGGGGAGGCGTAAGCGCCCCATGGCGGCCCTTGGGCCTATCCGGGTTGGTGAACAGCGCCAGTTCATGCCCCTCGTCAATCAGCATTTGAAAGGAGGGGATGGCAAAATCCGGCGTGCCCAAAAAGGCAATCCTCATTCGGCCTCCTCCGCATCCGCGTCTTCCGTATAGCCTTCGGGTGGGTCGGTAACAAGGCGGGTATAAAGCTTTCCCTCTAAATGATCCGCTTCATGCATTACGGCCCGGGCGAAAAGCCCCTCGGCTTCATATTCGTATAAATCCCCCTTGCGATCAAAGGCGCGCACCTTTACGTTAGTGGGCCGCACCACATAGCCGCTCTTACCCGGGAGGGAAAGGCAGCCCTCAAACCGGCCTTCCTCGCCGGAGGTTTCTGTCACCTGGGGGTTTACCAGTTCCACCAGACCATCCCCGCAATCGATTACGATCACCCGGCGCAGGATACCGATCTGTGAAGCGGCCAGGCCGCAGCCTTCCGCATCATACATGGTTTCCGCCATATCTTCAATGAGTTCGGCCAACCTATCGTCAAAGCGCTCAACCGGGCGGCAAACCTTGGTGAGGCAGGGTGCATCGTCCGTGAATATCTTCCGTTTCGCCATAAAGTCATTCTTCCTCCCAATGATATCAATTCATTATACCCCGTTTCCCCGGGGCCAGGCAAGCAAAACACGGCGTCCCTCTTAGAACATGTCCGTCGGATTGATTTCCAGCGTGCCAAAACCCTCGCCCCGATGGGCGGCAGCATAAGCATAGGCCGCCCGTAGCGCCGCCCCAGCCTCCGCCGTACGGGCCAGCTTGAGCAGCGTCTGATAGCGGTACAAGCCCTGCTTGCGACGGATCGGCGCGGGGCCCGCCCCCCAAAAAAGCAAAGCGCTTGCCTCCCCCCCCGCTTCCTGCAAAGCATCCTCCACGGCCTCTCGAATCCCCTTGAGGAAGGCCGCGCATCGAGCCGCCAAACTTTCCTCTTCCGGCCCCACAAACAATGCCCGGATGAAAAACGCATAGGGTGGAAACAGGGATGCCCTCCGCCTTGCAATCTCATTCTTATAAAAGCTGAGATAATCGTGTTTCGCCGACAGCATCACAGCAGGATGCGCGGGGCTGTAGGTTTGGATCACCACATGGCCCGGCTTATCCGCACGGCCGGCACGGCCCGCCACCTGTGTAAGGAGCTGAAAGGTCCGCTCCGCGCTGCGGTAATCGGGAATATGCAAAGAAGCATCCGCCGCAATTACGCCCACAACCGTTACATTTGGCAGATCCAACCCTTTCGCCACCATCTGCGTGCCGATAAGGACCTGGGCTTCTTCCCGTTCAAAGGCGGAAAGCAGATTGTAATGGGCGTTTTTTCCCCGGGTAGTATCCATATCCATCCGCAGGGCACGCACGGTGGGAAACAACTGCAGCAGTTGCTGCTCCACCTGCTCCGTACCCACGCCGAAATGCTTAATATAAGGTTTGCCGCAGGATGGACAAGCCTTGGGCAACGGGATCGTTTTGCCGCAATAGTGACATTTGAGAGCATCCTCCTGCTTGTGAAACGTCATGGAAACATCACAGTCCGGGCATTCGAACACATAGCCGCAACCACGGCAGGATACGAAGGTGGAATATCCCCTGCGGTTCAGAAACAGGATAGCTTGCTCGCCTGCGGAAAAGCACTGTTCCAAACGGGCCTGCAGAAGGGCGCTGAATACCCCCGTATTTCCACCGGCAAACTCTGCCCGCATATCCGCAATTTCCACAGCCGGCATAGGCAAATCCCGCACCCGTTCCGGCAAGGAAAGCAAGGTATATTTCCCCTTGCTGGCCTTGAGATACGTTCCCACATCAGGCGTAGCGCTGCCCAATAGCAAGGATGCGCCAAAGAGGCGGCAGCGTTTTTGCGCCACTTCGGCAGCGCTGTAACGCGGGGCCATTTCGCTGCGGTAGCTCGGCTCATGTTCTTCATCCACCACGATGAGGCGCAAGTTCCGCAAGGGAGCGAAAACGGCGCTTCGGGCCCCTACCACCACATCCACCTTATCCAGCCGAATCCTTCTCCATTCATCATACCGCTCTCCAGGGCTAAGCCTGCTGTGCAGCACCGCGACCCGTTCCCCAAAGCGTGCGCGAAAACGGTCCACGGCTTGGGGGGTAAGGGCGATTTCCGGCACAAGGGCAATGGCCGTTCCGCCCTGCTTGAGCGCATGGGCAATCGCCTGCATGTAGACCTCGGTTTTGCCGCTTCCCGTCACCCCGTGCAGAAGAAAAGCGCCCCCTTTTGCATCCATTCCGGCCACAATCGCTTCATACGCTTCCTGTTGGGCAAGGCTGAGAACCTTGGGTGTATCCCTTACCACCGGATGATTTTCAAACGGATTCCGGTAAACTTCATAGCCCCGTTCCTGCAAAAACCCTTTGTCCAGCAAAGCCCGAACCGCCGGGCCGCTCCCCTGCACAAAGGCGTAAATATCCCCCACGCAAATCCCGTTCGCATAATTTTTCGCCAGATCCAAAACCTCATATTGCTTGGGCGAGCGCATGGTTCCATCCTTTTTGCGCAAGGTGGCCAGCGCCCCCTCCACATCCAGCTCTTGGGGCACATATACCGTGCGAACCACCTTTTTCCGTACGCGGTTCCCCCGAAGCTGGGCTGGAATCATAAGACGGAGCGCCTCCACCAGCAGGCACCCGTAGGCGCCCTGCATCCATTGCGCCAGCGCCAGTTGATCCTGCCTTAACACGGGATAGGGTTCCATGGTTTTGGATAGAGATTTAAGCCGGGCCTGCCCCGCATATTCTTCCGATAGCGTCAGCACAAAGCCTTCCGTTTGCTTATTCCCGGCCCCAAAGGGAACAAGCACCCGGTGGCCCGCCTCTACGGCCATGCCCTCGGGTATGGCATAGGTAAAAAGCCTGTCCACATTGGCATGGGCGATATCCACCATCACCTGGGCATACACGGCCAATCCCCCCTTCCCCATAATTTTAGCAGGGGGCGGGCATCGCTGCCCGCCCCCTGGGTTTTCCTTGTTTATAAGCCCATTTTTCGGGCCAGTTTATCCAGCAGCCAATCCGCCAAAGCAGATTTGGACATGGGGCCGCTGTCCTCGGCGCCGCCCTGCACACCATACAAAGTAACCCGGTTGGTATCCACCCCAAACCCCGCATCCGTTGCCGTAATATCGTTGGCAGCAATAAAGTCCAGGTTCTTCCGTATAAGCTTCCCCTTGGCATTTGCGGCCAAATTTTCACTTTCCGCCGCAAAGCCCATAAGGATGCGATTTCCTTTGCGAGCCCCTACGGCAGCCAAAATATCCCGTGTATTGGCCAAGGACAGCTCCATCCCGCTTCCCTGCTTCTTAATTTTCCGGGTGGACACCGTGGCCGGCGTAAAATCGGCCGGGGCGGCAGCCATCACCAAGGCGTCGCAGGCATCAAAGGAATCGTTGACAGCTTCGAACATATCCGCCGAAGAAACCACGGGGACCACTTTAACCCCTGCGGGAGCCGGCAAGGTGACGGGGCCGCTCACGAGAACGACCTGTGCGCCCCTGGCGGCGGCTGCCCGAGCAATCGCATACCCCATCTTTCCCGAAGAACGGTTGGTAATATAGCGCACGGGGTCAATATATTCTTGTGTAGGCCCTGCGGAAATCAGAATGCGTTTATCCTGAAAATCGCGTTTAGGATAAAGCGCCGCCATAGCCGTGGCTACGATCTGCTCCACATCCGCAAGCTTGCCCACACCTTCCTCCCCGCAAGCCAAGCGCCCGCTGGCAGGCTGAATGAAGCCGTATCCCCGTTTTGCCAATATGGCCATATTCTCCTGCACAACAGGATTTAAATACATGGCGCTGTTCATGGCCGGGGCAACCAGAATAGGCGCGCGTGTGGCTAAAATGGTTGTGGAAAGCATATCGTCCGCAATGCCGTGGGCCGCCTTGGACAAAAAGTTCGCCGTGGCCGGAGCAATCAGGAACAGATCCGCCGCTTTTGCCAGGGCAATATGTTCCACCTCCCAGGGTGTTTCCCTGTGAAACATATCCGAAATTACCGGCGCGCCGCTGATGGTTTCCAAGGCCAGGGGCGTAACAAATCGGGCCCCCGCCTCTGTTAGGATAACGCGCAGGCAAATGCCCTGCTTCACGAAGCGGCTTATGATATCGCAGGCCTTATAGGCCGCGATGGAACCGGTAACGCCCAGCACCACGGTTTTGCCAGCCATGCTATCTATGATATTCCTCCGGAAACTCTATTTTAAGCTGGTTGTTATAAAGCTCGTCGACAGCCGCGCTCACAGGCTTGCGCTCCCCCAGCGTATCGGGGTCGTCCAAAAGCTGGCGGGCACGTTTTGATACGGTGGTTACCAGCATATACCTGCAACCGACCTTTTCCTGCAATTCATTTACGGCGGGTTTGTTCATCATAGCGGTTGTCCTCCTTCAACATGGAACCTGGCGATAAAGTTCCCATTGCGGGAAACGCGCAGCCGTTCCGCCGCAATCACTTGTTCCAATTCCATCACTGCCTTATCCAGCACGTCGTTCACAATCAAATAATCATACTCTTCCACATGGGAAAGCTCTGCAAAGGCCTCATGAAAGCGCCGTTCCACGGCTTCCTGGCTCTCGGTGCCCCGGCCTACCAGACGGCTTTTAAGGGCGCTCATGGAAGGCGGCGCCAAAAACATCATCACCGCATCCGGGCAGCACTTCTTCACATTCAGAGCCCCTTGCACGTCGATATCCAGCAGGATATCCTCCCCTGCCAGGAGATGCTGTTCCACATAGGCCCGGGGTGTGCCGTAATAATGCGCCCCGAACACCTTCGTATGCTCCAGGAATGCGCCTTCCTCCACCATGCTGCAGAATTCCTCCTCGCTAATGAAGAAATAATGCAGCCCGTTTACTTCCCCGGGCCTTGGAGCCCTGGTGGTACAGGACACGGAAAAACGAATGTTGGGATTGCGCGCCATAAGCGCTTTGCCCACCGTTCCTTTGCCGACTCCGCTTGGGCCGGAAAGGATAAGCAGCAAGCCCTTTCGCGTCTGTGACATAATTGTTCCCCCTGTTTATGTTTTTACCCGCACAGACTATTCTATATTTTGAACCTGCTCGCGGATTTTTTCAATTTCAGCCTTCCCCTCGATAACCAGGTTGACGATTTGCGCGTCATTGGCCTTGGAGCCCATGGTGTTAAACTCCCGGTTCATTTCCTGCACGATGAAATCCAGCTTTCTGCCCGCGGGTTCATTGCCCGCCAACATGGCGCGCATCTGGGCCACATGGCTGCGAAGGCGCACCAGTTCTTCATCTATGCTGGCCTTATCTGCGAAGATGGCTGTTTCCGCAGCCAGCCGGGACGGGTCGATCTCCACACCCGCCAGCAAAACGGCAATACGTTCCTGCAACCTTTGTCGGTATTCTTCCACCACAGATGGCGCTCGCAGGGCAATCCGTTCTCCCAAGGCCTCCACCACGCCGCAGCGGGCATGCAAGTCCTCATAGAGCTTGGCGCCTTCCACCGAACGCATGGCCTTGAGCTGCGTGCAAGCCAAAGCGCACGCCTCCGCCGCCAAGTTGGTTACGGCTTCCCGGTCCTCCTCCGCTTCCACAATGTCCGTCACATCCGGCAAGCGCAGGGCAGCGGCTAAGCCCACATCGTCCCGCAAGCTAAAGCGTTCTCCCGCTTCCCGCGCTGCTTGGAGATATTCTCCCAACAGCGTTTGATCCACGTAAACCCTGCGGGCATCCTCCCGCTGGTTACGATAAAACAAATATACATCCACATGCCCACGGGCCAATTCCTTGGATAGAACGCCGCGCAGGGCATCCTCCACAAAGCCGATATGCCGGGGCATGCGAAAGCCCATATCCAAATACCGGTGGTTCACGCTCTTGAGCTCCACCGTCATTTCCCGGCCCTCTCGGGCCAGCAGGGCCCGGCCAAAGCCGGTCATGCTGTTCACCATAGAACGCAAACCTCCAAATTCTTCCGAAACAATTAATTATACCACGTTTTACTCTTTCTTTACAAGGCTGTGCGTTTAAAAGAGGCGATAGAGCTCGTCTGCCTCCGGCGGTTCCAACACAGCCCCGGAGGAAAGGCGCACGCCCTCGCCCCCGGCCCGGCCAATGCAGGCCGCCTCTATTCCCAGCTCCTTTAAGCCTTTGCACAAAGCCTGGCCATCTTCACAGGCCATGAGCATGCTGCCGCTGGCTAACAAGCGGTATGGGTTCAGGTTCAAAGCCTGGCAGATTTTACGCGTTATAGGATGAACGGGTATCGTCTCCTGCCGGATTTCCATGCCACAGCCTGAGGCATAAGCCATTTCCCACGCCGCGCCGAAAACACCGCCTTCCGTTACATCGTGCATAGCCGTGGCCCCATGGGCCGCGCCGTAAAGCCCCTCCGGCACCACGCTTACCTGCGAAAGGAACCCTCTGGCCGTTTCAAGCTCCGCAGCCGTCAGGCCGGGAAGCCGGGGTGCAAAATCCTCCGCGATCACAGCCGTGCCCTCCATGGCCGCAAACTTGGTCATCACCACATCCTGCCCGGGCTTCATACCCGAGGGAAGAATCGGGCCCTTTTCCCCAGCCCTGGCGATAACCGTTGCGCAGGTGACCATACGGGTAACGGAATCCGTCACCTCCGTATGCCCGCCAATGATATCCACATGGGCCAGCTTGGCCGCCTCGGCCAGCTCGTCCGCCACTTGGCCCACCTGTTCTTCCGTGGCGGAAGGGGGGATAAGCAGGGTAACAAGCAAGCCCAAAGGCTCCGCGCCGGCGGCTGCCGCATCATTGCAGCTCACATGCACCGTGAGGCGGCCCAAGTTTTTATCCGCCGAGGTGATGGGATCCGTTGAAAGAATGGCCAGGCGGCCCCCGAGGGATACCGCCGCGCAATCCACCCCGATCTGGGGGGAACATACCACTTCCGGCCGCGTATGCCGGAATTTAGCAAGGATCAGTGCGTTTAGTTGTTCGTTTGTCAGCTTACCAAGCCTCATTCTATGTCTCCGATCATGGTGAAAAATTCTTCTTCCGAAAGGATTTGCGTGTTCAGTTCTCTGGCTTTCTCCAGCTTGCTGCCCGCGCCGGGGCCCGCTACAACCAGAGCCGTCTTTTTGCTGACGCTCCCTGTGGCCTTGCCGCCCAGGCGCTCAATTAAAGCTTCTATATCCTTTCGATCCATGCGTTCCATGGTTCCGGTTACCACCACCGTCTTGCCCAGCAAGGGGCTTTGCGGAGCCCCAACTGCCTCCGGCTCCGGTACCACACCTTCCGCCAGGAGCTTATCCACCTGGGCGGCAATGAAAGGATCCGCAAAAAAATCCAGAATGCTTTGGGCCACCACGCTTCCCACGTCCGCAATGGCAAGCAGGTCCTCATAGGTTGCCCGCCGTAGGTTTTCCAGCGTGCCGAAGCGCCTGGCCAAATCGCGGGCCGTTTTGGCGCCCACGTTGGGAATGCCGATGGCGAAAAGGAAGGCTCCCAGCTTGGGTTTTTTGCTTTTTTCAATAGCGGCAAGCAGATTTTCTATGCGCTTATCCCCAAAGCCGGAAAGGCCCCGCAGCCGAAAAGACGTAAGAGCATAGAGCTCGGGAATCGCACTAAAGCCCAGTTCGCTTACCATCTGGGCGGCGGTCTTCTCGGAAAATCCTTCAATATCCATAGCCTCCCTGGAAGCAAAATGGGTGAGCCGCCCCACGATTTGCGGGGGACATGAGAGGGAATTTGTACAGAAGAGATGCACGCCCCGGTGCTCCACATGGGCCCCGCAAGCGGGACACCGCCCCGGCTTTTCGATGGGCGCCCAAGGCTTGTCCTCTGGGGTAGCCCCCAGTATTTCCGGAATCACATCCCCGGAGCGGCGCAGAAAAACCTGAGAGCCCAGGCCGATGCGCTTGCGCTGGATATCGTCCCAGTTGTTCAGGGTGGCGTGGCGGATGGTAGCCCCGCACAGTTCCACCGGTTCCAGATAAGCCCGGGGCGTGAGCTTACCCGTACGGCCAACCTCCCAGGTTACTTCCTTGATTACCGTAGTGGTTTCCTCCGCGGCAAATTTGAAAGCAATGGCCCAGCGGGGGAAACGATCCGTGCTGCCCAAGGCATTTCTTGCAGCAAAGCTTCGAACCTTCACCACCATGCCGTCGATGAGAAAATCCAGCTTCCCCCGCTCCGCTTCAGCGGCTTCAATGGCATTATATACGGAAGCAATGTCGTCATAATAACCCACGTAATTGCTCATGGGGAATTTTTGAACCCGTAGAAACTCCAGCATCTGGGCTTGATCCGCGAGTTCCATACCCTCGATATAGCCAACATTATAGCAGGCGCAATCCAGCTTGCGGCCGGCCGTCACCTTTGGGTCCAGGTTGCGAAGGGCCCCGGCAGCGGCGTTGCGGGCATTTTTAAGGGGCTCCGCAGCGGTACGGTTAAAGGCCTCCAGCACGGAAAGGCGCATGTAGCATTCGCCCTGCACCTCCATTTGCCCTTGGAAGGGGATAGAAAGGGGCACCGAACGGATGGTTTTGATCTGGGGTAAAATCGCCTCGCCCACCGTTCCGTTGCCCCGGGTAGCACCGGCTATCAGGATGCCGTCCGCATCGGTTAGGTTTATGGTAAGGCCGTCGATTTTATATTCCAGCGCGTATGTGGGCTTGGGCATTCCAGCGTCCGCCAAAAGGCGCTCTACCCGTTCCGCCCAAGCAAAAAGGTCTTCCTTGGTGCGCACCTTATCCAGGCTCCAAAGCCGGGCCTTATGGGTATGGGGTGCAAAAGCCGCCAAGGGCTCCCCCCCCACCCGGCTGGTCGGAGAATCCGGCAGGGCGTAACCCGCCTCTTCCTCCAGCGACAGGAGCGCATCAAAAAGCGCATCATACTCCGCATCGCTCACCAGCGGCGCATCCTCCGCATAATAGGCGCGGGCCAGCTCGTTGAGCCGGTCCGTGAGCTGCCGCATTCTCTCCTGCATGGATGTTTCTCCTTAAAAGCCTGTGTCAGTCGGCGGATGTAATGGGAGCATAGGCGGCGGCGAATTTCTTCACCCCTGCGCCGCCAAAGTCGATGGTTACGGTCATGGCGCTGCCGCTGCCCGCAATTTCCAGCACCGTCCCCTCCCCAAACTTCGCATGTTTCACCCGTTGGTGCAATGCAAAGCTTTTTTCCACCGGCTGCGCCGGCATGACGGACGGCGCTTTTGCGCCAAAGCCTTGGGCGTACGCGGGCTTAGCCACGGACCCATGCCGTGCAAATTGGGACTGGGGTTTCTCTTGCTTGGTTTCGACCTCATCCTGCACAAGAAGGCTCGCCGGCACTTCCTGCAAAAACCGGGAAGGCCGGTTGTACGCATAATCGCCAAAGAGCATACGCTGGCGTGCATGGAGCAGATAGAGCTTCTGCTCCGCCCGTGTCATGCCCACATAGCACAACCTGCGCTCCTCTTCCAGGGCGGATTGGGAAAGGTCGTTGCGCGCACGGGCGGTCGGGAAAATATTTTCCTCCATACCGCAGAGGAATACCACGGGGAACTCCAGCCCTTTTGCGCTATGCAGTGTCATAAGGGTTACGGCACCCGCGCCGTTGTCCAGCGCATCCGTATCGGATACCAGCGCCACGTTCTCCAGAAAAGCGGCCAGAACACTCTCCCCCTCGGGCACATCCCGTTCGATTTCCCGGATGTTTCCGATAAGCTCCCGCAAGTTATCCATGCGGTTCTCAAGCTCGCCTTTTTTATCCTCCGCCTTGAGGAATTCCTCATATTCCAGCGCGTTGATCAGTTGAACCGTGAATTCTGAAAGGGGCATTACCTCGCATAGGGCGATGAATTCCGCCATGGTATCGGCAAAGGGCCTGATCTTTTGGGCCGTACGGTTTTGAAGGCCGTTTCCATCCATGGCCACAGCCAGCATATAGGTGCTTCTGTTTTCAGCAGCGGCGCTTAGTTCTCCCACGGTGGCGTCTCCAATGGCCCGCTTGGGGACGTTAATAATGCGCCGCAAAGCCACATCGTCCGCCGGATTGTAAATCAGGCGCAAATACGCCATGATATCCTTGATCTCTCGCCGCTCATAGAAGCGTTGCCCTCCATACACCTTGTTCGGAATGCCATAATTGATGAGAGTGGATTCCAAAACGCGGCTCTGGGCGTTCATGCGGTAAAGCACGGCAAAATCGCCATAGCTTCGTCCTTGCCGAACATCCTCCAAAATTTTCTTGCATATAAAGGCGGCTTCATCCCGCTCGGTCGCTTCCATATGCAGCACAATCTGCTCGCCGCCCTTTTTCTCCGTCCACAAGCGTTTCTTTTTTCGTCCTTGGTTATTGTCGATCACCGCATTGGCCGCATCCAATATAATGGAAGTTGAACGGTAATTCTGCTCTAAGCGGATCACCTGTGCGCCCTCGAAATCCTTTTCAAATTCCAAGATGTTTCGAATATCCGCCCCACGCCAGCCGTAGATGCTCTGGTCGTCGTCCCCAACCACGCAGATGTTTCGATGTTCCCTGCACAATCGCTCGATTAGCTTATATTGCAACAAATTGGTATCCTGGTATTCATCCACCAGCACATATTGAAACCGGTTGCGGTATTTCTGCAATACTTCAGGATTCTGCTCAAAAAGACGCAGCGTCCAAAAAAGCAGATCGTCAAAATCCAACGCATTGGCCTCCCGGAGGGCCTTTTGATAGGCAC
>JAYFNX010000055.1:0-26136 GCA_034933245.1 Candidatus Pelethousia sp.
TATTACGTTGGATGAATGGCGGCAGCTTATCCAATACGCAAAAAAACACTATCGTGTTTATCCAAATTCGAACGTACAACCCAAGGAACCTTGATAATCCCCATGAAGCGCAATTCTTAAGGATGGCTTGGCGTCTATGCATAGCGCAGGCAACAAGCAGGTCCTAGAACGCAAGCATGGAGGGCAGGATTCTTCCCGCCCTCCATGCTTGCTTGCAAATCCATGCATTTTGCCAAGTCACGAAAATTGCTTTTCAGCCTTTTGCCGTTCGAGCACACCTGTATTTTTATTCTTCCCGCGAGGATTCGCCTTCACCGTAATCCGGCTTAAAACAACAGATTCGGCTGCACGCATACAAGAGACGATTTCGCGGCGGCAATGGCTGCGGGGGTGAGGGCGGGCCTGCGAAGCAGCGGCGCATCCTGGGGCCGGAAAAGCTCGGGAGGCCGGAAATAGTTCAACCGCCAGCGGGGAACGGGGGGGAAGGCGGCCAACAATTCCTGGAGCTGCGCAATGGTGAACCCGGGATAAAGGGTGGTTCGAAGTTCATAAGCGGCGCTCGCCCATTGCAGGGCTTTTGCCGTTTTGATGGCTGCGGAGCCATCCTGCCCGGTAACAGACGGATAATCGGCGGCCAGCGCTTTCATATCCAGCGCCACATAATCCAATAGGCCCGCCTCCCAAAGGGAGATCACAGCCCCTGGCCGTTGGCCGTTGGTGTCCAGCTTGGTCTTGTAGCCCATGCCCCGTATGCGGCGCAGGACTTCTGGCAAATCCCGCTGGAGGGTGGGTTCGCCGCCGCTTAGCACCACCCCGTCCAAAAGGCCCCGCCGTCTTTCCAGAAAGTCCCATATTATAGCTTCGGACACGCAGGAACCGCCCCGGGAAATAAGATCCCGGTTGTGGCAATAAAAGCAGTTCATATCGCAGCCCCGGGTAAAGAGCACGCAGGAAATCACGCCGGGGAAATCGATGGTGCTGCTTTTTTGCATGCCCCCGAAGATCATGCCTGGAGTTCCTCCGGCTTGATCACATATTTAACCCGGTCCTTATATTCTTCCTGCTTGCCTTTGTGGAAGTTTTGAACGGGCCGCAGATACCCAACCACCCGGCTCCAAACTTCCGTATCCTTGCCGCAGGTGGGACAGGTATAGACCTCGCCGTTGATATACCCGTGCTCCTGGCAAATGGAGAAAGTAGGCGTAAGGGAGATGTAGGGAAGTTTATAGTGCGTAAAGGCCTTGCGGATAAGCTGCTTGGCCAATTCCACATCCTGAATCTGCTCTCCCAGATACATGTGCAACACCGTGCCGCCGGTATATTTGCACTGTAGCGCATCCTGCAGGTCCAGCGTTTCAAAGATATCGTCCGTAAATCCAACGGGCAATTGGGAGGAATTGGTATAATAAGGTTCCTCCGTGCCGGCGGTGATGATGTCCGGATAGCGCATCTTATCCAACTTGGCCAGGCTGTAGCTGGTTCCCTCGGCCGGCGTTGCTTCCAGGTTATACACATGGCCGGTTTCCTCTTGGAAACGGGTGATATGCTCCCGCATGAAGTCCAGCGTGCGCAGGGCGAAATCCTGGCCTTGCCTGGTGGTGATATCCTTGCCCAGGAAATTAAGGCAGGCTTCGTTCATGCCGATAAGGCCGATGGTGTTGAAATGGTTGTACCAATAACTGCCCGTACGCGCTTTCACATCTGTAAGATAATGGGCAGAATAGGGGTATAAGCCGCGTTCCGTCTGCTCCTCAATGGTTTTGCGCTTGATTTCCAGGCTCTTTTTCGCAGTCTCCATCTGGGCGAGGAGACGCTGGAAATATTCTTCCTCCGAGCTGGCCAAATAGGCGATACGGGGCATGTTGATGGTTACGACGCCGATGGAACCCGTAAGGGGGTTGGAGCCGAAAAGACCGCCGCCGCGCTTGCGAAGCTCGCTGGTATCCAAACGAAGCCGGCAACACATGGAAAGAGCGTCCTCCGGCGAAAGGTCGGAATTAATATAATTGGAAAAATAGGGGATGCCATAGCGGCAGGTAATTTCCATAAATTTGTTGACCACCGGGCTATCCCATTCAAAATCCGCCGTTACGTTGATGGTGGGGATGGGGAAGGTGAAGACCCGGCCCTTGCGGTCGCCCTCCATCATGACCTCGCAGAAGGCCGTGTTCAGCATGTCCATCTCCTTTTGGAAATCGCCATAGGTGTCCGCCTTCAGTTCGCCGCCCACGATGACAGCCTGGTCCCGAAGGGTGTGGGGCGGATGAATGTCGAAGGTGAGGTTGGAGAAGGGACACTGGAAACCAACCCGGGTGGGCACGTTCAGGTTAAAGATGAACTCCTGCAGAGCCTGCTTAACCGTGCGATAATCCATCTGATCGTAGCGGATAAAGGGCGCGCAATAGGTATCAAAGCTGCTCCAGGCTTGGGCGCCTGCCGTCTCCCCTTGGGTGGTGAAAGTGGAATTCACCACTTGGCCCAGAAAACTGCGCAGATGCTTGGCCGGGGAGGATTCCACCTTGCCGGGTACGCCGCCAAAGCCTTTAAGAAGGAGTTGGCGAAGGTCCCAACCGGCGCAATAGGGGCCGAAAAAGCCCAGATCATGGAGGTGTAAATCCCCGTTTTGATGGGCCCTGCGCACTTCTTCCGGGTAAATTTCATGCAGCCAATATTGCTTGGTGAAGGTTTCCCGGATGTAGTTGTTCATGCCATTGATGGATTTTTGCGTATTGGCGTTTTCCTTTACGCGCCAATCGTTATCCTCCAGATAACTCCCGAACATCTCAATGGTAGCGCCGATGAGGGCGTTTGCCTCCCGGGCGCCCCTGCGCTTTTCGCGGTAGAGGATATACGCTTTGGCGGTTTTGGCGTGGCCGTTTTCGATGAGCACCTTTTCTACAATGTCCTGAATGGCCTCTACCTCAACCAGGCTGCATCCATAAATCTGCTGTGCGATGTCTACCACTTGTTCCGTAAGCTCTACGGCACGGTTCCAGTCGCTGCCGCCGACGGCGTTGGCCGCCTTAAAAATGGCGCGCGTAATCCTTTCAGGCTGGAAATCCACTACAGAACCGTTTCGTTTGCGAATCTTCGCGATCATTTTTAGGCCCCCTGCTTTCATCATCTTACAACCGCATATAGCACTATATGTTGTGAAGTAGATTCAATTATAAACCAATATATTGTATGGGTCAAGTCATGTTAAATATAAATAGCAGGAAAATTAAATATGATAATTATTATTATTCCTGGAAGCGAAACGGGCTTAAAGCAGACGCTTTTCCCAAGCGTCTTCCGCGAAGCCTACCAGGATAAATCCTTCTCCGATGAGCAGCGGGCGCTTGACCAGCATGCCATCCGTAGCCAATAGAGAAAGCTGCTCCTCTTCTTGCATGGTCGGGAGCTTGTCCTTAAGGGCCAACGCTTTATAGGCGAGGCCGCTCGTATTGAAAAAGCGCTTGAGGGGAAGACCACTTTGGGCATGCCAGGCCTTAAGCTCCTCGTAACCGGGGTTATCCTGCTTAATGTCCCGCAGGATATAAGGAATTTGGTGCGCGTCCAACCATGCCTTGGCCCGCTGACAGGTGGTGCATTTGGGGTAACATACAAACAGCATAAAAATCCTCCTAAGCTGGCAATGCGGTCTCCTCTATCATAAAGCATGGGGCGGCATAGCGCAAAGGCGAAAGGTGGCGAAATATGGAATTCGAGGGGGAACAATATAAAAAGGCTGGGAAAAGGAAAATCGAGGATGTCTGGAGAGAGGGCGTCCCGCTGTTTTCATAGCGCGACAGGTTTGCTATAATGAAAGCCATAGCAAAAGGAAGGGGATAAAGCCAATGGCTGAAGGCATGCAATACGATATTGTAAAGCATATCGGCGTTTTATCGGAGTCCTCCAAAGGCTGGAGAAAGGAACTGAACCGGGTAAGCTGGAATGGAAGGGAGCCTAAGTACGACCTGCGGGAATGGGCCCCCCATTACGAAAAGATGGGGAAGGGCATAACCATGACGGATGCGGAATGCGCCCTGCTTCTCGATTTTCTTCGGGGCGAGTTAGGCGGCTGAGATGCGATATGCTGCTGTGCGGCAGGGAACTTTTCTAGCCCGGCCAAACCGCTTTCTTGCCCGGGTGGCCATGGATGACGGGGTGGAGATTTGCCATGTGAAGAATACGGGCCGGTGCCGGGAACTGCTCCTGCCTGGGGCCATCGTGATTCTTGCCGTGGCAGAAAACCCAAAGCGAAAGACAAGGTACGATCTTGTGGCTGTATACAAGGGAGATATGCTGGTAAATATGGATTCCCAAGCGCCCAATAAGGCTGCCATGGAATATTTGCCTCGCCTGTTTCCAGGGGTGGAGCAAATTCATCCCGAGTATACCCATGGAAATTCCAGATTGGATTTTTATATCCGCACGGGGCAGCGGGAGATTTTCCTGGAGGTGAAGGGCTGCACCCTGGAGCAGGATGGGGTGGCCCTGTTTCCAGATGCGCCCACGGAGCGGGGGGTAAAGCACCTGAAGGAGCTGGCGGGCCTTGCCCGGGCGGGGTATGAGGCCTATGTGCTGTTCATCGTGCAGATGCGCGGGCCGCGCTATTTCATGCCCAACGATGCCATGCATCCGGCTTTCGGGGCTGCACTGCGAGCAGCCGCGGCCCAGGGCGTGAAGGTGCTGGCCGTGGACTGCCTGGTAAGGGAGGATGGATTCGTATGCAACCAGGAAATTCCTGTGCGGCTTGTGCAAACGCCCCTTTAGGCTTGCAGCATCGGGAAACGCCTGGAAACCAATTGTAAAAAACGGCATATGCCGTTTTTTTCTTACCGGCAGGAAATGCCTGGCATGCGATGCCGAAATATCCCATACATGAAGGGGAAAATCCTGTGCGAAACCCGCTAAAAGGGGTTCCCCAATAAACGGACCAGGTTCCGGATTGTCTGGATCGCATGGCTCTTGTCGCCTTCGGCCCGGCTCTTCATGGCGGTGAGATAATCCCAAAAGGCGGCGGTCATATTGGGCTCATTAAAGGCGAAGAGCGTGATGGGCTTTTCCGTTTTAGCCAGCATCATACCTACCCCGTCCTTACCATAGAGCACCAGGGACGGGTTCCAGCCGCTGCAGAGCTGGACATGGTAATTGGTATGCCGCTCCAGCAAGCGCAGAATATTTTCCAGGTGGAGCCTATATTCCTCTTTTGTATAGGCAAGATCCGGCGCTTGAATTGCGTCTGTCCAAAGGAAAGGAAGAACGTCCTGCAAGAGTTCCTCCGGAGCGGGGAGGGTAATCAGCTCGGTGAAAGGAGTATGGTCGATGGAGGCGAAAAAAGCCTCCCGCTCGGAAGCGCTTTGTTCCAAGAGCAGGGAGCCTGTCGCCCGTTTGGCCATGGATTGGGCCACCGCTTCCGGCATGGACATGAGGGATAGGCTTGGATGCAGGAAGATCGTTTCTCCCTGCGCCTGTTGGAATTCGCGGAAAAGTCTCCAGAACTGAAGGGAATTGGACTGGATAAATACCTGCATTAATGGCCGACACAAGGCGAGATACCGGTTAAAATCCTTGTCGAGCGCTTGCAGCGCAACGGGGTCTTCCACATAAAAATGCAGCGTATCCGAAACCTCCTGCTTGGTGGAAGTAGAAACGACCGCACAGGTTTGGGGGGCAAGGAAAAGCGTACGTTGGAAGAGTCCGTCCCGAAGTTTAGGGTAATAGTAAGGCTCGATCATGCCGCTCATATAGATGGGAATCCACTTGTTTACGGCTTCGAGCAACTCGTTCATGTTACGGCTGATGGTATGAATAACGCGGATCCTGTTTCCCCGGAGCAGCACCGCCCGCAAAAGCTGGGCCCACGTTGCAGCAAATGCCCGATCCTCGTAAAGCCAGCCCATCTCCTCCTCGCTATAAAGCAAAAGGGTCTGCGGCGCGCTTTCCCGGAGGACTGCGCGCAGAAACCGGATGACGGCCTGACGCTTGCCTGCCACGCCATAATAATAGAAGTGGGAATCCAACGCCTCTTCACAAAGCGGCGGCATCGCGGGCAATGTGGGCATGGGGGCGGAAACCGTTTGCAGGATCTGCCGCACGGGGCCACGCTCCTCGCCGCTCTCCAACAGCCAGGCATAAATAAGCCTAGCCGTTGCGTTTTCATCCGAAGGCCATTCCATGAGGGCCAGCGCGTCCTTTACCGCCTTGCGTTGATAATCGGCCTTTAAGTTCCGGGCGAAAAAAGCGGCCATGGGCATGAGATAGCTTTGCTTTTTCGGCAGCTTACGCCCCCCATGGCGGAGGCGGCTGATATGGGAGGCGTCCAGAGAAACGGCATTTGCCAAAACGCTGTTTTGCGCCTTCGTAATGTCCATTAAAAAATTGAGCCTATCGGAGAACATAGCCTACCTCCTTTTTTAATATTATAGCCGCAGAAAACCGGCCTCACAAGAGAAAATGACACGCATCGTGTCACGCTTGACAATGACAAACAAGCGGCCCCTCTTCATTTGCATCGCTTTTGTCCTTATACTGAAAAGAGGAGGAGCCGAGCGATGCAGATTAAGGTGAAAACCGGTTTTTTTCAAACGAAGGTCTACACCATGGAGATTCAATCCGATACGGTGGGTTTCCATTGCGAAGATGGGGACACAATCCTACTGCAAAGGGAGAACATTACGGAAGTCTACTTTCGCATGTCGGATATTCGCTTGCCAAGAATTGAATTTCTTACGCCCCAAGGTTCTCTCGGTGGCGAGTTGCTTAACCGGGACGGGGCGGAAGATTGTATGGTGATGCTCAAAAGAGAATTCGGGCGCAAGGCCGTCGTGGATTAGATGAAAGAAAAGGCAAAAGGACGATGAAAAGAACGGGAGGAAGCATATTTTGTATTGCAAACACTGCAAAACGGCCATGCAGGAGCATGCGCGCTTTTGTTTAACCTGCGGGCAGCCGGCTCAAAAAGGGCAGCCCCCTGCCCAGGCGACTGCCGGGCTCGTAGGGTATTCCAACAAAATTAACGATCCGGCTTTTGCCAAATACATCAAAAGCAGCAACCGGTATGCGGCCATATTTTCCATGATTCTGGCCGCCGCGGCCCTGATCGGTTTTTATATCGCAGGGGAAATGGGAGCCGAGGGGATGGAAAATCCCCAGTCTCTTTATATCGGCATGGGTATTGGCGGTATGTTTTTGCTCCTTGCGCTTTTTCAAATTCTCTGCAGAAAAGGCAGCCATACCTGGGATGGATATGTTGCGGACAAAATCGTTAAGAGAAAATCCCGCCGGCGCCATATGAGCGGCGATGATGATTCCTTCGAGGATTATACGGAGTATGCGGTGATTATCCGAGATGAGAAGGGAAAAGCTCACCGCTTGGTAGCGGAGGACGACGATACGGTGTTTAACTATTATCGGCTAGGCGACCGGGTGCGGCGGCATGCGGGGCTAAATTCCTATGAGAAATATGATAAATCAAGAGATAGGATCCTTTTTTGCAATGCTTGCGGAACGCTATGCCAAATAGGGGATGAAACCTGCTTTCGGTGCAAATGCCCGCTATTAAAATAGTATTTTTGAATTATTTAAGGAGGGAAACCAATGGGAAAATACTGCAAGGAATGCGGAACGCTCTTAAAGCCTGGCGCAAAATTTTGCCATGTGTGCGGCAAGACCCTTGCGCAAACGCCACAACCCCAGGAGCAGCCCCGGCAATATGCGCCCCAACAATATGCACCCCGAAGTACGCATCCCATGGCAACGGCGCCGCGCATGAAAAGCCGCACAGGCCTGTTTATCGCCGGCGGAGCGGCGGTGCTGCTTGTGACGGCGCTGGCCCTTGTTTTGTTCGTCTGGCCCGGCCTTTATCATAAAGCGGGCAAAGAGGATGCGGCCACCGCGGCAAACGGAGTAGCGGCCGGCATAGTGGAGATGCCCAAGGATTCGCGGGAGATCGTACGTGCATCTGCGGCGCTGCTGCTGGATGAACTGCGGGCACAGGATGCATCCGGCCTGTGGAATATGGGCGCCGCCTTTGGAATTCCCCAGGAAATGATGGATAGCCCCCAGGCTGTTGTGGATGCGAGGCTGACGGCCGAGGACCAGGAAGATGAGATGAACTACCGGCAAAGCTCCACCGTGGCCGAGGATGGGACCGCGGCCTATGAGCTTACCTTGAGCGGGTCCGGGGAAACCATGGCCTCCGGCGCTTATTTTCAGGGCGACGATATGTTCATCCGGCTGCAAGATGCAACGCAGCCTTTGCTGCGCTATACTCTTTCCGACCCGCAGGATGTGGACGCCATAAACGCCCTGCCGCCCATGGAGCGGTATTTGGCCTGCCTTAGCGAGGCGCATCCCAAGGAACAGGCCGGGCTGGCTTGGGAAGAGCGGATGGCTTTGGCTATGGATAGCCTCACCGCTACATTGGCGGAGGAGGATGTGGAACAAGGCACGCAAGAGCGATCTATCCTGGGGCAAACCCACCTGGTGGATACCTATACAATCTCCCTTTCAGGCCCGGCTGCGGGCGAAACGATGCGAGGCCTGCTTTCCGCCTGGGAAAGCGAGCGGGCAGCGCGCCGATTCCTCAATATGGCGGATAATGCGGATGCCATTTTGGAGGAAGATATCGTGCCGGGAACCACCCTGGAGAATATGGCCGCTTTGGCGGAGGATAGCGCCGGCCAGGCCACCATGACTTTCGTGGTTTCCCTGCTGGAAGAGCGGCCCGTTGGCCTGGCGCTGCAGTTTTCTTTGCCTGAAGGGAGCATCGCGTTGGAGATGAACCTTTGGCAGGATGAATATGAGAAGGAGAACCGGATCAGTCTGCGAGCGCCCGACGGCCGGGGATTCGACATGCAGGATTTGAGCCAAATTGGCACGGGCGGGGTTTACGACCAGGAACTTGTGCAAACGCTTTATTTGCCGGGTGGCGCCGAAGGCGCGATTAACCGCATGACGGCCCAATCTACCTATGGCGATAATAGCTTAAGCACGACGTTCCAAAATGAATATCTGGATATGTATAGTGGAAAGGGCACCGCTATTATGGCCGAAGGAACCTATAGCCATACCGTGGCGAACGGGCAACTCAACGGCAACGCTTCCGGCAAGACATCTTTCCCGGTGGATGGGGAAACCCAGACCGTGCTGTATGACGCGACGGTGCTTTTATCCGACCAGCCAGGGGTGGCGCGGGTTCCGGAATTTCTGGAGGGCTCCGGAGTTTTCGCGCAGAATTACACAGAGCTTACGAGCCTTCTGATGGAAGATTATGAAGAGTTTGCGGAAATGAGCGACGCAAAGAAGGGGCTTGGGGCAAATCTTCTTTTGATGATGGGAGAAATGTAGAGCGCAGGAGGGAAATCGTAAACGTATGCTGATGGGACGAGGGCTGACAAAGCGATATGGACGACAGACGGTGCTGGAAAACGCCTGCCTGGAGGTACAGCCCGGAGAAGGGCTCGCGCTCATGGGAAAAAACGGAAGCGGAAAGACCACCCTGCTATCGCTGCTGGCGCTTGCCGCGCGCCCGGATGCAGGCGAAATCACCATAGATGGGCTTTCTCCAAAGACCAGCCGGGGCGCGTTGGGATATGCGCCCCAGGAGATTGCCTTGCTGGAGGAACTTACGGTAGAGGAGAATCTACGTTGCTGGTCCGCCCTGTCGCGGGCGGATACGGGGGAACGGCTGGCGTCTCTTTGCGCGGAACTGGATTTGGATTGCGTGCGCCGCAAACGGGTGGATAAACTATCGGGCGGCCAGCGCCGGCGGGTAAATCTGGCGGCCGCCCTGATGCGCAATGCACGCTATTTGCTGCTGGATGAGCCTTTTTCCGGGGTGGACGCGGATAGCAAAGGCCGCATTCTCTCCTTATTGCTAGAAAGCCTTTCCAGAGGCTGCGGCATCATTATTGCAAGCCATCATCCGGATACCCTGCGGCCTCTCGTGCAGCGCATTATGGAGCTGGATCATGGAAAAACCACATATTGCGGCCCGGCCGACGCCTATTTCACCATGAAAAAACTGCCTGGCGGGGACTGCCTATGAGCCTGCGCAGTTTCATCTATTTGGATATCAAACGCTTGTTTAACAGCGGCAGAACCGCTCTTTTCGCCCTGCTTGCCCCGTTGCTGGGGCTGCTGGTATTTGGCTCCGTGGTGGCCCCCATGCTGGCGGGCAGCCCCGAGATGGTCATCCCCTATGCCGTCTGCAATGAGGACGGCAGCGAAGCGGTGACGCTGTTCATTAACCTGATCTCCCGCTCGGAATCCCTGCGGGATCTTTCTGCCATGTATCCCGTGGCGGATCTGGAAACAGGATACCGCCTGCTGGAAAGCGGGCAGGTTCTCGTGCTGGTTCACATCCCGCAGGACTTCTATCAACGAATTACCCGGGGCGAGGACGCACAGGTGGAACTTACAGCCTATCCGGCCCACACCTTTGAGCAGACGATGATTTTCCTCACCTTGGACGGAGCCCTATCCGCAGTGGGCCAAAGCCAGAACCTGATGCATATGGTAGGGGAGGCCGCAAGGCGGGCCGGTGCGGGCGAAGAGGAGAGCGAAACCCTTGTAAACGAGGGATTGGATTATGCTATCCGCCAGTATATGGAGCGCCGAACGGCCTTGGGAAAGGGCGGCGCTCTTTCCCCTACGGGGGATTATCTGCCCTTGGAATATTATATATCCGCTATTTTTGCCCTCTTTGCCGCAATGGCCATGCTGCCCGCGCTGCGGCTGACTGCGGCGGATTGCGGCGGGCCGCTTCTGCGGCGGGGACTGCTTGCAAGCCGTTCCCAGGTGCGGCGATACTGCCTGGGGCGGTTGCTATCCGGCGCGCTGCTTATTTTTTTGACGCTGGCCATTTTACTCCCCATTTGCGGGTTGTTCCGGAGCATGGGCTCGGTGCTTTATTGGGGGCGGGACCATACTGCCTGGGGATGGGTGGCCCTGCTGGTGGCGCTGCCCGTGATTTCCCTCACCTTCTCCGCGCTGGCTCTGGCGATCGGGGGGGCGGCGGGAGAGCCGCGCCTGGGCCTTTGGTGTGGCTTTTACGCGGTTCTTCTCATGGCTGCGCTGTCCGGGGCGCTGCTGGCCGAAGGCCGGCTGCCGGCCATCCTGGCGGAAATCGGGCATTGGACGCCTTTAAAACCCGCTATGCGCATCATCGCCGGCACCCTCTTTTCCTTTGATGCCGGGCGCTATGCCCAGGATATGCTGCGGCTTTGCATTATGCTGGCGGCGCTTTGGGGCATAAGCGACATCCTGATTGCCCGGCGGGGAGGCTGCTTATGAGGCTGCTTTCGTTATTTGGGGGCCGTCTGGCCGCATCGCTTAGGGATCTATGGTCCCTGAGCATCATCCTGCTGGCCATTGTTGTGGCCACAACGGCAGGGTGGTACAGCCGCGAAAAGCAAGCGGGCGTGTTTCGCGTTGCCGTAATCAACCGGGATGCGGGAAACTTGGGAGAGCAGCTTGTGGAAATGCTTCGTGCGGAGGCGGACCTGCAACTCGTGGCCGTGGAGGAGGAGCAGGCTCGCCTGATGCTGCGGCAGGATCGGCTCCAATGCCTGTTTATCATCCGGGAGGATTTTTCCGCCCGGTTACAGGAGCGGGATTATAAGGAGCTGGTGGAACTTATGGTGGCGCCGGGATCCGCCTACGGTTCCGCCGTCAGCGAGCCGCTGGTCAATGGAATTATGAAGCTTTGGTTCGAGCAGCAGGCCCGATATGATCTGCACGTGTTCCTAGCGCAACGGGGCCTTGCGATGAGCCCGCAAGAGTGGGAAACGCTAAAGAAGAATATGGAGAAGGCTTGGCAGGAAGGGGCCAAAATCAGCGTGCTCCGCACGGAGCCCAGCGCGCAAACGAACCGGATCTTGGAGATGAATTTGGCGCAAGGGGCGCAAAACCATAGCGCGGCAACGACAGCGTTGTCCTGGTATGGGGTATTATCCCTTTTTTATCTCATTGCAGGAGGCTCGTGGATTGCGGAGAGCGGCAAACGGGGTTTGCTGGCGCGGGCCGCGCATACGGGCGTGGGCCATGCCCGCTTTTTCCTCATACAGGCGGGAGCAAGCCTAGCTGTGGTGCTTGGCGGGTTCGTCCTGACCGGCCTGCTCGGCGGCGAAGGCCGTCGCCTGCTGGCTTTGCTGCCGCATCTGTTCCTGTATGGCGCGGGGTGCCTAGGTATGTCCTTAGCCGTATGCTCGCTATGCCGTCATCTGACGCCGCTGCTTTTTGCCGCGCCCGTGGTCAGCCTGTCCGCAGGCGTGCTGTCCGGCTTGCTCATGCCCTTGCCGGATTGGGCTGCCGTATGGGTCGTGCTTTCGGGGGTGCTGCCCGGCAGGTGGCTGCATGCGGCCCTTTCGGGCGCGCCGAAACCTGTCTGGGGTTTTGCAACGGCTGTGGGTTGGCTGGCGGCGGGGCTGCTCTTTTCCTATCTTGGCGGCGGCTATTATAAAAAGGAGAATTTATGCGAAAATTGCTAGTGAATGGTATCTACGAGGACGTCCCCCCTTTTCCGCATCCGAAGGACTATGCCCACCGATGCGCCAAGTTTTTTGGCGCGAAAAGCCTAATGGCATTTACCGCCATCAGCAGATTCCAAGCATTGCGAGAGCTTATGAATTGCCGCAGATTCCGCTGCGCTATTCCGCGGGACATCCTGCTGGACCCGACAAACGCCTGCAATATGCATTGCAAGGGTTGCTGGGCAGGCTCTTATGCAAGCGCGGCGAGCATTCCCTATGAAAGATGGGATGCCCTGCTGAGCGAGGCAAAGGAATTGGGAACCATGGACATTTTGTATACGGGCGGAGAACCTCTCGTCCGCAAAGACGAAATTCTATCCCTGGCAAAAAAACATAACAGGCTCTTTTTTGGCGCCTTTACCAACGGAACCCTGGTGGACGAAGAATTTGTAAAAACGATGCGGGCGCTTGGGAATATCACGCTTTTTGTGAGCATCGAAGGGTATAAGGCGGAAACGGATTTTCGCAGGGGCGAGGGGGCGTATGAGCGGATTCTCCATGCCATGGAGCTCCTTAAACGGTACGATATCGCCTATGGGTTTTCCCTTTGCTATCACAAGAAAAATTATGAGCTCGTTACCAGCGATGCATTTCTGGACTTTCTGCGGGAAAGGGGCGCTTGGTTTGGCTGGGCGTTTGGTTATCGCCCTATCGGCCACGATGCGGATATGTCCCTGGTACTTTCCCCAAAGGAGCGGGCCTATGTGGCGAATCGATTCAACGAATACGCCCAAAGGCATTCTTTTACGATTATCGATTTGTTCAACAACGGACACAAGATTTTTGGCTGTGTGGGCGGCGGAAACGGCTATCTGCATATCAATGCCAACGGGGATGTGGAGCCCTGCGCTTTTTGTCATTATTCGGACGCAAACATAAACGATATGTCCCTTCAGCAGGCGCTGCAATCTCCTTTTTTACGAGCGTTTCGAAATGCGCAGCCCTTTTCGGACAATCCGTTTACCCCTTGCCCACTCTATGACAATCCGGAAAAAATGGTGGAACTTTCGGAGAAATACCACGCCGTATCCACCCATTTTCCATGCGGGGAAAGCGCGGCGGATTTTGCGGATAAAGTAAAGGATACGGCAAAGGAATGGCATGCGTTGGCCTCCAACTGCTATGCAGGCCTTCCCAAGAGCGAGACCGTAATGTTCCGCAAGATGAAAAGAGTAGTGGGCCTCAGAAATTATTTAGCGGGAGATCACCGCATGCAGGAAAGGGAAACGCACGAACCTGTGACGGAAAATATAGCGGGGCTGGATCAATAAGGCATGCGGCTAACAGCCTTGAATGGGATCATACCGTGCTTTCAAAAGCACTTCCTCGATAGGGGGGGAGAAGGCTGAAATAAACATGAACAACCCGGCCGTACAGCTTCTGCAAAGAAGCCGTTGCTGCATATCAAACGGGGCAAACCGATTGCGCTTATGCACCGGGACCTGTTGCCGGCTGAACGAGCGCATGACCGCCTCTAGAAAAAATGGCCATAGCGGCCAGGGATGGGGGAATCTATCTGGTTTTGTTGCCGCGACAATCTGCAGGAGAGACTGCGGTATCCCAGTCTCTCCCGCATGGCAAATCAACCGCAGTTTGTAAGCAATAGAAACGACAAAACAAGCAGCCCGATAAAGGCCAGAAATAGAAGCAGACCAATATTTTTGCCATCCGGTTTTTTCTGCCCGGTATCATTTTCCGAAATGCTATACCCCGTACCGCCGCAATACGGACATTCCTCCTCAATCATGTGGCAGTTGTGAAAGCCCGCCTCCACACGCCCCGTTCCGTTACATACCGTGCAACCCCTTTTTTTCTCCATGAGGAAGACTCCTTTCTTCAAACCGCAGATTTCTTGTGAGCGAACCCTGGATGCGCAAACCTTGAAAATATCGAGTATCGGATGGCCCACCGCAACGTTGCGGGCGGCAATATCGCTTCGCATGCCGCGCATGTCGGACTCCGGCGCAAGACGAATATTGGTGCTTGCGCATCGCACATGCATGCTGCCGCATTCTTATGCTTTTTTGAAGTTTGTCATAGCGTCCACTACCATGAGGGTGTCAAAGTCATATACGCGCTCATATTCCGCGCAGACGGCGTGCAGACGGTTATCTTTTTCAAAGCGACATTCTGTGGGGTCGAACGCGTCGCTGCGCCGCATGGCATCCCAATCCTTTGGTGAAAGAATGAAATCGGGTTCAGAGGATTTGCCTGGATCCGCATCCAGAAGATAGACCCCGTCGCGTGCGAGAGCCGCGAGATAGAGACCCTGCTGATCCATACAAAGACTATAAAAGTGTTGGCCGGGAAAGCTCAAACACCAATCCCAATACAACTCGGTGGGATCTTTTGCGGCGCATAAGCTGATTTCTTCGCCGCCCCAAGACGTAACAAGGCAATAGTAACGCCAGCTGCGCGGATCTCGAGCCAATACGGTAACGTCTACACTGAAAAGACTGTCGTGGGTGCCGGGAAAATGATAATGCTCTTTCATGTTGCCGCCTCGCCGCTTTCTTCTTTATAGCTCCAGTTTACATGATGCGATTGCCTATGTTTTTCTTAGAAGTTGCAGTTCATAAGAATATCCCGGTTAAACGCTTCGGATTTCGTATATCCATCTTCAAGTTTCGACATAAGCAGAGTGCCCGCACCGAACATAGTGCGCATGAACCTTGCTCGGGGGCTGCCCATACCATGCAGGAGGACAAGGGCACCGTGGAAGAATGGATTTTTCAGAAGGTTGCAGTCTTTCATTACGTCTATGAATGAAGAGGCAAATTCTAAAGTTAATTATACTAAATGTAAAAGCGCTTTGGGTTTGCTGGCGGCAAACATCAAAGGCTTTTTATCATCCTTGCCTCCATTGATTTTTATGAAATTTGAGGACAATCAATTTCGGCAAATCGCATAGACCGACTTGCGACGGCCATGCTTCGGGGCAGAATTTTCAACCTCCCAAACAACCCTTTTGCGCTGCGCGGGATGATTCGCATACATGCGGGTCGCCGCGGCACGAGCGCAAAAAATAGTTGCTTTCTACCGCATACAACGAAACGACGGCTTCATTGTGAAAGCAGACAACAGATGCCGCAATATAGCAGATCAACCGGGAGCGCCCGCCTTAAGCCCTGCGATCCAGATGATGCCCACGGAGAGCGGAAGGCAGGCGACAATCAGCAGCATGGCAGGCAGATAGCCCGCTTTCTCAATCAGAACACCCATCAGCGCCGGGATGATCAGAGCGGCCAGAGAAACGCCCAATACAACAATCGATGAAGCGGAGGCGGTTCGATCCGGGAAAGCATCGCAACAAAGGATTACCATAGAGGGAACCGCCGATCCCTGTAGAAAACCGACAGCAAATAAAAAGCCGCGCGCGGCGGGCAGCGTCATCGGAAATGACAAAAAAGCGAGATAAATCCCAGCGGAACAGAGGATAGAAAAAAGGTAGAAACGCCGGACGTTTACCCTATTGTAGATCAAAGGGGATAAAGCCCGTATTCCCAATGCGCCTAAAAAATACAGGGTGAGAATACCGGCCGCCTCCTGATAGGATATAGACAGGTTATGCATACAGTACTTCGGCAGCCAGGAAGAGATTCCGGTTTGGAAACAAAGATACAGAAAGCTGGCAAGCAGATACATCCATGCATGCGCATTATAGAAGATCTCCGCCGGATTGCGCGCCGCGTGCGCACGAATTGTGCGCATATCGCCGTATGGCGTCTGCGCGCGTATGTGCGTTCCAACAACCGTCATAACGATATAACAAGCCAAGGACAGGGCGCCAAGCAACAGATATGGACGCGCATAGGTTTGTGGGTTCAACGGGTTTGAAAGCACCGTCACGAGCAAGGGCGCCAGCATGGCTCCAGTGCCATAAAAGGCATGGACAAACGGAAGAAGCGTGTTCTTCTTTTCCGGGTATACATCCGCAATTAAACCATTCATTAACAAATCCATGGTGATGTAGCCCGTTCCGCCCAGTAATGAAAAGACGAGAAGCAGCCCGTATCCATGCCCGGCGTTCATATGGGTTGGGATGGTGCCAATCAGGATGCCAGCAAGTCCCATGAGGAAAAGACCAACACAAATGCCGCTTCTATACGCCTTCGGGTCAGCGCTGTTTGCTGGAATGACATCGATTTTAGCGAAAATCGGAATTAAAAATACCGACTCGGATTTGGCGACTGCGCTTCGAACAAGTATTGTCCTTCTGTTTTCGTGGCTGATAGTTTTTTTGCGGGTTCGCAGCATACCATCCTCTCTATTTCTTTCCACAATCTTATATTTCTGCTTCTTTCGGGTGGTGCTACAGGGGCCTCATCGCTTTGCTTTTTCAAAGCCTTGCAGCTTGGAGGCGTGAATAAAGTGACCCCCGTCGACAAGAGCAGCACAATTTTAACCATAATTCTGGCGTTCCTGTTCTTAAGAGAAGTACTTACAGTATTTAAGGGTATCGGCCTTGTTGTACTCGGAACCGGGACTTATCTCATGGTACAACGGCAGGGCGCAGAACCTACGGAAATCAAAATAATACCTGGCTTTTTTATACGATCCTATCGGCAGTCTTCGCTGCGGCGACATCGATACTCGGAAAAATCGGGATACAGGGAATCGAATCAAATTTAGGCACAGCAATCCGCACAATCGCTGTATTAGCCATGGCTTGGGGCATTGTTTTTTTACAAAAGAAGCAAGGATGTATAAAGTACATAGATAAAAAAGTTGGGCGTTTATCGCATGCTCGGGGCTTGCAACAGGGCTTTCCTGGCTTTACTATTATCGAGCGCTGCAAGAGGAAAATGCAAGTGTGGTCGTACCGGTTGACAAGCTCAGTGTTGTGATTACGGTGGCCTTTCCTCGCCTATTTTTGAAGGAGCAACTCTCTAAACGGGCGTCCTTAGGGCTGCTGCTCGTAATCGCGGGAACGCTGCTGCTGCTGTTTTGATCTGCCTTTTGTACACCCCGTGCCTTGCAAGGAGACGGGGTGCCATGATTCCTATCTTTTTAGCCGTCCGTATGGCCAGACGCTTAATTACAGTGCCTTTCACTCCCCGGCGTTTTCCTTTTTGCACGCCTTTCCCATCGTGAAAATATAGCGGGCTCCTATGATGCCGTTCGTAATTGCGCATAGGCAGAAAGCGGAGAGCAGCCATTTACTGGTATTTTTGCTGATAAACTCCATTGCGGGGGTTATGCGATCCAGCCGGAAGAGCACTACGAACATGGCTGCATCCCCGCCGCCTTTGTAAGCTAGGCTGGAGTTTCCTGAAATGCCATCATGGCGGTTGGGCCCTGTCGAGATTATAGGCGTTCTTACAGCCCAAATCATAAAACGCCTTGGATCGCTCGGCCAATGCCATACCCTTAGAATAACCGGGTTGTCTGCCATTCACCGCGATGACGCAGGCGTAGCCCGGCTCATCGTAGCCGATCGCGCTGCGTGGGGTGGCATTTTGGATCACATCGGCAAAAACCGCAATCGGTTGCCCGCTTTCAAGAAGCTTCGGGCCCAAAGACCATGCCTGGTACGCTTTGTGCAGGCGATCGTGGAGGTGCAGGGGGCAAGCTCCTTACCAAAAGCGAAGAGGGCAAGGGAACACGCATTACCGCTGCGTTTTAAAATGAAGCCAACATCATTTGGATAGCATCAGATTCTCATTTAGGCATGCAGGATGGATTGTGGCATGTTAAAAAGGAGGACTTTTGATGCTATACAAACCGTATATAATTTCTTGCTCTTGTAAATAATTCCTGCATAAACCGCAAGAGGAAGGCAGCATGATAAGAAAGATGGGATCCCATAGATTTCCAAATAGAGCGCAGCTTTTCTTAGGGAACAGGCTCAAAAAAACCTGGAGACGAAACAGGGGCTTATTCCTATGCATGGGTAGTGGCTGCATTTTCGCGCTTTTCTTGCTGCTTAGCCTGCTTTGTCATCAAGATACCGAGGTTTCCACCCATAACGTTGTGCGGATTGCTGTACCGGACGGCGTAACGAGAGGGGGCGCGAAGGAGGGGGGAGAGCGTGCGTTGCCGGCGCCTATGCAGATAGCAGCACGGGAATCCACGGAGATTGCTGCGCTAGCATCCCCTGGGGATACGCTAAGCTCCACACCCAAACAGACGCCCCAGCCCACGCCCAGCCCGCCCCCGCCTGATTTTGATAACCTGATCAGCTTTTACAAACTGGAAGCAGACCGGTATTATAACGATTGTGGGTATTCCTCCAATCACTATGCCTATACCGAGGATGAGTTGTATATGCTTGCGCAACTGATCTATGGCGAAGCGCGCGGCGAGTCTTTAAAAGGGAAAATTGCAGTAGCAAATGTGGTGATGAACCGCGTGCTTTCGCGCGGATATCCCGGCCATACGATTAAGACCGTGATTACCGCCCCTGGGCAGTTCACAGGGTATTCATCTTCCACAAAGCCCAACGCGGCATGTATTTCCGCCGCCCGCCAGGTACTGGATGAAGAGGTTTGGGTGATCCCGCAAAATGTGTATTTCTTTCATTCAAATAAAGGCCTCGCCGAGGGAGAAAGCTGGGGAACCCATAGGTATTACGCGAGGATAGGTGTACATGCTTTCTATACGGAAAATTACGGAGGACGAAACAGAAACGGAGAAATACCCCCCGCACGATATGCGCGTGCTTATCAATGGCCGCAAGACGGATGCGAACCCGGAAAGCGCGTGCATAGGATACAGTACATGCTCAACAAGTTGGGGTATGATGTAAAAGCGGATGGATATTTTGGAGAAACCACAAAGGACGCTATCGTTGCGTTTCAAGCGGATTATAAAATAAAAGCCGATGGCGTGGCAGGTCCGGTCTCAATTGAAGCGCTGATTAAGGCGTTTGGGGTAAACGAGTATAGTGCCGAATTCGGCAGCTAACCCTATTGGTATAATAAGCTAAGTATCAAGCGTATATCACGAGATTCTCATTTTTCGCCTGGATGTTCATGGCATACAGGTAAGAAGGGAATCTTTTTTATCCAGGAACACAAAAGTATCCATACCAGCATATAGACCGGAAGATAAGATTCTTACGCTCATTAAGCAGTTAATATCGGCCGTAGATGTACGTGCTATAGAGGATGGCAGCGGCGCAATGTTTCCCTCCTTCTTCGATAAAGTACAGCAAGCTTGGCGTAGAAGTCCTTCATCGGGAGCGAAACCTCGGGAAAGGAGCGGCGCAAAAAACGGGGATTCGGTATATCCGCAGGCATGAACAGGCAACAAGCCTCGTCACTGCCGATGCAGATGGGCAGCATAGCCCACGGGATATTCTACGGATTGTAAATCTAATGGGGGCACGCCCCGAAGCGCTGCTTTTGGGCGTTCGCAATGCCGGTCGGATGCCGATAAAATCTTGCCTCGTGAATTCCATAACACGATTCTTTTTTCGCCTTCAAACAAAGCTGGAAAGCTTGGATACCCAAACGGGACTCCGGGGCTTGCCTTATCCCTTTTTTGATCGGTTGCTGCACGTGGAGGGGGATGGGCATGCGTATGAAATGAACATGCTGCCGGCTTGCAGGAATGGGATGTGCCGTTTCGTGAAATTCGCATTGATACAGTTTACATACACAACAATTCCTGCTCACACTTTCATGCGCTACATGATGGCCGCTGGCCATTATCAACGCAACAGGCGCATGGCATTTCGCGCCCAAACTTCTATTTGCAGCGCTGCTGGTTACTTTCTATTAGCCTTGTGTGTCATGGCGGCAGGCAGTCTAATGGAGCTATACCAAAGGCTGACGGAAATGTTTTCGGATACGAACGTAACCATTATTTGCCTAGAAAAATCAAAATTTTCTCAATAGGTGAGCAGCCAGATCACCTTTTTTCATTTTAGGTTTGCTATAATAACCTTGTCAATGAGAAGCTGTCCATGTGAAAAGCAGAATCGGGTGGTGATGGCGGCAGCTTCAAATACACGTCTTAAGCGGCGCTACAACACCGCGGCATTACAAATATTGAACTCGCAAAGGCTTTGGAGCGCGACCCATCTTTTATCAGCCGGTGTGTTTCCAGCCAGTGCTTGCTGAAAGCGGCCGACGTGCAGATGGGCGCAATCGCGGAATGCATATTGTCCCAAGCTAAGCGCATGCAGGATATGGACTGGCTGAAAGCGCGGTTCTTAGAAGCGGGGCTGCCCACCGAACACTCCACCGCGTACCGCTTTAAGCAAAACCGCATTATGTGGCTGGCGACGGATGGCGAAACGCTTCGTAAAAACTTGGGCCGTTCGCTTCCCGGCAATATTGCCGGAGGGAGGCCCGCGAGAAAAAGCAGGAACAGGTTCAATCCGCAACGCCGGACAATGACGTCAAAGCCGGGATTATGGAAATTGTGTTTGCCCTGCGCCCTGCGCTTACCGTGCTGCCAAAGGGATCTGCCGTGCGCATCTTTCTTTCCATGACCGGCTTCATACATCGACAAATGAAGATATCGTAACGCTGTTTTGCGAGAAGATCGCAGCAAATGACCTGCACTTCCAAAATGTGGTTTGTGTTTCCGGCCATGTCCAGACTGCTGGATGCCTATATCGAGGCGCTGATTTGAGGGCATGTCCGGCTCTGTATCGTGCATGGGCTGATGCAGGCTATAACCAGCACCATGCACATCCTCGTTTTCGACGATCTCTGCTTTCTGGTCAATGAAACCATAGGGGCATCGGCGCCGCCCATCGCGGCGGTTATTCGAAATAAAGCCTATGTAGTGGGGACAGTCGGAAAATTTGAGGCGGTTGCGCGTTATGCCCAGCCTGTCTTAAAAAATCTATGGCGACGAGCATACGCGTGACGTGTTTGAAGTCCTCGCCTTGGAATACCGCGTACGTCCGGTGCGTTGGATGTGGGGAAGGACAGGATCAATCCCCTGTTTATGACTGCTTCCTAAAAACGCGGGGACATTTGTGGGAGAAGCGCGGCTATATCGATTTGGATGAGCCGGACTGCGCCGATGCGCTAAACGGTTACATGGATTATCTCACAAACAAACCGAACTTTAGCCTTATCATTCTGGACGATCTGAACGCGCTTCATGGCAACAACTGCTGGCATAAGCCGGGCAGTCCGTGGGAGAACGGGTATATCGAAAGATTTAACGCTCGCATGCGAGCAGAATTTCTCAATGAAGAGCTGTTTGGCATCATGTGCGAAGCGCAAGTGTTGAAGCAGCATTGGATCCGATACTACAATCAGATCAGGCCGCATTCGAGCCTCGGCGGGCGGCTGGCTGCCCCTTAAGCCGTGGTGCCAATCGCTGCCTGGAATCTAAGCTTACTAGCATTGCTCCTGGTCAATAAATCGGGGGCAGATCAAGCGTAGCCAAAAAGCCTTGCTAATCGCAAATTAGCAAGATGGCACTTTTGATTAGCAAAAGTGCGAAAACCGGCCATCTACCAATTAGCAAAATGCGAGGATGAAGGGAGCGCAGCGGATGTGAATCAAGCGAACAAACGAACTGCTTCGGGCAAAACAAAAGCCCGAAAAGCATAGAGCTTGTCGGACTTTTTGGCGTTCCCGCCGGGATTCGAACCCGGGACCTTCCGCTTAGGAGGCGGACGCTCTATCCTGCTGAGCTACGGAAACAAGTGCTGCTTTTCCGAGGCTTGTTGCCCACTTGGTAAACGGACACCTTCTACTTAGGAGATGACCACTCCGTTCTGTTGCGTTACGGAGACAAAGGCAGCTGCCGGTGCCTTTATGGAATCCCAAACGCCAAACATAGGAGGACAATTCCAATATAACCCTGCCAACGCATGACTAAGAGCACAGCATCCTTATTATAGGATGGAGCGGGGGCGGCTGTCAACGGCGGTATCAGAAAATCATCCGGGCGGAAGGGATCGAGGGCTGTACAGGCGGCCTCGTATTCTTTATAATAATGGTAAAAGCAGGAAGAGCGGGGACGGGAAGTGAGCAGAACGACGGGGAATGACCATGAAGGACACCGGGAACGGCTGCGCAAGCAATTTAGGGAACAGGAAGGCGCGGGTTTTCCTGAACATCAGTTGCTGGAGTTGCTCCTCACCTATGCCATTCGTCAAAAGGATGTGAATCCCCTTGCTCACCAACGGCTGGAGCGGTATGGGAGCCTTTCCGCCGTTTTACGGGCAGATGTGTTTGAACTGATGCGGCAGGAAGGAATTGGGGAGCATACGGCGGTGTTGCTTTCTCTGGTGGGAAAGTTGGCGCCCCGCGCCATATATGAACCCGCGGAGGGGCAACGCATCCTTACCTCGGGAGAGGCCATCCCCCTATGCCGCTCCTTGGTGGGTCAGAGCAAGCAGGAGGAACTGTGGGTCATTTCCCTAAACCACAACCACCGCGTTATCCATGCAGACAAAATCAGCAGCGGGACACCCACCGAAACCCCTATGTATGCCCGCCTGGTGGTGGAATGCGCCCTGCGCCACGGCGCCATGGGGGTGCTCCTTTGCCATAACCATCCCACGGGAAACGCAAAGCCTTCCCCCCAGGATCTGGAGGCCACGGAAAAAGTGATTCGCGCTTTGGAGCCTCTTGGCATTACCTTGTACGACCATATTATCATCGGCGGCAAAAGCGCCTTTAGCCTTTGGAGCGAAAAACATTTATCCGGCGGCGAGGCGGAGGAGACGCTTTTGGCAGCGGCTGAGAGAAAGGAATAACGCGCCATGGATTATAAAACGAGCTACCATGCTTGGTTGCAGGCCAAGGAGCTGGAGCCCGCCCTGCGGGAGGAATTGGAGGCCATTGCGGAAAACCCGGCGGAGCAGGAGGATCGCTTCTATACGGAGCTTGCCTTCGGTACGGCAGGACTTCGGGGCATCCTGGGAGCGGGCACCAACCGCATGAACGTGCATGTGGTGCGCCGGGCGACCCAGGGCCTGGCAGATTATTTGAACACCTTCGATGGCGCGCGGGAAAGAGGGGTTGCCATCGCGTATGATTCGCGGCACATGAGCGATGCGTTTGCCAAGGAGGCGGCGCTGGTTCTTGCCCAAAACGGGATCCGGGCTTATCTTTACGCCTCCCTACATTCTGTGCCACAGCTTTCCTTTACCGTCCTTCATTTCAAATGCATAGCCGGCATTGTTATTACCGCCAGCCACAATCCGCCGGCCTATAATGGCTACAAGGTTTATTGGGAACATGGGGGCCAGGCTGGCCCCGAACAAGCGGACGCGATCCTCCGGTATATACAACAGGTGGATTATTTCAACGTAACCCCCATGGCGGAAACCCTGGCCGTTGAAAAGGGATTGCTGCGGATGATCGGCTCTGAGGTGGATGAAGCATACTATGCGGCCATTGAAACGTTGCTATTGCACGAGAAACTTGTGCGGGAAAAAGGTAAGGAGCTCAAGCTGGTGTACACGCCCTTGCATGGGGCGGGCTGTGTTCCTGTGCAGGCCATCCTGCATCGCATTGGGATAAAAAATGTATCCGTCGTGAAAGAACAAGCGGAGCCGGACGGCAACTTTCCCACGGTTAAGGCGCCGAACCCCGAAGACCCGAAAGCCTTTACGCTGGCCTTCCATTTGGCGGACAAAGTGGGGGCGGACGTCATTTTAGCCACAGATCCGGATTCGGACAGGCTGGGGGCAGCCGTGCGATGCAGGGACGGTCGCTTTACCGTGCTGACGGGAAATCAGATCGGCAGCCTGCTTATTCACTATATTCTCTCGTCCAAAGCGGCGTTGGGGACATTGCCGAAGAATGGCCTGGTGGTAAAATCCATTGTGAGCACCACGATGGCGGATGCGATTTGCCGCCATTATGGGGTCGAAATTCGGGATGTGCTGACGGGTTTCCGCTTTATTTCCGAGCAGATCGCCCAATGCGAGGCAACGGGAGAGCGGCAGTTTCTCTTTGGGTTTGAGGAGAGCTTCGGATTCCTGGCGGGGTCATTTGCCCGGGATAAGGATGCCATCTGCGCGGCCATGCTCTTAAGCGAAGCCTGCGTGGTCTATCGGGAAGCGGGCAAGACCCTTTATGATGTGTTGCAGGAGATGTACGAGGCGTATGGGTACTTTAAAGAAGCCGTCAAGTCCTATACGTTGGAAGGAAAGGCCGGCCTAGAAAAAATTCGCGCCGCCATGGAGGCCTTGCGCAAAAATCCCCCGCAGGAAATGGGGGGGGAGAATATCATTATTTGGGAGGATCTAAAGAGCGGGACGCGGCGTTCCACGGCGGAAACCACGGCTACGACCCTGCCAAAATCCGACGTGCTGCGCTATTTCTTTTCCAAAGGGGCCTGGCTTTGCATCCGGCCGAGCGGCACGGAGCCCAAACTCAAGCTGTACATTGGCGCCGGTGCAAAGCGGGAGGCAGAGGTGGACGCCTGCTTGACGAAGCTGATGATGGAGACGGATGCAACCATCCGTAGACTGTTGGAATCCTAACTTACAATTAAAAGCAACGGATAAAAGCAACGGAGCCCGTGGGAATCGGGCTCCGTTTTGCTACAAGCATTAATGGAGAAGTAAACGGATGCCGGGGTGTTCCGCCGCGGCATCCACGAACACCTGGAACAGGCGCAAGCCATAGCCATCGCCATTTTTCCGCAGGGCACGAACATGACGAAAGCGAAGGCAACAGGCCGGCAGGCTTGTAAGCGCATCGTGAAGGGCGTCCAAATTGAATCCTAAATAGCGGTAGCGTCCAAGCTTTTTCTTAAGATAGCGATGGGATGCCTCCTTGGAGGTGAAACGGCGACCGTCCAGCAGGATGTTGAGCATGGTCATTCCTCCCCGTAAAGCAGTGTGAAGCTGTCGTAATGATTGGCTGTATAATAGATAAGACCGTCGTTGGAGAACACGATACGTTCGGCGCCCCTGCTGGATTTGCCAAGGGTATTGATATCGCACTCGGTATAAACACGACCCCGTGCATCCGGCAGAAGACCCTCGTAGTTGCCAAAATTGTCTCCGCCGATGCATTTGCCGGGCGCATACGGCTCCAGATCACCGCCGTCCCAGCCAAGGGAGCGGGCTTCGTTCTTGGTAAGATAGTTTGCAGGCAAGTGGCCGTAAGCATGAAGATAGAGAGAGACATCCGCCTGGCTATCATACGTACCGTCCTCACTTAAGGATGCCGGGGCAGGAGATAAGACCGGCGTTTGCGCAGGCGAGCTTTTCGGAAGGAGCGGCGTATTTTCCAGGATGCCCTCGGTCAAATGCGGCATAATGGGTTGCATGGTGAAAGCGGGGCTCTGCATAAACCGGGCGCAGGCGCATAAGGCAAGAAGCAGGAAAAGACACAAAACCAAAGAGAACCAACGTTTAATCACAAAAACTCTCCTTTTAATCATGGTGTATACGCTATCATAATACCGAAAAAACCAAAAAAGGGAAAGCGGGATAAAACAGAAAAATTACGCGGACAAAAAACGGCAAAAACACAGGCATTTTGCGGCTTCCAGCATCCTCCATCTCGATGTTTCACGAAAAAGCTGAAAAAATTGAAAAAAAGGGATTGACAATAGGGGGGACGTTTGGTATCATAAACAAGCTGCTTCGCGAGGCAAGCGAAAAGCGAGAGCGAGAAGCGGCAAAGCACCTTGAAAACTATATAGTGCAGACGAACAAGAAACGCAATGTAATTTG
>JAYFNX010000056.1:0-13339 GCA_034933245.1 Candidatus Pelethousia sp.
TTAAACGCCCCCGCCGCAGATCGCACGGTTGCCTGATGGTCGATGATATAATCCGCTACGGCCAACACCCGGTCTTCTATATACGAATACATGTGCTTACACCCCCGAACATGCTTTGTAAAGACTATGCCGCGGGGTAGCAGCGTATGCGCGGGCATCTCAAAGTTTCCTGCCAACACAGGCAACAAGCGGAGCCCGCAATTGCCCGTCGATTCCATCATACGAACCCGCGTGATGGATCTGGGGATCTCCTATGGGACGCGGGAAAATTTGGTCTGTCTTTTTTCACGCAGCCTTCGACATGGGCCAGTTTGGGGTTGCAATATAATTATTGGGATGACACTTTGATGTCAGCTCCCTTTATGGAGAGTGCGATGGCGCGACTTGACCACCCGGAACCAAAATATGATTACGCTCCCGGCAACATTGTTGTGGGCATTTATACCCCGCCGCCTGCTGCTTCGCGCACAAAAAACATACCGCCTATAAGCGGCTACGAGCTGCGCGACAAAATAACCATAGGCAAAAATACGGGGCGGAAATAGAAGATCACTGCCCCAGCCGCATATGGATGGAAGGAATTCGCCACTCAAGTATAATAAACTCCGGCTCCTCGAAAAGCATGGTAAAATTGACATCCGAAATCAGATACCAGTCTTTCTCATAAGGATACTGATCAAAGGCTGATTTACTCGCAGCAATGATGTCCACGAAGTCCTCACTATTTTGTTCGTTAGACTCCGGCGCAAAAACCGAAAAGCCTCCCCGCACAACAGGCTCCGCATATTGAGCCTGCTCCTTTGGAAGCAAAACGATAAGCCGTAAAATATAATCCTTTTTTGAGGAAAGACCCCAAAGCTCGACGCCACAAGGGGCCTGGCTTCCATCCGGCAGGGCCATCACACTGGCGGCGGTTAATCCTCGATAGGAAGCGGGGGACCGCCACATTGGCTCCACATCTATGGAAATGCCCTGAGGCTCCATACACTCGTTAAAAACCTCTGCAAATTCCGCATAGGTTCGGGTACTAGGCTCCAGGGCATCCCATTTTTTATATTGCTCGGCCCTATACCAACTGAAGATGCCGTACCCGGCAAGGATAGCCGTAAGCAGCACAATTAACGCTACAAACACGAAGCGCCCCAGATTAAAGCTGCTGCCGTCGCCCCCGCTATCGTCGTCATGGTCGCCATAGTCCATATCTTCTATGAATTCATCGCCGCCGTCATAATCCATGGTTTCTATGGCTTCGCCGCTGCCGCTGTTATCGCCGCCTTCGATGATTTCATCGGACTCGTTATTTGCATCAAAAAACATAAGGGCCCCCAGATAGGATAGCCCCATTATCGCACGAAACCTTGTATATATCAAACGATGCTTGCGCCGGCGAGCCGATTTTCAGCGGAGGCTTTCAATCAGGCCGCAGCCAATGCGCGCCCCGGCATCGCCGGCGGGCTGAGAGGTGAAATCGTCCCGCCATGCGTGGATAATCACCGTATGGCCTATAATTTCCGGGATACGAACCCGCTCTGTATAAACGCCCAGCCAGGCATACCCCCGGTTGGAAAAGAGGGGGGGCAGGTCTCCCGCATGGCCCGGGTGGGGGCAATTCCCCGGATTGTAATGCCCCAGCGCATCCCCAAAGGGCTCCTCCTGCGTGCCCTTGCATGCCCCGCCCGCGTGAATATGCATGGCACAAATGTTTGCCGCGCAGGGCGCCGGGTTATAAGGAAGGCCCCACAGGGAGGCCATTACCACCGTGCCTTCCCCCGCTTCATAAAAATCCATCGACCCATGCAGGTCCGGATAAGAAGGACTTCCCGCAATCCGGGCCCGGGCGGCGGGCCTGGCGCACCAGGTGGACATAAGATTCAGTTCGCGCATGTTTTGTCTCCTCACAATGCCTTTTTTTCAGCATATGCAAAAAAACGCCCCGCTGAACACCAGCGGAGCGCAAATGCACTGCCTAGAGTTATTCGGACTTTTACCTTAAAGCCGCGCCACACCGCTCTCCCGGGCCGCACGAGCCACGGCTTTCGATACGGCCAGGCCTACCCGGGGATCAAAAGCGGCGGGCAAAATACGCTCCGGCTGAAGGCCGTCCGCCTCGGCCAATTCCGCGATGGCCCGAGCAGCCGCAATCTTCATGGCATCGTTGATATCCCGCGCCCGCACATCCAAAGCGCCCCGAAAAATACCCGGAAAAGCCAGCACGTTATTTACCTGGTTTGGGTAATCGCTACGGCCCGTAGCCACAACCGCAGCGCCGCCCGCCTTGGCCACATCCGGAAAAATTTCGGGCGTGGGATTGGCGCATGCAAAAATGATGGCATCCTTGGCCATGCTCCGGACCATATCCTCCGTCACCGTGCCGGGCGCGCTCACGCCGATAAAGACATCCGCACCGGAAAGAACAGCCGCCAGAGAACCGGCGCGCTTATCCCGGTTGGTAATTTCCGCCATCTCCCTTTTCACGGAATTTAGGCCCGGTCTGCCTTCATAAATGGCCCCCTGCCTGTCGCACAAGGTGACATCCGAAAATCCGTCGGAAAGGAGGAGCCGGGTGACGGATATGCCCGCCGCTCCCGCGCCGCTGACGACGATGCGCACGTCCTTCCCCTTTCCCGTCACTTTGAGGGCATTGGAAAGGGCCGCCAGCGTAATCACCGCGGTACCGTGCTGATCGTCATGAAAAATAGGAATATCGCACCGCGCTTTGAGCTTGGTCTCAATTTCGAAGCAACGCGGTGCGGCGATATCCTCCAGGTTCACGCCGCCAAAGCTCCCGGAAATCTGGTAGATGGTTTCCACAATGGTATCAACATCCTGGCTCTTAATGCACAGGGGGAAGGCATCCACATCTCCAAAGGCCTTGAACAGCACGCACTTGCCCTCCATAACGGGCATACCCGCCTCGGGTCCGATATCTCCCAAGCCCAGCACGGCGCTCCCGTCGGTTACGACAAGGCAAAGGTTCCACCGGCGGGTGAGGTCATAGCTTTTATCCACATCCTTCTGTATCTCCAGGCAGGGTTGGGCGACGCCTGGGGTATAGGCCAAGGAGAGATCCTCCTTCGTTTTTACGGGCACGGTGGCCGCAACCTCAATCTTCCCCCGCCACTGTTCGTGCAAGCGCAGGCTCTCTTTTGCATAATCCATTGCGTTTGGTTCTACTCCTTCCTTTCCTTGGCGCAAGCCGCCATTGGGGTTAATTATACATCCAGGGCGCCGCTGCTGTCACTACTACCGGCCGTGGCGCGGATCAAAATTTCCCGCATGGTTCATGTTCTGCGCCGCCGAGCGGAGGCTGCAGGAATTCCGGCCTCTTCCCTGTATTTTGCCACCGTACGGCGGGATAGGGACAAACCCTCCCTTGCCAGGGCTTCGGACAACGCCTGGTCACTGAGGGGATGCGCTTTATCCTCCCTTTCAACGAGGCACCGCATGCGGGAAAGGGCCTCCGGCCGGGATTCCTGCTTTCCCTCCTTTCCCACGCCCTGGGCAAAGAAGGCGGACAAGGGATACAGGCCCCAGCGGCATTCCAGATATTTATCTCGCACAGCCCGGGAAACGGTGGAAGGATGCACCCCCATACGCCGGGCCGCATCCTGCATGGAGAAGGGTGTAATCGCAGATCGGCCATCCGCAATAAACGGTGCCTGCGCTTCCAGAATGATCCTGCCGCAGGCTTCCAGGGTTCGCCTCCTTCGTTCCACGCATTCCACCACCCACTGCGCTTGCAAAAGCTTTTGGGAAAAATAGGCTCGTTCTTCCTGGCTGAGGATGTCTTTATTAAGCATGGCCGCATAATAGGCGCTCACCCGAAAGGACGGCATATACCGTTCCGCCGTGGTCAATTCCAGACCGTTTTCTCCCTCGGATACCGTTATGTCCGGCACGCAAAAACGGATATCCCCCTTTCCGCAGAACCCGTTGCCCGGTTTTGGATTCAGCCTGCGCAGGAGCGTCATCGCTTCCTCAATTTGCGCCTTGGATATTCCCAATTCCTTAGCCACATAGTTTCCATGTCCTCTGCCCAGCCGGTCCATATATTTCTCCGCCAACAGGTAGGGCAGCTTTTCCTGCACATCCATGCGCCTGAGCTGTATGCACAGGCACTCCCCCAGGCTCCTTGCCCCTACCCCGGGGGGCTCCAGGCTCTGCAAAAGGGTAAGCGCCCGCTCATACAGCCCCGCTTCCCAATGGTCCAAGGCATCCTTTGGCTCCGGGGACAGATAGCCGCGCTCGTCCAAGCACGCCGCCAGAAAATGGAGGGCCCGCTCCGTATGCCGGTCCGCTTTAAGAAAAGGAATCTGCTCCTGTAGGTATTCCCCCAAGCTATCTCCCTCTTCCGTCTGGTTTTGGAAGAAATTCATGGACGGATCCGGCCTGCCCGCCCGAATTTTAGCCATGGGCGGCGCATATGGCTCGGCTGAAGGCACTGCTTCCAGCAAAGGGTTTTCCATGGAAAGAAGGGACAGATATTGCGCCAGCTCCGGCTCAGCCATTTGCAACATCTGCATGGACTGGCACATCTTCTGGCCCAATATCTGCCTTTGTTCTTTTGTCAGACGAATTTCCATGGGATACCTCTTCTGTCGCCCCCATTCAAAAAATAGATCGGTATACGGTTCAACATGCAGCCGCCCACAGGGGCTTTCCCTTCGGGTAATATTCCCGCTGTTTTATCGTATAAAATTCGTAGCAATAGGAGGCTCCCTGACAGGCTCTTGGATGCCGGCCCGGCGGCCGGCATCTATGCATTTGAGAAGCCACGCCATGTTATTTCCCAGGGTACGCATGGTTTGAAGCCCCTCCGCATCCTGCAGCACCTCTTCCGGTGTATTTCCATGAACCTGGTTCCAATATTGGGAAGAAACCACGGGCATGCAGCTGATGGTGAAGTACTTATTCAGTCTGTCAAAGGCCGCCGAAGCCCCGCCTCTCCTGCATGATACGATGGCCGCGGCCGGCTTATTGGCATAGAGCGCGCTTTTGCAATAAAACGCCCGGTCCAAAAAGGCGGTAATCTGCCCCGCCGGGCCCGCATAATAGACAGGGGCCCCCACCACAAGAGCATCCACCGCGGGAATTCGCTCCAGAAATTCATTTACCCTATCCTGCATAAAGCAACGGCCCGTTTTCCGGCAAGCGCCGCAAGCGATGCAGCCAGGGATGGGCTCCCTGCCCAGTTGAAACAACTCTGTTTCCACGCCTTGGGCTTCCAGGGCCTTTGCCACCTCCAAAAGAGCCGTATACGTACAGCCCTTTTCATGGGGGCTGCCGTTAAGCAGCAGTGCCTTCATATTTCTCCTCCTTTGCCGGAGCCGGGCTCCCGTTTTTCTTCATTATGACCAAGGGGGCTTGTTTTTGTCAATCCCTTTCACGGCGGGCATATAGGCAATTGTCCGCCCGCATGCTATAATGGCCATGTTAGCACTGTTAACCGCATTTTTATATCTTGGAGGATATTCATGCCGCACGATGAAACCATGCGTGAAAAGCTTATCCTTGCCGGTATTGGCGAAATCGAACGCCGCGGCATTCAGAACTTTTCCCTCCGCCAGGTTGCCACAGCCTGCGGCGTATCCTGTGCCGCGCCTTACAAGCACTTTACCGATAAAAACGACCTGATTTTATCCATTATCCTCTATATCAACCAGCAATGGTATGCCAAGCAATCGGCTATTATCGCCCCATATGCCGGCGACCCGCGCCGCCAGCTCATTGAAGTCAGTATGGCCTATGTCCAGTTTTTATTGGATAATCCCCATTTTCGCTCCATTATCATGCTGCGGGACGATTCCATGAGCGAGCTTGCCCGCCGCACCAAATCCCAATTAAGTGCATGCACAGCCAGGCTGGTTGCCGAATACTGCGCAAAGGTTTCCATGCCCCCGGATGTGCGGCGGCGTAAAACCTATGCGGTACGTTCCTTTATTTACGGCGCGGCCCTCATGCTGGACAATGGCGAACTGCCCGATACGCCCGAGGTTATGGAAGGCATCCGCTATACCATCACAAGGGAGTTCGACCTAGGGTAACGTTGACTTTTTTACCGATTTGCGGTATAATTTGCATATCTTATACGGTTAACATTGTTAACTGTATTAAATTTAAGGAGAGTCCACATGCGCGATTATGTGATCCTTACCGACTCTTCCTGCGATCTTCCGGCCCCGCTGGCCGAATCGCTGGAATTGACGGTGGTTCCCCTTTCCGTTACGATCGGCGGCAATACCTATGAGAACGATCTGTCCGGAAAGGCCCTGCCATTCGACACCTGTTACGCGCTGCTTCGGGAAGGAAAAACGGCGACTACTTCGGCTATAAATGTCTCGCGATTCACAGACGCCATGGAACCCCTTGTGCAAGCCGGAAAGGATATCCTTTACTTGGGCTTCTCCTCCGCTCTATCCGGCACATACAGCGCCGGCGCCGTGGCAATGGAGCAGCTTTCCCATACCTACCCGGATGCGAAGATGTATGCTGTGGATACCCTTTGCGCCTCCCTGGGGCAAGGCATGCTTATCTATCTGGCCGTGCAGCAAAAGCAGGCGGGAAAAAGCATCGAAGAAACGCGCGATTATGTGGAATCCAATAAACTTCACTTATGCCATTGGTTCACCGTGGATGATTTGCACCACCTGCACCGGGGCGGACGAGTTTCCGCCGCATCGGCCGTGGTGGGCACCATGCTGGGCATTAAACCCGTTCTCCATGTGGACGACGAGGGACGGCTAATTTTTATGGAAAAGGTGCGCGGACGGCGCAATTCCCTAAAAGCCCTGGTTAAAAAAATGGAGGAAACGGCTCTTGCGCCTGCAACCCAAACCATTTTTATCAGCCACGGGGACTGTCTGAGCGATGCGGAACTCCTCGCATCCATGATTCGGGAAAAGATGCCTGTGCAAAATATTATCATAAATTATGTGGGGCCGGTCATCGGTGCGCACAGCGGCCCTGGGACAATCGCCCTGTTCTTCCTGGGCGCAAAGAGGTAAAGATTTCATATGAGCCATTATAAGATTTTAGCGGATAGTTGCTGCGACTATGTGCAACAAGGAGAGGACGTCCTCTCCTTTGTCACGCGGATTCCCCTGACCATCGAGTTGGATGGAGCCAGCTTTCTGGATGATAGCAGCTTGGATTGCGACCTTTTTTTGCAGGCCATGGCCCAAAGCAAAAACGCCCCCCGTTCCGCCTGCCCCTCTCCCATGCTTTTCGCCGAGGCCTGTAAAGGCGAAGCCACGGATATCTATATCGTCACCCTCTCCGCTAAGCTGAGCGGGACCTATAGCAGCGCCTGTATGGGCGCGGAAATGATCCGTAAAGAGTATCCCCACAAGCGTATCCATGTGTTCAATTCCCGTTCGGCGGCCTGTGCGGAAGTGGCCATCTGCCTGCGCGTCAAGGAGTTGGCCGAAAGCGGCCTTCCTTTCGAGGAGGTCGTAGCCCGGGGCGAAGCCTTCGTGCATGAAATGACCACGGACTTTGTTTTGGAGGATTTGGAGGTTTTCCGCAAAAGCGGCCGGCTTAACCATTTGCAGGCGCTAGCCGTCAGCGCCCTCCACATCAAAATGGTCATGGGGGCGGACAGCGAAGGCGGGATTGTCGTGCGGGCCAAGGCGATTGGCATCAACCGTGCCTTGGCAGCCTTGGTGGAAAACGTAAAATCCATTTACAACGCAAAACCCTGTCCCGAACGCACCTTGGTTATTACCTATTGCGCCTGTTTGGAACGGGCCGAAGAAATCTGCAAGCGAATTCTGGCGGTATGTCCTTTTGCAAAAAGCTTAATCTGTAAAAGCAGCGGGATCAGCACCATGTACGCCAACGCGGGCGGCATCATTGTTGCCTTTTAAATTATGCGCCTCAAAATTCCAAGGGAATGGCTATCCGCCATTCCCTTTTTTTATGTTCGTTTCATCCTCGCTTGCTTCTTAACGAAGCATTCCGGAGCCGTACGAATGGCGCCCGCCAGATATTCCGTGCGTGTTTTGGGCAGAACCCTGGCTTTGCGGCAATTGGTCCTTACCGATGGCCGCGCATGCCATCAAGGCATATACCCGCTCCGCGCCGGCGGCTTTCAGCGTTCGGGCGCATTCACCCGCCGTAGCGCCCGTGGTAAACACATCGTCGATCAACAGGATGGACAGGCCGTTTAGCCGCTTGTCCGCGCAAAAAGCTCCCCGTACGTTTTTTTCCCGGTCCCCAGGGCTGAATGCCGTTTGGCTCAGGGTATCCCGGGTGCGGCGCAGGAGGGAGACGTCCAGCGGCGCCGCCATATTCCGGCTTGCACAAACAGCCAACCGTTCGCTTTGGTTATAGCCGCGCTTCCGGCGGCGAGCTGGGAAAAGCGGGACGGGCAGGATGCGGTCCACCTCCGGCGGGACCGGGAAAAAGGCGGCAAAGGTTTGGGCCAAATAGGGGGCGTTCCGATATTTAAAGCGATGCATCATCTTGGCCGCAGCATGGTTATACAGAAGCCCGGCCCATGCCCCGTCCAGCCCGGAAGGGAGCTGCAGGGCCGGGGCCGGGCGTAAAAGCGCCAGGCATGCAGGGCATAGAAAAGCTGCGGGGCCGGAATCTTCCAGGCAGACATCTTTCCCGCAAAGGTCACAGGTAAGCCTTCGGGGATAGAGGGCATCCCAAAATAGATCCAGCATTTTCATGGCAACAACTCCCGCTGGCGGCGCAAAAATCCGCACAGGGCGCTGTAGCGCCGCCGGACCTGGTTGTTTTTCACCATTTGCCCAAGGCATTCTTCCCTGCCTAAAATATAGACCAGCTTTCTGGCCCGGGTAACCGCCGTATAGAGCAGGTTCCGCGTCATAAGCATGGGCGGCCCGCCCAGAAGCGGCAGCAGCACAATGGGAAATTCGCTGCCCTGGCTTTTATGGATGGAAATACAATAGGCCAGCTCCAGTTCATCCAGCATGGAAAATTCATAAAGGGCACTGCGGCCGTCGTCAAAAAGGACCTCCACGGTTTGTTCATAAAAATCCACGGCCATGATCGTCCCCAAGTCCCCGTTATAGGCGCCCTCTCCCATCTCCGGCTTACCGCCGGGTAGGGTTCTTACCCACCCGATTCGATAATCGTTTTTAATCTGCATAACCTTATCCCCCTCCCGGAAGACGGTATCACCGTATTTCCGCTCCCGTTTTTTATGGGCCGGCGGGTTTAGGGCGGCCTGCATGCGGCGGTTTAGGTTGTATACGCCCAAGGGGCCCTTTTTCATGGGGACCAGCACCTGCACCTCCTTGAGGGGTTCCTGGGCGCCCAGCCGGTTCGAGCGGCCCGCGCACAGGCCGATGACCCGACGGATCACCTCTTCCGCATTTTCGATGGGCTCAAAGCCGAAGTCCATAAATCCTTCCAGAATGGGCGGCTGGCCTTGGTTGATCCGATGGGCGTTGGTAACGATGGCGCTCCGGCCGCTCTGGCGAAAAATTTCCGATAGCCGCACTACGTCCACCTGCTCCGAGGCCACCAGGTCCCGCAGCACGTTGCCTGCGCCTACGGGCGGAAGCTGATCGCTATCGCCCACCATAATCAGGCGGGTACCCGGCGCGATAGCCCGTAAGAGGGCGTGCATAAGCGGCACGTCCACCATGCTCATTTCATCCACGATGATCACTTCCGCCAAGATGGTATTTTCTTCGTTTTTGCCAAACCCCGCATCCCCATATCCATATTCCAGCAGGCGGTGAATCGTACGGGCTTCCCTTTCGGTAGCTTCCCCCATGCGCTTCGCCGCTCGCCCCGTAGGCGCGCAGAGCTCGTAGTCCAACCCCATTTCCTCAAGCAAAGTGATAATGAAGCGTAAAATTGTGGTTTTACCCGTGCCAGGCCCGCCGGTGATGACCATTACCCCCGATGCAAGGGCCAATTCCACCGCCTGACGTTGGGCAGGAGCTAATGAAATACCAAGCTGGCCTTCCAGCCGGTTCATCTGCGATTTAATGCGAAAGAAGGGAGTTTCAGGGGGTTTTCGGCTCAGGAGGCAAAGGCGGCTGGCACAATCCAGCTCCATACGGTAGAGGCCGGGGAGGAAAACCCCCGTCTCATCCTCCACCGTTTCTAGAACCAGTTCTCCACTAAAAAGCAGTTCCCGAAGGTTTTGTTCCACCGGGCCGATATCCGCCCCCAGCAAATCCGCCGCTACGGACACCAGCTTTTCTTCGGGCAGATAAGTATGTCCCTCCTGCCGGGCCCATTGGAGCGTATACTTGATGCCGGCCCGAAGCCGGTAGGCGGAATCCATCGCAACGCCGCCGTTTCTGGCGATAGCGTCCGCCGTCTTAAAGCCAATGCCTTCCACATCATCAATAAGCCGGTAGGGATTCTCCTCAATTTTCGCCAGGCATAAGTCCCCGTAGATTTTATAAAGCTTCATGGCCTGGCCAATGGTTACGCCATATTTTTGCAGGCCCAGCATAATATCCCGCAGGCCTCGCTGGGCCGCGAAGGAAGCGGAGATGGTCTGTGCGCGCACCCGGCCAATTCCAGGGACTTCCGTGAGTCGCTCGGGTTCCTTATCCAGCACATCCAGCGCCTCCATGCCGAAGCTTTGCACGATGGCTTCGGCTGTGCTTTCGCCCACGCCTTTAATTAGACCGCTGGCTAAATAATTCTTTAAAGCGGCAAGGGTTGCCGGGGCAAGCAGCTTGCTTTCCACGGCTCGAAATTGGCGGCCGTAGGCCCGGTGTTCCGTCCATTCGCCGGATAATTCAATGCGTTCGCCAACCCCTGCCAGCGGCATTTCCCCCACGGCGGTGATCTCCTCCCCTCTTTGGTCCGTAAGCTCCAGCACGGTAAAGCCCGTATCCTCACTGCGATATATAATGGTTTTCACTGTACCCGAAAGCTCCATACGCCTCAAAGCTCCTTGTTTTGTACTGGTTCTATTTTACCATAGGGCATATTTTCTGCAAAGTCCGCCTTCTTTGCGCATATATCTAAACATCATCAACATGTGGGGGAGGTCATCCGCTTTGCGCATCTTCGTTATTACCAAGCGCACGCTCATCATTGCGGCCATTGTGCTGGCCGTCGTCGTCACAGGAATCATCCTGCTGCTCAGCTTCTCCCCGGGCGCTGCCGCCGTAAGCAGCTCCACCGTGGTGGAGGAGTATGAAATGGAAGTGCTGGCCGGACAAAAGAAGGAGGTGCCGGTTTATAGCGTGGACAGGGCTGATCAAAAGATCGCCCTGACTATCGACGCCGCCTGGGAGGACGACAAGACGCCCTTTATCTTGGAAACCCTGGAACGTTACGACGTAAAAGCCACATTTTTTCTCTGCGGGTTTTGGGTGGAAAAATATCCGGAAAATGTGAAGGCCATCGCCGCTGCCGGGCATGAGCTTGGGAATCACACCGCCACCCACCCGCATATGAACCAACTAAGCAAAAAGCAAATCAAAAAGGAGCTCAGCGATTTTGAGGACATGATGGTGAAGCTTGTCGGCCAGAAAACCACCGTTTTCCGGCCACCCTATGGGGAGTACAACGATACGGTGATCACCACCGTGCGCGAAATGGGCTATGAAGTAATCCAGTGGGACTTGGATGCATTCCAAACATAAAAATTCCCAGCATTTACAAGGCTTTAGACGCTCATCCGAGCGCCTATTTTTTTCTCCATTTTACACGAGAGGGGTAAGATGCTTGGCTAAGTTCCGTGTTGAAAAAAATAAGGATTTTACCGTAATGTCAAACCATCATTTAAGAAACAAGGAATTGACCCTAAAGGCTAAGGGACTACAATCTCTGATGTTATCCCTGCCTGAAAGCTGGGATTACACCACCAAGGGCCTCTCCAAAATCTGCAAGGATGGTATAGATAGTATCTGCGCAACTATCAAGGAATTGGAGGCGCAAGGCTATATTGAGCGTAAGCGTGTGAGGAATAGCAAGGGACAGCTCACGACCATTGAATACACCATCCTTGAACAGCCTAAATCCCTCAATTCTGAGCAGGTGCAACCTAAACGGGAAAATCCAGTCTTGGATAAACCAATCTTGGGAAAACCAATCTTGGGAAAACCTGAACAGGGAAATCCCCACCAATTAAATACTAAAGAATTAAATACTAAAGGATCAATTACTAATCAATCAATCATTCATTCAAAGGAGAGAGGGAACGAAGGAGATCACCCCCTTAGCTGGTATCGTGATGAATTCCGATACCAGATCGAGTACGACACCCTATGCGAGGATGTGGGCAGGGATCGCCTGGATGAAATCATTGAAACCATGTTGGAACCGTTTGCTGTCCGGCAGGATGTTATGAGCATCGGCAAGGAGGTCTATTCCCCCGCTGCCGTGCGTGACCGTATGATGCAGATCCGATCTTCGCACGTGCAACAGGTCTTGGATGCATATGACGAAAATGCCGGGAGCATAGAATCTCCACGCAAATACCTTCTGGCGCTGCTGTATAACGCGCCCCGGCACATGAACCATCAATACAAAAACATGTAGGAGGAAACAAGAATGCCAGAAGTAACCGACGTTGCGAAAGAATCCCTATATGCCGGAACAGAACTATTATGTATTGTCGTGCGTGGCGTGACAAAAACCGTAGATAAAGCCTTTCAGCTTACGGATGCAGCATTACAGGCCGGTATCAAGCTGTTCCTTGCAAACAAAACAAGCTATAAGGGCGAAAAATCTTTGCCAACGCTTTTGAAGGAGGGGGCAACCTTAGAAACCATTGATGTTGCAAATGCTGATTTAAAAGTATTTCGGCAGGTTGCAAGGAAATACGGTGTGGAATTTGCCATCAAGAAAGATGTGGCCAGCCGAGATCCCGCATACTACGTGTTTTTTAAAAGCAAAGATGTAGAGGTCATGGACAAAGCGTTCAAGGAGTACGCGCATATTAAGTTACAAAAAAAAATTGTTCCAATGAAGATCCCCAGAGAAAAATCCATTAAGGTGCACCTGGAAGAATTCAAAGCTGTAGTGCAGAAGCAGACTGCCGAGCTTTTGAAGAAGCGTGCTCCCAAACCGCGAAAGGCTCCGGGAAGATGAACAAGCGCAAGATGATTGTGTTCACGGCGGTTCTGATTCTGGGCTTCTGGCTTGGGAATCAGGGGGCATATGCTTGGCGCGTAGCAGGCGGGCAGTCTGCGCTGGACAAGCTCAGCCGGTTTTCCTTTGCCGTCTTTTCCCTGCTCCCTAGCTTCCACCCCAAGGATCTTCTATCTGGCGCAATCACTGGGGCCATGCTGCCCTGCATTGTAATTCTAAAAAGGATGGAAGCCAAGAAATACCGAACGGGCCGGGAACACGGCAGCGCACGGTGGGCCACGGCTGCGGACATTAAGCC
>JAYFNX010000057.1:0-23010 GCA_034933245.1 Candidatus Pelethousia sp.
TGCCCTTCTTGGCTCAGCGCCATCGTGATCGCCGCCGTCAGCGTCGTCTTCCCGTGGTCTACGTGGCCGATCGTCCCGATGTTTACATGGGGCTTCGTCCGTTCAAATTTTGCCTTTGCCATTTAAACTTCTTCCTCCAAAATGTTTTGTGCTTGCCTATTCGGGGGACCTGCCCTCTGCCCGCATGAAAACGGGTGGCGTCAGCTCATGGCTGACATTTGGAGCGGGTGATGGGAATCGAACCCACATTATCGGCTTGGGAAGCCGACGCTCTGCCACTGAGCTACACCCGCGTAGCCACAGCGTATTCCGGGCGGCAAAACCGTCCTATGACAGTCCTCCGTACAGTACAGCATCATTATTCTAGTACAGCAGGACATTTTTGTCAACCACAAAGGCCCCGTTTCTCTTGGATTTTTCCGTAAATTCATTGATAGGCATCTGTTTTGGGTTCTTCATACAACATCATGTATACGCTCATGTTCCCAGCCCCATCCACGGTAGCCAAAAAAATATCGTCTAAATTTTGTATGCGTTGGCGTGCCAATTCCTTTTTTAGCCACGCCTGGTTTTTTCCCGCAAGCTTCAAATTCCCGGGCAGCGCCACCCCGTCCAACACCACATTTATCACCGGCACGGCGCTTCCCACTTCCAGGGAAAGATCCCGGGGCGTGGCGGGCCTCGCGCACTCCTTGGGCAAGAAGGAAATGCGGCCGTTTGGCTCGATGCGGGCAGATTGGATATCCGCGATGTTAAAATACCCCGCCAGTCGGCATTGGGTAAGAAATTCGGATACGTCCAGCTTGGCCCGTCCCAAGTTCTTCTTATATAATTTTCCGTCCTCCAGCAATACCAGGCTGCGGCCTATTAAAAGGCGGCGGATGGCCAGGCTGCGGCAGGCCGCCAAGCTGATCAGAACGGCCGCAAGCGCATAAATAAACATGGCCAGCAGGGGCTTAAAATAGTCCGGATGGTCGGCTGTGGCCATTTCCGCGGCAATGGAGCCTATGGTGATCCCTGTCACATAGTCAAAGAGGCTCATGTTGGCAATCTGTTTATAGCCGATCAGCTTACAAAGCAGAAATAGCGCCGCCACGGACCCGGCGCTCAGCACCGTCACCCGCAAAAGATCATCTAAAACGCCCATCCTCTGTTCCCCCCCTAAGATATGGAAATAGTATGGGCTCCTTTGCCGGCGCTTATGTGCAAAGGAGCCCACGGGAACACAGGTCGCTTTTATTTCGCTTTCATTTCGCGCAGAGGGGGAGCCCCGGCGCCGCGTTCAGCTTCAGGCCGCTGCGTGCCCCGGTCAACAGGGCATAGTGCCCCGCGCAGCCGATCATGGCCGCATTGTCCGTGCAGAAGCGGAAATCCGGGCAGCAAAAGCGCAGCCCTTGGCGCTTGCAGGCGGCCTCCAGCATTGCCCGTAAGTATTGGTTGGCGGAAACGCCGCCAGCCAGAGCCAGGGTATGGCTACCCTGTGCAAGGGCCGCCCGTACGGCTTTGTCCGTAAGGGTGGTGCATACGGCCCGCTGGAACGAGGCCGCCAGGGACGGGGCATCCACTTCCTCCCCCCGCTGCCCGGCATTGTGGATCAGGTTCACCACGGCCGTCTTTAGGCCGGAGAAGCTCATATCCAGCCCCGGCCCCTCGTTAAAGCCCGCATGAAGGGGATACCGGGTTTCATCCCCGCTTCGGGCCAGCTTTTCCAGCTCCGGTCCCCCTGGATAGGGCAGGCCCAACGTGCGGGCTACCTTATCAAAAGCCTCGCCGGCGGCGTCGTCCCGGGTGCAACCCAGAAGGCGGAAAGCCGTGTAGCTCTCCACGGCCACAATATGGCTGTGCCCCCCGCTGGCTACCAGGCAGGTAAAGGGCGGTTCCAAATCCGCAAAGGTGAGATAATTGGCCGCAATGTGCCCTGCTAAATGGTTCACGCCGATGAAGGGGAGCCCCTGGGCAAAAGCCAGGCCTTTGGCATAGCTGACCCCCACCAGCAGCGCCCCCACCAGGCCCGGGCCGCAGGTAACGGCCAAAGCGGCCATGTCCGAAAGCGTCGCATCCGCTTGGCGCAGGGCTTCCCGCACCACGCCGCCCACCCGTTCCACGTGGCTGCGGGAAGCGAGTTCCGGCACCACGCCGCCAAATTTGCGATGGAGGGGAATTTGGGTATGGACCGCCATGGAGCGCACCTGCCGCCCCCCCATCAAAACGCTGGCCGCGGTTTCGTCGCAGGAGCTTTCGATGGCAAGCAGAAGGGCACTCTGGTTATGTTGATAGTCCACAAGGCCGGTTTTAGCCCGTTCTTCATAGTTGGTCATGCGGTTTTCCTCTTTTCAATCCGCCCTATTCGAACAGCCCACGCGCTAAGAAGGGCCATGCCGCCCAGGGCAAGTGCGGTGAAGCGCGCGATAATGCCCGAAAAGAGCCCCAGCGGGCAAATGCGGATCATGCGGCAGGCATCGTAGTCCATCAACCACAGGTCGTTCGTAAAAAATATATAATGAAAGCGGGTCCAAAAATCGTAGAAATCCACCAGGGCATAGGTCCCTATCGCCACAAGCATAACCCCGAAGGCGGCCAACGCCCGCCACCAACCGCCCAGAACCGCCCCGGTCAGGCCGAATTTAGCCGTATCCGTCTTGCGCCGCGCCTCCAGCGCCAGCAGGCAGGCCAGCGCCGCGAACCCACCGATGCCCCCATACTGCAAGCGGATAAACGCCTGATACAAGGCGCGCACATCTTTCATGTGGTCGATCTCCTGTTGGTTGAACATCTCCACGGTTTGGCCGTATTCCCGCACCGTCAATTGGATGCTCTCCCGTTTACCTTCCATATAGTCTATCATGGCCATGATGGCGTCCGCGCTATTCTCGGCGGAGATGCCGATTTGCGTCTGGATGTCCATGCGCTCATAGGTTCGATAGAAATAGGCCCGGCTGTTGATGGTAAGGCGCAGGGAGGTCATCAACAAGGCCAGAATAATGAATAGCCAGAGCGGGGCCACAGCCCAGGCCCATGGGTTTGTCTGTTTCTTTTTTTTATGCATCCCATACTCCCTGGGGCAGGTCTCCCAAGGCGTTCTCCAGAGCTGCAATGGCCGCCCGCTCCCGTTTGGGGTGGCCCAGGGTCAAAAGCCGGGCCGCCCGCTCCCGGGGCAGGTTGTTGAGCGCCAGCAGCGCACCAAAGAGAACATGGTCATGGTCGCTGGCCAATCCCGCGTCGCTCTTGGGGAGGGCAGCCGTAAAGGATCCCAGCTCGTCATAACGGATCTGGGCCCTGGCCCGCAGGATGGTTTTTCCCACCAGCAAAATCCGATAGGTTTCCGCCTGGGGGCACCAGCTTTCCCGCACCACATCCACCTCGAAAAGGCTGGCCTCCGCCGCATCATCGCCCCCTTGGGGGCAAAGGCTGCCCAAAGGCGCCAAGCCATAGTGCGCAATGGTAATCACCCGGGTGCGCGGGTCCCGATTCAGGGCGTCATACACGCCGAAGCGGCGCAATTTCACCCCCGCTATGCCCGTCTCCTCCATCAGCTCCCGGGCAGCCCCCTCCAGCGAGGTTTCATCCATATTCAAAAAGCCGCCGGGAAGAGCATAGCGCCCCAGATCCGGATGGTTTCCCCTGCATACAAGCGCCACGCACAGATGCAGCCCGCCTTCGCTTTCCCTAAGGGTAAAGGCCGCCGTATCCGCCGTAACCGAGGGATGGGGATATTTGTTTACATCATAGGCCGCTAGGAATTCCGCCAAGGTTTGGCCCTTCGCATTGCGCTTTTCAACCATAGCAAACGCCCGCCTTTCATCGCTCATATTGGTATTCTTTGGGGTATTATAACATAGTTTTATAATAGATAGGGGGATGATTTGACCATGCATACCAGGATGATTCCGCTTATGGGCCAAGGCCGGGCCCTGCTTCGCCTGCAGGAAGGAGACGGGCAGGGCACGCTAGCCCTTTCTCCGCCTTATCCGGATGCCGCCCTGTATCTTATCGGCCCGGAAGCCCAAGCATTGGCCGTAACCCTGGACGAGGCGGGACGCGGCTCCCTTGCTTTACCGTTCACCCCGGTGGCCGCCCTCCTGTATGAAGAAGGCGGTTTCTCCCTTACGGGCGGCTTTGCCGGCCGCCGTGATTTGTTGGAAAAGGCCAAGGTATCCGTTCGGCTGCAAGCCCCGGCCTCTCTTTCCTCCAGCCATACTGTAGCATCGCCTTACGCCCGGCCGCCCAGCCCTGCCCCTCCCATGCCCGGGCCAAACCCGTTGCCTCCTTTTCCGCCACCGCTCCCCATGCCCGCGCCGCCTCCTCCTATGCCCGAACCACCGCCTCCGCCTATGCCCGCGCCGCCGCCGCCTCCACCTAAGCCCGTGCCGCCGCCGCACGCCCCGTCGCTCCTTCATACGGATCCCTACACGCCCCAGAGCGACGCCCTTTTGGAGGCGCTGAAAAAGGCGCAGGAGCTTTTCCATGCCGAAACCGCAACGTCGGCGCAGCCCAGCCCGCCTCCCGGGCCGGTTCCGATTCCCAATCCGTTTCCTCGGACGTTTCCCCAGAGCACCTGGCGCCGGGTCGGCTATCCCGGCGCTTTGGGCCATTACCTTGCCGGGGAGGGCACGGGCCGAACCGGCGCCTATACTGTTTATGCCCTGCCCGGGGAATACGCGCCTGTTCCCCGCCGCGGCAAGGGATTTGACCGTTTCCTTCGCTCCGTGGACGGAAGCGGTTATTGGGTGCGGGTCGTGCGCAAGGGAAACGCGCCCAAAGCATAGCGCCAGCCCTTGTAAAACGCGCCAAACCACAACATATGCCTTACCTTGTTCATTCGGCCACAACTCATTCAAAAAAAATGCCCGAAAGCTTTGTGAACGGGCATTTTTTCATTGACAGCGGTGCTAGGGTATGGTAGATTAGTACAGGTACCCCCTTGCGGGGGTTTATTTAGGTACGTAAACCACAAAAAGCGAAATCTGTTGCGGGATGCAGGGCATCACCGTTTACATGTTTAGGAGGAAGGAACCATGCGCGTAAAAGTCACATTGGCCTGCACCGAGTGCAAGCAGAGAAACTACAACACCTTCAAGAACAAGAAAAACGATCCCGACCGTATCGAATTCCAGAAGTACTGCCGCTTCTGCCGCAAGCACACCCTGCACCGCGAAGCCAAATAACTGAGGATTAAAGCAATGGCAAACGATAAGCAATTGAAAACCAACAAGCCCGCCAAGAAGGATAAAAAATCCGGCCGGGCCAAACAGTTCTTCAAAGAGGTCATGGGCGAGCTTAAGAAGCTCTCCTGGCCCACCAAAAAGGAGCTCGTTTCCTACACGCTCACCGTCGTGGGTTTCATCGCCCTGATGGCGGTGGTCATTTACGCGCTCGATCTGGTATTCAGCGAAGGACTGGGCCTGCTGGCGAAGCTGTAAGGAGCGCCTTATGGAAGAGGCCAAGTGGTATGTGGTCCATACCTATTCGGGTTACGAAAACAAGGTAAAGGAAGACCTGGAAAAGACCGTCGAAAACCGCAACCTGCAGGATATGATCCTGGAAGTAAAATATCCCACAGAAGAGGTTGTTGAAATTAAGGACGGCAAGCGCAAGGCGTATCAGCGCAAGGTGTTCCCGGGCTACGTCATGGTCAAAATGTTCATGAACGATAAGACCTGGTACGTTGTGCGAAACACCCGAGGCGTCACAGGCTTTGTGGGGCCGGGAAGCAAGCCCATCCCCCTCACCGACGAAGAGGTAACGGCCATGGGCGTGGAGCGCATCCCCATCGAGTTGGATATCGAGCTCGGCGAAAGCGTACGGGTGGTATCGGGCCCCTTGGAAAACTTCATCGGCACGGTGGAAGCGCTGGACCCGGAGCGCCAGAAGGTCAAACTTACCGTATCCATGTTTGGCCGGAGCACCCCGGTGGAGCTGGATTATATCGAAGTGCAAAAATTATGATATGCATCCCTTTGGGATTCATATATGTGGGAGGCCTGCCATGGCCGCTCGCACCACTATTTAAAAAGGAGAAACCAAACCAATGGCAAAAAAGATCACAGGCTATGTGAAGCTGCAGATCCCCGCCGGCAAGGCAACGCCCGCGCCGCCCGTGGGCCCGGCCCTGGGCCAGCACGGCGTAAACATCATGGGCTTCTGCAAGGAGTTTAACGAAAAAACCGCGAAGCAGGCCGGCCTGATCATCCCGGTGGTCATCACCGTGTATCAGGACCGCTCCTTTACCTTCATCACCAAGACCCCGCCCGCCCCCGTTCTGATTAAGAAGGCCTGCGGCCTTGAGTCCGCCAGCGGAAAGCCCAACACGCAGAAGGTGGCCAACATCACCAAGGCTCAGATCCGGGAGATCGCGGAGTTGAAGATGCCCGACCTGAACGCAGCCAGCGTTGAGGCGGCTATGAGCATGATAGCCGGCACGGCCCGTTCCATGGGCATCGTGGTGGTGGACTAAGAAGGAGGGCTATTCAGATGAAACACGGCAAGAAATACCAGGATAGCGTAAAATCCTTCAGCAAGCAAAAGCTGTATGATCCCCGGGAGGGCCTGGAGGTTCTTCTTTCCACCGCCAAGGCCAAGTTTGACGAAACCATCGAGGTTTCCGCCCGTTTGGGCGTTGACCCCCGCCATGCGGACCAACAGGTGCGCGGCGCGGTGATTTTGCCCCACGGCACTGGCAAAAAGGTTCGCGTGCTGGTCTTCGCAAAAGCGGAAAAGGCCACGGAGGCCAAAGAAGCCGGCGCGGATTTTGTGGGCGACGAGGATATGATCAAGAAGATCCAGACGGAGAATTGGTTCGATTTCGATGTGGCCGTGGCCACGCCGGATATGATGGGCCTTGTGGGCCGCATCGCTCGCGTGCTGGGTCCTAAGGGACTCATGCCCAACCCCAAGAGCGGAACCGTAACCATGGACGTGGCCAAGGCCATTGCGGAGATCAAAGCCGGTAAGGTGGAATACCGCGTTGATAAGACGTCCATCGTGCATGTACCCGTGGGCAAGGCATCCTTTGGCGTAGATAAACTGGAGGAGAACCTGAACACCCTCATGGACGCCATCATCAAGGCAAAGCCCGTTTCTTCCAAGGGTACGTACATTAAGAGCCTGGTGATTTCCACTACCATGGGCCCCGGCGTGCGCTTTAACGCTCTTAAATTCTAAGCATTCCCTGTTGACAAGCACGGGGCGGTCTGTTATACTGCCCCGTGGAACCATTTTTTTGCCAAAGACAGCCGGTGGCCCTTCGGGGCGTAAAACCTGCCGAGGCGCATGAGAACATTTTTTATTAGATGGATCTCGGCTCTTTGTCTTTGTGCAAAGAGCCGTTTATTTTTCTCAAGGAGGTGAACAACCAAATGGCAAACATCAAGAACATCGAGATGAAAGCCCAGCAGGTTGCCGAAGTCCAGGAAAAACTGCAAAAGGCGCAGAGCGTTGTGGTCTTTGATTACCGCGGCCTCTCCGTGGGCGAGGTTACCGAGCTCCGTAGCGAGATGCGCAAGCAGGGCGTGGAGTATCTGGTGTTGAAGAACGCCATCGTGGAACGCGCCGCGCAGGCAGCGGAAATCGGCGATTCGTTCTTTAGCTATCTCAAGGGCCCCTCTGCCTTTGCTTTCGGCTATGCAGACGCTGTTGCGCCCGCCAAGATCCTGAAGGACAGCATCAAGAAGTACAAGAAGTGTGAGATCAAAGGCGGTATCGTGAACGGTGCCGTGTCCGATGCGGTGGCTATGAACACCCTGGCCGATCTGCCCTCCCGGGAAGTGCTTATTTCCCGCTTGCTTGGCAGCATGATGTCCCCCATCTCCGGCCTGGCCATCGCCCTGGATCAGATCGTCAAGAAGAACGGCGCAGAGGCCGCCGCCGAAGCCTAACCCAATCCAACATACGAATAGGAGGATATTACCATGGCATTTAATAAAGAGCAATTTATCGAAGAAATCAAGAACATGACCGTTCTGGAGCTGGCCGAGCTGGTCAAGGCCGTTGAAGAGGAATTCGGCGTATCCGCCGCCGCTACCGCCGTAGCCGTGGCCGCTCCCGCCGGCGCTGCCGAGGCTGCCGAGGAGAAGACCGAGTTTGACGTAATCCTCAAGACCATTGGCTCTGAAAAGATCAAGGTCATCAAGGTTGTGCGCGAGCTGACCGGCCTGGGCCTCAAGGAAGCAAAAGACCTGGTAGACAACGCTCCCAAGCCCATCAAAGAAGCCATCCCCAAGGACGAGGCCGAAAAGATCGCCGCCGCTTTCAAGGAAGTTGGCGCCGAAGCGGAAATCAAATAAGACTGTATCGTCTTTCAAAAAAGTGCCGTACGGCACTTTTTTGCGTTGTGATAAAAGCAACCACCAGCTCTGCTGGTGAGAATAAAAATGCGTTAGCTAACAGCAGTGAGCGAAGCGAACGACAATTAGATTGGCTGGCTTAAAGCTGAGAACTATGGGAAAACGACGGGTTTACCAATAGTGGGGCAATTGACGGAATAATCCGTGCGTCTTGAGACACCGCCGGTAAGATGCCCTTTTAGGGCTGGTGCATACCACCAGTTTAACTGGTGGTTTTGATTGAACGATCCTTTTTGTTTTGGCCGGCCTTCATCGTTGCAACAGCTTGAAGGCTGGCCGCCGGCTCTCCGTGCAAGGCCCGTTTTTCCCTGTGCTTCGCTTATGGGTTTATCCTTTGCCCATCCAAATCTCCTCGGTGGCAATGGCGCGCAGAAACGCGCCGTCATGCTCCACAAACAGCAGGGTGGGGCAAAACCCCAAAATCAGTTCCTCCAACTGCACGCGCGAAAACAGATCGATGTATCCCAGCGGCTCATCCCAAAGGTAAGCATGGGCATCCTGGCTAAGGCTTTGGGCCAGAAGCACCTTCTTTTTCTGTCCCTGGCTGTATCCCTCCATATCCCGCTCAAAAAGTGCCCGCTCAAAATCCAGCTTTCGAAGGATCGTTAAGAACCTGGTTTGATCCAATCCTAACGCGCGGGCATAGTCCAAGGGCTTCCCCGTTAGGCCATCGGTACGCTGGGGCACATACGACAAAAGTAACCCGCTGCCCAGCCGCACCCTTCCCGCATGCGGAACCGCTTTCCCGGCGAGAAGTTGGAGCAAGCTGGTTTTTCCAGCGCCGTTTCCGCCCCGCAGGGCAAGGCGGGCGCCGTTATGCAAGGCAAAGGAGACAGCCGCAAGGGGAGCAGCCCCCGGGTAGCATATGGACACGCCTTCCACCCGTAGGAGCGTATCGCTTCGATACCGAAGCGGCGTAAGTTTGAGAGGGTCTGCCCGCTCGATATCCTTCAGAAGGGCTGCTTTTTCCTTTGCGGCGGCCCGTTTCCGCGCCTCGATGGATTGGGCTCGTTGCATCATTTTGGCGGATTTGTGCCCGATATACCCCTTATCCGGCCTTAAGCCCGAATTGCGCGTTCCCTGTTTGCTGGCTTCCACCTTATCGGACCAGGTTGCCGTGCGGCTGGCTGCTTGGTTCAGCCTGCCGATTTCCCGCATAAGCCGCTGATTTTCCGCCTGCTCCGCCCGGTCTCTGGCCTGTTTTTCCGCATGCCAAATGGCGAAATTGCCGTTGCAAATTTCCGGGCCCGTTTTATTTAACGCCAAAATATGGTCAACGCATCCATCCAAGAAATCCCGATCGTGGGAAACCAGCAGAAAACCCTGCTTGCAGGATAGATACTTGCTTACGCATTGCCTTGCTTCCAGATCCAAATGGGCGGTAGGCTCATCCAGCAAAGGATATACGCCATTCTGTAGGAAAAGCGAAATCAGCAACACCTTTACCCTTTCCCCGCCGGATAGCGTATAAAACGGCCGGGAAATCACGCTTTCGGCTAAGCCCAGCAGCCTCGCCTCCCGTTCGATTTCCCAATCCTGTGCCTGTGGCGCCAAAGCCCGGAGAATCTCCCTGGTAATCGCGCTTTCCTGCTCCACCGGCGGCGGGAAGGCCCCCGGACGCAGGCCAGGCGCCCGCACGCGCCCCTTGTTGGGTTTGAGCTGTCCGCTCATAAGCCCCAGCAGCGTGCTTTTCCCTCTGCCGTTTCGTCCCACGAGCCCAAGCCGCCAGTTGCTATCCAGCCGAAGATTGAGCCCCTCAAACACGGTTTCGGGACTGCTCGCGTAGCCAAATGTTAAGTTTTCGATTTCGATTAGAGACATAAAAAATGCTCCTTTCCGCAGGAAGCAGCACAATTCCCCGCGGCGGAGCATAGGGGTAACAACCCCGGCAACAACCAAAGGCGGCGAATGAAACAACCATCCTGCTAGGTCTTGGTATGGCAATGCAAGGGCTGTGCCCCACGCCGCGCATGCCGGGAACCAAAGCAAGATGTTTATTTCATTTTCTCACCTCAAATCTCTTTTTCTTATGCAAACGATAGCATATGCTTCCCTTTTGTGTCAATCTTATAAAGCTATTTCGAATATCATCAAAATTGTGTTGACAGAGAACAATCCGCTGCATATACTATGTTTAGATAAATTTCGAAAGAGGTACTTTATGCTGGAAAAAAAGCGCATTTGGATTTTCGTAGCCCTTTCCTACGGCCTGGCCTGGATTCCAGGGCTTATCCTATATCTTACGGGCATGCGTTATGGGGATGCTTTAAGCGGCATTTGGATTTCCAGTTGTATGCTTATGCCCGCCATCGCCTCCATTCTAACCCGCGCCTTCACAAAGGAAGGCTTTCGCAAGATGGGCTGGCGGCCGGGCTTTGGAAATGGCGGCTGGAAATGGTACCTGGCAGCGTTTTTTGCGCCTGCCCTGCTCATGCTTCTTGGAGCCGCGGCTTATTTTTTGGTTTTCCCCGGCCGTTTCGATCCTAGCGGCGGCCGTATGGCGCAGGTTTTAATGCAGGCGGGCCTTCCTCAGGCCCAGATTCCCCTGGTGGTAACCATTCAACTCGTTCAAGGCTTCTTGCTGGGGCCAATTATCAACGTTCCATTTACGTTGGGGGAAGAACTGGGCTGGCGGGTCTATCTTTTGCCCAAGGCAGCAAGCCTATACGGCCGCCGAAAGGCCATTTTGCTTTCCGGCCTGGTCTGGGGTGTGTGGCACGCCCCCATGATCGCTATGGGGCACAATTATGGAACGGGGTATTGGGGCTGGCCTGTGCTTGGCATTCTAGCCATGGTGGTTTTCTGCCTGGCCATCGGCTCTTTTGAAGCGCTGCTTACCTTCCGCACCCAAAGCGTTTGGCCCGCTGCCATAGCCCACAGCGGTCTAAATGCCATCGCCGCCCTGCCCATCTACTTTGCTTTCGGAGAGAACAGCCCCTTCGTCGGCCCCATGCTTACCGGTATTTTGGGCGGTTGGGCGATGCTCGTGCTGGGCGTCGTTTGTTACCTGCGCTGTGGAAAGGAGTGCGGAGCAGATGTCCCTCAAGGAGACGTTTAAGGCCCTGGGGGATCCGGTTCGCCGGGAAATTCTAGAAATGCTTAAGGGCGGTGCCATGCGGGCCGGGGATATCGCTGCTTGTTTTGAAATGAGTCAGGCCACGGTGAGCTACCACCTTTCTCAGCTCAAAAAAGCGGACCTTGTGCGGGAAACAAAACAAAAGAATTATATATATTACGAACTGAACGCTTCGGTTTTTGAAGAAATATTGCTTTGGATTAAGAGTTTTGCTGGAGGAACCGACGATGAAGAAGCTTAACCACACCGTTTTTATTACAACCTGCCTTTGCCTGCTGCCTCTTTTTGCCGCCTTGCTGCTTTGGGACAGGATGCCCGACCAAGTGCCCATGCATTGGAACGCGGCGGGAGAGATAGATGGATATGGCTCCAAACCCCTAGCCCTTCTTGGGCTTCCCTGCATGATGGCGGGCTTGAACCTATTTCTCCATTTTATGTTGGATAAAGACCCGAAGACGGACAATATGTCCCGTGCGCTCAAGGGAATCAGCTATTGGCTGCTGCCGGCGCTCACCATTTTGCTCATGACCATCACGTACCTGGTCTCCCTGGGCATTCCGGTGCGGGTTGAAATTCTCGTGCCCCTGCTGGTTGGTGTGCTGTTTATCGCCATGGGCAATTACCTGCCAAAGTGCCGCCAGAATTACACCATGGGCATCAAAACCCCCTGGACGCTCAATAGCGAGGAGAATTGGGCCCGCACCCACCGTTTGGGGGGCTATTGCTTTATTCTGGGAGGTTTTCTTCTTATGCTCGGCACGCTGCTTAACCTTTGGTGGCTGCTCTTCCCCGTCCTACTTCTAACGGCGATTATTCCTTTGGTATATTCCTATTTGCTCTTTCGTAAGGGAATCTGACCACGCCGGCATGTATGTTCGGGTTTTAACAAAAGCTATCTAATAAACGAAAAGGAGATGGATTTCTATGCTGTTTGTAACCACGGAAACGATTCCCGGGAAAAAGCTGGAGTTGCTTGGGCTTGTGGAAGGCGGCACCATTCAATCCAAAAACATTGGGTGGGATATCTCGCAGGGCTTAAAAACCATTGTGGGCGGAGAGCTTAAAGCCTATAATCAAATGATGGAAACGGCAAGGGCCCTGGCTACGGAGCGTATGGAGGCGCAAGCCAAAGCCCTGGGGGCGGATGCGGTGGTATGCATGCGCTATGCCTCCACCTCCGTGATGCAGGGCGCCGCGGAAATTTTGGTTTACGGCACTGCCGTGCGGTTCTTGCCCGATTAAGCAAGTTTAAGCAGGTCCACAAATTCCGCGCCCACATAGCGCGCCAACGCTTCCGGGTTTAGCAAAAGCATTTGCCCCCGAGTCCCCGCGCTCACGGAAATTTGATCGAATAGCTGGGCGGTTTCGTCTATCAGGGTGGGCAGTTGCTTCTTCATGCCCACCGGCGAGCATCCCCCGCGAATGTAGCCTGTTGCGCCGAGAAGCTCCTTTACATGGAGCATCTCGGCTTTTTTATCGCCCATAGCCTTGGCGGCCTTTTTCGGATCCACCTCTTCCGCCACGGGAACGCAGCATACGAACAGCCCCGTTTTCTCCCCCCGCATAACCAGGGTTTTAAAGGTTGCGTCCGGGTCTATGCCCAAAGCGGCCGCCGCGTGTACGCCGGAAAGGTCGCTTTCATCGTAATCGTATGCAAGCGGGGTGTAGGGGATGCCCGCCAGTGTGAGAAGCCGCATGGCGTTGGTTGTGTTCATGGTGGTTTTTTCTACCGTTTCCCGAAAAGCTTGGCCATGGGTTCCACCACGGCTCCCAGGTCCGCGATGCTTTGGTTTAAGGTATCAATATCCAGCCGGTTGATCGTATTTAAAGCCGTGCTGACCTGCTCCAAAGCCGTTTCGATCCCCTCGGTACCCGTTACCGCCAGGTTCGTTACGGATTCCGTCATATAGGTAATATCGATCTTTTCCAGATTATCCGCCACTACGGTAAGCTTGCTTACCAGTTGATTTACCCCCGGAAGCACATACAGGGCGCTTCCCGCTATAATGACGAACATGAAAAGGCAAGCAACGGTGCGGATAATTCCCATAAAATGAATCTTTTTAAGTAGCTTGAGCTGTTCCGCCGCCGCATCAACCACGACGATATTGGTCTGCTGTTCCATATGAATACCTCCTCAATCTTATATGCATGGATGATTTCCTGTCTTTATCCTAGCATGGCACCGGTCTGCGGGCAAGCCTTTCTTATGCTGCAAATCCTTTCCCACCGCTTGCAAAAAAACCATAATGGGACTAAAATAACAATGTAGCACATCCCTTTTATGAATCATGCATCTCTATATCTTTCAAGGAGGCTTCTTATGGATCACATTTTACCCTCTGCTCGCACATGGGCCGAAATTGACCTTGGCGCGTTGCGGCACAATTTTACGTATGCAAAAAAGCAATCCGGGAAAAAAGTTATGTGCGTCATTAAGGCGGACGCTTATGGCCACGGTGCGGTACAATGCGGCCTGTATCTGCAATCCATCGGAGCGGACGCTTTCGCCGTTGCTTGCCTGGCCGAAGCGGTGGAGCTACGGGAAGCCGGCATTGCCAAGCCCCTTCTCATCCTGGGCTATACCGAGCCGGAATATGCTGAAATTCTGGCCAAGCACGCCATAATCCAAGCCGTTCGGGGCGAAGAATCCGCCGCCGCCCTGGCCGCTGCGGCCCAGAAAGCGGGCGTGCAGGTGGATGTTCATATAAAAATTGATACGGGCATGGGCCGTACGGGCATCTTCGCCCAAGGGCAGGAAGCCGCCTTGGCCGCGGCCCAGGAAATCGAACGAATTTATCAGATTCCGGGCATCCGGGTCAAAGGCCTTTTCACCCACTTCTCCGTGGCCGATACGCCCAGCGAGGATACCTATACCAAATGGCAATTGGAAAACTACCTTACCGTCCTGCATGCCCTTGAGGAAAAAGGCCTACGGCCGGAGATCTGCCATGCCAGCAACAGCGCTGCCATCATGGCCCATCCAAGCGCCCATCTGGATATGGTGCGCGAAGGCATTATCCTTTATGGCCTCTATCCGGATAGCGTTCCCCAGCCCGACGGCCCCTTGAAGCCGGTTATGACGCTGAAATCCCGGGTGGCACAGGTTCGGGATCTGCCCGCCAATTCCTCCGTGAGCTACGGCCGTACCTATGTTAGCGAACATCCCATCCGCACCGCCGTCATCACCGCCGGTTATGCGGACGGCCATCCCCGCCGGCTGAGCAACCAAGCCTACGATATCGTGAACGGCACAGCCTACAAGCAGATTGGCCGGATTTGCATGGACATGCATATGCTGGATATTACGGGCGATACCACCATCCGCCCGGGCGACGAAGTTGTCCTTTGGGGCGCCCAGGGCATGAGCACCGAGGAAGTATCCCAGATTGTGGGTACCATCAACTATGAACTCACCTGCCTTGTAACCCGCCGTTCCACGCGCGTTTATCTTGGCGAATAAGCTTTCATTCTACTTATAAAGCGAAGCCATGATGGCTTCGCTTTGTTTTTTTATTCCGCCAAACAACCGCCTTTATAGCGGCAGCTTTTTTCAAGCAGATCCACAAAAAGCGCGCGCAAATCTTCTTCAACCTCGGGATGGAACTGCACGCCCAGGATGTTCGGCTCCTTTTCTATGCCTTCTATGGTTCCGTCCGCCGTGGTGGCGGAAAGGGTAAGGCCCTTGGGCAGGCCATTTACTCTGTACCGGTGCAGGGTTGCTCCTAAAACTTGGTCTGCCCCCAGCGTTCGGTACAGATAGGTGCCCCGCCGGATATTCACGGGATGCTTCGTATCCGGGATGTTGCTTCGGTTGATGGCCACATCCCAGTGGTGCGCTACGGGCAGGTTAAACATAAATTTCTCCTGCTTCATGGCTTCAAACAGCGCCAACGTGTCCCCTGCAAGGCGGCGCCGTTCCGCTTCCTCCCGGATTCGAAAATACGCACAGATGGCCTGCATGCCCAGGCATATGCCCAAAATGGGTTTCCCCTGCCGCACCGCATGCTCCACCACCTGCAGGTGATAGGGCCAGAGCTTGCTTCCACCGCAAAGTAAAAATCCCTGGCAAAGCTCCAGCGCCTCCTCCGCTACCTTCCCATCCGCGCTGAGTATGCCCAAAGGAATCCCGCCGTTTTCCAGGATGCGTTTCCCGTAATTGTTCACAAAGATATATTGGTCCTTATAAGGATCGTCCGTATCGAACAGCCTTGCGGTGGGTACGATGCCGATAACCGCTCCCATATGCACATCCTCCTGTGATAAATTCCATCTCAGTATACCACAAAGCTGAGGCCCGGCGTATTTATTGCGCCGGGCCTCTTTGGGTTGTGCTATGTTATTAAGGTTTGGTTTTACTGCATATCGTTGAGCTTCTGATAGTAGCCGTACTTATCCTTGGCTTCGATCTCGGCGCGCTCGAAGAGCTCGGCCGCCACATCGGGGAAGAGCTTGGCCAGGGAGGCGTAACGGACTTCGCCCATAATGAAGTCCTTATAGGAGGACTTGGCGGGCTTGCTATCCAGGGAGAAGGGATTCTTGCCCTGCTCGGCCAGCACGGGGTTGTAGCGGTAAAGCGGCCAATAACCGGCTTCCACAGCCTTCTTGGCTTCTTCCTGGCTCTTGCCCATGTTGATGCCGTGGTTGATGCAGGGCGCATAAGCGATGATAAGGGACGGGCCAGGATAGGCCTCCGCCTCGGTAATCGCCTTCATGAGCTGGTTCTTATCCGCGCCCATGGCTACCTTTGCAACGTATACGTAGCCGTAGCTCATGGCCATCATGCCCAGGTCCTTCTTCTTGGTGCGCTTGCCTGCGGCCGCAAACTTGGCCACAGAGCCCGTGGGCGTCGCCTTGGAGGACTGGCCGCCGGTGTTGGAATACACCTCGGTATCCATAACCAGCACGTTCACATCCTCGTTCATGGCCAGCACATGGTCCAATCCACCGTAACCGATATCATAAGCCCAGCCATCGCCGCCGAAGATCCACTGGCTCTTCTTGACGAGCATGTCGCTCATCTCCTGAATCTGCTTGCCCAGCTCGCAATTGCAGCCCTTCACGGCGGCGAGCAGCGCATCGCCCGCCTTGCGGGACCCAGCGGCGTCATTCATGTTATCCAGCCAATCCTGGCACTTGGCCTTGATATCCGCGCTGTCGGTTTCTTCCTTCAGCTGGGAAACCACGCCTGCCAGCTTGGCGCGGCGCTGGCTGGTAGCCAGGTGGAGGCCATAACCGAACTCGGCATTATCCTCGAAGAGGGAGTTAGCCCATGCGGGGCCATAGCCCTTGCTGTTGACGGTGTAGGGGCAGGTAGGCGCGCTGCCGCCATAGATGGAGGAGCAGCCCGTGGCGTTGGCCACGATCATCCGATCGCCAAAGAGCTGGGTAACCAGCTTGACATACGGGGTTTCGCCGCAACCCGCGCAAGCGCCGGAGAACTCGAAGAGGGGCTGGAGGAACTGGCTGTTCTTGACGCTGTTGGGGCTGAACTCCACATCAAGAGCGGGCAGCTTGAGGGCAGCTTCCCAGTTGGCGATTTCGGCATCCTGGGTATGCAGCGGCACCATCTTGAGAGCCTTATTCTTTGCCGGACAGATATCCGCGCAGTTGCCGCAGCCGGTGCAATCCAAGGGGCTGATCTGCATGCGGAAGCTATAGCCTGCAAATTCCTTACCCACGGCGGGCTTGGTGGCGAAGGGCACCTTCGTGCCATCCTTTACCAGGAAGGGGCGGATGACGGCATGGGGGCAAACCATGGAGCACTGGTTGCACTGGATGCAGTTTTCGGGAATCCACTCGGGGACCTCCACCGCGATGCCACGCTTTTCGTATTTGGTGGTGCCGGTGGGAACGGTGCCGTCCGGGCTGAACCTGGAAACGGGCAGGGAATCACCCTTCTGCTCCAGAATGGGCTTAATGAACTCCTTGAAGTAGGGATCCTCCGTCACATCCTTCAGAACCGCGCCTTCGGTGGTGGTGGCCCAGGATTCGGGATATTTGATCTCAACAAAGCCCTTGGCGCCGGCATCAATGGCCTCGTAGTTCTTGCGAACCACTTCGTCGCCCTTCTTGGCATAGCTCTTCTTGGCGGCGGCCTTCATATATTCGATGGCCTCTTCGGAAGGAATCACGTTTGCCAGGGCGAAGAAGGCGGCCTGCATAACGGTATTGATGCGGTTTCCCATGCCCACCTCGCGGGCAATGTGCACGCCGTCCATATTATAGAACTTCACATGGTGCTTGGCGATGGCGTTCTTCATGGAAGCGGGGAGTTCTTTCTCCATCTCCGCCATCGTCCAGGGGGAGTTAAGCAGGAAGATGCCGCCGTCCTTAATGCCGGAAAGCACATCGTAACGGGTCACATAGGAGGGGTTATGGCAGGCGATAAAGTCCGCCGCGTCGATCAGGTAAGGGGATTGGATGGCCTTTTTGCCAAAGCGCAGATGGGACACGGTTATGCCGCCCGACTTCTTGGAGTCATAAGCGAAATAGCCTTGGGCATACATCTTCGTATGGTTGCCGATGATCTTGATGGAATTCTTGTTGGCGCCCACGGTGCCGTCGGAACCCAAGCCGTAGAACTTGCAGGCGATGGTGCCTTCGGGGGCGGCGTTGACCTGCTCCTTCACGGGGAGGGAGGTATGGCTCACGTCATCCTCAATACCGATGGTGAAGTGGTTCTTCATGGCGCCTTCGAGATTATCGTACACAGCCTTAACCATGGACGGGGTGAACTCCTTGGAGCCCAGGCCATAGCGGCCGCCAACCACCTGGATGCCCGTGCGGCCGGCTTCTGCGAGGGCGTTGACAACGTCCAGATACAGAGGCTCGCCCAGGGAACCGCTTTCCTTGGTGCGGTCCAGCACGGCTAGCTTCTTCACGCTGGCGGGAAGGGCCTTGAGGAAGACATCCGCTGCGAAGGGGCGATAGAGGCGAACCTTCAAGAGGCCCATCTTGGCGCCCTTGGCGTTAAGGTATTCCACGGTTTCTTCCGCCACGTCCGCGCCGCTGCCCATGATGATGAGCACGTTTTCGGCATCTGCGGCGCCCACATAGTCGAACAGGTTGTATTTACGGCCCGTAATTTTACCAACCTCGTCCATATAATGCTGCACGATGGCCGGTACGGCGTCATACTGCTTGTTGGCCGCTTCGCGGTTCTGGAAGTAGATATCCGGGTTCTGTGCGCTGCCGCCCAGATGGGGATGCTCGGGGTTCATCGCGCGGGCGCGGAAAGCTTTAACCGCTTCAAAATCGCAAAGCTTGCCCATGTCCTCATAATCAATGGCCTCCACCTTCTGCACCTCGTGGGAAGTACGGAAGCCGTCGAAGAAGTGCACGAAGGGAATGCTGCTTTTAATGGCGGAGAGGTGCGTTACCAACGCCAGATCCATAACCTCCTGAACGGAAGCGGAGGACAGCATGGCAAAGCCCGTCTGCCGGCAGCCCATAACATCGCTATGATCGCCGAAAATGGAGAGGGCATGGTAAGCCAAAGACCGAGCGGATACATGGAACACGCCGGGGAGCAGCTCGCCGGAGATTTTGTACATGTTGGGGATCATCAGCAGCAGGCCCTGGGAAGCGGTGAAGGTGGTGGTGAGAGCGCCGCCCTTGAGGGAGCCGTGCACGGCGCCCGCAGCGCCAGCCTCGGACTGCATCTCCGCGATTTTGACTTTCTGGCCGAACAGGTTCAGCCTGCCATTCGCGGCCCAGTCGTCTGCAACTTCCGCCAGGGGGGAAGACGGGGTGATGGGGTATATCGCCGCTACATCCGAAAATGCATACGCTACGTGCGCTGCTGCGGTATTCCCATCAATGGTCATGGTTTTTGCCATTTAACTTGGACCTCCTATGATGTTTTGTTTTTGTGTAAACATAATGGCGCGAGATATGTGCCCGGCAACGAACCGAGCAACTCTATTAGCCCGGGTTTAGCCCGGACATGCTCCTTTTTTCATTATATAGTTCGTTCTTCCCAGTGTCAAGGAACCTGCCCCCGCTTTTGGCTGGAGTTGTGTTTTTTTCCGCAAAGAAATTTCTCTCGCCTTGCGCATGCAAAAAGACCGCCGGTTTTGCCCGCAAAACCTCCGTTTTTGAAAAATGAATAATTTACCTTTCTTTTCTTAAGCTCTCCTTTTTACGCGCTGGAATTTCACAAAAATCCTGAACGAAATCTTGTGTTATTTTCGTGAATTTATTCATTTTGTATTGCTTTTTTCTCCGTTGTATGCAATAGTATTAATGTGTTATTAAGTTTGAAAAAGTTTCATGTTATTTTTTTGATAAAGGAGTGGTTCCCATGCCCGCAAAGATGAAAATTCGGTCAGCATACTCCACATTGCCTGCTGCTGAGCGAAAGGTGGCGGATTTCATTCTGGAGGACCCGGAGCGCGCCTCCCTTATGGTTATTAACGAGATTGCGGACGCGGCGGGCGTGTCCGTTCCTTCCGTCACCCGTCTTGCAAAGAAGCTGGGTTATAGCGGGTTTTTGGATTTTCGCGTATCCCTTGCCAGCGGCAGTTCTTCCTTGGAATCCCTCAAGTCCGACCCGATTCGCGATACGGATTCGGACGAGATCGTGGTGGAAAAGGCGTTTTTAGCTTCCATGCGCGCCCTGGAGGATACCCTCAAGGCTATCGATAAGCACAAGCTGGCGGATTTGGCCCAGCGAATTTCAAAGGCAAACCGCATTTATATTTATGGCACGGCAGCCAGCGCTCTTACCGCCAAGGATGTAGCGGCCCAGTTCAACTTCCTCGGGTATGATGCCATTGCCGTTTCCGACCCGGTGGTTATGAACGTGTATACACGGCGCTTTTCAACCCGTGATGTGTTTATCGGCATCTCCCGCAGCGGCCGCACCAAGCTGCTGATAGACGGCCTCAAGGAAGCCAGCGCCGGCGGCGCTTACTGTGCTTTCTTCAGCAATTATGTGAATTCTCCCGCGGCTTCCATTGCGGATTGCTTTTTCTGCACCAGCCGCATTGACGATATGAAAGCCGTTGTCGGCCAGGAATCCAACCTCTCCATGCTGGCAACGATCGGTGCGCTGGTCATGGTGGTGGCCCGGCTTACAGACCGGGATTCCTTCTAAAAATTAGAGGCGCATTCATGTTCTTTGCGGATTACCACACCCACACCATCTATAGCCACGGCACGGGTACGCCCGAGCAAAACGTCCAGGCCGCCATTCAACGCGGCCTTTCTGTTATCGCCATTTCCGAGCATGGTCCCGGCCACCTCTTCTATGGCGTGCGGGGCGAGCACCTTCTTGCTTTGCGGCGGGAGGTGGATCATCTGGCTGAAAAATATGCCGGCCGGATCCGTGTGCTCATGGGTATCGAGTGCAACCTCACGGGCTATGGCCGCTGTGACATGCCCCTGGGCAAGAATGCCCCGCCCTTTGATGTAACGCTGCTGGCCTATCACAAAGGCGTATGCCCCCGTGACGGCCTGTGTTTTGTTCGTTCCCTGGAAGCCATGGCAGGCGGCCGCCCGGATCCGATCCAGACGGCCAACGCCCTGCTGGCCGCGGCGGAGCGGTATCATATCGGCATGTTCAGCCATCCCGGGCTTTATGTGGCAGCGGATATCCCCACCCTGGCAAAAGGAGCAAAGGAATTGGGGGTTCTGCTGGAGCTGAATGCCGCCCGGATAACCATGACCAAAGCGCAAATCCAGCAAGCCGCGGATGCCGGCGCGTCCTTTGTTATCGGCAGCGACGCCCATTCGCCGGAGCGGGTGGGGGATTTTGCGCTGGGCCTTCAGGCGGCCCGGGAGGCAGGCGTTCTGCCCCGGGTGGTCAACTGGAGGGACTGAACGGGCACATCCCCGATCCCGTCCCGGGCGGGTTCCTTGCCACGCCTCGTTTTAACCCAATGTGAGATAGCTTGGCCCGGTGGGGGAATTCCCACCGGGCCTTTTTGCGCCTTTTTGCGCTCAGTTTGATTCTGCCTTTTGCCCCAGCTTTCGTTTGGATTTTTCCAGGAAGCGCGCGCTGTCCACGATGAAACGCTCATGCTCCCCTTGCGCAATGGGCCCTTGCTCGTCAAAGGCGTTAAGCCGGAAGACCAAGCGCCTGCCGTCCACCTCCAACAGCTCGCTCTCCACCCATGCCAGAAGGCCCGGCGGCGTAGCGCTTTGGTGATGCAGGGTCAAAAGCGTCCCCACGGTGGCTTGCCCCGGTTCCAAATGGGGCTGTATGCTTTCCCATGCCGCCTGCTCCATCATAGCGGCTACAGCCGGGGTGGCCAGAACCTCCAGCGCCCCGCTGCCCATGGCCAGGGCGGTCATATCCTCCGTAACCCGCTTTTCGCAGCGGCCTTTGCATCCTGGCTTCAACATGCGCATTCCCCTCTCTTTTTTATTCCCTATCATAACACGCTACATGGACTTGCGCCACAGGATATGATAGAATAGCCAGCGTAAATATAGATGAAGGAAGGACCCATAGTTGGAAAAAAGTCGCACTTCGCTGCCTGCTCTGTTTTGGGCGTTTGCCCGGGTGGGCGCGTTAACATTTGGGGGCGGCTATGCCATGCTCCCCATGCTGGAAAGGGAATGCACCGAAGCTCACGGGTGGGTTACGCAGGAGGAACTGTTGGATTGCTTTGCCATCTCCCAATGTACCCCCGGCGTAATCGCCGTGAATACGGCCACCTTTGTGGGCGCCAAGGAACGCGGGCCCCTCGGAGCCGCCGCGGCCACCCTGGGCGTCGCTTCGCCCAGCATTCTCCTCATTCTAATCGTCGCCACCCTGCTGGATCAATTTGCCCATATTCCGGCCGTGCAACATGCCTTTGGAGGCATCCGGGTTGCGGTGGCCGTGCTGATTGTCAACAGCGTAGTTCGCCTTTATAAGAGCAACGTTAAGGATGGGCTTGGCATTATTCTTTGCATCGCCGCCTTTCTTCTCATCGCCGTCTTTTCCTTTTCCCCGGTTTATGTTGTGGTTGGCGCGGCTGTGGTTGGAATCCTCGCAGCCAGGAGGCGGGCATGATCTATCTCACCCTTTTTTTTGAATTCTTTAAAACCGGCCTTTTCGCCGTGGGCGGCGGCCTTGCCACCCTTCCCTTTCTTTCCCGCATGGCGGATACCTATCCCTGGCTTACCCACGCCCAGCTTGCGGATATGATTGCCGTGGCGGAATCCTCCCCGGGGCCCATCGGCGTAAACTGCGCCACCTATGCGGGCTTCCACGCCGCCGGAATCCTCGGGGCCATCGTGGCAACCTTTTCCCTGATTCTTCCCAGCTATATCATCATGCTGCTGGTGGCGCGTGCCCTGGAAAAATACCGGCAAAACAAGCTGGTGGACGCAGCGTTTTCCGGCCTTCGGCCTGCCGTTACGGGCCTGATCGCGGCAGCGGGCTGGAGCGTTTTCCTGGCCGCCCTTTTTGCGGGCGGCCCCGGTCCCTTTGGGTTAAGCTATCCTGCCCTCGGGCTTTTTGCGCTCTTGCTGGCGCTTACGAATCTGCCCAAACTTAAAAACCTGCATCCTGTGCTTTTTATCGCCTTTTCGGCGGTGGTTGGCCTGGTTTTCAACATGTAAGAAGGAGGTTGCCTATGTTTCTCAGCCCACTTTTCT
>JAYFNX010000058.1:0-8178 GCA_034933245.1 Candidatus Pelethousia sp.
CCCGGGCCCCCGCGGCTCTATACAACAACACCTTCTGAAAAAGGCGAAAAAGAAGGACACCCTCAGCCTTTCTGCTCCCTGGTGATGTGAACGTACATCAGCGTTTCTAGGATGGCGATCATGCAGCAATGGGAAGTTACATCCTGGTTTTTATATTGAATTTCATCTGCAAATACGTAAAAATTTAGGTCGCTCATATTCTGGATAACATTGTTATCCGCCCGGGTTATGGAAATGATGGTGGGGGTGGAGATGGCGAAAATTTCTTCGATATATTGAATGACGGTTTGATTGTTACCGGTGTAGGAAAGAATGAGCAGCACATCATCCCGCTTGATCCGCCGAAGAACGGACTGGATCTGGTAATGATGGGTGGGGAACTCCACCTCATAACCGCACATGGTTAGCAGACGGTAAAGATAAACGCCTACCGCCTCCGAGAGCCCCTTTGCAAGAATGTAAATTTTGGGGTAGCGGCTCATGATCTCATTGAATTTATCTTTTTTCTCATCGGTAATTACCTGGACCGCTTCTATGATGTTCTTTAAGTAACTGGATTGGTAATTGGTGTTGTAGACTACATTGGGAATATCAATCTGCCGGGAAGATTCCTCGGTTTCCCGAATCGCCGCCTGAAAATCGCTATAGCCGTCAAATCCTAGTTTTTTCACAAAGCGGAACAGGGTGGTGGTGGAAACGTAGCATGCGGTAGCGAGTTCGCGGATACTCATGTTTTTCACAAGATGCATATTTTTGACCACATACTTAAAAATGTTCTGCTCCGTGGAGGAAAGCTTACTGGCTTGCGCACTGGTAGCGGAATAAAAATCCATGGACACCTACCTTTCTATTGTGTTGGTTAAGCTGCTGAATAAAACAAGTTGATGCAAAAAGAAATTGTTTATATTTTACTATAAATGCAGCCTTGTTTCAACCTTGTTCTGCATCGGGCGGGTGAAGCGCAGCCGGTGGGCAAACGAAAAAACACGGGCCGGGAAGGCCGTACCATTTGCCGGTTCCCCAGCCCGCTTGCCGCTTGGGAGATTCATTCCGCTACTTCGGAAGGTAAGAGAGAAAAGGCGCTGTGCCGAAGGGGCCCCGCTCTTATAGAAACTGCCGAAAGGCTGTGGGCAGCGCATAAATCTGACGCAGCTCCAAGGGAGCGGCCCATATGAAAGCGGAAGAAGGTTGGCCGCAGCGGATGCGGTAAGCCGTCATACGCCATTCCAAATGGGTGAAAACATGGCTGCGGCATAAAGCCTGCTCCGGCGCGATGGGGGAAAGCCCCCAGGCAAAGGCTTGGGCCAAAGCCTCCTGCGCGCTCAGGCTACCCAAAACATTGGGGAATTGCCATAACCCAGCCAACAGCCCGGTGCTGGGCCTGCGGCATAAGGCTAGCTTCCCCTCCCATTCCAAAAGGAATACGGTGCGATTTTCCACCTTGCGCCTCCGTTTGGGGGAAAGCTTGGGAAACATCGCCTGCCGCCCGCTTGCATGGGCTCCGCAGAAACCCTTGGCTGGACAACTTTCGCAACGGGGCTTGGCTCCCGCCAGGCAAACGGTAGCGCCCAGTTCCATCAGGCTCTGGGTGAAATCGCCGCATTGCCCAGGGGGATATATGGCGCAAAGGGCCGCTGCCACGGCCCGCTTCATGGGCGGCGCATCCATGGGCCGGTCTATTTCGCCGATGCGGGAGATGCAGCGCAGTACATTTCCATCTACGGCTGCAATCGGCATTTCAAAGCAAATCGAGCAAATAGCCCCGGCCGTATAATCCCCTATGCCGGGAAGAGTCCGTACTTGTTCGTATTGCCGGGGAAATACGCCGCCGTAATCCACCAGAATAAGCTTGGCGGCTTTATGCAAGTTTCGGACGCGGTTATAATAACCAAGCCCTTCCCAGAGCTTGAGAAGCCGCGTTTCTTCTGCGCCAGCCAGGGCGGAAATGGAAGGAAATTCAGACAAAAAACGATAATAATAGCCCCGCACCGCCTCGGCCCGGGTTTGCTGTAACATAATTTCACTGATCCAAACGTGGTAAGGGTCCCGATCCGCCCGCCAGGGAAGATCCCTGGCATGTTCACGATACCAAGGGAGCAGCGCCTCCGGCAACAGATCCAGATGGGGAAAGGAAGGAACTTCAAAAGAGGAATGGTTGCTCATAGCTCTATCATACAGCCCACAAGCCTCTGAATCAACACTTGGCAAAACAGTATGTGCTTTTTCCGTTCGCTTTGGCCAGATAGAGCATGGCATCTACCATGGGGTAAAGGGAGCCAAGATCCACGCCGTGTTCGGGTATCATCACGATGCCCGCTGAAAGGGAGAGAAAAACGCCGTGATCTCCCACCCGGATTTCCTTGGCGCCCGCGCAAAGGCGCATGGCCTTATTTTCCATTTCCTTACGAGAGGCGCCCGGGCAAAAGGCTAGAAATTCATCTCCGCCTATCCGGCATAGCACATCCGCCCCGTTGAAGATCCTGCGCAACAAACGCCCTGTGTCCACAATGGCTTCGTCTCCATAGGCGTGGCCCCAGGTATCGTTGATCCGCTTAAAATCATCCAAATCGCACATGAGAAGCCCGGCCGTGCCACCGGTTTGTACGGTATGGCTTAGGGCTGCAAGAATGCGTTCCCTGCCCGCCTGTCGGTTGAATAAACCGCTTTGGGCATCCGTCTCTGCCCGTTGCTTGAGCATTTGCTCGTGCTGCTTGCGCGCTTCGATATCCTTTATGAAGAAATACCCATAAACGTCACCTGTCTCGTCCTGCCGGGCCATGTGATAGTCCAACCGGCACCAGAGGGACGCCCCGTCTAAAAATTGCTGATATTCCATCCGGCCGGAATTTTCACCCATGTCAAAGGCTTCCAATAGCCGCTGCCGATCCAGAAAAAGACGCGCTTGCTTCTGGAAGGGGGGCAGAATTAGAACGCTGCATGCAAACAGCACACACTGGGAGTAACTTGTATTTGACGCAATGCCGATATTATTGAAAAACTGGGTTGCGGACGGCGTGCGCAGAACCGTATCATTGCTAAGGTTGACACGCAAGTTGCATAGGGATCCTTCTTCCAGCTTTTGCAGGAGTAGTTGGGTTGCCTGCTGTTCTTGCTGGCGCTCTTTTTCGGCGGTAATATCCCGGATATAGCCAATGGCTCGCAGTGGCTGGCCGTCTGCTCCGGCTAAAAATTCCCCGCATATTTCAATCCAAAACGGGATGTCTTCCTTGTTGATAAAACGGCACTGCGCTTGCATGTGCTCCGCATCATGCAGTTCCTCCCATACACGTAGAAGGGCGGCCCCATTTGGTGACAACGCGGCGCTTTCCCTATCAAACAGAGCGGGGAAGTCCTGCAAGATAAGATCGCCATTCGCGTTGGGCATAAGCGGGAACCCAAGATCGGGAAGCTCGCAATCTTCCGCGCACATAAGGCATAGATCCCGGCTCTTATAATCATATTCCCAAATATGCAGGCCCGCTTGTTGTATGGCGTTATGAAACTGTTTACACGAAAGCCAAGGAATTAGGTCTTGGTTTTTTAGCCTAGTGATATCCATGAGGACGCAGAGAAACACCGGAACGCCAAACGGATCCATCAGCCGCTTTCCCTTTAAATTAAACCAGCGCGGTTCCTTCGTGGAAGCGCCGGCGCAAAAGTCCGTATCCAAGGACGCGGCGGTTTCATAGGCGCGACGGAGCTGTTCTTTACAATCTTGCAAGATGGCTGGCATGGGCTCGTCCAACGATTCCACAGCGGCATTTAGGTAGGCTTCCAGCTTTTCCGACCCATCGGCATATTGCGCCAAGGAGCCAAGGCTAACCACCCTATATGTAAGGCCGTGCTCGGTAGGGAAAATCACCAGGATGGTGGCCGGAATATTTTCCGCTAAGCTATGGAGCTCCTGCTTTGCGTTGGGAATCCCCGCCGCTTCCAGGTATGCCGCAATCGATTCAGCCAAATGCGCAAAAGCGTCTGTACAGCATGCATCCAAAGGAGGCGGTTCAGCTATAGGATCCGCACGCTCGACATTTCCAAAAAGCTGGGAAAAGGATTCGATGGGCATAGGCCGGTAGAGAAGATAGCCTTGGGCGCATTCACATCCAATGCTCCGCAGGAAATCGGCCTGATCCGCCGTTTGCAGGCCCTCCGCAATAACCTGAATGTGGCGACCCTTTGCAAAGCGCAGCACGCTTTTAAGAAGATCGGCGCTTTTTAACCGGCCATCCGTTGTGGTGTCCAACAGGCGCATATCCAGCTTGATGGCGTCCAGCTTCATATCCTGCAAGGTGCTCAAAGAGGAGTAACCATGGCCAAAATCATCCATCAGGATTCGAACGCCCATGGATTTGAGACAGGAAATGGAGCGAATCAAGGAATCATAATTTTTTACATAGGCCGTTTCGGTGATCTCAAGGGAAAAAAGCGACGGATCGATTTTATAGCGACGGAAAAGGGTTGCCAGGTGCAGCGGCATGTTCGCCTCCGAAAGCAAATTCAGCCTGGAAACGTTTACAGTCAAAGGAAGAGGAGAAAGGCCGGCATCCAACCAGCGGCGCAGGTATTGGCAGGCGCGCTCCCAAACAAAGGCATCCAGGCGGGCGATAAACCCCGTTTTTTCAAAAACTGGAATAAATGCTTCCGGTAAAAGCAGCCCTTTGCGGGGATGGTTCCAGCGAACCAACGCTTCCGCGCTTACGACCTTACCGTCGCAAAGGCGGCACTGCGGCTGCACATAGAGCACGAATTCATCCTGTTCAAGCCCGCAATGGGCTTCCCGGATAAGTTCCTGTTCTTGCAAAAGGCTTTGCTGCATCCGTTCCTCAAACCAGACGAAACGAAAAGCATAGCCTCCTTTAGCAAAAGAGGCGGCCACGTGCGCTCTGTCGCAAATCTGCGTGACGGACAAAGAACGGTCTCGTATTCCATAAGCGCCGGCTACCAGGAAAAAGTCCGTGCCGCACAGGCCGTGAAGTTGTTCCATTAGCCCGGCGGATAAGCCATTTTCCTTTTCCGCCCAAGGAAGCAGAAGCATAAAATCGTCTTCGCCCATGTAGCCCGCAAGGCCTTCATGCCGGCGGGCAAGTTCGTTTAGGGACTTGCCGATACAGGATAGAAGCTTATCTCCCGCCTCGTAGCCATGCAGCTCGTTATAGAGATTGAAATGCTCGATATCCAGGCACAGAATACAATAATGCTCGCGGGGATTGCGCCGAAGGATTTCTTCCGTCTCGCTGTAAAACCAAGTATTCAAGAGCAACCCGGTAAGGGGATGCGTTTTATTTTGCATCTCCAAGCGGGCTTTCAGGCAACGAACCTGCTCCCGCAAGGCTTGAAGCTCCTTTTCCGGATACAGGCTTATGCAAGTACAATCTTCTTTTTTATACATAATACATTTTCCCCTACGAGATGATGGCTAGGGTGACTGCTAAGAAACACTTTTGTAATTGATGTTATTGTAACACAGAAAAAGGCACGAATCCATACTATATTGGAGCATCATACATGAAAAGAAAAAAATCGACACAATTTGTATTTTTTCCTGCCATATGTATGCGATCGCCGAACGCACACCTACCTTTTTTGTTTATTGCTAAAGGAGCTTGGCGCGATAGCGGGTTTATTATCCCACATAAAAGGGGAGAAGATAGTTTTACGCCCGTTGGTTTTTACTCCAAAAGAAATTTCATGTACGCCTCTATACATTGAAACTTGGTGCATCAAAAATGCTGCATGCCGAAACCTGCACGCGCATTCATGATTGCGGGCAAAGTAGGAAAATGCTATAATAATCATTATATTCTGCAGACGAAAAAGAATAACGGAAGAGAGCAGTCTGTACACGAGCATGTGATATGCTGACATACCGACCTTAATCGGCCCGGCATATCTTAAACGAACGAGACTCAGTATAGTAACTACGCGGGGCCGTAGGGCCGTTTTTTCGCGGCTGGGGCTGTACTTGGGTCTTTTGCTGTATATATGGAAGGAACGTCACATAAGCGAGGGAGGAATTCGTGGCATCATGGGCTTTGGGGAGTTGCTATTGATATCCGTGGGCCTTTCCATGGATGCATTTGCCGTATCGGTATGTAAGGGGCTGGCCGCAAAAACGGTCGGCTTTCGGCACGTGGTTACGGCTGGGCTATGGTTCGGCGGGTTTCAGGCGCTGATGCCCCTGCTGGGTTACTTGTTGGGCACAACCTTTGAACAATATATTACAGCCGTGGATCATTGGGTGGTATTCGCGCTGCTCGCACTCATCGGCGGAAATATGATCCGGGATGCCCTGGCGCCGGCAGAGGAAGAACAGCCGGATGCGTGCTTTGGTTGGTGGACCATGCTTGTGATGGCGCTGGCCACCAGCGTGGATGCGTTGGCCGTAGGGATTACCTTTGCGCTGCTGCCGGAAGTGAACATCGTAGCGGCGGTATCCTGCATCGGCATAATCACCTTTCTGCTATCTGCGATCGGCATAAAGGCTGGCGCTTTGTTTGGAACCAAATACAGCGCGAAAGCGGAGCTGTTGGGCGGCGCGATTCTGATCTTGATCGGGCTAAAAATTTTGCTCGAGCATCTGGGCGTTTTCGCTTAAACAAAGGCAGCCCGCTTTTCCGCTTATCTTTAAGAACCGCCGTACGGCGGTTCTTTTGCTTGGCAAAAAAGGGGATTACGGCTTGTGATAAAATCCTTGGCAATTTGTCCCTAAGTCCGGGGGCCTTTTCGGGTTATCTTAAAATAGGGCATGCCGCAAAAGTTCAAAATGGTTATTACGGAAAGCGAGAATCCCTTCATCCCGCAGTTTGCATAGCTCGTTAGACATCGCGCTTCGGTCCACGGCAAGGTAATCCGCCAATTCTTGGCGGTTGTAGGGAATATCGAAGACGGCGCTTCCCTGGCGCAAGGCTTGGGCAGATAAATAGGAAAGGAGCTTTTGCCTGGTGGTGCGCTGCCCCATGTGAGTCAGCTTTTCATAGAAATAGAGATTTTTACCCGCGATGTCGGCAAGCAGGTTCCGGATTACGCGGGTATGGAAGGTGCAGGCGGAGGAGCAGGTGGCCAGAACTCGCCGGACATCCAAAAGGAGGGCAACCGACGGGGTTTCCGTAACGACGCTCATATTTAGGATTGCGCCGGGCGTACAGGCAAAGGCCTCCGCAAAGAGCTGCCCCGGGCAGAGTTTGGCTACGATATTGCGGTTTCCCCAGAAGCTTTCATGCACGATGCAAGCACTGCCCGCCAGTAGAATGCCAACCGCATCCGCATGCTCGCCGGCTTGGAGAATATACGCACCTTTCCCGTACGAAACCGATCTTGCGCCCAGACAGCGCAACATAGCCTCCGCTTCCGGCGCATCGACCCCCGCGAACAGCTTCGATTGTCGGATAATCTCCAGATATTTTTTCATAGCATTCTCCAGATGTTGTAATTACAACGGACTTCTTGAATTGAGTGTAATATACTGGGGTTGAAAAATCAAGGAGGAGTATGGGTATGATCAGAAAAATCATTCAGATAGACGAAGAAAAATGCAATGGCTGTGGTGCTTGCGCCGCTGCCTGCCATGAGGGCGCCATCGGCATGGTGGATGGCAAAGCAAAGCTTTTGCGGGACGATTATTGCGATGGCTTGGGAGACTGCCTTCCTGCCTGCCCCATGAACGCCATTACGTTTGTGGAACGGGAGGCCGCTGCTTATGACGAAGCGGCGGTTCAGGCGAAAAAGACGAAGGAGAAACTCCCTTGCGGCTGCCCGGGAACGCAGGCAAGAGCGATTCGGCGGGAGACGCCGAAAGATTCCGGGGCTCACGAGAACCGGGAATCTTCCAGCCAGCTTTCCCAGTGGCCCGTGCAGATCAAGCTTGTTCCTATAAACGCGCCTTATTTTCAAGGCGCAAACCTACTCATTGCGGCGGACTGCAGCGCCTTTGCCTTTGGGAATTTTCACGAGCGCTTTATGCGGGGCCGTATTACCCTGGTAGGCTGCCCGAAGCTGGACGGCGTGGATTACGCGGAAAAACTCACGGAAATCATCCGCCAAAATGAAATCAAGAGCGTAACGATTGTGCGCATGGAAGTGCCCTGTTGCGGCGGGCTGGAATCAGCCGCCAAGAAAGCGCTGCAAGCCAGCGGGAAGTTCATTCCCTGGCAAGTGATCACCATCTCTCCCGACCGGACA
>JAYFNX010000059.1:0-3289 GCA_034933245.1 Candidatus Pelethousia sp.
GCTCTCATCCTGCTCTCCTTTTCCCCGTAATGTATAACCTATATATTATAAGAATTGCGGGGCTGCTTTTCAAGGGCCGAAGCGGGTTTCCACCGCAAATTTTATTCCCTTTGCGAATAGGCCTGTGATATACTTGATGCAACCTTCACGTGCGTCTAAACGTATTATAAAAAGATGGGAGGGATGCGGATGCCCGGCAGGGACATCGAATCCATCTACAAGGATTGCTCCCGCATGGTGTACTGGGCGGCCTATGGCATAACCCGCCGGGAGAGCGACGCCATGGACGCCATGCAAAACACCTTCCTGCGCGCCATAGCCCATATGGAACAGCTTGCACGCATGAACGACGCCCAACTACGCGGCTGGCTTTACCGTGTAACGGTAAACCTCTGCAAAGATAGCCTTCGTAAGCAGAGCCGCGAAACCCTTACGGAGGAACCCTTGGAGCCCAAGGGAGAAAACGTGTACGACCTGCCGGAGGCAGCCTTGGTTTCCTCGGAGGAAAAGGCGCTGGTTCGCCACGCCATCGATCAATTGCCGGACATATACCGGGAAACGGTGCTGCTGCACTATTTTTCGGGTTGCGATTATAAGCAGATCGCCCAACTTACCGGTACAACGGAAGGAAATGTAAAAAGCCGGATGAGTCGGGCTAAGCGGCAGCTTTATGGAATTTTAAAAAAAGGAGGTGAGAACGATGGCGGACCGAATGGATGAACTGTTGCATCTGCTGGGCCAAGAGGCAAACGAGCAGGTGGATTTTGAAGCGGCCTTTGCCGATGTTCTCGCCAAAGCCCAAGCGGCGGAGCAGGCGGCCTGCCCAACGCCCGCGCAGAAATGGAAGCGGGCCTGGCTCCGGGCAATGCCCGTGGCGGCGGGTATGGTGGTGGTTCTTGGCCTGGCCCTTCTGCTGAACGGCCTTTATAAAGACCTGACCGTCCCCAAGTCGGAAGCGCCGGAGCTTGCCATGTCCGCCGCCGAATCCGACGCGCAAGCGGCGCCCGCCCCGGCGGCCATGTTTTCCGCACCGGAAGCGGCAGAGGATCGAGGCGCCGGCATCATGGCCCAGCCCAGCCTTACGGAGGAATCTCCTTTCTACGCAGCGGCAACCATTACCGTTCCTGCGGCAGGCTCGCCTTGCGGCAAGGTTGTTGCCGAATCCAATAGTCAGCCCACCCCCGGCCAGACCCTGCTAAACGGCACCCACGATGCTTACGATGCCGAGGGCGGCATTTGCTTCATCGGCGAGGCACCCCGCCCGGCCGCCATCGAAAAGCTTGCGGCACTGGGCTACGAAGCCTGCCCCAGCAGCGACGCCCATGTGGACCAGCTCGCGGTGTTGCAGCCCGGCGAAGCCTGCATCGCCCCATCTGGGGAGATCGGCGTTTGGAACACGGGCGATGGATTCCTTACGCTGGCGAATCCCGCCCTGAGCCAGATGGATCTTTTCGAAATCCTTCTGCAAGCCCTGTAAGCGGCCTTGCACTTTTATAAAAATAGCAGCGGCGCGTTTTCCGATGAAGGAAACGCGCCGCTGCTATGAAGCCGCTTGGGACCGAAAGCTATGCCACAGAACCGCCTCTGGCGTCGGGAAGGCTTACCCTTCATGCCGGTGGGCGGTTACGTCCGGCCGTTTTACGCCCACATAGGGCAAATTGCGGTAATAGGCGTCATAATCCAATCCGTAACCCAAAACAAACTCATTGGGGATCACGAAGCCCACATAATCCGGCGTAATATCGCACTCCCGCCTGTCCGGCTTATCCAGCAGGCAGCAAATCTTGAGGGAAGCGGGCTCCCTGGCCTGTAAGAGCGTTCTCAAATGGTTCAGGGTAAGGCCGCTGTCCATAATATCCTCCACAATCAGCACATGCCGGCCCATGATGCTGGTATCCAAATCCTTGGCAATTCGCACGATGCCGCTGGTTTTGCGGGCGTTGTTACCATAGCTGGAGATGGACATAAAATCCATTTCCATATGGCAGGTGAGCTGCCTGCTCAGGTCCGAAAAAAAGTGCACCGCGCCCTTTAAGATGCAGACCAGGATCACATCCTTGCCTTCATAATCCTCGGAAAGCTGTGCGCCCAGCTCAGCCACCCGTTTGGCGATTTGCTCCCGACTCAACAGCACGTGGTCGATGTCTTGATTCATATCCGTTTTGCCTGCCATGATGCCCTCCCTAATCCATTTCTTGGTATGTAATGCGCAGCATCCGCCGCGTGTTTTTATCCACTTTTACTTCCTCCGCAATGCCGAAGCCCGGCACGAAGAGCGCGTGCTCCCCCGAAAATACCATAGGAATCTCCCGCAGGTAGCGGGGCGCTTTCCTATCGATGAAGAAATCCTTCAGCTTCTTACGGCCCGGCGCCCCCAAGGGAAAAAACCGATCCCCGGCCTGCCTGGGCCGTACCCAAAGTTCTTCGGGCAGCTTGTCCGCATCCAGAACAGCCACCTTGGGGTCCCGAATAAGGGGCCCTTGATAGGTTTCGGCAAAAAAGACGCCCATGGGGGTTGGCGTGCACCCTTCCAACTGCAGGGGCAATCGGAAAAAGAGCGGCCCCCGACGCGGTTCCGCAGGGGAGAGAAGCAGCCTTTCATAGGCGATATCCGCGGCAGCACCGGGCAAGTCCAGATGGGCGCCTGTTTGGGCCTCCAAAAACTGCGTTAAAAGGTCTATATGCCGCCGCTCCGTGTCCTTTTCGACCCCGATTTCCCCCAGGGCCAGCCGCAAGGCCCGCCCCTGCAGCGCCGGAGGCAGGCCGCGCAGCGCGGCGCGGTCATATCCCTGGCCTTTGCGGGCGGCCTCCAGGGCCGCCTTTGCCTGGGTCTGGAGGTAATCCTCATCCTGGGCCAGGAGGGCCGCTGTGCCGCTTATAGCGGCCGAGGCCTGGGGGTTGATGTTCTTCTCTATATAGGGCAAAAGCTCCAAGCGAAAGCGGTTGCGGCGGCCCGTGGCCGCGGAGAGATTGGTCTCATCCGTATGCCACGGCTGGCCCAGCAGGGTCAGGTAAGCCTCCATATCCTGCCGCCGTGCCGAGAGCAGGGGCCGGATGATGTTTCCTCGCCGGGGACGCATGCCGCACAGTCCCGCAAGGCCGCTCCCCCTGAAAAGATGCAGCAGCAGGCTCTCCGCCTGGTCGTCCATATGATGGGCGAGGGCGATGCAGTCTGCCCCAAAGTGCAGCCGCGCTTCCTCCAAAAAGGCGTAGCGGGCTTCCCGGCCCGCTTCCTCCAGGCCCCGGCCCGCGGCTTTTGCCAAAGCGGGCACATCCGCATGGCCGGCAT
>JAYFNX010000060.1:0-17408 GCA_034933245.1 Candidatus Pelethousia sp.
TCGGCACAAGAAGGCATATGACGAGGCGAGGTTGGCGCTGGAGGCCCGCAGCCAGGGCGCTACCACTGGCGGCGGCGCAACCATCATTCCGGATGCCGTGTGGCGGGATCTCATGAATGAGGCCTACGCCGAACACCTTACGGACGACCGTCAAACCCAGATTTACTTCGGCGGCAGTTCGTCCGGCAAGTCTTTCGCGATTCTGGGGCAGCGGGTGGTACGGGATCTCATGCGCGGGGAGCGGAATTATCTGATCTGCCGGAAAACTGCTCGGACGCTGCGCAATTCCTGCTTCAATGAGGTTAAAAAGTGCATCAGCCGCATGGAGCTTACGGACCAGTTCAATATCAACAAATCCGATATGGTGATTACCCATAAGGGATCCGGTCGGCAGATCCTTTTTGCGGGCCTGGATGATGTGGAGAAGGTGAAGTCCCTCACGCCCGCCGAGGGTGTGCTTACGGATGTGCTGATCGAAGAGGCCACGGAAGTGGACTACGCCGACTATAAGCAGCTCAGGAAGCGCCTTCGCGGCGGTGATTCGGGCGTGTCCAAGCGGGTGACGCTGCTGTTCAACCCCGTTACGCAAGACCATTGGATCTATACGGAGTTCTTCGCGGGGTGCTGGGATGATGAGGCGGGCGTGTACTCCGACAAGGATTTGCTCATCCTGCGTACGACATATAAGGCTAACCGCTTCCTCACCGCCGAGGATATCGCCGCCCTTGAAAATGAGACGGACAAATATTACTACGATGTTTACACCCTGGGCAAGTGGGGTGTGCTTGGCAAGTTGATCTTCACGAATTGGACCACCAAAGACCTTTCCGCCATGGCTGCCCAGGAGGCAAAGCCCCGCAATGGCTTGGACTTCGGTTTCTGGCCGGATCCCAATGCCTACGTGCGCGCCGGTTACAACCGGGGCAAGGGCGAGGTTTACATCTACCGCACCGCTGGTGGTAACCATCAGGATAACGCCGCTCTGGCCGGGGTGTTGCGGCCCATCGTGGCCCGCGAGGTGGTGCGCTGCGATAACGATCTCCTCAATATCCATGAGCTCAACAATTTCGGTATCCGTGCTATCCCGGCCAATAAGGGCCCCGGGTCTGTTGCGTTCGGCATCAAGTGGCTGCAACGCCAGAAGATATTTGTGGATCCGTCCTGCGTGGATATCATTCTGGAGCTGCAGAAGTACAAGTACAAAGAGGACCGCAACGGCAATATCCTGCCCGAGCCTGTAGATCGGGATAACCACTGGATTGACGGCCTGCGGTATGCCCTCGAAGACGATATGCTGGAAACGAAGGTGAGTTAAATGCTGACAAAAACCGATATCATCAATATGCAGCTGTCCGCGGCAGCGCCTATGTCTACCGGTGAGATTATCCGGGAGCTGCTGAAGGAGGATGCGGCCAGCGAAGAATACCGCCTTGCTAGAGAAGGTGAGGCGTATTACCGGGCCAAGCATGCCGTGCTGCATAAGGATTTTCGCTGCAGCAAGGTAGAAACCACCGGCGTGGATGAAAATACCAAGCAGGAAGTGCCGGTATATGAGGATTTTATAAATCCAAACGCCTCCAATGAGCGACTGCCGCACCCTTTCTTTCACAATCACATAGAGCAAAAAATAAACTACACGCTTGGCAAGGAACCCTCTATCAGCGTTACAGGGCAGGCCCCGGAGGGATATGGAAAGGCACTTGCGGAGACTACGGACGCAAAATTCAATAAGGCTATCAAGTCATGGGCCAAACAGGCCAGTAAGCACGGCAAGGCCTTTTTACGCGAGTATAAGGACGCAGAAGGCAAGCTTCGCCAAGCCGTTGTGAACCGCTTTAACCTTCTGCCCATTTATGATACCGCCCTTGGAGAAGACCTTGTGGAAGCGATTTACTACTATCCCATGAAGGTGCGTTTGACCAAAACACAAACCGTTGACCGGATTGTTGCGGAGTGGTGGACGGATAGGGGGGTTACTTATTGGATTTCAGATCATGACGGCCCGTTTCTCCCGGACCCTGACAGGCCCGGAAAACAGCCCCATTACTGGGAGGTTACCTACGTAACCGCTGAGGACGGGGTAACGATGACGGAAAAGAGCCGCATCCCCAAAAGCTGGGGGCGCGTGCCTTTCATTGAACTTCGAAACAATGAAGAGGCTTCCACGGACCTAGAACGGTACAAAGGCCTTATCGATGCATATGACATGGTCGCATCTACCGGCACAAATAACCTGCTTGATTTCAATGAGTTCTGGCTTGCCATACAGGGTTACGGCGGCGATACGGCCAGTTCCATCGCCCGCAAGCTCAAGATCAATAAGGCTGTGGGCGTGAATGGGCAGGGCGGCAACATCGAGATGAAGCAGTTCAGCTTGGATATGGCCGGCCGAATTGCTTGGTTAAAGGTGCTTCGGGAGGCCATCCATGAGTTCGGCATGGCCGTGGATCTCAATAACGACCGGTTTGGTAACGCCCCTTCCGGCGTGGCACTGAAATTTCAGTATACGCTGCTGGATCTCAAGGCCGATGGCCTGATCGGTGAATTGCAGCCCGCCCTGCAGGAACACTTCTGGTTTGTGACGGAGGAGCTCAACAGAAAGAACGGCACGGATTATGACGCGGCCGCCATAGAGGTTGCCATAAATAAATCCATGATCACCAACGATACGGAGTTGGTCAACATGATCGGCGCTTCGGTTGATCTGGTGCCCGAGCGTATCCTCTTGGCCGCCCATCCCCTGGTGATCGATCCTGACGCCGCGATGAAGGAGATGGAGGAGCAGCGCAAACGAAAAGCCAAGGAGGCCCAAGCCGCCTTCGGCCAGTACGGCCAGCCGCCGGGAGGTGGTGACGAATGAGCTCCGATTACTGGGAGAAACGGGCCATAGAGCGGATGCTGGATCTGGAGCTTTATAGCACGGGTTACGCCCAGCGGATCACCGACATCTACGCGGCGGCCTTCCAGCAGTTGGAAGAGGATTTGCAGGATCTCTTGGGCCGGTATATGGAGATGGGTGAACTCTCCCCGGAGGAGGCCCGCGCCTACCTAAATGAGCCCATTACCACAAAACAACGGGGAAAGCTGCTGGCCATGCTGGGGGCGGTGGAGGATGAGACTGTGCGCCGGCGGCTGCTGGCCCGAATCCAGAGTAATTCTTACACCGCCCGTGCCCAGCGCCTGAGGGCGATACAGGATAACCTTCGTATTGCCTGCGCGCGTGTGGCTGAACAGGAGATCACTCAGCAGCACAAGGCCCTGAGGGATATCGGGGCGAACGCTTATTACCGTACAGTGTTCGATATTGCCCAGGGTACCGGTACGGTCGTACCGTTTTCGGATGTGCGCATGGAACGTATAGACGCCCTGGCAGCTCAGCGTTGGTGCGGCCCGGACTTTTCCAGCCGGGTGTGGGCCAATACCGGGCAGATGGCAAAACATTTGGGCGAAATCATCCGCGTGAATCTCATCACCGGAAAAAGCTGGCAGCGGTGCCTGAAAGAAATGGAGGGCTTCATGGCCACGCCTGGGCAAGGCGGGCTTTTCGCTGCTGAGCGGCTTCTGCGCACAGAAACGGCGCGCATGGCCAACGAGCTTTCCGCAGAGGCAAGTCAAGACCTGGGGGCGGAGCGGTACCGCTTTATTGCGGTGCTGGATTTAAAAACGTCGGAAGTCTGCCGCTTGCACGATGGCCTTACTGACCCGGATACCGGCAGGCCTTATACTTACAAGCGCAAGAAGGTGGGAAAAAACTTCCCGCCATTGCATCCTCTGTGCCGCTCCACCGAGGCTCCTATATTCGGGGCGGACACGCTCAAGGGGCTCACGCGCCCCGCTCAGGACCCGGCGACCGGGGAGATTATGAGTGTACCGGCAAGCATGACTTATCGGCAGTGGCACAGAAAATATGTGCAGGGCAGGCCTGAAGCGGAGTTGACGGAGAAAATGGTGCAGCATACGGCCGCTGATAGGCAACAATGGGTACGATACAAGGGTGCTCTCGGCAAGGACGCGCCAAAAAGCCTTGCGGAGTTCCAGCGGTTGAAATATACTGAAAACAGTGAATGGAGGCTGGTTCAGGTGGATTACCGCAGGCAGAAGCAACTGCAAGAGCATCCGGAAACCTGCCTTCCGCTTGCCAGGAATGCGACCGCCGCGCCTGAAAAGTTCACTCGCTACCTATTCGATCCGTCCAGCGAGGGTGGGTACCCCAAGGGCCAAACATTTGAAAAGGTGCTGGGGTATGGACGGGAGAATTGGGAGCAGCTTCAAGCGGCTCTGCTGGAGAAGGCGCCGATGTATCCAACAACCCTGAAGGGCCGGAGCCAATACGGTGCCAAGTATGAGCAGCCCATGGTGCTGCTGGGGCCCTCCGGCCGACGCGCAAACGTGATCGCGGCCTGGTGTTCGAATGAGGGGAAAACCTGGCTAACCTCGGCCTATATTAAGGAGTTGAAACAGCATGGAGATTAAGCAATACGATACGGTGCGCCTGAAGGATGGGAGAACTGGATGTGCTGTTGAGGTTTTCGACCAGGCCGAGTTCATTGTGGATATCGGCTCTTCTTCCGCTGATTGGGATACGATCACCGTAAAGCGCGAAGATATCGTAAGCGTTGTTCATAGGAGTCCCGTACCAATGAAATAGGCATCTAAGTACCTGCAGTAACCGAAGGGCGACCGATACGGCCGCTCTTTTGTTATATAAAAACTAGGCCTACCATGCCGGCATTTAAATGCATGGGCGCCCACATGCGCGGATGACTGCCGCGGATTTATAAGCGAAAAGTCATTTAAAGGGGCGGGAAAGGAACAGCATGGAATTTTTGAAGGCGCTCTTTGGCGATAAGCCCCTGACCTATGACGAGTTCGTTGCGGCGGTGGGCGCGGCCAAGGATATTAAGCTCGTGAACCTCTCTTCCGGCCAGTATGTGGATAAAGGCAAGCTGGACGATAAAGAGAATGAGCTAAAAACGGCGAACGACACCATTAAGGCCTTGCAGGATACGGTGAAGAAGTTCGACGGTGTGGACGTGGATGCCCTTAAAAATGCCGCTACGGCCACGGAAACCAAGTATAAGGGCCAACTGGACCAGCTTCGCCGCGATAGCGCCATCCAACTGGCCCTCGTTCAGGCGAAGGCACGCAATCCCAAGGCGGCTCGTGCGCTGCTGGATGATTCGAAGATCGCGCTCAATGCCGACGGCACCCTGAGCGGATTGGATGTGGAAGCCCTGAAAAAGAGCGATCCTTATCTGTTTGAGATCGAGAAAAAGCAGGATGAGGGCAGCGGTCATGAGGGCGGCGGTGATCCGGGCCCCAAAGGTGGCGAAGGAACGCTGCGGGATTCCATCGTGAGCGCCCTATACGGAACAAAATAGTTTTTAGGAGGAAATTCATATGATTACACTGGCGCAGGCCAAAGAACTTTCGCAGGATAAGCTTACGAATTACGTTATTGACGAGTTCCGCAAGTCCGCCCTGCTTGATTCCCTTCCCTTCGATAACACGGTAAAGCCCCAGGGCGGCAAAACCCTGGCGTATGTATATAACCGTGTGACTACGTTGCCCACGGCGGCAGGCCGTGCCATCAATACGGAGTATGTTCCCCAGGAGGCGGCGACCGCCCAAGTTACCACCAACCTTAAAGTATTTGGCGGCTCTTTCCAGGTTGACCGCGTAATCGCTGCGGACGAAAAGCAGGTGGTGGATCATATCCAGTTCCAGCTTTCCCAGAAAATCCAGGCCACTATCGCCCTGTTCAGCGATCAGTTCATCAACGGCGATTCCGGCTCCGATGTGCTGCAGTTTGATGGCCTCGACAAGGCTCTTGCGGGCAGTTCTACGGAATATACGCCTGATGCGGTCATTGACCTGTCCAGTTCCGCAAATATCGATACCAACTGGAAGGTATTCCTGGACAACCTTCGTAAGCTGCGCGCCCTTATGGACGGGGCTCCTTCGGTCTACCTCATGAATAACGACATGTTCAGCGTTTTCCAGTCCGTCATGGACCGGGCCGGTATCCATCTGGCCAGTAAGGAGAACTACGGCGACGAGGTTTACCAGTGGGGCCGCTCCCTGCTGATGGCGCTTGGCGATAAGCCCGGTACTTCCAGCCCGATCATCCCTATGGATACGGACGACACCACGAGCATTTATGCGGCCCGCCTTGCGCTTGACGGGGTACATGGCATTTCTCCGGAGGGCGGCAAGCTGGTAAGCCAGTATCTTCCCAACATGAGCACGCCCGGCGCGGTAAAGACCGGCGAGGTGGAAATGGTGGCGGCGATGGCCATGAAGGCGACCCGATCCGCTGCGGTTCTGCGTGACATCAAACTGTAAGGGAGGAAGCTTTATGCCTAGAATTTACTCGCGCAACGAAGCGCATGAGTTCGATATGAACGGCGTCGTTTTTCATAACGGCGCCGCCGCTTTGCCCGCCGATGCGGATGTATCCTATTTCACCACTGTACGCGGCTATGCTGTGGATGAAAACAAGCACTTCATGACCTACGCAGATAAGATGAATGCCGCCGATCTGAGAGAGCTTGCGGTGGACCTTGGCTGCGCCATCACCGGCAAGACCAAGTCCGAGATCGTCCGTCTCGTGGAGGGCGCGATCAGCGCAAAGTTCCTGGGTTCTCTCACCGTCACTTCCGCTGCGGGAACTGCAAACGGCGACACCCTGATCACCTTCACCGGCTCCGGCTCTTATAAATACAAGACCGGAGAAACCACGCCGTATCCCCTATACCTGGACGATGTCTCCGATTGGATAGATATCGAGAGTGGCGAGGACATCACTCCGGCCGCCGGGCATGCCAAAATAACCGTTGTGGAAGTCAATGAGGCGGGGCTTGTGGTGAAGTCCGGTAGCGCCACGATTACGGTTAAGACCTAATCGGGGGGGGTGACCTATGGAAGCTATGCTGGGAATGCTTAAAATGCTGCTGGAGATAGACGATACCACGCAGGATGCGCTGCTGGAACTCGTGCTACAGAGCACGGTGGACAAGGTGCAGAATTACACCCGGCTGGCCATCATCCCACTGCAGCTCTATGGGGTCGTGGCGGAAATGGCGGCGGATGCTTATTATCTGCTGCTCTCGGCCCGAGGGGAGGATTCGGGCAAGGTAGCCGGCACGGTTTCCAGCGTATCCGATAACGGACAATCGGTCTCTTATCGGGATAATAGTTACAATGCCGTTCTTGTCAAGGCGGCGGAGCACACGCTCAAAAACTACCAGGCCCAGCTTGAACGCTGGAGAAAGGTGGGGTGGTAATGCGCATCCCTGCGTCGTTTTTCGCTGCTCAGGCCACGGCCATGCAGGATAAGAGCATTGAATGGCTTGCGACCGTGGAGACTACGGATGCGCTTGGCGGTGTCTACGCGGCCCCAGGCGAGGCCCTTTCTTCGCATGACTGTAATGTGCAGGTCGTATCTGATAAGCTCTTGGCCGAGGAATACGGCCTTGCCATTGGCCGGGATATCCTCGTGACCGCACGGGAGTTGCCTATAGAAAAGGGCGAGTTCATCCGCTATGCCGGGCAGGCTTACCGCGTAGTGGAAGCCCCCAAGTACGATGCCTATCAGAAGCTGATTGCGAAGCGGGTGAGTTCATGAGCGTGCGCATTGAATCCCGAAAGATGGAGCGGCGCTTGCAACGCATGGCGGATGCGCCCACAGGGGAGCGGATTGTGGCGGAGCTTACAGCAAGGGGCCTGAACACAGCAAAGCCTCTGGCCCAGGCCGTGAGCCCCACGCTTGGGCAGAGCATCGCGGCCGAGCCCGTACGCACGCAGGACGGCGTGGTAACGGGCGGATTTGGTACGAATCTGGAATATGCCCCCTATGTAGAGTTCGGGACCGGCCGCCCCGGTGATTTGGGGCAGATCAAGAATGCGCAGCCCCGCAACCCGGCCGCTGATGGGTTCGCCTTCACGCTGCAAACCGTGATTCGCTCCGGGCCGCAGGCGGGGCAGCTCCGGCCCGGCTGGGTCTACCACAGCGACACGTACGGCTTTGTTCATACCCTTGGCCAGCCGGCGGCGCCGTTCATGTATCCGGCACAGAAGCTGCTGGAAGAAGAAGCGGGCCAGATCGCGGGCGTGGTAATTCGCGACAGCATAAGGGGGTAGCGATGAACATGGAATTTCTTATAAAGGAGCTGCTGGATAGTGTGGCCGGCGTGGATTGGAGCCCCGGCACCTATCCGCAGTCATTGGCCAGAATCAAAGAAAGGCCCGCTGCGGCATGGGGCGTAGTGATTGGCTCCGGCAGCGGAACCAGCACTGTACGACAAGCCATCATAGAAACCACGATCACCATAAGCCTTTGGGCCGGTACCGCAGAGGTTCGCATGGCGTTTAAGGACGCTCTTCGGGAGCTTTTCGCGGGCACCGGCTTTCTGGTGCAGCTTCCATCCGATACGGAGATGACACTGGATTCGGAAGGTAAGCAGACAGCCTATGTTTCGAACATGTCCTTTAAGGGCTGGATCGACACGCAGACCGGCTGGGTCTACCAAAATAATGGATAAATAGGAGGAGTGAAATAATATGCCTGAAGAGATTCGGCTTACTTCGATGGGGACGCGGCTCATGTGCAAGGAAAGCGGCGCGTCCTCCTTTACGCAAATTAAGAATGTTCGGGGCTATCCTGCATTCATGGGCGAACCTGAGCGCGTGGATACGACCTGCATTGAAGATTCTCAAAAAACCTACGGCGCGGGGCAAAGTGATCCCGGCGATATGGTGTTTACTTTTGGCTTCACCGGCATGGGCGAGGGGACCAACTGGGCGCGCCTCAGAGCCATCCAGGCCTCTGGAAGTCCGGCCAGTTTTCAGACGCTTTTCCCGGATGGCTCCGGCTTCCAATGGGATGCGACCCTGGCCCTCTCCATGGATGAAGTCGGGGACGGCAACAGTCCGCTAACGTTTAAGACAACCATGTTCCCCGTGGGCGAAATCGTGCCGCTGGAGGAAGTAACGGCGGGTTGACAGGTTTTCCCATAAATGTAATAATGTGGGTATCATATCTATGGGAGCGTATCTAAAAATGAAATGCCAAAAATGCGGTAAGGAGCTTGATGGAAACTTTTGTCCTGCTTGCGGGATAAGGACAGAATTGCCGCCACGGTATTACCGACCCAGAGAAAAGAAATCAGCACATGACAGGTGGTGGGTTTGGCTTTTAGTTGCGCTTGCTGGACTTGTATTGGTTTTCTCTAGGGTTGTGGGCGCGACTGAGATGTATCGTTCGTCCGAAACAATGCCAGAGCCGACGCCCATTATGACGGAAGCAGACTTTCGGGCTTCATGTAAGGCGCTAAATTACAAAGATCTACTGCGCAACCCGGATGACTACATCGGTAAAAATGTTTTTATTACAGTCAGGATTTCCCAGGTTATGGGTGGCACCTATGGCAACAGTAAGTACTATAGGTGCTACGCAGATGCCTCCGGGCAGGGCTATTACTATGACGATGAATACTATGTTCAAGATGACAGATACGACGAGTCCCTTAAGCTTTTAGATGATGATATTATTGCGGTTTATGGCACTTACGAGGGGATAGAGACGATCACACGTGCTATAGGCTTGACCTCTGATGAGATTCCAAAAATATCCATGAAGTACGTAGATCTCATAGGAGAGTAATCTACAGCCCCCTGCGGGGAGCTTGGATTTCAGTAAATATGAAGAGCCGCATGCGCGGCTCTTTTTGTACGCAAAAAGGAGGAGGCCTTATTATGAAATCGTTTGTTTTGCGAATTGGAAACAACGAATATCGCATTTCTATGCCCACCGCCCAGGTGGTGGCGGCAGAGAAACAGCTCGGCGGCGCATCGCTTCTTAGTGTGCTGGATCGGATAGACAGCGTAGCTGTTCAGCAGGTGTTGCTTTGGGCAGGGCTGCAAAAACTCAACAGCGGTATGACCATGGATAAAGTATGTGGTCTGATGGATGCCATGAGCGGCGGATTTGAAATCGATGGGACAGATTATCCGGACTTTAGCCTGGAATGCAGGGTTAAACTGTGTTCCAGAATTGTTGAAGCGGCCGGTTTTTTTACCGAAGCCGCCGCACAGGAATTGAACGGCCTGATGGAGGAAGGGGCTTAGAGGAGTTTGAAAGCGTTGCATCGTTTATCCGGCATCTGTATGATGCGGCGCTGCTTATTGGCATAACGCCCTTACAGTTTGAAGAAATGACCATCGGGCAGGTTCTGGATGTGCTGGACGCCCATAACCAGCAACAGGAGGCCAAAGCAAAAGAGGCGGAGGTGTACTTAAAAGAGGCAGTACAGCTTTTGCACTGGCATGCCGAACTCTGCGCCTATGCATTTAACGACCCCAAGAAGATACCTACCGTCGAAAAGAGCTTTCCAGCGCTATTTGCCCAGCAAGGATGGAAACGCCAGCAGGCGGGTTTTGCGGCATGGGTGGATGCATACAACAACCACAATAGGAAGGGGGGCGGAGCATGACCAAAACGGAGGAAATTCGCGTCATCATATCAGCCTATACGAAAGGCTATAAAAAAGAGCTGGACGATGCCCTCCTTAAGGCTCGTGGCTTCACAAAAAACACCCAGGGCGGGCTGGAAGCCTCCACGGCTACCTGGAAAAAGTATCGCGCTGCGGTAGTCCGTGAGATGGAGGCCGCCACTCGTGGAGTGAAAAAAGAGCAGGAAAAAATGCGCGCCCTTCGTGACCGCGTTTCCAACGCCGCTACCCAGCGGGCAGATGTCATTGCGGAGAAGGGTGTACGTGAAGGCTGGACTGACCGTGGCATTGCCGATGAGATCAAAAAGGAGGGTTTGGCCACTGCCATTGCGGATAGTGATCGAGCTTCCAAGGCATACGCCAAGGCCAAGGAACGGCTGGACGCTTATACCCAGCAGGCTAGGGAAGCCAAGGAAGCGCTGAGCGGTCTGAATGAAAAAATCCGCGAGAGTCAGGCCGCTGCCGATGCAGAAAAAGAGAGGGCCAAGGCGGCTGCTCAAAGCGCCAAGGACCAGGCCCTTGCCAGAAAAGAACGCGAGAAGGCTACTATGAGCATTCGGCATTTCGGACGTACGGCTATCGGGGCCATGCTGGGGGTACGTACCCTGTACCTTGGCCTGCGCAAGCTTGTAACTGCGATAAGTTCCGCCATGATGGCAAACGACGGGCTAAATAAAGGCTTGCGTGAGATCAAGGGCAACCTTTCTATCGCCTTCCAAGGCATCTTTCAGGCCGTTCTACCCGCTCTGCAACAGCTTGTAAGCTGGCTTTCTACCGCTACGAATTGGCTGGCGCAGTTTATCGGGAAGCTCACGGGTATTTCATGGGGTAAAGCCAAAAAAGGTGCCCAGGACTATGCAAAAGCAGTGAGCGGGGCGGGAAAAGCGGCCAAGGGCAGCTTAGCCGCATTCGATGAGCTAAATATGATTACCCAGCAGGAGGATAGTGGCGGAGGGGCAAGTGGTCCTGACACCAGTGCTATTTTCGATGACCAAAAGAGTTTTGATTTTTCATGGCTAGACGAAATAAAGAAAAAAATACCGATTGAAACAATTGAACGCTTTCAGCAGGCTGTAGAGCACCTAAAGGAGGCATGGAACAAACTTAAGGACAACCCGGCAATGCAGAAGATTCTGGATTTTGTGGGGAACGTGATCGCGCTGGGGGCCATAATTACCCTGGAAACGCTTGCTTCAGCTACGGAGGGCCTTGCCTCTGCCATGGAAATGCTGGACGCGGCCTTGGATGGAGATTGGGTAACGGCCTTCGAAAAATACGCGGATACCATGGAGCGGATTGCGGCGGTCATTGAAGCTCCTTTTAAGGCCGTAAAAGACTGGTTTGCCGGCGTACTTGACACAACAGGTATGAGCGAGGACGGTAAGACAGCATTCCAACTTGTTGGCAGTGCCTGCCTAGATGGATATTTAGACGGGCTTACCTTTGGGGCGTGGAGCAAGACCAAAAACTGGGTGCTTCCGCTTGTTGCTTGGATCAAGGAAGAACTTGGCATCCATAGCCCATCAACCGTTTTCAAGGAAATCGGTGCTCTCTGCATGGACGGGCTGATCCAGGGCATTAAGGACAAATTCACCGCTCTTAAGGAAGCGTGGACGCTAAAGATCACAAATTGGTGGAACAACAGCGTGAAGCCCTGGTTCACAAAAGAAAAATGGTCATCCATCATGGACGGCATCAAGGCATCGTTCGACGATGCCTTTAAGAATGCCGTAAATACAGCTATTCAACGCGTTAATTCCATGATAGAAAAGATCAACAAAGCCCTGAACTTTTCATGGGATGATTTCACTTTTCTCGGCAGGCAGATATGGGGTGGCGGCAGTATCCAATTAGCGACCTTACCACGCATCCCTGAACTTGCCGCCGGCGGCATCGTCCAGAGCGATACCCTGGCCCGCATTGGCGAGAATGGCCGGGAGGCCGTGTTGCCGTTAGACCGCAATACCGGCTGGATGGAGCGCCTGGCCGGCATGATTGGCAGCGGCGATAATCGGGATGTACTGCTGGAACTGCGGACGCAGAACCAACTGCTCCGGGCGCTTCTGGCAAAGGAAGGGAATGTGGTGTTTGCGCCATCCACCGAAGCCGGGCGATGGGCCAGCCGATCCATGGATATGTACGAACTGGCAAGGGGGTAAGATATGTACCTTGGATATCTGCTTAGAGCGGGGGGCGTGATCGTCCCCCATAAATATATCCGCCCCCAGTCGTACGCCGTCACGCCTGCCCAGATGCAGGACCTCAGCGCGGAGCGGGACACTACCGGCGTGCTCCATCGGGATGTAGTGGATCATGCGCCCTCTAAGATCGAGTTCGAGACGGCGGATGGCCTTACCAATACCGAGATTGCGGCCTTGGCGGGCATATTCCGCGCCGCATTCACAAGCCTCAAAGCCAGAACACTGGTGCTGGAATACTATGTACCGGACACGGATTCTTACGCATCCGGTACGTTTTATATGCCGGATGTCCAGTACAAGATCAAGTGGATTGATAAGGCGAATAACATCATCATTTATGAGCCCGGCCGTTTTGCCTTTATCGAATACTAAGGAGGGCTCCACATGTATCATGTAAGCGAACAATTCCATGAAGCAGTGGCTGGCCCGTTCCCTTCGGAGCGGGTTTTGCTTCGCTTCGGGGACGGCACCTTCTTCACCGGCGAAGATATTGTAGCTTCCAAGGAGCTGAAATGGATCGAAGCCCTCAACAGCGAGGAGGAACTTACCATAGGCTCCTGCCCTGCATCCGAACTGGGCTTCACGCTTCACAACGAGCATGGATTGCTTTCGGGGTACTCTTACGGCGAATGCGAAGCCCTCCTGGGTGTGCGTACCGCTTCGGAAACCTCCCCCTATGGCCCCGGCCCCGTGGCAGTGATTGGATACGGCGAGGCGCGAGCGGCAGTGTTCCGAGGGAGCTCTATAGCGCCCTTCCTGACAGTTGACGGCGTAGCGCCCGCTGCACAGCCCCTGTGGCCAGTACATGCGCTCCTGGGTGTAGGTAACACGCTCTATTGCATTGCCGAAGATGGAGCCGTATGGGCGGCGACGTGGGCGGATGGCTCCATCTGGAACAGCCTGGAATCCATACAATGGGACGCCCTGGCAAATACCACATGGAACGAGCTGCGGGGCGAACTGACGCCCATAGAGTCCTCCATATCCCCTTTCATGCAAAATAAGGCAAAGGGGTGGGCGGAAACACGCCGGGGGATGTGGTGGAACATGAATACCCTGTATGAGTTCACCGAAGAAACCGTGGACAAGTACGAATATGCGCCGCTTGGTTACTTTATTATCGAAGCGCCCAAGAAACGGCGCGTTTCCCAGGTAGGCATTACCGCATATGACCGGATGGTCAAGTTTGATGCGGACGCCGCACCCTTCTTGGCGTCCATCACATATCCAATTACCCACGGCGAGCTGCTGACGGCCCTGTGCGCCTACGTGGGTGTGCCCCTGGCAACCCCCAGCTTCATTAACGGCACCCGGGTGCTGGACGAAGCGCCATTTGAGGCGGAGGATATCACCTGCCGGGAGGTTGCAAAATGGATTGCGGAAGCCGCCGGCGCGTATGGCCGCATGAGCCGTGACGGGGAACTGGAACTGGCCTGGTTCGGCAGCGAGTCCGTGGCCGTTCCCGCGAACCGGAGCTTTTCGGCGGAGGTAGCGGAGTATTCCGTGCAGCCCATCGATAAGCTTCAGGTGCTTTCCGCGCAGAATGATATTGGCGTGATTATCGGCGAGGGGACGAACGGATACCAGATCATGGACAACCCCTTTCTGTACGGGGCTACCGATACGGAAATCCGCACGCTGGCTGTGCCAATCTTTAACCGCCTGGCCGCCTTCTCGGCGTTCAGCCCCATAACTGCCCGCGCCGTATGTGACTGGGCGGTACAGGCTGGGGATGTGATCGCCATTACGGTGGGCGGCGTTGCGTACTCCTTGCCGGTTTACCGGCAGACCATGACCTGGGCAGGTGGAACGGCAAAGGTGGTGTATGAAAGCACCGGTTCTCCGTCCCGGCCTGTTATGAGCGCCACGAATCGGAGGGTATGGAACCAGAAGCGGGCCATACACGAGCTTAGTGTGACCGTGGAAGGCTTTTCTTCTCGCATCGAGGACGCGGAAGGAAATATAGCGGACCTTAATCTTACGACGGCGGGGCTTGCGCTTGCCATAAACGAGAACAAGCTTTCCTTTGGCGCTGATGGCCTCACAGTGCAGGGCGGCGGGCTGCGCGTCAAAAACAACGCAGGGGCGAATGTATTCTATGCGGATACGTCTGGAAACCTGACGCTTCGGGGGGACCTGGACGGCGTGGGCGGAAGCTTCTCCACGCTCTCATCTTCTCAGGGAATCAATTTCGGAAGCGGGAGCTTGACGATTGGAAACTGGGGGCAATCGTCACAGGCGGCGCTATCGTTCAGCGGGGGTGCAACGGAAATAGTGGGTGGCTCGGGCTGGCTTGGGCTGGGAAGCAGCGGATATGTATCGATCGAGGGGAGCGAGGTGCGTATGGAGTCCCCTTATGTTTTCGGCATTCCCGCAAGCTCCGGTGGAAACCAGTATCTCGCATGGAACATGTCCACGGGCGAGGTATTGTATTCGTCCCCATCCAGTATCCGCTTCAAAAAGGATATCGAGGACATAGATGCTGATTATGCAAAAGACGTAATTATGGCCTTGGAAATCAAGCGATTCGCTTGGAAGGATAGCGGGGAGTTCTCTTACGGCGCGATTGCCGAAAAAGTGGCGGGGGTATGCCCATGGCTGGTAAACGTGGAACATGTGAACGGCCGGGATATTCCGCTGGGCGTGGCATACGAAGCCAACCTTCCCATTATGATGGTTCCCGTCGTACAGGAGCATGAGCGGCAGATCGATGCTCTAATCCCGGCTGTGCAAGGCCTATTAAGCCGGATTGCCGCGCTGGAAGCGAGTTAGGAGGCGCATATGGCTCTTTACATGCCCAAAACCACGAAGGAAGGCTTCGAGGTAAATTATTGGGTAATCCAATCCATTGAAATTGACCGGGAGAAAGAAACCGCAACCATCAAGATTGTGCCGTATGCTTCGCAAGCGGCGTACCAGACCGGGCGGCGGCCCATTGAATCGGAAAGGGTTATTGTCCGGGCTAAGGATATCGTATACCCCAGTGCGGAATATGGCGATACCATGACGCATTATACAGATTATTTCAGCACGGATGCCCTCGCGGCCGCAGGAAAGGATGTGTACGCCGTTGCGTATGGCTACATCAAGCAATATGAAGGGGCATTCGCCGACGCGGCGGATATTTAGGTGGACGGCATGACAAATGCAGAAATCGTGAGGATACTCACCAATGTATCCGGAGCCTTGGAACTGCTGAAAATAGACGGCTCCTCCAACTGGCAAATCGTCCTGGCAAGCATAAACGATTTGAAATGTGTGCGCAAGGAAATGGAAAGGAGGATCGGTACGGATGGCAACGCAAACCCCGAATCTTAACCTGAAAAAGCCTGGTGGAACGGATTATGTACTCGTAGGGGATTTTAACGATAATGCGGATGCGCTGGATGCATCTATCGGCAATCTCACGCATCTCCAAACAACCGAAAAAACAAACCTGGTTCTGGCCATCAACGAGGCGGCCACCAAGGGTGGGGCAGGTGCGCCGTATATCGGAGAAAACGGACACTGGTGGCAATGGGATGCCACCACAGCCCAGTATATGGACACGGGGGTACCCGCAGAAGGCTCCGAAGGTCCCCAAGGCCCGCAAGGCGAAACCGGCCCCCAGGGCCCCCAGGGCGAAACCGGCCCCCAGGGCCCGCAAGGCGAACAGGGCCCAAAGGGCAGCACCGGCGATACAGGTCCCCAGGGCCCCAAGGGCGACACGGGAACGGGCCTGGATATCCTGGGCACCTACGATACTGTAGGGGCGCTGGAAGCGGCCGCAACAACCCCGGCACAGGGAGATTGTTATAACGTCGGCACGGCAGCTCCGTACACCATCTACATGTGGGACACGACCGAGCCGCCCGGCGCGTGGATACCCCAGGGGCAGCTTCAAGGCCCGCAAGGCCCGGAAGGTCCCCAGGGACCCCAGGGAGAGGCTGGACCGCAGGGGGAGGCTGGCCCTCAGGGCGTACAGGGTCCCCAGGGCCCGCAGGGAGATACCGGTCCCGAAGGCCCCCAAGGCACCCAGGGCGAACCGGGCCCGGCCGGGGATGACGGCGCACCCGGGCCAAATGAGGTCACGACAGCCACGGCAACAAACATTACTGGCCTGCTCAAAGGCAACGGCACCACGGTGGAGGCCGCGGTCGTCAATACCGACTACGCTCCTGCTGCGATAGCCCTCACCGGTACGTTGCTATCCACCGGCTGGACAGGAGATAGCGTACCTTATACCCAAGTGGTTTCCATAACTGGGCTCAGCGCAGGTGCAAAGGGTACGATTGGACTATCACCGCTCGCAACCATGGCACAGTATGAAGCTGCTGCAGACGCCGGGCTATTCCTTACCACGCAGGCCGCTGAAAGTATTACTGTTATGGCTACCACTGCGATCCCAGCAATAGATATACCGTTTCTCTTGTTGGCCGAAAATGGCCAGATAGAAGGAGGCGCCATCCTGAGCGCCTTCCCCGCCAAAGGAGGCGGCGGAAGCGGCTATATTCCCCCCATAGCGGAGAGCGACTTCACCTATACCGGCGATTATGCGCTTGTGGACGATGGGGATGGGAACTGGCGGCTGAAATTTTTGACCAGCGGCACGTTTACGCCGAAAAAGGACATGCTGATCGATGCGTTTCTGGTTGGCGGCGGCGGCGCCGGCTACGGTAACACATCAACCAACGCATCTCCCCGGCCGGGCGGCGCA
>JAYFNX010000061.1:0-48328 GCA_034933245.1 Candidatus Pelethousia sp.
CGCCTGCTCCTTCGCCACGTCTACATTTGGCACCAGAAGCGCCACAATTGTGGATTTGCCGAATTCCTCCTCGATGGCCGCCTTGTCCCGCCCGGTGCGGGCGGTCGCATCGGTGCTGTCGTTTCCGTAGGCGAATTCTGTATGTCCCTGGCCTAAAAAGCTGGGGATGATGAAAAGGACAACCAGCACAACCATGGGGATGAACAATTTGGACAACACGTTGTGAACGTTTTGAAAGCTTGGCATCAGCTCCCGATGCTTCGTTCGATCGATGAATTTATAAATCAGAAGCGTCAGGGCAGGCAGGCAGAGCATGACCGAAAGAAAGCTTAAGATAATGCCCTTCGCAAGGTTTATGCCCAAGTCGGCGCCGATTCGAAAGTTCATGAACAGAAGGGCCAGAAAGCCGAAAAGCGTGGTCATGGCGCTGGCGGCCACCGTGGACATGGACGCTTGAATGGAGCGGCGCATCGCTTCTTCCGCATCGGCGTATTTCTTTCTGTTATCCGCAAAGCTGTGCAACAGGAAAATGGCATAATCTAAAGAGCAGGCCAACTGCAAAATAGGCGTTACAGCTTTGGTCACGAATGAAATTCGCCCGAAAAAGACATTTGTCCCCATATTGATCGCGATGGAAATGCCGATTGCAACCAAGAACAATGCCGGCTCAATCCAAGAGGTGGTGGAGAGGAGCAGGATGAGGAGAATGGCAGGCAGCAGGATGAGCATGGCCTTAAGCGTTTCCGAACCGGCCGCATCCTGCATGGTTACAAGGCTGGGCGCTTCGCCCGCAAGGGCATTATCCGCCCCGATCAGCCCCAGAATTGCATTGCAAGCCTGCTTTTCCATTCCCTTGGCAATGGTAACGTTAAAAAGCGCGGTATCGTTTTTATAAAAGCTGCCGATGGTATCCTGGTCGGACATAACCAGCGGTATTTTAATATCGATCACATCATCCAGCCAGAGAACCTGCGTTACCCCTTCGATTGCGGCGAGCTTTTGCTTATAGTCCATCGCTTCCATGAGGGAAACGTTTTTCACCATAACGTTCGCGTTGGGGATGGATTGAGAAAACGCCTCTTCCATAATCTCCAGCGCTTTTGTGGATTGGGCATTGGGCGGCAAATAATCCGCCATGTTGTAATTTACGCCTACAAAGGTGCTCAAAAGGGCGCTGACAAGAACAAAAATGGAAAAAACGACCAGAATGCACTTCCTGTGCCTGACGATACTTCCTGCCAACTTTTCCATCGAACCCCTCACTATGAAACATATAGTTGCAAATTCAGCTGTACTGAATTATAATCTACATTATGTTGGATTACAACCGACAAAACCTTTGCTTATGTTGATACCCCGACATAAGCATTGCAAGTTGTTGGGTTTATAAAAATTTCAGGGGGAATGCAATATGGAAAAAATGGATCGCCGCGTAAAATACACCAAAAATATGCTTAAGGACGCCCTTGTGCAGTTGCTCCAAAAACAGCACATTTCCAGCATCTCCGTAAAGGCGCTATGCGAACTGGCGGATATTAACCGCAGCACATTTTATTCCCATTATGCCGATCCGCACGATTTGCTGCATCAATTGGAAAAAGAAGTTGTAGCAAACGTAAGGCAATATCTGGATCAGCAGGATTATCAGAACACCCGCCCCATATCCCAGCAGGTTATGACCAATATTCTGGAATATGCGAAGCAGAATGCGGGGCTCTTTGAGGCCCTGCTCAGCGAAAATTCCGACTATGCCGTGCAGGAGGATATCATTGGCCTATCGCAAATCGTATCCTCGCAATACAATTTGGAACTGGATGCCACCACCAAGGCGTATATCCAATGCTTTGGTACCGCGGGCTGTATCAGCGTAATCCAAAAGTGGCTGCGGGATGGTACCGTGGAATCCGCAAGCAGCATTTCCGACTTTATCATCCAGATTACACAAAACGGCATAGCCAGTTTTGAGTCCCTCGAAATGACGGAATAGATTCGGTTCGCTGCATGCCCCTCTTGTGTTTTTTCCCTAAATACCATACAATATATTACAATACATATAAAATTTTTCTGCGCACACGCGCAAGGAGGTTTCTTATGGGCAAATTCGTTGTAAAGCAGACCAAAAGCGGCTACCGCTTCAACCTGGTAGCTGGCAATGGCGAGATCATCGCCACAAGCGAGACCTATTCCTCCCAGGATTCCTGCCTGAATGGCGTGGAGAGTGTGCGTGCAAACGCGCCCATAGCCAACTTGGAGGACCAGACCGTGGAAGGCTACGAGGAGGCCAAACATCCCAAATTTGAAATGTATACCGATAAGGCAGGCGAATTCCGTTTCCGCCTGAAAGCTAAAAATGGGGAGATCATCGCGGTTTCCGAGGGATATAAGGCCAAGGCGAGCTGCAAGAACGGCATGGAGAGCGTGCGCAAAAATGCGCCGGATGCAAAGGTTGTGCAGGAAGAGGCATAAGAGGAAAAAAGGGAAGGGCATGCAAAGTGAAGTGCATGCCTTTTTTTAACGGGAGGAAAAGGAAAATGGGACGATCTATATGGAAAACCGTGGGAAAGACGGTGCTTCTTATTTTAATGGCCGTTTTGCTACTTGCGGGAGGCCTGGTAGTGTATCTGATGGCCACCGAATATCGTCCGCAAGCGGAAGAAACTGTGAATTATACGCAGGAGGCAACGGCAAAGCTGGCGCCGGGGAAGTCGTTCACGGTTCTTTCCTTTAATATAGGCTACGGCGGCTTGGGCGCGGAGAGCGACTTTTTCATGGACGGCGGCCGGGATGTGCAGCCCCGGCGCAAGGAAACGGTGCAGAAAAACCTGAAAGGAATCGAGTCCATCCTGGGGGATGCGGAGGCGGACTTCTATCTGCTACAGGAGGTGGATCTTGATGCCAAGCGCAGCTATGGTATTAACCAGGCGGCTTTGCTGCGGGAGGGCCGGGCGGTAGACGCGGCCCATGCTTTAAATTACAGTTGCCGTTATGTGCCATTTCCCTGGCCCCCCATCGGACGGGTCCACAGCGGCTTATATACCATGAGCCACTATGTTTTTAATGGGGAGCATGCGGCGGTGCGCCAGGCTTTGCCCAATCCTTTCTCTTGGCCCTTGCGCATAGCCAACCTCAAGCGTTGTTTGCTGATTACGCGGGTGGCGATAGAGGGTACGGAGCAGGAACTGGTTTTGGTAAACCTGCACCTGGAGGCTTATGACGATGGGGCGGGGAAAACGGCCCAAACGGCGCAGCTTATGAATTTTTTAGAGGCGGAATATCAAAAAGGAAATTATGTGGTTGCAGGCGGGGACTTCAATTGCAACTTTCCGGTGGTGGATCCAAACGTCTGGCCCATCCTATCCCTGGATACCTATGTGCCCGGCACAATTGGGAATGAAGCGCTACCCAAGGGCTTTCAGTGGGCTGTGGATGCCGTTGTCCCCACCTGCCGCCTGCTCAATAAGCCGTTGGATGCGCCTGGGGACAATCAGTTCTATGTGATTGACGGCTTTATCCTCTCCCCTAATGTGGAACTTATGGAAGCGCACACCTTGGATAGGAGCTTTCAATATAGCGACCACAACCCGGTTCTGCTGCGGGCACGCCTGCTTCCTTAGAAGGACGGATGGGTATGGGCAGGCCAAGCTGCGCATACTCATACCATGAAAAAAGAAAAACTGATGCCCCTTGCAGCGGGGCTTATCACAGGGATTTGCAACGGACTTTTAGGCGCGGGAGGCGGCATGATTGCCGTGGTGGCGCTTCAACGCCTTTGTGGCCTGCCCGAAAAAGAGGCCCATGCAACGGCTATTAGCGTGATGCTGCCTCTTACCGCCATATCCAGCTTGGTTTATGCCTTCGGCAATGCGGTGGCCTGGGATGTGCTTGCCTTTGTGGCCCCCGCCTTAACCTTGGGCAGCTTTGTGGGCGCTAAGCTCACCGGCAAGCTGCATGAGCGGGAGCTGCGCAGGCTTTTTGCCGGGCTGATGATGGCGGCTGGCGTATGGATGCTGCTGTGAAGGGGCTATGGTATATTCTGGCGGGCGCAATTGCCGGGATGTTGGCGGGCATGGGCATGGGAGGCGGTACGCTTCTGATTCCGGTCCTATCCCTTTTGCTGGGTGTGGCGCAGCACCAGGCGCAGGGGGTAAACATGTTCTCCTTTCTACCAGCCGCGCTGGTAGCCCTGTGGGTGCATCGGAAAGAAGGAAGGGTGGCCCTGAAAACCTCCTGGCCTATCATCGGCGCGGGAATTGTGGGCGCGGTTTTGGGCGCTTTGGGCGCAACGGTGCTGGAAGGCCCCTGGTTGAAAAAGATTTTTGGAACTTTTCTTATTATATTAGGTTTCTTTCAATGGCGAAAACCGTAAATTTCTTAGCGTATTTATAATGCAAAGACAAGATGGATAAGAAAATAACATTCAAACAAAGTAATATATTATGGTGTAAATCGTAGAATATATGCTATAATACACCCAGCATATCGCAGTCCAGGCCGTTCCTGCGGAAGGCCTTTTCGGCGCGGAACGCGCCTGGAGTTGTCTATTTTTATGTAATTTTTGAAAGGCAGGTGTTGGTTTTGCCACAATACTCCATCCGGGGCGGCGTGCATCCGCTGGACGGCCAGCATGGCGGGAAATCTCCCACCAGCGGTTCGCCCATCCGGCCGTATGTTCCCAAGACCGTATATATTCCTATGTCCCAGTTTTTAGGGAAACCGAGCACACCGCTTGTAAAGGCGGGGGACCATGTGAAACTGGGCCAGGTGATTGGTGAAGCGGCGGGATTTATGAGCCTCCCGGCCCATGCTACCGTTTCGGGTCAAGTGGTCAGCGTGGCGCCCAAGATGTTGATGATGGGTGCGCCGACGATGACCATTACCATCGAGAACGACATGCGGGATGAATGGACGGATCTTCATCCCTTGGGCAAGAATGTGGAAAGCGTGGACCCGGCGGCCATCGTGCCTGCCATTCAGGCGGCTGGAATCTGCGGCTTGGGCGGTGCAACGTTTCCCACCCACGTGAAGCTTACCATACCCGAGGGAAAAAGATGCGACTCCATCATCATCAACGGAGCGGAGTGCGAGACCCATGTGACGGCGGATCACCGGCTGATGCTGGAATCACCGGAGCGCATTGTAAACGGGCTCCGTTTGGCCATGCGGGCAGTGGGGGTAAAATACGGCATTATCGCCATCGAGGATAATAAAAAAGATGCCATCAAAGTCATGCGGGAAGCCATTGCGGGGATTGAGGGGCTGCATGTGATGCCCCTGTATGCAAATACCCGCAACGCAGTGAAAAACAGCTGATTTACGCCGTGACCGGCTTTGAGGTTCCCTCCAAAATGCTGCCCATCGACGTGGGCGTAGTGGTGCTCAATACAGGCACCGCCGCCGCGATATCCGATGCGGTGCTTTTGGGCAAGCCCCTGGTGCAGCGGGTGACGACGGTGACCGGTTGCGTGAAGGAACCGGCGAACCTGCTTGTGCGCATCGGCACCCCCATTGTGGACGCAGTGGAAGCCTGCGGCGGTTACAGCGAGGAGCCCTACAAAATGCTTATGGGCGGCTGTATGACGGGTATCTGCGTTCCTAACGACACCATGCCCATCAGCAAGGGCAACAACTGTATTGCGGCGCTCACGGAAAAAGAGGCCAAAGCGGAGGAGGAAGGTCCCTGCATCCGTTGCGGCCGTTGCGTGGATGTTTGCCCAATTGGCTTGCAGCCTTACCGCATAAAGCATTTCTGCGACCAGGGCGATCTGAAAGGGGCTGAAGCAAGCGACGTGATGGAATGCGTGGTTTGCGGCTGCTGTTCCTATATTTGTCCTGCCCGTCGGACACTCACCGCCTCCTTTAAGAATACCAAGGATGCCATTATTCGCGAAGCAAGGAGGAAGAAATAAGATGGGACTGCATGTATCGAACGCACCGCACGTATTTGCCAAGGAGACTACCCGCACGCTTATGCTGGATGTGATCTTGGCTTTGCTGCCCACAACGCTGGCCGGCGCCTTTATATTCGGGCTGCGCGCGCTGCTCCATGTGGGCATCGCCATAGCGGCGGCGGTGTTGGGGGAATATGCCTACCAAAAGCTCACCCATAAGCCCGTGCAAATTGCGGATTTGTCCGCCGCCGTCACGGGGATGCTGGTGGGCTTGAATATGCCGGTAAACGCTCCGCTATGGATTCCTCTTATCGGCAGCTTCGCGGCTATCGTGCTGGCAAAGGAGCTCTTTGGCGGCATTGGCGATAATTTTATGAATCCGGCCCTCACGGCCCGCGCCATTTTAATGGTTAGCTGGCCCTTGGCCCTTACGTCCTATACCTTGCCCGTCTTCTCCCTCGGCCTGCATGCGGACGCCGTTTCTTCCGCCACGGTGCTGGGAGGCCTTGAAGCCACGCCGTTGCAGATGTTCCTCGGCTTTATCCCCGGCGCCATCGGCGAGGTAAGCAAGGCCGCTATCCTCATCGGATTTCTGTATCTGCTGCTTCGGGGCGTTATCTCCTGGCGCATTCCGGTGATCTATGTGGGCAGCTATGCGCTGCTGGCATTGGCCTTGGGCAATGATGCGCTTGCGGGCGTGCTTTCCGGCGGCATGCTCTTTGGCGCCATCTTTATGGCAACGGATTATACGACATCCCCGATGACGCACAAAGGACAAGCCCTATACGCCATTGGGTGCGGCTTGCTTACCTGCCTGATCCGCAATTTTGGAGCTTACCCCGAGGGCGTAACTTTTGCGATCCTCCTGATGAATATCGCCACCCCGCTCATCGATAAATACGTTAAGGGCGGCAAGGTGTACGGAAAGGGGAAGAAATAATGGAACAGAACAAATCGCTTTCCAGCATCTTCTTTAACGGCATCCTTACGGAAAACCCCACCTTGCGTTTGGTGCTGGGCACCTGCCCTACGCTGGCCGTTACGACCAGCGCCGTAAACGGCATCGGTATGGGGTTGGCCGCCACTTTCGTGCTGGTGGGTTCCAACCTGGTCATCTCCCTGCTGCGCAATTTTATCCCGGATAAGGTTCGTATTCCGGCTTTCATTGTGGTAATCTGTACCTTTGTAACCATGGTGCAGATGATCCTGCAGGCCTATGTGCCGGTTCTATATGAGAACCTGGGCCTGTTCATCCCGCTCATCGTTGTCAACTGTATCATTCTGGCCCGTGCCGAGGCCTTTGCCAGCAAGAACACACCCCTTCATTCCGTAATGGACGGGCTGGGCATGGGCATCGGTTTCACGCTGGCCATTACCATCATCGGTTGTATCCGGGAGCTTTTTGGAGCAGGCAGCCTCTTTGGCCTGCAGATTATGGGCGCGGCTTACCAGCCCATGCTCATTCTGGTTCTCGCTCCTGGCGGCTTTATCGTATTTGGCGTGGTGTTGGGAATCGCCAATATTATAATGAAGCGCGTCCAAGATAAACAAGCCGCAAAGGAGGGCACACAAGCATGAATGAGGTGCTCCGTATTCTGACATTTATGGTCAGCTGCGTACTCACACACAATTTTATTTTCTCCCGCTTTTTGGGATGCTGTCCCTTCCTGGGCGTATCCAGTAAAGTGGAAACGGCTGTGGGCATGGGCGTGGCGGTCACCTTCGTGATGGCCTTGGCCTCCCTGTTTACCTGGCTGGTCTATCACTTTATACTGGTATATCTGCGCCTTGAATACCTTAGCACCATCGCCTTCATTCTCATTATTGCGGCGCTGGTACAGTTCGTGGAGATGTTTATTAAAAAGAGCAGTCCTTCTCTCTATAAAGCGCTGGGTATCTACCTTCCCCTGATCACCACAAACTGCGCGGTGCTGGGCGTGGCGGTGCTCAACGTAAGAGAGGAATACAATCTGCTTTATTCGGTGCTCAACGGCACCTTTGGCGCCGTGGGATTCCTGCTGGCCATCGTGCTGATGGCAGGCGTACGGGAGCGGCTGGAAACTTCCAACATTCCCGCGCCCTTTCGCGGCTTCCCCATCGGCATCATCATCGCAGGACTCATGAGCATGGCGTTCATGGGATTCAGCGGGTTTGGAGGCTAAGCTATGAATTGGATTGCCATTATAGCAGCGCTGGGCGTTATGGGCTTGCTGGGCGCCGTGTTCGGCGTGGTACTTTCCATTGCGGATAAGAAATTTGCCGTGGAGATGGATAAGCGCGTGGCTGCCATCCGGGAAGCGGTAGCGGGTGCGAATTGTGGCGCTTGCGGTTTTGCGGGGTGTGATGCCTTTGCAGAGGCCGTGGCCAAGGGAGACGCGCCTGTGGATGGCTGTACGCCGGCCGGGGCAAAGGGCGCGGCGGCTATTGCGGAGATTATGGGTGTATCCGCGGAGACCGCAGGGGAAAAGAAAGTAGCGCGGGTTTTCTGCCGCGGCGTATGCGAAGCGGCAAAGGAACGCTATACCTACGACGGCTTGGAAAGCTGCGCCATGGCGGCTACCATGGCCGGTGGGCCCAAGCAATGCATCAGCGCCTGCCTGGGCCTGGGGGACTGCCTGCGGGTATGCCCGTTTGACGCCATCGAGATGGAGAATGGAATTGCTAAGATTCGGGCGGATAAGTGCGTGGCCTGCGGCAAATGTGTGGACACTTGCCCCAGGGGAATCATCCATCTGACCCCAGCCGATGATACGGTATTTGTGGCTTGCCAGAATCACGATATGGCCAAGGACGCCCGCGCGGCCTGTACGAACGCTTGCATTGCCTGCGGACGTTGCGTGAAGGCCTGCGTGGCGGACGCTATCCATGTGGAGAACTACTGCGCTATTATAGACCAAGAGAAGTGTACCCGATGCGGCGCATGCGCTAAGGTTTGCCCGTGCGGCTGCATCCGTGATATGACGGGGCAGAACACCTAAAGCTTTCCATAAATTTGTTGGGGCCGGCCCAGTCCGGCCCCGTTTTCCGGAAATCAGAGAATTCAAAAATGGGATTGACATGAAGACGGAAAATAGTGTATACTTACTAACGCAGTCGTTGTGAGGCGTACAGATCGCAACGCACATGTGGGAGCATAGCTCAGCTGGGAGAGCACTTGCCTTACAAGCAAGGGGTCACAGGTTCGAGCCCTGTTGTTCCCACCAAATTTGGCCCGGTAGTTCAGTTGGTTAGAATGCTAGCCTGTCACGCTAGAGGTCAGGGGTTCGAGCCCCCTCCGGGTCGCCACCGCTCTGTAAAAGCAGAGCATATGCCTCGGTAGCTCAGTTGGTAGAGCAAGGGACTGAAAATCCCTGTGTCGGTGGTTCAAGTCCACTCTGAGGCACCATTGCGGGAGTAGCTCATTCGGTAGAGCGCCGCCTTGCCAAGGCGGAGGTGGCGGGTTCGAGCCCCGTCTCCCGCTCCAATGTTTTCATAGGGTACAGCGTACCCTTATTTTATAAAGCGGCGCCATAGCCAAGCGGTAAGGCAGAGGTCTGCAAAACCTTCATCCCCGGTTCGATTCCGGGTGGCGCCTCCACCGAAAAGCCTCAAAAGTCCTTATTATTAGGCACTTTTGAGGCTTTTGCATTGTGATAAAAGCAACTACCAGCTCTGCTGGTGAGAATAAAAATGCTTTAGCTAATAGCAGTGAGCGAAGAGAATGACAATTAGATTGGCTGGCTTAAAGCTGATAACTATGGGAAAACGACTGGTTTACCAGTAGCGGGGCAATTGATGCGATTGATGGAATAAGCAGTGCGTCTTGAGACGCCGCCGGTAATATGCCCTTTTAGGGCTTGTGCATACCACCAGCTTAGCTGGTGGTTTTGATATCTGGCGTTCAGCAACCGGTTTGGAAATACAGCGGCGGGCTTTCGATTTTATGTAGCGTATAAAAAGGATCCGGGTACGATACCCCGGATCCTAGGATTTATTCACCCAATCGATTAACCATAGATATAGTTGAGAAGACTGTCCTTGGCCATGCCGGTAAGCCCCAATGCTTCTTCCGTGCGGCCCGCATCCATTTCATCGCCCATAATGGCACGTCCAATGGTTATGATGGCATCCATGCAGGGCGTAGGAACGCCTACCACCTTGCCAAGCACGCTAAGCGGCACCAGGGAATAGGGGATATCTTCAAGCACGTACCTGGTACGGAGGGTTTTTGCGCACATAATCCCCTCATAACCGGGGTTGTTACGAACCAGCTGATAAAGAGGCGTAGTTTCATCACCGCACGAGTACATATCGATGTATTCCGCACATACCGTCCGCTGGTGGAAACCCAGTTCCTTGGCGATAGCAATGCGCTCCTGATCCATGGTCTCAACAAATTTGCCGACGCTGGCGGTGATGCCCTGATGATAATATTCGTAATCCACATGGGGCTGCGCCTCGATGCGGGAGGTATTGAGAAGCATGGGGCCGGCGTGCATCATGGCGTTGAGGTTATCAATGCTGGTTTCAAGCACGCTGCTAACGATCGTGAACCAATGCATCACGCCACAGATAGCTTCTTCCAGCTTTTTATTATCCTTAGAGGGGAGAGCGGCTATGGGCACCGCGTTTTTGACGCCAAAAATGTACACATCGCCATTGTGCTGTATGCGCGTGGAGTAGATAAGCGTGCAAGCTGCACCCACAACCACATCGGCCTTGCAGCCCATATCCCGCATGATCTTGCGGAACGCGATAGCGCCGCAGGAGGCTTCGGGATGCAGCAGGACTACCTGACCGTCCCGCAGGTATGGGATCATTTTTCTGGCCATGCTCTCATGATAGATGGAGGGCAGGACGAGTATGATGTTATCCGCGCCATCCATTGCTTTCGCTATATCGGTAGTGGCAAATTCGATTTTCCCCGTGCCCTCCACAGCGTGATGGAGCGTAATTTGCTTCTTTTCATTCAATTCATCAACGGTCTTCTGCACTACGTCATAAATACGCACGCTTTGGCCCAAAATGGCCAAGTGGCCCGCCATGGCCTGGCCGCCGTTGCCGCCGCCTATAACCGCCCATGTTTTTTTCGTGCTCATCGTTACGTTTTCCGCCTTTCGTGTTTAAGATTTGTCTATGCAGGCTTGCCCATTATTCGACAGAGCAAGTGTTGACCGTATACTTTGCCAGCGCCTCCTCGTCGATTTGGATCCCAAGACCCGGCGCGTCGGAAATGTGGGTGACACCGTTGATTACACGGGTGTGAAAATCGGAGATATCGCCATCCAGACGCAGGGGAGAGAAATAGGAGTGGCCTATGTTCATCATAAGGTTGGGCACAGTGGCGGCAACGCAAAGGCTGGCCGCCTGCGTTATGCCTTCCTCCAGCATGGAGTTGAAGAACAGCTTAATGCCGGATGTGGCCGCATAATCGCAGATCTCTTTTGCAGGTAATATGCCGCCATGCTTGGTCACCTTGATGCTCAATACATCCACAGCCTCTGCCCGAACGAGATGTACGGCATCCTGCACCGTAGCGACGCCCTCGTCGGCGGATACGGGAACGTTTATGGCGCGGCGTATGCGCGCCATACCCTGGACATCCCAGCTTTGGACGGGCTGCTCAAAGAATAGTAGGGCGGCTTTTTCCACGGCGCGGCCGTAAAGGATGGCCGTGTCCACATCCCAACCCTGGTTGGCGTCCGCCACAAGTGGGAAATCGGGGCCCACCGCCTCCCGGGCTGCCAGCGTGCGAGCGATATCGTTGCGGTAATTTGCGGTACCGATTTTGATCATGCAGCCGTAATAGCCCTGCTTTTTAACCGCAAGGATTTCTTGCGCGGTCTCCTCGGGGGTACCGCCGCCTACGGACCAGAAACACTTAATTTCGTTCCTGCGCTTGCCGCCAAGCAGTTGATGGACAGGAAGGCCTGCGGATTTTCCAAACAAGTCGTAGGCGGCCATATCCAAGGCTGACTTGGAAATATGATTGCCGCGGATCATAGCATCCATGTTGCGATGAATCTCATGAATATTGGTAGGGTCCTTTCCGATAAGCTGAGGCGCCAAGTGATGAGAAAGTACTACCATGCTGGAAGCCGCGCTGTCGCCTGTAAACAGCGGCCAAGGATCACATTCGCCATAGCCCACAAGGCCCTCGTCCGTTTGCACTTCGGCAACAATAGGCGTAGTGACAGCTTGCACGCCATATTCGCGACTGAGCACATAGGGATGCTTTAACGGCACCTGTAATTCATGGAGAATAATTTTCTTGATTCGCATTGCTGCTAATTCCTCCAACGCTTTATTTGATATGCATTACTCGAACTCGATCATGATGTTTAATGATACTACAACTATTTTGGAGTGTCAAACTATTTTATGGCGCGAAAAAGCAATTTTTAGGCAATTTCATGTTATTCGCATTGTAAATAGGCAAAAATAATGGTACCATTGTAATGCGCATAAGCAAACATATGCGAAATACCACAGAATAAGAAAGTAGAGATCATATGTTGCCGCAATTTGCCGAAAAAAAGAGTATCCACGAACGTGTGGTACAACAATTCATCGATTCTATCATCGATGGACGTATGGAGCCGGGGAAGAAGCTCGTGTCGGAGGTTCAACTTGCTGCGGACTTTCAAATAAGCAGGAATATTCTCCGGGAGGCCATGAAGACCATGGAAGTGCTTGGCATTATTGAAATTGGCCACGGTAGGGGCACCTATATTTCAAAGTTCGCCAAGCAGCGCATAGCGAATGTGGACTTTATTCGTTCTTTGGCCTGTAATCAGACAGTAAACGATCTGCTGGAGACCAGAATTGTTATCGAGCCGGGGCTTGCGGAGTTTGCCGCGCAGCGCCGCACGCCGGATGATATTGAACAACTGCTGGCAAACGTGGGCAATATGGTACGGAATTATGAAGATGAGCACCGCAACAGCGGCATATTCCATCAGGTTGTAGCCCGTACTTCGCGCTGTACTGTTTTAGCCAATTATCTTGATTCTATATTCAAACAACTGCAATATTCAGATTACGGTACGTTTGCGGGAACGTTTATGGAAAAGCATATTAAGCAGGAGATAACCGAACACCAAAAAATTGTGGAATGCATTATTGATCACGATGGCAAGGGCGCAAAGAATCTGATGTATGTGCATTTGGTAAACCGCTACAATATGATTCAGGCGTTTCAAAGCAAGGGATAACAATTCAATAACGGCTGAAAAACAGGCGCTAGATTCACCCGCGCGAGAGAAAAAATTTGTTTTACGACAAATTTCTATTGCTCTTTTTGCGCGGGTGTTGTATTATTCGTATTATAAACACGTCGTGCTGTACAACAGCACCACAATATAACGCAATTTCTTCTATCGATATCAAATTTGTGCTTTCCATTTGTCCTCGATAAGCGATAATTATAGTATATTAATGAATTACAAGGAGGCAAAAATACTGAATGGTTAAGTACGTGCTCAAACGACTGATTTTTTTGATTCCGATCGTCGTTGGCATTGCGTTCATTATTTTTACAATAATGAACCTGACGCCTGGCGACCCTGCGCGTTTCATACTCGGTCCAGACGCAACGGCGGAAGCTTGTGAACAGCTTACTGAGGAATTGGGCTTGAACCGCCCGTTCTTTGTACGGTTTTTCGACTATGTTTACAAAGCCGCTACCCAATTGGATTTCGGGAATTCCTACAGGACGCAGAAGCCGGTGTTTGACGAGATCTTTACCCGCTTCCCCGTAAGCCTGAAGCTCTCTATGGTGAGTATCGGTTTCGCCGTTCTCGTCGGCATACCGCTGGGCGTGTTTTCCGCCGTCCATCAGTATTCAATACCCGATCAGCTCCTGCGCATCGGATCCATGTTCTTCGTGGCAATGCCGCCATTCTGGTTTGCGATGATGCTGATCCTGGTATTTGCGCTGAATTTGCATTGGGCGCCCACAAGCGGCAACGCGACATGGCAATGCTATATTCTGCCCATGATTACCTTGGGCATGCCGTACGGGGGCAAGATTCTGCGCATAACCAGATCCACCATGCTGGAGGTCATACGCCAGGATTATATCACAACCGCAAAGGCCAAAGGCGTTCCCCAGAATAAGATTATTTATGGCCACGCCCTCAAAAATGCTCTGCTGCCCGTTATCACAACGGTTGCCACCTCCTTTGGCGGCCTCCTTGGCGGCGCGATCATAACGGAGAGCGTATTTAACATGTCCGGTCTCGGCAGCCTTATCGTGCTCAGCATCAAGCTGAAGGACACGCCTACGGTTATGGCTTCCATTATATTGCTCGCTGTAATGTTTACCATCATCATGCTGATAGTTGATTTGGTTTATGCGTTCATCGATCCTCGAATTAAGGCCAAATATGCAAGAGGGTAAGCCGGTATTAACGGCGTTTCACGAATAGCAACTATTTGAAATATGATGAGAAAGGAACGTATATGCTGCGGCATAATACTTGGTGCTGAGGTTTGCAAACCAAAAATACAGATACAATCTATGCGATCGAGCGTAGGGAAAATAAGAAAAAAGAAACCAAGGAATTTTTTCGCCGGCTGGCAAAGAACAAGGGCGCCCTTATCGGCTTGGCGCTTATCATCGCCCTGTTCCTGCTTGCTATATTTGCGGATGCAATTTCCCCTTATGAAAATGCGATTAAGCAAAGCGCCGCCGATCGTCTCCAAGAACCGTCGGTTGCCCATTGGTTCGGCACTGATACGTATGGGCGGGATGTATTCGTGCGAATCATCCATGGTTCGCGGGTTTCCCTGCTCATTGGCGTGGGCTCCTCGCTGTTCTGCCTGCTTGTGGGCGGATTCTTCGGCGCGGCAACGGCGTATTTCGGCGGTAAGTTTGACGATGTGGTCATGCGGGTCATGGATATGATAATGGCTATCCCCGCAACGCTGCTGGCGCTTTCCATCGTGGCCGCGCTGGGTACCAGCATGATAAACTTGGTGTTGGCCATTTCGATCTCGTATACGCCGCGTTTCGTGCGCTTGGTCAGGTCTGCCGTGCTGCCGCAGGTCGGCATGGATTATGTGGAGGCCGCCAAGGCATCCGGCTCCGGACATATGCGCATCGTTGTGAAGGAAATCATCCCCAATGCGGTTGGGCCGATCATCGTTGAAACCACCCAGAGCTTATCCAATATGATTCTAGAGGCTTCCGGCTTAAGTTACATCGGCATGGGCGTGCAGGCCCCCAGGCCTGAATGGGGCGCTATGCTTTCAGAAGCACGCGAGGTCATGCGTACGGAGCCATATCTGATCATCATCCCGGGCGCATTCATCATCTTGGCGGCATTGTCCTTCAATTTGCTCGGCGATGGCTTGCGGGACGCAATCGATCCCAGGCTGAAAACCTGATTTAGGGGGTGTAACAATGGAAAATGGAGTGGAAACCATGGTAAATACGAATAATCTTCTGGAGATCAAAAATCTTCATGTTATATACAAAACGGACATGGAAACGGTGTATGCGGTAAACGGCATCGACCTGGCGCTTAACAAGGGCGAGACCCTTGGCCTGGTAGGCGAAACCGGTGCGGGCAAAACCACAACGGCGCTTTCGATCCTGCGCCTTCTTCCGGAGAGAGTAGGGCAAATTAAAGCGGGCGAAATCCTGCTGGACGGCCAAAATCTGCTGGAACTTCCGGAAAACCAGATGCGCGAGGAGATCAGGGGCCAGAAAGTAGCCATGATCTTTCAGGATCCCATGACCTCGCTTAACCCTACCATGACGGTTGGTGAGCAGATCGAAGAAGCGCTGCACTATCATAATACAGAAAACAAATCCAAAGAAACGATAAAGGCGCGCGTTGAGGAGACGCTGGAACTTGTGGGTATACCGGCGCAGCGTAAAAATGAGTTTCCCCATCAATTTTCTGGCGGTATGAAGCAGCGCGTCGTCATCGCAATGGCGTTGGCGTGCCAGCCGGAGCTTCTACTGGCGGATGAACCCACCACGGCCCTAGACGTGACCATTCAGGCCCAGGTTCTCGCAATGATGGGCGAGCTTAAGGAGAAGCTGAAAACGGCAATGATACTGATTACCCATGACCTCGGCGTCGTAGCGCAGATTTGTGATAAGGTTGCGGTCATGTATGCGGGAGAAATTATTGAGAAGGGTACGGTTGAGGAAATCTTTTCGGGCGATAGGCATCATCCGTATACCGTAGGGCTCTTTTTATCAATCCCGAATCTCGAGCAGGATACGGACCGCCTCTCGCCCATCAACGGCTTGATGCCTGATCCTACAGACCTGCCAAAAGGCTGCAAATTTTCGCCGCGTTGTCCGAAATGCATGGATATCTGCAAAGAGGTGAGCCCTTGCGCTGTCTGGAACGGAACGCATAGCGTAGCCTGTCATTTATTTGCAAAGGATGCGGCAAAGGGGGAGAATGACTGATGGAATATGAGAAGAAGGTTCCATTGCTGGAGACCATAGGCCTTAAGAAATATTTCAAGGTAGGCAAATCCTCGTGGCTTCATGCTGTGGACAATGTGAATTTGACGATTGAGGAAGGCCGTACGCTGGGTGTCGTTGGAGAATCCGGCTGCGGCAAGAGCACACTGGGAAGAACCGTTCTGCAGCTGTTGCAGCCAACGGACGGCCAGGTGCTCTATAACGGTGTGGATATTACGAAAAGTAATAAGCATCGGATGATGGAAGTCCGCAAGCAGATGCAGATCATTTTCCAGGATCCCTACGCTAGCCTAAATCCGCGCATGACGGTATCCGATATCATCGCGCAACCCATGCTGATTAATAGAACGATGCCGGACAAGCTGGAGGTTTTTAAGCGCGTCGATTATTTGATGGATACGGTCGGGCTGGCTAAGCGCCTCCGAAATGCTTATCCGCATGAGTTGGACGGCGGGCGGCGGCAGCGTATCGGCGTTGCGCGGGCGCTGTCGCTGAATCCTAAATTTATCGTTTGTGACGAGCCGGTTTCCGCCCTGGATGTTTCCATACAGGCGCAGATATTGAACCTGCTTATGGATCTGCAGGATGAAATGGGATTGACCTATATGTTTATCACCCATGATCTTTCGGTGGTCAAACATATTTCCGACGATATCGCGGTCATGTATCTTGGCCAGTGCGTAGAGAAGGCGCCCTCAAAGGAGCTGTTTCATAACCCGCGCCATCCCTATACAAAAGCCCTGCTTTCCGCAATCCCCGTTCCCAATCTTTCGGCCCGGGAAAAAAAGCCGGAGCTTATAAAGGGCGAAGTAACCAATCCTATAGACCCAAAGCCCGGCTGCCGTTTCGCAAAGCGTTGCCCATACTGCACCGAAACGTGTCTTGCTGCAAATTTGCAGCTTAACGAAGTGTCCCCGAATCACTTTGTTGCCTGTACGCTGATGGAGAAGTGAAAAGCGGATTGCAAATAGGCAAATGGCAATTCGTAAAAATAAAGGAAACATGAGGAGGAAACCAAATGAAAAAGGTACTATGTGTTATTCTAGCGTTGGTTATGGTAACGGCGCTGGGTTCGGGATGCGCAGCGGCGCCTCAGGCAACGGAGGCAGGGACATCTTCCGCGGGAACTGCCGGTAGCGGCGAAGCGGGGGTATCTGGAAGCAGTTCCGGCCGCGATGACGTCATCATCCGTTGCGAGCAGGTTTTCTACAACTTTAGCCCTTTGGAAGGAATCGTTGGCTTCCCCAACCTGTATGTCATGGATCAGGTTTATGAATGCTTGACCCGTATCAACGACGAGGGCGTTGTGGAGCCCCGCCTTGCTACCGAATGGGAAATCAGCGAAGACTGTAAAACCATTACCGCCAAGATTCGGCAGGGCGTTAAGTTCCAGAACGGCGAAGAACTAAAAGCGTCCGATGTTGTGTTTACCTATACGCTGGCAATGGAAGCCCCCGCCTGCGACGTATACCTGAATGCGCTGGAGAGCATTGAAGCGACGGATGACTATACCGTGGTGTTTCGCCTCTCCCGTCCCAGCGTGTCCTTTATCAACAATACTTCCGAGATCTACATTATGAACGAGAAGTATTACAACGAGGTTGGCGGCGATCTGCTGGAGCAAGGCTGCGGCACGGGCCCCTATAAATTCGTTGCTGTGGATCTTTCCACCGAAGTGAAGCTGGAAGCATTTGATGAGTATTGGGAGTGCGATGTTCCTATAAAAAACGTTATCCTGCGCCCCGTAACCGACTCCACCACTTCCGCTGTTTCCTTCGAAGCCGGGGAACTCGATTTTATCCAGGTCTCCAATATTTCGGCATTCCAGCCCCTTGTTGATACGGGCAGCTTTAACACCGAGGCTGTTACCACATTGCATACCGCATACATCTCCATGAATAACGAGGTTGCACCCTTTGATAACAAACTGGTGCGTCAGGCCCTTACCTATGCCGCGGACAGAGCCACCATGGTTGCTATTGCGTATGAGGGACTGGCTGTTCCCGCCCGCCTGATGGCGGACGAGCGCTCCTTCGGCGTGGATTTCAGCAATTGCCCGGCATATTCGTATGATCTGGAAAGGGCCAAAGCGCTGCTGGCCGAGGCCGGTTATCCCAACGGCATCAACTTCAAGGAAGACTTCGGCGTAGTGATGGATATCATCCCCGGTGGTTTCTATGAGAAATTTGCTACCATCTTCCAGCAGAGCCTCTCCGAGATGGGCTGCACACTGGAGTTGCGCGCTTCTGAGACCTATTCGGCGGATGCCGCCAGCGGCAATTATGCTATTATTACCCAGGGCATGACCTTCCAATATGACTTCTCTTATGACCAGGGGCTCTACGGAACCACCGGCATTAACTCCAAAAACCATGCTCGCTATAGCAATCCCAAGGTGGATGAGCTCTTTACGGCTGCCGACGCCACCACCGACCAGGCGCAACGTGCGGCTTATTATAAGGAAATCTGCGAAATTCTAACGGACGATTGCCCGACGATTCCCGTTTTGCATAAGCAAATGCCTTATGCATGGGCAAAAGACCTGAACGCCATCCCCCACGTTTCCGCAGCGCATCCTTACTATGTCTATCAGTGGAGCTGGAATTAATCTTTCAAAACCTCCACAAAGCCCTATTGCTTAAAGACTCCAAAAGCCAGCCGACGGAGGTATTCTCCGCCGGCTGGCAATATTTCATAGAGAAACGGAACCGTAAAATCCCGCTGCCATCAAATTGAAGAGGATGATTATGAAGATTTTGATTGGAAAATTCGGGCACGAAGCAAACACGTTTTCCGCGCATACGGCGAGCTATGCCTTGTTCACAGCATCGGGTACTTTGACTTGCGACGATAAAATTCCGCCCATGTTCAAGGGGACGCCTGACTATATCGGCGGCATGCTGGCAGCGGCGGAGGAATACGGCGCAAAAGTCATACCGACGATCGCATGCCTCGCCGCGGCGCCTACCCTGTCGCAGGATTGCGCAAACCGGTTACTGGGGCAGCTTATGTCCTATGTGGTGCGTTATAAGGACGAGATCGACGGCATCTGTCTAGGCTTGCACGGCGCCGGCTGCGCGGAATATACGGACGACTTGGAAGGCTATGTGCTCAAGGCTGTTCGGGATGTGGTGGGGTACGACATGCCGGTCATGGTAACGCTTGATCTGCACGCCAACGTTTCACCGGACATGCTGCGGCTTTCCAGCGGCTTGTTTGGCATTAAGCAGTATCCGCATGTCGATATGTTTGATGCGGGATATTTGGCGATGAAAACGCTGATCCATGCGATAAACGGCAAAAATCTGCCAAATATCGCCATGGCCGAACTTCCGATGGTAATTCCGCATTCGGCAGGATATACGTTTGACGAGCCGCTTTCATCGATAAATTCGTATTTTCAAGAATATGCGGCGGCGCACAGGCTGATAGACGCAACGCTGTTCCATGGCTTCCCGCCCGCGGATACACCCTTTACCAGAAGCTCTGTGGTTGTGGTCGCCCGAAGCGGGGCGCAGGAAGCGGCCGACGAGTTGGCCGCCTATATTTGGAGCAAGCGAGAACAGTTTGTGCCGGAATCCCTGACCCCCGCGGAAGCCATGGATAGAGCAGCCTCCGTATCCAAGGAAGGATATATCGTTATCAATGAACTGTCGGATAATCCGGGCGGAGGCGCCCCCGGAGACGGTACGCATTTGCTGCGAGAAATGTTGCGCCGAAATTATCCCAAAACCATTATGGGCTATATCTATGATCCCATCGCGGTGCAGGAAATCATGGAGCGCCGCGTGGGCGAGCATATTTCCTTGTCCCTTGGAGGCAAAACCGAGCCGGTTCACGGCGAACCCATAGAGATCAAGGATGCCGAGATTATTTGCCTTGGCAACGGGGAAGTGGTGTATGTTTCGCCGGTGCATGCGAATCTGCCCGATACCATCGGAGCATGCGCGCGGATCCGGACCGGCAATGTGGATATCATCATCGGTTCCGTTCTTCATCAGACCTATGATGACAGGCCATTCCTGGCTACCGGGGCGGACATTGCGCAATATAGGTACGTCGGCTTGAAGTCCGCGCACCACTTCAGGGCATTTTTTCAGGACAGGGCGGCAGCGATCATTACGGCGGATCCACCGGGGCTCATGAGCGGCGACCTGAAACGCTATGACTTTCATAAGATGCCCAGACCCATTTTCCCGTTGGATAAGGACGCGGCGTTTTTTGGCAAATAAGGCAGGCTGCCCATGGCTTTTTGCCTGCATGCGCGGCATGGAAGGCGCCGCTTAAGAAGACGGCCAAAAAAATCCTCCTCTGGCGGCTCCGCTTGCAAAAGAAGCGCGTTACCAGGGGAGGATTTGTTGCGAAAAGGCGGGGATACTAGGATTCACGCATGGCATGATTGATGGCTGTGGCGCTGAGCCCGCTGGGATCGATATCAGACCGGTAAAGAGTTTTGATAATGTTCATGCGGTCGCTCAAATGCTTGGCCATAACCTTGCGTGCCGTCAGGGGCTGATGCTGAATCAAGGCTTCAAGAATAAGCTCGTGTTCCTGCCGCGATTTTTCCCGGAGCACCCGTTCCACATACTTGTTAAAATTGGCATATTCCCCCTCGCGCAGGCGATAAAGCAGAATGTATAAAAATTCCGTCAGCGTTTCGTTGCCGCATGCCTTGGAAAGAACAATATGAAAATCATAATCGTCATCCGCGTGGCCGTCTGTGGCCGGCATTGGAAGCGGCATGGATACAATGCATTGAAGCTTCTGAATATCCTCTTGTGTGCAGCGTTCGCAAGCATGGTAGGCGATCTCGGGTTCCAAAATGAACCGGGCGTCAAGGAGCTGAAGCGCGTCCGTGTCGTTCCGTAGCTTTTCAAAAAAATGGGCGCTTCTGATATTGGATATGGCCGAAGGGGAGACCATGGTGCCCTTACCGTTTACGGTGTGCAAGATACCGTAGTTTTCCAGTATCTTCATGGATTCGCGCAAAATATTGCGGCTTACATTCAACTGCGTGGCAAGGTTGATTTCATTGGGGATACGTTCGCCGATGGCAAAATTCCCGTTTTCAATTTGCTGGATGAAATAGTCGACCAGCTTTTGGCTCAGGTTGACCTTTTTAATGGGCGCAAATTGTTGCTCAGAATTTTCTTGCATAAGAACCTACAATCCTAATTATTTCTTTAATTATATTCGACTTTTGAAGTTTTGAAAAGCGGAAAAGCGTATGGAATGGAGCGGGATGGCATTCGCAATGCAAGAACGGATATAGAAGGGAAAGCCGTGCGGCATATGAAAAGAGAGACGCCATCAAGCTGGTAGATAGAAAAAGGCCTGCCAATATAGCAAGCCCGGTAGATCGCAACTAATACCAACGACGGTTGCAACAGCGGCGATTGCAGCAGCAACAACGGTATCCAGATGTGTTTCTGCAGCAGGCGACGCCCAACAATAATATGAACGGCCAACAACGCATTTGTTTCACTCCCCACATTATATTTCTCAAGTAAGATGGTGTAGACTCACTATAGAGTATGTAGGAAGCGGGCCGCGTGTGAAAGGAGAAAGGGCGGGCGCAATATTATATGCTGCGGCGATCGCGTCGGGCATCCGGCGTGATGGGCAGTCAAACCCAATGGGGAAACTGCCTTGCATGGGGGCTACTTCATTCGGGGCTTAGGCGTAGCTACAATCCCATCTCCTGAAAGGGCGAAAGAATACTCTTCATGCATAGCGAGAACGAGCTCGTTATATTCGTCCGCCGGTAACGTCCATGGATTAAGGATGTATTGATCGCCTCGCCGTTCTATATTGCCTAAGACGACATGACGATTTAAAACCATTTTATATACTGCTTTCATATTTGTATTATATAGGGCTCCGAATAATTTGGCAACGAATCCTCGGGAAACATGGTTCCGTACAGTTATAGAAAAAAGACCAAATAAACGGCTCGTAACGGGCAAGCATATTGCCATCCACCGCCGCTTCAGCAGCGCCGGGCTTGCTGAAGGTTTCCGTAAGCCCTCGGTCCGCATGGCCTTACCGGCTTGCCGCTGTAAAACGCGAGGCAGCCCCACGCCAGCCTTGTCAAACGAAGGCTTGAATCCGTAGCCAAGGAGGCTGGAAAAACCAAGAATCCCCCGCATAGGGGGATTCTTTTGTGCTTAGTAGCAGGTAAGCTGCCATCATGATAACAATGCTGCGGCCGCCTGCGTAAGGGGGATCAGATCCGTTGGATCAAAGTATTGTATGTCGAATTTGCGGTTTAGGGCGCCGAAATGCTTCACGCCGAAAGCAATTTTATGCAGGTAGGAAAAGACACCGATTGCACCGGGAGAAAAATCATTCGCTTGCTTGCCATAAAGAGCCCGCAGATCCGGCAAGTCTGCGAAAATTTCTTGCACGGTTTCCCCGTATTTTTTCAGATGGGACGGCACATGCCCTTGCGCGATGGAATCGCCGATGTTTTTCGCGCTCATAGCGGCCGCCATGGCGGCTCTGCAAAGGCCAATGGCCTGTACATAACCGTTCCCAAGGGCCAGCGCCTTAAATACGGCGTCTTCCGAAGCAAATCCGCCCGTAACAGCCATTGCCGGGAGGGAAAGACCTTCCTTTTTTAATTTATCAGCGATGCGAACCAGCGTGCTCTCCAGCATGACAGAGGGCATGCCCCACTCGTTCATCATCTTGCAGGGACTATAGCCGCTGCCGCCGCCCGCACCGTCAAACGTAACCATATCCACCTGGTTATGGGATGCGATACGCAGCACACGCTCGATATCCGCCTGGTCGAACCCGGCCATTTTGAAGTATACGTTCTTCATACCTAGGGCGCGGAGTTCCTGAATGCGCTTTTCAAAGAACGCTTCATCCCAAAGGGGGAGCCTGCCATACATGTTGAAGTTGGGACATAGACCGGCCTCGTATGCCTTTTGTATGGCGGGATCGGACGGATCGGGATACACGAGAAAGCCCAATTGCTGCTTTTCCAGCGCAGCCTGCAGGTTGGGCAACCGATTCACCGGCTGCGTACCCTTTGCGGACTGGCCAAATTTAAATTCGATAGCCTCTGCGCCATACTTTTGTATGGAGATCTCGGGCACCCCCAGCATGTCGTCCTCCACGTTGCACTGGGGGACGATCTGCCCATAGCCCCGGTTATACTTTTGAAAGCTTTGTATGATTTCCCCCATAAACGGGAAATCCACTATTTTACCATGCTCAATTTTGAGATTTTTATCTTTGCTTTTAGCATCTTCGCCAACCATGCAGGTAACGCCGGCCATGGCCGCACCACCAAAATAATCGCGCCAGTTGAGCTTAATGAGGGCGGGCAGGATGATTGGCATGGCCAGCTTCACTTTGTGGGTCGTTCCATATTCGCGCGCAAGGTTTACGTTGAAAATTGTGGCGCTCTCATATTCGGCTTTTGCCCCAATAGCGCCAAACACCCGGCCGTTGATATTGAAGTGGGAATAATCCAAGGGATATTTTTTTTCAGATGCAATCTGGTTGGCCCCGGTGGTGGTTGGATAGACCGTCTGTGAGCCGAGAACCGCGGCAAGGCCTAACTCGCACGGACCCGTGCAGTCCTCCGAACAAAGAGAGCACATGCCGGAAACAGGGGTGAGGAATTTGCTCTTGTTCTGCGTGCTGGCAAAGCCCGAACTTAGGGATGGGGAATACGACATCATGGATACCTCCTAGAAAATATTGGGTTCGGCGTTACAAGGATAGGATGGTTTTATGCACAGTACCCTGGATAAACTGCACGGGTATGCAAGAAGACGCTGTATTCGCAGACATCTTATGATGCGCGGCACTTTACGAAAACGGCAAAACAAACAAGCCTTCCCATCTGCAAGGAATACATCGCCTCTCATTTCGCCCCAAAGGATTGGCATATGCCCACGCTGTCGGAAAAATAACCCATGGGCGGGTGACCTATTCGTCATTTCGTTTGATGTTCTGTTGGGGCGCCTTTATACGTATAAAATAAAAAAATTCGAAATGTTGGACCTGGATATGGGCGCTGCCCCTCGATTAATCGGGGCGCGGCCGTATGGATTCGAAAGCCGCTTCTTCACGGGCTTCCCGCTTGCATCCGTGCTTGCGGCATCCGCCGCATCCGCAATAGGCCTCTTTGCCGTCGCAAAGCAAATAGTCGCCCCCCTCAATTTTGAAGGGTAGCCCTTCCACTAATGCATGGGCAAGCTTTTTTCTTGCGTTGTTATAGACCTGCTGAACGGTGGTTCTCGCAATTTTCATATATCCGCTGCATTCTTCCTGGGTAAACCCCTCGTTATCGATTAAACGAATGGTTTCATATTCGTCCACGGTTATGGTAACCGGGGCAAGCGATGCGGATTTTTCGATTAGCGGGGCAAACTCACTTGCCTTGGGAAGGCGGCAGACCTTCCTCCATTTCCTTGGGCGGGGCATAAACTCTCCTTTCAGGCAAACGCGCTGCACCTTTGAACGAAAACCGTGGATCCTGTTCCTATCGCTTGGAATCCCGCAAGATAAAGGGTAACTCGATCCGTTCCCCATGGTGCAGACACAAGTTTATGACATATGCTATTTATACTTTCTATTATACGAGGTTTCCAGCATAGGTCAAGAACCCCGGTACAAATAATTTTGCTTGAGCAAACAAGGAACAGCGGATGCGTAAACGCGGGCAAGTTCACAATCGCGCTCCCTATGCCCGCAAAGAAAAAGACGCTTTCGTCTTTATAAGGTCCACTTGGGATGAATCATCATGTACATTTTCAGGGCCAATTCGGCGCTTAGCTGATTATCATGGGAGTGAAGGTCAACGCCCAGCACCTCGCAAATTTTGGAAAACCTATATTTAATGGAATTATAGTGAATGAACATAGCCTCGCCGGCGGACTTTAAGTTCCAACCGCATCGTACGACAGTTTGCAGCGTATCTACCAGGCAGGCATGATACCGGGCATCGTAATCCACCAGCGGTTGTATGTATTGCTGGAAGAATTCCTCGCTTTCCTCGCTGTGGGCTGCTCCGGCCAGCAGCCTGTATACGCCCAGTTGATCGTAAAACAAAGCGCAGTCGAACCAGTCCATTTGATAGCCCAGCGTAATGGCCATACGGGCCTCGGCATAGCTCTGATGGATGTTGCGCACATTGGTATAACGGCCACCTACGCCCATGGTGATGGTAAATGGGACGGAAGATGCAGCCAAATTCTCGCGAATTCTATGAAAAATTGCTTCCAGCATGGCAAACAGGGCTTGCGCGCCGGTGGCCTTTTCGGAAAGGATAAAGACCACGGCATCGCTTTGCCGGTAATATTTGGCCGCCGGGAAACTATGAAGCATGTGCTGAATGGACGTCTCCGATATGGTGTGCGCCGCAGCTTCCAGTTTTTCGTTGGTCTGGGCATCCAAACTCCGATTGTAATATTTCTTAATGTTGTTAATATCTACAATCACCACTAGGCCGCCATTGCTTAAATCCCAGCCATAAAGACGCGCGCGGTTATGGATTTCCATTTCGGTTTTTACATTGTTGGTCAGCAGGTCCTCGAAGAAAGCATTTTTATATTTCTCTTCCGTGTTTTGGTTGGAGATGCGGGTTAGCATGCGCAAAATCAACACAACACCGGCGTACTCTAATGCTGTTCGCACCGTATTGTCCTCAACATCTGCGTTCGTGTCCGGGGGCGTGACCAAATAGCCGAACTGCTTGGTGTCGTTGGCAACGGGATAAGATTCGTAAGAAGCCAAAATATCCGGAGAGAAATTATCCAGATTCAGATGCGTTAGGTGCAAGGCGATTTTACTGTTATAATCCGAGCAATAGCATTGGCGGAAGTGCATATCGATAAACACGGTAGGCCTTCCCAGTATGGCGCTGAGGGCCTGTAAAATCTCCGGAACGCTGTTGTTGTTGACCGCCAGGTCAATAAACTCCTTGTGGATTTTACTGGCCTGCAATAACATAGCCGCCTGCTTGTCCACAATTCGGGAAAGTGTGGGGTTGATGATATCGCAAAAGGCATATTGTTCCGGTACGGAAATAAGCGGGAAGTCCAGCTTGTTGGCCATGTCGATTGCCATTTGAGGCACGGGCGTAAAATAGCGGCTGCATTTAAGCCCAAGCCCGGATACGTTTCGGGATGCCAGCGTTTCAATGAGCGTTGCCAGGCCACCGGGTGCATCCTTAAAGGCATAGCCGGTCATGACGACAAACTCCCCGCCTCGAAGCCACGTAGTGCCGTCAGGCGCATCTACAACGGTAACTGTGGATATATTGCGGTGCAAGCCCAATCCGCCCGCGATCACCTTGAGTCCTTTAATTGTGGGCAGTTGAAGCAATTCGGATACGATCATATCGTTTCTCCTTTCCGATTGACGCCTTTATTTTAACACATGAATTGTACATAAAATACAAAAATGAGCGAGCACAATGCCGCGCAGACGGACGGGCATATCGCCGTACATCCTAAGAAAATAGCACAATGTACTTTTATCATAACATAAAATTAGAGATAAAATCATATACTTACCGTATAATAATATATAAAATATATTGTATTACATGTATAGATAAGGCAGAAAATGCAAAAAAACACAGATAAAACAACGAATTTTGGCTATATTTATCGAAAAAAAAGAATTTTCTTCAAACAAAATGAAGAGAGATTGTATGCCGTATAGCAATTAAGACCAACAAACCAGGGGGAATGGTCGTATGGAACGCACATGAATTATACCATAAGGACAGACTAACGGAATAAATATTATACTATAAATATAATTTAAAGCACCAAAAGGTGTGCTATGATGAAAATGTACTTAAGGACCAAAACACATCGCTGGCTGCCGGCGCCAGACAATGGTGTGACATGGTAAACACTTACAAACAGGGAAAATCACAGGAAACAAAAGGGTATACCCGAAGCCAATTCATCTCAAAATAATCGTAGGTATTCGAGAGGAGTTAGTATGGACAATCTGACAATTGCAAATTCCCCGATCGTATGGCTGTTGTGTGGCGTTACGGTTATTATCGCCCTGGGTCAGGCACTGATCTACATGGGTATGGCCAGAAAGACCGCGAAAGAAATTAACCTATCCACAGAAATCACCAAGAAAGCCACCCGCATTGGCTTGGTCTCCGCCATTGGCCCGGCTATGGGCGTGTTTATCGTAATGGTAGGCCTTATGACGGCTATCGGCGGCCCTATGAGCTGGCTGCGTCTTTCTATCATCGGCGCGGCTCCTACAGAGCTCACCGCAGCAACCTTGGGCGCAACAGCAGCGGGCGTGGAACTAGGCGGCGAGGGCTATACTCTCACAATCATGGCGGTTTCTTGGTTTGCCATGGCTCTTAATGGCGCTGGCTGGCTGGTGATGACCGGGCTCTTTACGCCGGGCCTTGAGAAACTCAGGGATAAGCTTTGCGGAGGAGACACGCACTGGCTGGCTGCTTTCAGCGCGGCGTGCTCCCTTGGTATTTTCGGATACTTGAATCAAAACGAAATCATTAAAGGTGTGAGCAACGCAGTGGCCTCCATTTCCGGCGCGCTGTGCATGATGGCGATCGTTAAGTGGCTGGCGCCCAAATGCCCCAAGATCATGGAATATTCCCTGGGTATTGCCATGCTCTTCGGTATGTTCTGCTCCATTATTTGCGATGTCATTAAGGCGTAAACGCGGCATTCGATGCGATAGAAAGATTTTAGGAGGTTCATTATGGAACAAAATGTGATGACCCAATGGAAAAAAAGAAGTGTTCGTATCGGCGCGCCTACCAACCTTTTGGCCGCACTTACGGCTTTTCTACCGGTAATCTGGATGTGCTCCACTTACCAATGCTGGCCGAGCCTGGAGCTGGTGCTAAAGGCTTGGGGCCTTACCGCCTTGTCCTTCGGCGCGTTTTACATCGTTGAGCCTGTTTCTTATTATGCCGCACTTGGCCTCACCGGCACCTACCTTAGCTTCCTCTCCGGCAACATCGGCAATATGCGCTTACCCTGCGCGGCATTAGCACAGGAAGCCACGAAAAGCGAGCCCGGCACGCTCCAAGCGGAGATCGTCTCCACGATGAGCATCTGCGGTTCCATCGTTACCAACCTGGTCTTTACTACCCTGGCAGCCATTGTCGGCACCGCGGTGGTGGCCGTATTGCCCGCCTTTATCGTAACCGCACTCACGAAATATGCAGCAGGCGCTATCTTTGGCGCAACCTTTGGACAGTTTGCCATGAAGCATCCCAAGGTGGCTGTTTTCTCCCTGGGCGTGCCCCTCATTCTTAAGCTCACGACCAGCCTGCCTTCGTGGCTGCTGATTGTCGTAGCGGTGTTTGGCAGCGTCGGCATTGCCCGGTTGTTCTTTGTGCAGGAGCAGAAGAAAAAGGCTGCTTAAGCAAATTGTTTGGTTAACCCCTGGGGGAAAGGAAAAGTTATGTGGAAAGAATGTAAAGATTTGCAGGAAACCGTCGTAAAAATGCGGCGGGATCTCCATCGGATCCCTGAAGTGGGTACGGACCTACCCATGACACGTGCGTATGTATGCAAAAAGCTCGATGAACTTGGCGTTCCCTATCGCCTTTTCAAGCAGGACTCCGGTTTGGTAGCCACCATCCAGGGTGGAAAGCCCGGCAAAGTCATCGCCCTGCGGGCGGATATGGATGCGCTGCCGATACATGAGGAGACCGGTCTGCCTTTTGCTTCCGAACACCCGGGGTGTATGCATGCCTGCGGGCACGATACCCATATGGCCATGCTTCTGGCTACGGCCCAGGTTCTCAATGCGCATAAAGCGGAGATTCCCGGCACGGTCAAGCTCCTATTCCAAACTGGTGAGGAAATCGCCAAGGGCGCGAAAATTGCCGTTGCGGAAGGCGCCTTGAAGGATCCCGAGGTGGACGCCGTATTTGGCACCCATATCGGCAGCATAATCGGAAAAGATATCCCCACCGGGACCTTTATCGTAACGCCGGGTTGCAGCATGGCTTCCTTCGATAAATACATCATCAAGATTAAGGGCATGGGATGCCATGGCTCCACACCGGAAAAAGGCATAGATCCTATTTTGGTAGGCTCCAATATTGTGATGGCGTTGCAGGAAATCGTTTCTCGTGAAATCGCCGCCACCCGCCCCAAAGTTTTGACGGTTGGGCAGTTCCATGCGGGCTTCGCCTACAATGTAATTCCGACGGAGGCCGTCATTGAAGGCACCATTCGTGCCCTTGAAGAAGAGGTGCGCCTGTACATCGCCCGGCGCATTAAAGAAATCTCTCAAAGCATTGCGACTGCTTATAAGGCCGAATGTGAGGTTGAGATGGTTTGGGGTGCGCCCCCTGTCACGAATGACGATGAAATGGCCGCCCTGGCCGCACGTGCCGCCAAGAAGGTGCTGGGTGAAAACATGGTTATCACCAGTGTGCCGGCACCCAATATGGGCGGCGAAGACTTTGCTTACTTCCTGGCGGAGAAACCGGGTGCTTTTATGTTCCTGAGCTCGGCCAATCCTGCGAAACATACCGATATCCCCCACCATAATCCCAAGTTTGACGTAGATGAGGACGTCATGTGGGAAGGCGCGGCCGTATTTGCCGCTATTGTGGAGGAATTCTTAGGTATGTGATACCAACCTTTCTAAGGCCGGGGCGATTCTGCGCGCCCCGGCCAACTCTTTTCTGGACGAATACGTAAAAAGGAGATTCATGATGCCGAATGTAAGCGGGTTGAGTTCCATTGGCCTTTATGTAATTTTATTGGCGGTTTTTTTTTACTTCGCCATTGTCATGCCGGGGAAGAAGCGGAAGAAACAAGCGGAGTTCATGCAGGCGGGCGTGCTGGTAGGCGACCGCGTAATTACCATTGGCGGGATCATTGGAACGGTGGTGGATACGGATGCGGAGACCGTCCTTTTGGAGGTAAGCCCCAATAAAGACCAGGTTCGGATTATCCGGGCCGCCATCCAAACCGTGCAGAAGACCGGGACTACAAAATAAAGGCGTTCAGCGCTGCGCAAGACTTTTTACTCGCGAAGTACAGGCGCCCCGGCACATCCTCTCTTACGGATTCTGCAATAATTCCTTTCCCTCACGCTGGCGATTGAATCTGCCGCCGGGGGCTGTGGCACCCGAACCTCAAAAGGTTATTAATAGCCGAAAATCACACAAAATGAAAAGACTGGCGTATCCGCTTATATGCAGCGCATACGCCAGTTTGTCGTTCAAAAGAAGACGGAGCTATGTACGCGCCCACGCTCCGGTTGGCTTGCCTATGCTGGGCCGCTGGACCTACACGCACAGGGGGAGAAATAGACAAGCAGAAGGGGCCGCTCTTAAAACAGTTGGAATATATTATCATTGAACCAGGTATAGCCTAAGTCCAAGGCCGGCAGGATATTCAGCCGAATAAGAAGGCCTACCAGAAGCCACGCCAATACAACCGCCAAAAGGAGATTCAGCAGGAACATAAGCGTGCTTCGGATTTTCCATAGCGTCCCCCTGCGTGAAGATAGCGCCTGGGAAGGCGCGCTTTTAGGCTGGGCGACATCAAGAGAAAGCGCAGGCCCCCCTGCTGCCTCCGAACTGAGGGGACGACCGGAAAGATACGATGCAATCTCCTCAAGCGCATATCCCTTCAGGAACGGCCAATAATCATCCCCATCATAGTTTACAACGGCGAGCGTATCGAAGGCCTTGAGAAAAACGGATTTTGTAATATTAAGGGAGGCCTGCTCATTCTTTACATGGGAGTAGGCTAAAGTATAGACTTTGGCGCTGTATTCGTGGTAAAATTCTGATTTATATTGGCTGCCTTCACGGAATTGCTCCGCGGTATAGTGCCGCATACTGACCTCCTGGCGCTGCATATGCAGAATTTACATTTTTCAGAGTGAACGCAAATTTATTTTATCACGTATGACCTTGAATTGTCCAACTTTGGGAGAGCACTTTCCAGTTTATTCCTATAGAATGCATAAACAATCTTTCCAATATGCAGAATTTGTATTATAATCACAAAGAAAAGGGAATAAACAGGGCCTTTGGCCAACACAATTTGAAAATCCCCATAAGATATACTATTGTTAAAGTGAGAATGGAATGTGAATGCGAGAGAAAAATGAGCGGTTGCAAATTGCGGTAATTGGCCTGGGATATGTGGGTCTCCCTTTGGCGGTTGCTTTCGCGAAGAAAACGAAGGTCATCGGGTATGATTCTAATAAGAAAAAAATACAAACCTATAAAAATGGAATGGACCCCACAGCAGAAGTGGGGGATGAAGCCGTAAAAAACACCACGGTGTACTTCACGGCAAACCCGGCCGATTTATGCGAGGCGAACTTTCTGATTGTTGCCGTTCCTACGCCCGTGTTTCAGGATAAAACGCCGGATCTGACCCCGGTGCTGGATGCCTGCAGGACAATTGGCCGGAACCTTAAGCCGGGTTCTACGATCGTATTTGAATCCACCGTATACCCTGGGGTTACGCAGGATCTTTGCGTGCCAGCCATCGAGGAAGAATCTGGCTTTGTCTGCGGCCGGGATTTTTGGGTGGGCTATTCTCCCGAACGGATCAATCCGGGGGACAAAGAGCATACCCTTTCTACGGTGGTTAAAATCGTATCCGGCATGGATGCGGCTACCTGTGATTATATTGCCGACGTATATAGCATGGTGGTAGCGGGCGGTATTTTCCGCGCCAAGAGCATCATGGTGGCCGAGGCCGCAAAGCTGGTGGAGAACGCCCAACGGGATATTAACATTGCCTTCATGAATGAATTGGCGATGGTGTTCGACAGGCTTAAGGTCAGTACCCACGATGTGCTGGACGCCATGAATACAAAGTGGAACGCGCTTGGCTTTGAGCCGGGATTGGTGGGCGGCCACTGCATCGGCGTGGATCCTTATTATTTTGTGTATCAAGCGGAAAATCTGGGATATCATTCCCAGATTATCCTGGCAGGCCGGAAGATCAACGATTCCATGGGCCGCTTTGTGGCGGACGCGGCCATCAAAATGTTGGTGCTGGCAGGAAAGCGCGTGCGGGAGGCCAAGGTGTATATCCTAGGCGCATCCTTCAAAGAAAATTGTCCGGATATGCGAAATTCTAAGGTGGCAGACATTATTCGGCGTCTTCATGAATATGACATGGTTTGTAACCTTGTGGACCCTGTGGTGGATCCGGATGAAGCGGCGGAAACATTTGGCATTTCCCTTACGCCGCTGGAGGAAGTACGGGGGGCGGACTGCCTGATTTTCGCTGTAGCGCACACCTGCTTCCGAACATTGTCGAGCGAACAGATAGAATCCATGTTCGGTGCATTTGAGGCCGGTGAAAAGGTGATTGTAGATGTGAAGGGCATGTTCAAACGGGAACTGGTTGAACCAAAGGGGTATCTTTACTGGGAGTTGTAAAAATTGCGTAGTGTAAACCCGAAAAAGAAGAGAAGATGGCTTCCCAAGAGCGCTAGGCTGGCCATATGCCTGTGCGTATTGGTCGCGCTCGTCATAGGGGCGCTATTTACAATGCAAACGGGCAGTATTTCCGCATTTGAGGGCAGCACGAAGAGCATGTATGACGCTACGGCGGATATCCAGGCGGCGCAGGAACGACTCTCTACGGATGACGGTATGGCTGATCTGGTCTCAAACACCGAATCCCGCGCGCAAAAATTGGAACTGGCTTTCCAAGGCATGGCCAGACCCGAGGCCATGGACAAAATTTTGGACTTGCTGCAAACTTATAAAAAAGAAGCCACCTTTTTCGTTTCCGGCATCAATGCCTCCGAGGACGAAGCATCCGTAAAGCGCGCCTTGCAGGAAGGGCATACCGTGGGCAGCTATACCCTCCGGGGTGAAAAGCACATGGAGCAAAAAGCCGTTTCCGCAATGGTGGACGATTTCTGCCGGGCTAATAAAATTATCGAGGTGGTCTCCGGTAAAACGCCAATGCGCATGATGTGCAACGCCACCCAGTATACGGGCCAAGTACGAAAGGCCGCATGGGCCAGCGGCATTGAGACCATTGAAGAAACCACCCATTATGTGAGCTTTCAGAGCTTTGCGTCCTATTCGCAGGTCAAAGCGTATGTGGATAAATTGCCGCGCGGGTCCATCGTGGCCATCAAACTGGAGGGACCGTTGGACGAATCCGAATATGAGCCGCCTGAAGAGGATGATAAGCCCGCTGTAGATAAGCAGGATACCATTGATCCCGAAAAGGACGCGGTGGATATTGCATCGCTGGATGATGAACAGAGGTTGCTGCTCATCATCGAGTGGTTTATGGAGGCATTGGATAATACCAATTATCTGCCGGAAGCCGCGGAGCTTTTAAACCAAAACGAAGGTGCGCTTGCCGAGAATATGAGCGAAATCCATACAACCCGACGAGCCTCTGCGTTTCTATTTTATGACCTGGGGAATAAAACGGAGCTGGAATACCTGCTGAGCGTTTTGCAGGAAATGAATGCCCAAGCAACATTTCTGGTGACGATGGACGAGGCAACGGAGTACGCGGAGCAGATCAAGACTCTTTTGGCCCGCGGATACGACCTTGGAATTGCGCTCAAACCCCAGAAGAATCAGGACGCATATACCTATTGTACGCAGATCCTTCGCTGTCGGCAGATATTTCAGGAACAGTATGGCTATACCAAGACCAACCTGGTTAAGCTTCCATACGGCCCGCTGGATGATAGCATTCGCGAGGCAATCCATGCCGCCGGATGCGTCCTGCTCGAACATAGTTCCGCCATAACGAAAACCCAAGATGAGCATGCAACCGATGCGGAAACGGTATATCAGGCCATATTTGGCGGCAAACACTATATTCTGCGGCGCGGGCATATCGTATACTTCCGCATGAATTTTTATAAAAACAGCAATACGCTTTTGGGCGATTTGGTTCGTATGATTATCTCCCGCAATAGCATATATCCCATTGAGTCAGCCAATACGATCCTGGCGGATAAGGATCTCCTCTATACCTACCCCTTGCCTGCGGACCAGATTCTCCCCCAGGTGAAAGACAAAATATATACCGGCCAGTTGGGCGACGATTTCATGGATCGGGTCGAAAAATATTATATTGGGTTTGTGGATGCCCGTACCAAAAAGGAGTTGCCCGGATTTACCTCGGAAGAGATTCGCCGCATCAATTACAAAGGATTGATTCACAATGACGAGAACGCCGTTTTTCTCACCTTCGACGATTGGGGCTCGGACGATACCATTACCAAATTGCTGGATGTGCTCCGCAACCATAACGTGAAAGCTACGTTCTGTGTTCGTACGAATAACGTTCGCTACAATCCAAACTTGCTGCGGGCAATTGCCCAGGAGGGCCATGATATTGTTAGCCATACGGATACGCATTATGTTCTGGCAATTGATAAAGGGAATAGCGGGTTTGATTCCCTAACGGAAGAGCAGCAGCAAGAGCTGCGTGCGGATCTTATCCGCTCTTACCAAGTGCTTCAAAGCGTGGTTGGAGATGTAAAACTGGAGAACGGAAAGCCTGCCCTTACGACTTACTTCCGTCCGCCTACCCTGGCGGTGAGCCGGATCGGCATGGAGACCGTTTTTGACTGCGGATTTACTTACATCGTCAGCGGGGCATATACCTCTCAGGACTATATCGCCGAGAGCAAGGAGCAACTGTTGGCAGATTTTAAAAGAGAAATTCGGGAAAGCGGCACCGTGGTGGTTATGCATATGTCCGATAACAGCCTGTATACGGCGGAGGCGCTGGATGCGTTTTTAACGGATAACGAAAGCAAGCCCGCATCCAAGCAGCTTGTGTTTAGACGTTTCAGTGACTATTTGGATGGGAAGTATGTCAACGCGGCTCGCTGAGGGAGAAAAGGATGGATTGGTATAACAAAATTATCAATACCCTTACGGGGAAGAGAAAGGATGAACCGATCGAAGACATCCTCCTTAAGAATAAGGGCGACCGGCGTATTTTCCCGCATGTGCCCGATCCCATGAAGCAAAGGAAAGGCGGGGACCGTCGGGGCGCTTCCGCGGAGGAAGCCCAGAAGAACATGGGCGAGCGACAGAAGGTGACCATTGCGGGGGCGCGCTTTTCGGTGAATTTTGTTGTGCATGTGCGCTGCGTGCTGCCCGCCGGGGAAAGAAAAAACTTTACTTGCCAGAGCGTGGATGTATCCACCACGGGCATGCTGATTCGGCTTAAAGGCGAAGAACAATACCGCTGGCTGCATAGGGCAAAGCGAATACACCTCGCCTTTCAGATTCCCCCAGGCTCCATGCCCGAGGGAATGGAGATGAAAGTAAAGGTTACGGCCGAAGCGGTCCGCTTCCAGGTCAACGCCGATGGAGTATGGCGCTGCGGCCTGAAATTTAATGAAACTCTCGCCCAATATGCGGGGCGCAGAAAAAATGCCAACATGGTGGCTATCTCCACAACCTTCCTGTTTGCGATGGTGTTTATCATCATCCTCATGCGGGCGGAGAGTGTGATTTATTTTAAATTTAATAAGTTCCTTTATAGCTATAGTATTATTACGGCCGTATTTTTGCTTACCCGCTATCTCTTCGGCTCTTTGTATCGGGCGGTGCCCGTGGATATGGAATATACGCCCGGCGTGACCATCGTGATCCCTTGCTTCAATGAGGAGGAGTGGATCCACCGCACGATCCGCAGTTGCATCGACCAGGATTACCCCTCGGATAAATTGGAAGTAATCGTGGTGGATGATTGTTCGAACGACCAGTCTGTGGCGGTTATCAAAGCAACCATTGAAGAGCTTACGGCGGAGGGCGAGCGCTTCCATGTGGGGGAACGGCTAAGCTACCTTGTGCAAAAAGAAAACAAAGGGAAGCGCGAGGCCCTATGCCGCGGCGTGCTGAAAGCGAAACATGAACTGGTGGTGTTCGTGGATTCGGACAGCTTTTTGGACCCGTTTGCCATTCGGAACCTGGTGCAGCCTTTTCAAGACCCCAAAATGGGCGGCGTGGCCGGGCGAACGGACGTGGCCAATACCTATACCAATGGCCTTACCAAAATGCAGTCGGTGCGCTATTATATTGCGTTTCGAATCATGAAGGCGGCGGAATCGTACTTTGATGCGGTGACATGCCTTTCCGGTCCGCTTTCCTGTTATAAAAAACAAATCGTCCTGGACCATATGGACGAATGGATTAATCAGCGCTTTTTGGGGCAGAAAGCCACCTTTGGAGACGATAGGGCTATGACAAACTTCGTCTTGCGACACCACCGCACGACCTATCAGGATACGGCTGTATGCTCCACCATCGTTCCAAACCGCCATAAAACGTTTTTAAAGCAGCAAATGCGCTGGAAGCGTTCGTGGCTGCGGGAATCCATTACGGCCGCCGGGTTCATATGGAGAAAAGAGCCTTTTATGGCCCTGTTTTTCTACATTGGCGTGCTGGTGCCCATTGCCGCGCCCGTGGTCGTGGTTTACAACCTTCTATATGTGCCTATTGCTTATGGAATTGTGCCTACCACGTTCCTGCTGGGTTTATTGACCATGGCCATGCTGATGAGTTTTGCGCAGATGTTTTTCCGCAGAAGCAGCACGTGGCTCTACGGCCTATGGTTTTGCATTTATTATGAAGCCGTCCTGCTCTGGCAAATGCCTGTTGCATGGGTTACCTTCTGGAAATCTACCTGGGGTACGCGCATGACCCCGGCGGACATTCAGGCGGAGGAGCGCAGGGAAGAGAGAAAGAGAGCGGAGGATGAGTATTACGGGCATGTCATTGGACAGTGACAAAATATACGGCGCGTATAAAAACCGGAGAAAGGTTGTTCGTTTCATAAACGAAACCTTGATTCTCCTCATATGCCTCTGTGTCCTCATTCTGGCTTTGACGACAGGGCAGGAATATGTGCCGTATACCGCCGCCGCCGTAACGGGGCAGGATAACGGCTTTATCACCGTATCCTATTTTGGCACCGATATCCAAGGCGACGAAACGCATATCAGCGCGCAGCGGCTGGAGGACCACTTGACAGCCCTTCGGGAATCCGGTTATGTAACCATTACGCAGCAGGATATTCTGGATTATTATGAAAAAGGGAAAAAACTGCCGGAGCGCGCCTTGTTCCTGATGTTTGAGGACGGGCGGCGCGATACGGCTATCTTTACGGAGAAAATCCTGGAAAAACTGAACCAGAAGGCGACGGTTCTTACCTATGCGGATAAATTCGGCAAGAAAGACGACAAGTTCCTTTCCCCCGGCGAACTGTTGGAACTAAAAAAGGAATCATATTGGGAAATGGGGAGCAATGGCTACCGGCTTGCCTATATCAATACCTTCGACCGGTATGGAAACTACTTTGGCCAGTTGAATTCTATAGAATTCAATCGGCTTTCCAAGTATGTGGATCGCAATTATAACCATTATCTGATGGACTATATCCGGGATGAATTTGAAATTCCCCTGGAAAGCCACGCGGAAATGAAAGCGCGGATCCAGGCGGAGTATGCTTATATGCAGGATATTTATACAAAGGAGCTGGGGGAGGTTCCGGGCCTCTATATCCTGATGCATTCCAATACGGGCATGTTTGCCACCAATGATAAGGCCAGTTCCGTCAACGAGAAGGAGATTTACGAGACCTTCCGCATGAATTTTAATCGGGAAGGTTACTGCCTGAATACGGCCGATATTTCCCGCTATGACTTAACGCGGATGCAACCCCAGGCTTATTGGCCCACCAATCATTTACTCATGCGCATCTGGGACGATACCGGGTTGACCCAGGCGTTCCGGGAAGGAACCCAAGAAATCGCTGCCCAGTGGGAAGTATTGGAGGGTGTTGCCGAATGCACGGCACAACGGATTACGCTTACAACGTTGCCAAACGCCAGGGGCCTTATGCGCCTAAAGGGGAGCGAGGGACAAAAAAATTTGAACCTTAGCGTCCAGCTTAAGGGCAATAAGCTGGGCAGCCAATCCATTTATCTACGGGCGGATGAGACGCTGGAATCTTGCGTAGCGGTGCGAATAGAGAACAATGTGCTTCTGATATCGCAAAAGGCTGGCGGTGCGGAAACCACCCTTTTCACATTGGATTTGGATGTGTTTGATGGGACTGTCTGGCAAACGAAGGAAGAGAACCGGCTGGAATCCCAGCAGGCGGCCATTGAGGCCAAACGCATTTATGGCGAAAAGACGGCCGAGAACCGCCGCATCCTTGAGATGCTCCGGCAGGATGAGGCGGGCGCCGTTTCCCAGGCCGGCAAAGGGGACTATATACCTGAGCTGGAGCTGAAAACCAGCGGCAACCGCCTGATGGATATTGCTCTTTTAGGGAATCAGCTAAAGGTTTCCATTGATCAGAAGGAGGCCGCATCCCTAACGCTTTCCGGGGAGCAAAGCGGTATGGTTTATTTGGAGGCCCGCGCCATTTTGCAGGATGCATACAGCCAGCGCAATCTGGCGGACGATGTTTACGACGGCGTTTTCGAAACACTAACCATTTTTACGGACGGGGAAGCGGAAAATGCCCTCTATGACACGCGGCCGAAGGGCTGGGATGCTTTTACCACGCAGGTGGGGAACGGCTGGCAAAGCCTTGTGGAATGGTTTATTAAAACGGTTTAGAGAGAGGAAATCTGCATGCATAGAACAAGATGGCTGGGAGCCGTTATCGGCATGATGGTCACCATGCTTCTTATGGGCTGCGAACAGCCGGCTAGCTTGTGCCCCATTGCCTCTGCCGAACCCGAAGGCGTCGCGGCACAGGAAATCCTCCAAACCCCGCAAGCGCCTGCTTTGCAGATAGAACCATGGCAGGAGGGGGATTGCTACGTTTCCGCCTGGGCGGCCTATTGGGATGTGGATAATGTGGTTACAGAGCTCAAGGGGTACACCCGCCTGGAGGCGCTCTGCTATTTCGAGGCATATTTTGATCCCAAGGGAAAGGTCATCTTACCCAGGGAAATTCCAGCGTTATATAAGAAGGTGAAAAAGGAGTTTCCCAACGCAGGATGGACAAGCTATCTAACCTTTGTCAATGACCGATATGATGGGCCTGGAGAATTTTCCCTGAAGGACACGGAATTGCTTTGGACACTTTTGGGCTCCGAAGCATCCATGACCGCACACGTGGAGGATATCGTTGCCCTGGTAAAAGACAAGGGCTTTGACGGTATCGAGATCGATTATGAGGCCATTCGCAAGGACATGCCCCTTTGGGAGAAGTTCCTAGCATTTTGTGAGGCTCTTTATGCGCGAGCCAGCCAGGAAGGGCTGGTTCTGCGCGTTTTGCTGGAGCCGAGCACACCCTTCGACAGCCTTACGTTTCCGGCGGGGCCCACCTATGTTATGATGTGCTATAACCTGTATGGAGGTCATAGCGGGGCGGGCCCTAAGGCGGACGCCGCCTTTATTTCCGAATTGGTGCAAAAGATGCAGGCCCTGCCGGGACGCAAGGATTTTGCCATTGCTACCGGCGGGTTTGATTGGTGCGGCGATAGCGTACAGCAACTTACGGAAACAGGTGCAAAAAGCCTGGCGGCAACCTTTACGGTGTCGGAAGAGTGGCGGGATGAAGCCAGCCGGTGCGTGGCCTTCCGTTATGCGGATGAAAAAGGAAATAGCCACGAAGTATGGTATGCGGATCAGGTGACGCTGGACTTTTGGGCAAGCTTGATTCGAACGGAAGACGGGGACGGGATATCCATATGGCGGCTAGGTGGAAATCAGGCCGTTGTACAGTAATAAATACAGGAATAGAAAACAGGATAACGGACTTTCCGGCGCATAGCCGGAAGGTTTGTTAAATTCCTGAAAACGGCCCATTTTTGCTGCGCTTTGCACGCCTGCTCTTTAAAAAATGAAAAAGACAGCTACATAATAAAATCGCCTGCCGCAAGGATGTTTGTATAGCCTTGTTATATTTTATCAAACGGAATACGAGAAAAAGAAATAGTAAGAAACGAGGAAGTTACAATGATGAAGAAAGCGCCTCTGCGCGCGCGGTTGCGTTACCAGTTCGACAACATTATGGCCAGGGGCACGATCCCCTTGATCATCATGTTGCTGTCCATTACCCTGGTGGTGGTGTTGGCAATCGGCGTATTGTCATGGGTCGTCAATCGAAATGTCTTCGGCTCCCTGGGCAATTCCATCTGGCAAAATCTGATGCATGCTTTGGATGCCGGCGCATTGGCGGGCTTACAAGCGGAAAGCGGCCCGTTGTTCCTTGCTCTTATGACCATTACCACCGTTTGCGGCATCTTCATCACCAGCATGCTCATCGGCATTATTAACAGCGGCCTGGAAAATAAGTTCGAAAACCTGCGAAAGGGTAATTCCAAGGTTATCGAGGCAGATCATACGGTAATCTTGGGCTTTGACAACCGGATTTTCACCATGCTCGCAGAGTTGGTGATTGCAAACGAGAACCGGACAAGGCCGCGCATTGTAATTTTGGGGACGGAGGATAAGGAAGTGATGGACCAATCCGTGCGGGATTACCTGCCGGACCATAAAAATACGGGCATCATTTGCCGCACGGGGGATACCGCGGACTCCGTAGCGCTGGAGCGCTGCTCCGTGGAGGCATGCCGCAGCATCATTGTAAACGAAGCCAACGATGCCAAGACCATCCGCACCATCTTGTCCGTAACGAATTACCTCAAGGCTTATCCAGAAAATCAGGCCCATATTACGGCCGTAATTCACGAGGAATCCAATGTGGATGTGGCCAAAATTGCCGGAGAAGGCAGGGTGGAAGTGGTGTTCTTTGCGGATGCCATGTCCCGCATTATCGCCCACACCTGCCGCCAGCCCGGCCTTTCCCTGGTATATTCGGAGCTTTTTAGCTACGAGGGCAACGAAATCTATACGGAAGCCATCCCCACATTTGCCGGGAAGACCTTTGGCCAAGTTCTCGCGCTGCCTGAAAATGCATGCGTGATCGGTCTGAAACGAAACAAGCAAGCGCTGATCAACCCTCCCATGGATACGCTGATTGATTCTGCGGACGAGATCATTCTCATTGCGGAAGATGACGGCATTGCGCAGGTCGAGACCGTTGAGCCCGGGAGAGAGACGCTGTTTGCGAAGGAAGCGGGCTCCTGGGGCGAGCAGCCGGATTCTCTGCTGGTGCTGGGCCATAACGGGTTGCTCACGGGAATGGTGGAGGAGCTGGACCGCTATGTGGCCCCGGGTTCCCGGGTTACGGTTGCCTGCGATAGCCAGGCTGCTATTTTGGAAACGGAGGGGCTGCGGGATAGGCTGCGGACGATGTCCCTACGGACAGTACTGTGCGATAGATGCGAAAGGAAGGTTCTGGAGAATTTTGTAAGCGAAGGATATAGGAATATCGTAGTGCTCAGCGACGCGCAGGCGGATCCGGAAGTTGCGGATGCTACAACGCTGATGGTACTTATGCATTTGCGTGATATCGCAAAAAAGACCAAAGCGGAATTTTCCGTAACCAGCGAGATGTTGGATGTGCGCAACCAAGAGCTGGCCAAAATTACCAAAGTAAACGACTTTGTCGTCAGTTCCAACCTGACCAGCCTCCTCACGGTTCAAATTTCGGAGAACCGGTTGCTTGCGGCTGTGTTTGCGGATCTGCTGGATGAGGAAGGTTCCGAGATCTATCTAAAACCCGCCTACAATTACGTGGTAACAGGGAGCCCTGTGAATTTTCGAACCATAACCCAGGCGGCCGCCAGAAAGGGAGAAATTTTTATCGGTTATAAAGATATGGAACGGACGGGAGAAGGCATAAAAACGACCGTCCGCCTGAATCCTCCTAAACGCGAAACGATTACCTTTGATAGCGAGGATATGATAATCGTTATCGCTGAAGACTGAGAAAGTTGCGGAGCAAATAGGATAAAATCGAATTTTTCTCTTGCGCATCCTGCAAAAATCCCCCCATAGCAGACTTGATTTTTGCCTGCATATGGGGGATTTTTGTACGTTAAAAAAGAAAAACGATAAAAAACCTAAAAATATGATACGCGAAACTGTTCAAAAGTATATGTTGCAAAGCAAAAAACGGATGAGTATAATAACGATATAACCTGTATCCTGTATCCAGCATACATCTCCTTGGCTGGCATGGCCAATTGATTTAGGGAAAGGCCTACCATATACATAAGAAACATAAAGGGAGCCTGGCCTTTCGAAAGCCAATAAACAAAAAACCTCACAATTTAACAATCGATCAAGGCAGCGCTGCCCGGATTAGCACCCTCATTTGAGGAAAGAAATGGGCAAAACGGGGGACGTACACGATGAAGACGAAAGATGAACGAAAAACGGTGAGTTCCGATCGTGAGTTTGTATACAACCAACTTAAGGACGCCATTGTAAAGGGTGAGATTAAGCCCAATGAACGGATTGTAGAGACGACTTATGCGGACAGGTTCAGGCTGAGCCGCACACCTGTGCGGGAAGCGCTGCGGATGTTGGAACGGGATGGGCTGGTGAATTATATTCCCAAAAAGGGGGCCATGGCCCGCGCGCCGTTAACCCGGGCGGAAGTTGAAGAGATTTTTTCCCTGCGTGCCGCCCTGCAGATGTTTAGCGCGGAAGATACCGTTAAGAATATAACGGATGAAGAGCTGGAAGAAATGCGCCGGTGCAATGAACGGTGCCAGCGCGCATGGGATGAAGATGATAAGTATGGCTTTTTCCGTTACCATGATAAATTTAACAGTTTGCTTATGCAAAGCTGTAGAATGCCCATTTTAATCAAACTTCTGGACGAGCTGGAAAACTATGATCCCATCACGGCTTTTTCCAAGGAAAACATGGAGCATCCGCCCGTGACCCCACGGGAAATCGCTCTACCCAGCCGAACGAGGCGCTACGAGGCCATCACCGAGCATGAAGGGATTTATAAAGCACTGGCCCAGCGGAATTTGAAGGCTTATCGAAAAGCCCTGCAGCATCATTTGGATAAAGTGGAGGAGAGCTGCCTTCTGGGCGTTGCCGCATATAGAATGAAGCTGGAAGATGATTAACCGGGCGTAATTCCGCAGAAACTTCCATATAGGGAGAACGAAAGACGGACATGCATTGATTCTCCCGCATGAGAACTTCGATAGAATTTCCCGTATGCGCAAGGCGCTTTCGGGAATAAAAAATAAGGAGGATACCTACATGAAGAAAATTGTAGCCCTTGTTCTGGCGCTCATGCTTGCGCTGGCCGTGACTGCTTGCGCTAGCCAGCCTGCGCAGCCTGCCGAGCCTGCCGCTCCCGCCGAGCCTGCCGCAGAAGAGCCCGCAGCCGAAGCTGCCGAGCCCACCGAGGTAAAGGCGAATAGCACCGATCCCATTCTTGTTGGCGTATATGGTCCTCTCTCTGGCGATGCCGCAATGGTAGGCCAGACCCTGGTAGAAGGCGTTGAGCTGGCTACCAAGGAGATCAACGAGGCCGGCGGCATCTATGGCCGTCAGATTGAGTTGGTCATCGAGGATGACGCGCAGGATCCGGCAACGGCTGTTTCTGCCGTGAACAAGCTGATCTACAGCGATAAGGTTCAGGCCATCGTCGGTACCGTGAACAGCTCCTGCACCCTGGCATCCATGGAAGTTAGCTCTAACGCGGGCATTCCCCACGTAACGCCTATCTCCTCTGGCGCAGCCGTTACCCAGCAGGGCAACCCCTACATCGTTCGTATCCAGGCTTCCGACCTGCTCCAGGCGGGCGGCATTGCCGAGTATGCCATCACCCAGTTGGGCGCCAAGAAGATCGCCTGCCTCTATCAGTCTGACGATTATGGCACCGGCGCCATGGAAGTGATCGTGGATACCCTTAAGAAGCACAACATGGAGCTCGTAGCCAACGAGGCGTTTGACGCCAAGGCGATGGACATGACTCCCCAACTGCTCAAGGTGAAGGAAGCCGGCGCGGATGCCCTGATCATGTACACCATGTATCAGCAGGGCGCCCTCATTGCCACCCAGGCTCGCCAGATGGGCATCGAGTGCCCCCTGATGGGCGGTGGCGGCCTGACCAACGCGAAGCTTTATGAGCTGGGCGGCGATGCCGTTATTGGCCTCGTAAACACCCAGACCTTCTTTGCCAATGCTGATGCCGTAAACGAGGTTTCCGCCAACTTCATCAAGGCTTTCGAAGCTGAGTATGGCAAGACCCCGGATTCCAACAACGCTATGTCCTATGACTCCCTTCTCGCCCTGGCCGACGGCCTTAAGTACTCCATTGAAAAGACCGGCGATGTGGACAGCGACCTTGTCATGGAAGGCATGAAGGCTATCAAGGATAAGGATATGGCTACCGGCTCCATCACCATTGATGAGAACGGCGACGCCATTCGCGCTGAGATCCTGAAGGTCCGCCTCATTGGCGACAAACAGTACGAGCTGGTTAAATAACACGACCTCCGCTGTTTTTCAACGGAACCTGCACGGGGCGGGAAATTCGCTTCTCGCCCCGTCTCTCTCTTATATCAAGGAGGAAATTCCATGACGTATCTCGTACAGCAGCTGATCCAAGGCTTGGCGATCGGCAGCATCTATGGCCTTATCGCCATCGGTTACGTTCTGATCTATAATGCCTGGGGTGTGCTCAACTTTGCCCAAGGCGATATGGTCATGATCGGCGCCTTTGCCATCCTCATTACCCATTCCTTCTGGGGCATGCCTCTGTGGCTGGCTTTCCCCGTTGCTATCCTTTTTTGTTGCATTGTTGGATTTTTTATTGAAATCACTGCCTTCCGTCCTCTCATTTCCGCTAGCAACCAACGCAGGCTGATTGCGACGATCGGCATCGGTATATTCTTACGAAATCTTGTTCGCGTAATTTTCGGCGCGGATCCGTTCCCCTTCAACAGCATCTTTGGCGATGCCCCCTTCAAAGTAGGCAGCCTAACGCTGGTTCCGCAAAATCTTTGGAACATGGCCATCGGTTTCGGCCTGGTTATTCTGCTTTCCGTCTTTCTTAAAAATACACGGATGGGGAAGGCCATGCGCGCCACCGCGCAGGATAGGGAGGCGGCTACGCTCATGGGCATTAACGTGAAGCGTTCCATGTCCACCACCTTCATCATGGCTTCGGCTCTGGGCGGCTTTGCGGGCATGCTGATTGCTCCCGTGTATTTCGTCATTGCTACGCTGGGCAATACCATGGGTAATAAAGGCTTTGCCGCGGCGCTGCTTGGTGGTATTAGCTCCAATGCAGGATCCATGACCGGTGGTATTACCCTAGGTATTTTGGAATCCCTGGGCGCTGGATTCCTCTCATCCGCATGGCAATCCGCGATTGCCTTCTTGGTTTTGTTCCTTGTTCTTACATTCAAGCCGTCCGGTATAATGGGCAAGAAAGAAACGAGGAAAGTATAATGGGTACATTTCATAAAATTTATAAAAACTCCCGTCTGTGGGTTTTGCTCCTTCTCGCGATTCTTTTCCCACAGTTGGTGAGCAATAAGTATTTCCTCCATGTGGCGAACCTGTCCATGATGTTTGCCATGCTTACCCTCAGCCTGAACATTCTTTCCGGCTGTACCGGCCTTATGTCGGTGGGGCATATCGCCTTCTACGGCATTGGCGCGTATACCAGCGCCATTTTTACCGCAAAGTTGGGCCTGCCCATTCTGGTGGGCGTTCTTATGGCAGGTGTGATCAGCGCCCTGGCAAGCTTGCTCTTGGGCCTGCCCACCATGCGCCTTCGCGGTATGTATTTCTCCGTGGCTACGCTGGCCTTTGGCGAGGTTCTCTATCAGGTCTTTATCAACTGGACTGCTGTGACGGAGGGCACCAAGGGCATCAAGGGAATCCCCTCTCCCGAGTTTCTTGGCATCTCTTTCCGCTCCTATGATACCTATTATTACCTCGTTCTAGCGGCACTGGTGGCGGCTATCGTGCTCACACATAATTTGATTCACTCCAGACCGGGGCGCGCCATGCTTTCCATTCGTGAAAACGACATTGCCGCCGAGGCGATGGGCGTAAACATCATCCAATATAAAATTATCGCTTTCATGGTATCCGCATTTTTTGCGGGTGTGGCCGGCGCTCTTTATGTGCATGAGGTCCATTATGTATCCCCCGAGACTTTCGCAAGCTCTGAATCCGCGGCTGTTCTGGCCATGATGGTGGTTGGCGGCATCGGCAGCATACCAGGCTCCATCCTGGGCGGCATTGCGTTGACGGTTATGCCGGAAATGCTCCGTTCCTTCGGTAATGTTCGGTTGGTTATTTACGGAGCGGCCGTGGTGGCAATCATTATCTTTGCACCGCGCGGCTTGGGCGGTCTTCTCGAGTGGGTTGATTCCCGCTTGACCGGAAAGGAAAAGGGCGGTATACGCCGCAAGCATGCGAAGCCCGAAGGCGAGGGGGTGGAACAATGAATATTTTGGAGACTCAAAACCTAGGCATCCAGTTTGGCGGACTAAAAGCCGTAAGCGATGTGAATTTCATCGCCAAGGAGGGCGACATTACCGCCATCATCGGCCCGAACGGCGCCGGCAAGACCACCCTGTTCAATCTGATTGCGGGATTCTATTCCCCCACCACAGGCAAGGTGTTCTTCAAGGGTGAGGATATTACAGCCCTGAAGCCTTACCAGCGTACGAAAATTGGCCTTGCGCGGACGTTCCAGAACATCAACCTGTTCAAGGAAATGAGCGTGATGGACAATGCGCTGGTCGGCAAGCATTGCCGCATGAAGTGCGACCCCATCAGCGCGATGCTTAACCTGCCGAATAAAGTTCATGAAGAAAAACGCTGCCGGCAGGATATTATGGAAACTCTGGCCTTCCTGGGCCTTGCGGATTATGCCGAAGAAAAGGCGGGAAGCCTATCCTACGGCATGCAAAAGAACCTGGAGATCGCCCGGGCGCTGGCCACCAATCCGGATGTGCTGCTGCTGGACGAGCCCGCTTCCGGTCTGAATACCCAGGACCTGGCAGAGCTTTCCCGCCGTATTGTAGCCATTCGCGACCGAGGCACCACCGTTGTGCTGATTGAGCATAAGATGGATGTGGTTATGTCCATCTCGGATAAGATCATGGTGCTCAACTTTGGCGAGAAGATCGCCGAAGGCACGCCTACGGCGGTTGCCTGCAACCCGGTGGTTGTGGAAGCCTATCTGGGCAAGGAGGATGAATAAGATGCTGAAGCTTGAAAACGTACATGTGAGCTATGGGAACATCGAAGTGCTCCACGGCATCAACATCCATGTGGAGAAGGGCGAGATCGTCACCATCATCGGCGCAAACGGCGCAGGAAAATCTACGACCCTCAAAGCCATTTCCGGCCTGATTCCAAAGCAAAAGGGCAGCTCCATCCAATATCGCGGCGAGGAAATCAGCGGCTTGGCTGCGGAGAAAATCGTCTCCAGGAACCTTTCCCTGGTGCCTGAGGGACGGCGGATTTTCCCGGATCTCACCGTGCAGGAGAACCTGGAGATGGGCGCTTATCTGCGCCTTAGGGATAAGAGTGGCGTACAGGCAAGCTTTAAGGAGGTCTACTCCCTATTCCCGCGCTTGGATGAGCGCAGGAAACAGCTGGGTAAAACCCTTTCCGGCGGCGAATTGCAGATGCTGGCCGTTGCCCGCGCTATGATGGCGAAGCCCGATATGATCATGCTGGACGAGCCATCCACAGGCCTTGCGCCTTTGGTTGTGCGGGATATTTTTACAATCCTCAAGGATGTGCGCAGCCGGGGCACCACCGTCCTTTTGGTGGAGCAGAACGCAAAGATGGCGTTGGGCATTGCGGACAGGGGGTATGTGCTTAAAAATGGAGAAATCGTCATGGAGGATTCCGGTGTGAATCTGCTTAACAATGACGAGGTGCGCAAAGCCTACCTTGGCGAGAAAGTCTATGCGTCGGAAGAATGCCAGATTGATTCCGATTCTTCGGGACAATAGAGAATATAGCAGGAAGCAAAGGAGACAAATTAGTGAAGAAACTGGTGATCGCGCTGGGCGGGAACGCGCTACAGGCGGCAGGGAAGCCGGCAACGGCACAAGCGCAGCTGGAGGTCGTGGAAGAAACGGCGAAGTATATAGCGGACATCATCGA
>JAYFNX010000062.1:0-16573 GCA_034933245.1 Candidatus Pelethousia sp.
AGTATAAGCGCCTCCTTATCGGATCCTGCCCAATCGGCGGGAACATCGGCGGGTGAACCGCTTGGTTCGGAAGAAAACACCCAAGAGGAGGCGGAACGTGCAAGCGGCATCCTGGGGAGGGGTTCGGCTTGTACGGACGATCCGGCGGGAACGCAGCCGGCGCCTCAGCTCGCTGCTGTTGAATCCGCGCTGGGGGAGGAAAGACCATGAGATGCTCCTGCAAGGCTTGCGGAACGTATATGATTCAGACGGAAAGAGGACTGGAAAGCGGTTGCCGTTGCCCGGCTTGCGGCAATGCCTGTCGGGATTGCATGGGGAGCCTGGAAGGACCGCAAAACGTGGAAACGCTAAGGGCACGCTTTGTCGCTTACGCAGAGGATCCCGTGCCGCCCCAAAACCTGGAAAAATTGAGGGAGATGGCCGAACAGCCTTTGGACTGGAGGAAACTGTTATGAAGCTCTGGGCTACGATTCGAGATAGCAACCATCGTATTCTGCGGGAGACCATGGTTGAGGCGGACTATCGCAAGCGGGAGCAGGTGGAGGACTGGTTGCCTATTTTAGGGCAGGCTTGCCAGGTCTTGGACCTTGCTAGGCCGATCCTCCTTAAGAAACATCTGCATGATCTAAATCGGTATTCCAGGACTGTATTTAAACCGGAAGATTTTATGGAGCCCGTAGATTTTAAGCATCTGGAAGTTGAAGCTTTTTTTGAGAAGCAAAAAGAGGAAAATCGGCAATAAATTGCCTGGTATCCATGCAAAAACTCTTGCGTATGCTAAACGCATCATAGTAAAGGAGCTTATAGCATGGACACTCTCGCACTGATCCTCGTTATCGTGGGCGCGCTGAACTGGGGCATGATCGGCCTTTTTCAGTTTGACCTCATCGCCGCTATCTTTGGTGGAATGAGCAGCACCGTCGCCCGGGTGTTGTATACGCTGGTGGGCTTGGCCGGCATATGGGGTATTACCCTGCTGTTCCGCCGGGATGGCATCAAGCACGACGAGCATTGATTGTAAACGGCCGCCTGCCAAGGATCTTGGTGGCTGGCATAATAAAAAAGCGGCTTGCGCCGCTTTTTTTTAATTCTGCATTTTAGCTTACGGTCAAATAGTTTGTGGCGGCAAAGAGAATTTTGCCATCATATTCAATCAAGCTCCAACCGCTTCCAACATCCTTTATGTAACTTACCTTCGTGTTTAAGGGGAATTCCGTTACAACTTCGCCCGAACTGGAGCCGCTGGCCCTGCCCTTGAGCTTGTCCGTGTTCACGGTGGCGTCCTTTACGGTGTAATTATCCACAACATTGATATAGAGGTTTGAAATATAGGCCTCGCTACCGTTGTAAAGAACCTTTGCCCAAGAATTTCCCGCATCTTTCTCCACAATGTAGACCTTCTGGTTTAGCGCCAGTTTACCCAGTACGGTGTCTTCACCGCTTGCGTTGGGCTGGCTGCGCACCTTGAGGTCCGCCGTGGTTGCATACCCTACGGCAGTCGCTCCGGTGGGCATCGTACCTGCCGTAGCGGGTGTGGTTGAGCCGCCCGTGGTGCCGCCGGTAGGGGTGGTTCCAGCCGTGTTGCCGGTCGCAGCGGCAGCCGTGGTATAGTTGACGGTGAAGCTTTGGCGGGCGATGGCGTAGCCATTCTTGCGGGCCTCCACATTGATGGTGCTTTCGCCCTCGGCAGAGAGCGTATAGGCCCCCTCAAAGTTGCCGGACTCATCTACCGTAAGCTGCATGTCGTTCACATACACAACGCTGGTCGGATCATCCACAACACCGGAAATGGTTACATCCGGCGTGGCAGTATCAAAGGAGGGCGTGTTAGGCGCCGTTACCGAGAGATTTAGGGTGGGAATATTGATGATAATGGGTTCGGTAAAGGTAAGGGGCGTTTCCGTGCCGTCCTTTGCAACGATGGTGATATTGGGGTAAATTTCCAGCTTATCGCCTTCTACCGGTTCGCTTGGAATCCAAACGGCTTCCGGAACACTTAGAATAATAGGCTTGGAACTGTTGACGGGCGTTTCATTTTTAATGGCCCCGCCCTCAAAGCGCACGATGCTATTTCGCTTTGCATAGACGGTGATATTGTAGGCAGGATCGCCATTTTCTGTGGTGGTCTTTTCTATGGTAGGCTCTTTGGTAACGGCAGAGCTGCTGAAGATGCCGCCAAAGAGACCGCTAATGCCGCCGGAGGTCTTCGTGAGCAAAAAGATTGCCATCGCGACCAACGCAATAACCAGAACCGCTGCGGCAACCCAAAAGACCAGGGTCTTGTCCAACGCAAGACCGCCCCGTTTGCGGGAACGTTTGGAATTGCCCTTAGGACGCGCCGCGGAAGTTTTAGAAGCCTTCCGCGCGTTTGCTTTTTTGGCGGAATGGTCTTCTTCGTCGTCATAGTTAAAGGAAAACATATCGTCGTCTATGGGATCGGCATACTTGATGTTAGACGCAGCACCGGAAGAAGCAGAGCCGCCTTCCGCCGCCATAGGAACCGGCGTTACGGGGGCTGCTGCGGATTGGACGGCGGCAGGAACGGCGGAAGGGGCGCCTCCGTCTATCTTTTGGCCGCACTCGTTGCAGAAACGCTGGCCCGAACCAATGGCCGCGCCACAAGTAGGGCAAACGGAATCCACCGCAGGCTTGGCATACGTGCGCACGGAATTGCGCTTGGTGTTCTGAGCCGGCGAAGTTTGCTGCACGGAATTGTAGCGGGGACGGAAGGTTTGGGGCTGGAAATCACTGGGAATATCCTGCTCGCTTACCGTATTGGCGCTAAAGTCGGGTTTGGACCAATTGGGAGAGGCTACAAACCCCCAACTGCGCTCTTCGCGGGAAGCGCCGCCCGTATCGTCCGCCGCCCCGGCGGATTCGTTGAGGGGCGCGGCACAATTTTCACAATATTCGAGGTAGTCCTCGTTGTTTGCGCCGCAGACCTTACATTTCATAAAAGAACCCTCCTGTACGGATAGTCATTGACCTTATAGTCTTTGAACATTATAGCAAATCAGCCAGGGGATGCAAAGGCTTTACGCCCAATAATTTTATAAACAATCTATAAATTCAGCTTTTTCGGCTTCTAAGTATGATATAATTCAAAGAATGATATGCTGGGAAAATAGAAAAACATTTTCGGGGGTGTCTATGAAAAGAACGTGGCTCGCGCTGGCCTTAAGCCTTTGCATGCTATTATGCGCTTGTGGCAAGGAGGAACAGGCCAGCCGTTATCTAGGCTATACCCTTTCGGGAGAGCAGGCGGGCGGCGCCCCGCTGGCCGAGGCCAACGCCTACAGCATGGCAATCAAGGAAAGCGGGGAAACCACTTCCCTTATTTTTCAATTTAAATCCGGCAGCCGCATGAGCGGAACGGATACCCAAAAAGATGCGGTTAACACCCCGGCCTATACCATATGGATGGAAGAAAACCCCGCCCGGCTTATGGTGCGGTTCGAGGACCTGTCTTATTGGGATTATGAGCGGGATCAGCCCGCCCCGGCCGGCTTGGTGCTCGGTTCTTTCCGCTATGCCCTCCAGGCCGCTGCGGAGGAAAACGAGCAGGAAGCAACAGCGGATAACAAGGACGGAAGCATGTATGTTTGCTTCCAATTGGCTGCCGATTCCGCTTTTAAGGCTGAAGAACACAACGACAGCTTAACTATTACCCTCCTGCCAAAAACGAATGAGAAGAAAGAGAAAAAGGAGGCGGAAAGCGAAGCCTCCTGGTATCTGGTGGGCGATGCCTTCCGGGATTATTGCGGCGGTAAGCTAAAAGGCTGGGAAGCCTTTACGCCAACCTATGCCCATGATCTTTCCCATATCGTGCTTGTTTCCACACCCTATGCTTCAGATATTGAGGCGGAACTGGCAAAGCAAAATCTCTTGGCGCAGAATTCTATGGCCATGGCGGCGGAATGGAACGTGGCGCAGGCGCTTCCGGGAGCCCTGCCAGTATATGATGAGGAAGCCCGGTATGTGGCTGTTTATGAGGAGAGCGTCCAGCGGAGGAATGGCCAGGCCCAACCTGCCGAAGTCTTTTTGGCGGACGGCCTATACCTGAGCGCCGTGCCACACCGGTTGGGCGGGGGCACCCTTTACTCCAAAAGAATAACCCGGGGGGTAGGTACGGACAATTATAGCTTTGAGCAGCTTTATGTCCGGGATGCCCAGGGCGCGGACAAATCCCTGCTCGGCTATGAATTCGCGACGATTGAGCGGGCCGTTTTTTCGCCGGATGGGCGGCGGCTGGCGGTTTTGGAACGGGCTGCCGAGCGCACAAACCTATATATTGTGGATGTGGAGATGCGCGAGGTTACGGCCGAGCTGACCCAAGGAGGTTTCGGAGAGCTGGTAAGCGCCATTTGCTGGGACAGCATGGGCAGCGTGCTCTTCGCGGTGAGCGGCAGCGGTGAAATGCAGGTGCACGCTTATGACTTTAACGTGCCGGATGAGACTAAACGACATGTCGTGGTAGATAAAAACGGGGCGAACGAAGGCTATATCGGCTTCTGCGATGGGGAAGTATATTTCGTTCAAAGCGAGATGGAAAACGAAACGATTTATCGCATCAAGCCGGAAGGCGGTGTGCGCAAGAGCTTCCACAGCGGTAGCGCATTTGCCCTTTCCCCCAACAATGCCTTTATGGCCATCAGCGCCGCATCCGGCGTTTCCACGGTGGAAAGCGCCAACCAATTTTTCTTGCTGGATATGCGCAACGGGGAGACAAAGAGTATCCCAGCGGAATTTCCCGTGTATGAATTCCTCTGGAGCCAGGACGGCAGCCGGATTTATTATTTTGAAGACAAGCTTTCCGGCGGCTTAGGAGAGGAAGCCGGGGAGGACGCGGGGCAGGCGGCCGCCGATGCATCACAGCAGGACCCTTATCCCTACACCCTGTGGGTCTATGAACTTGCCACGGGGGAAAGTCGGCAAGTATGCGACCTGCCCGGCACGGGCATCAGCGTATCCCAGGACCCGGCCCGCCTCTATTTTGACTATTTTGACGAGGAGACCATCGGCGAGAAGATTCGCGCCACCTATTGGATCGATGCGGATGCGCCGGAGGAAGCCCCGGAACCCCAGGCGGAACCTGCCGTTTGACATGCTTTACAAACAGAAATCGATGGTGTAAAATATATTTTAAGCGTTATTTCGGCATTAAGGTGGAAATAACGCGGGACAAAGCAGAGTAGGACTACGCGCGTTCCATGGTTTCATGGTGAGTGCCGCCCGGACGGGGAGTTGTCGGGTGGACGAAAAGTCGGTTTCGGCTTGCGGTGCGGCGTCCGCATCCCGCTGCTGCATAAGGATGGGCAAAACCTCCTCATGTAGTGGGAAGGACAATTATGGGGGAGGTTTTTTTCTATGGAACAAAACACAAAACAAACTAATGTTCGTCCTGCCACACGCAAACTGGCAAATTGCGCCTTGCTCGCGGCCATGGGAGCCGTGCTGGGTATCGTATCCATTCCTTTGCCCGCGGTGTCGGCCGGCGGGTATTCCCTGAAGATCGGCATTACGGTACTGCCCGTCATCCTGGCTGCGGTGCTTTACGGCCCCGCTTACGGGGGTATGGTGGGAACCATTACGGATCTGTTGCCGGCCCTTCTGTTTCCCAAAGGCCCGTTCGTCCCTTGGTTTACCCTAATAGGCGCGCTGTTCGGTGTGCTGCCCGGCCTGTATTTTGCCAAGGGTCAAGCGCCTACGCCCAAACGGCTGCTTCTGGCTGTGGCTACGGGCCAGCTCGTTTGCTCGGTGCTTCTCAACACCCTGCTTCTAACTACTTTGTATGGCCTTCCTTATCAGATCGTCTATGTGCGGCTTCTGAACCAAGCCATCATGATACCGGTATACACCATCATCACGTATTATGTAGTGAAGCTTCTAAAAAAGGGAGATGTTATATAAACGTGCCTATGGGGGATACTTCCATATAGAATGGGTAACATTTATACATATGGAGGTGAGCCTATGGCGCTGTTTAAGCAATTCCAGGGGGAGGCGGAGGATGTGCGCAAGCGGGATATTACGCAGGCTTTGGCCAAGTGGAAGGCTGCGGAGCAGTATTTCGAGAGCGTGCAGGATACGGATTTGATGGATTTTGCCATCTTTGAGATGGAGGCGGCGCGCCGTAAATACGTGCTGTTACTGCGGCGCTATAACCAAACGGAGGCCGCATCGGAATAAGGGGCTTGAGCGCCCCTGGGAGGGAATGGATATGGCAACGCTCTCTTTGCTGTGCTCCTTTGCCGTGGGCCTGGCCATTCTGTGGCTGGTATGCAAACTCCTCATGGTGCCTATCAAGCTCATTGGACGGCTGGTGATCAACGCCGTCGTGGGTGCACTGATGCTGCTGGTGGTGAACTTTGTGGGCGGGCTCATAGGCTTATCTATTCCGATTACCCCCATATCCGCCTTGATTACGGGCGTGTTTGGGGTGCCGGGGGTTGTGCTGTTGCTTATCCTGCAGGTTCTCCTTTGAACGAAGGTTGCGGGAACGGCTTAAATGATGTAAAATCATGGGACGAGGCAAAATTGCCCCGTCCTACTTTTGTTTACGCTAAATTATGAGGAAAGCGAAGGTGTGGTGGGATGACAAAACTGCTCATTCGCCTGTTCGTCAAGGACAGGGATAATCCGGCAGATAGTCGGGTGCGCGAAGCATATGGCCGCTTGGCTGGGCTGGTTGGCATCGCCTGTAATATATTGCTGGGTGGCGTTAAATTTACATTGGGGGCGCTCACGGGTTCTATCGCAATGCAGGCGGATGGCGTGAATAACCTTTCAGATGTCGGCAGCAACCTTGTAACCCTCATTGGTTTCCATATGGCGGGGAAGCCTGCGGACAAGGAACATCCCTATGGCCATGCCCGGGTGGAGTATATCGCCGCGCTGATCATCTCCTTCCTGATTCTCTTGGTAGGGGTTGAGCTGGGGAAAGAGTCCGTATTCAAAATTATCGATCCCAAACCGGTGGCGTTTACGGTAGCTTCCATGTTTGCCTTGGTTCTCTCGATCCTGGCAAAGCTGTGGTTGGGCCGTTTTACGGCATACATTGGCCGGCATATCCATTCTTCCACCATGAGCGCCGCTACGGCGGACAGCATGTGCGATGTGATCAGCACGGGCGCCATCCTCCTTTGCGCGATTCTCTCTTATCTTAAAGGATGGAACCTGGATGGATATGTGGGCGTGCTGGTGGCGGGCTTTGTGCTTTACAGCGGGATCGGTATCCTGCGGGATACGATCAGCCCGCTTCTGGGGGAAGCTCCATCGCCGGAAATGGTGGGCGAGCTTAGCGAGCGCTTGCTTTCCTATGGCGGCATTTGCGGCCTTCATGATATCATGGTGCACAACTATGGCCCCGGCCGGGTTATCGCCAGCGCCCATGCGGAGGTTCGGGCGGATGCGGATATTGTGGCCATCCACGAAATTATCGACCGGGCCGAGCGGGAGGTAGGGGAGAAGATGGGAATTCTGCTCACCATTCATTTGGATCCGGTGGAAACGGATGATACCCGAACGGGTACCGTACGGGCACAGGTGGGAGAGATCGTGCGGGCGGTGGATTCAAGACTTCGCTTTCATGATTTCCGCATGGTCAGCGGGGAAAAACAGACCAATCTCATTTTTGATATCGTGGTGCCGGCGGGAACGGACGCGGCGCAGGCGGGCCGCTATAAATCGTCCATTCGGGAGGGCGTGAAAGGCATTGATCCGTCTTATGTGTGCGTCATCGATGTGGATGTGGACTATTGTGGGGTACGTTGACGTATTCTCTAGATGAAGGTGCCTGTGCAAATATACCTGTATGCAGTGCCTGCCTCCCTTGACAGGGCACGCCAAGGCCCCCTAAAATGATACATAGGATAGAGGTATGAATATGAAAGCAATCACAGCCATCATTCCAGCCGCAGGAGAAGGCACCCGTATGCGCTCCCGGCGGCAAAAGGCCCTGCACGAGATTTGCGGGAAAAGTATGCTGGAGTGGGTTTTTAAGGCTTGCGAAAGCAGCATTGAGCAAAAACCCATCGTAGTGGTGGGGTTCGACGCCCAGTCCGTGCGGGATCATGTGGGCGAGCGGGCGCGTTTTGCCACCCAGGTGCAGAGCGGCGCACTTGCCGAGGGCGTTTTGCGCGCACTCTCCATGGTCGAAAATACAAACGGCTATGTGCTGGTGGTTAACAGCAATTTGCCTTTGCTCAGCACCCGCACGATAGGCATGTTGGTGGATGCGGCGGAGGGCAAGGCGGCCTCCCGCTTGGTATATTGCGAGGAAGATGAGGAAACGCGCATTTGCGCAGGCTATTGTTTTGAAATAAACCGCCTTCGCGAGTTTTTGGAACAAAATCATTCCTTGTCCGTCAATGCGGAGCATTGCATCCGGGCGATGCGCATGGAAGGGGAGCGGGTTGTAGATGTATATGCTCCCGCCATGGAATGCCTGGCCATAAGGGATCGAAGCGATCTCTGGGAAGGCACATGCCTGCGCCAAGAGTCCATCAATGTTCACCACATGCAAAATGGCGTTACGTTCATTGATCCGCGCAGGGCCTATATAGACCCGGATGCGACCATTGGTGAGGATACGATAATTTATCCGGGGGTATTTCTGCAAGGGCATACGAGAATCGGCCGGGGTTGCACCATTCTGGACGGCTGCCGTCTGCGGGATACCATCGTAGGGGATCGGTGCGAGCTATCCTCCGTGGTGGCACAGGAAGCCGCTATTGAAGATGGAACCACGATTGGCCCCTTTGTGCGTCTGCGGCCCAATGCACATGTGGGAAAGGGCTGCAAGATCGGCAATTTCGTGGAAATCAAAAATTCCACCCTGGGAGACGGGGGAAAGGTTGCCCACTTAACCTATGTGGGAGATGCGGACATTGGCCGCCGGATCAACATCGGCTGCGGCACGGCCTTTGCCAATTATGACGGGGCCCGCAAGCACCGCACCACCATTGGGGACGATGTGTTCCTGGGCTGCAACACGTCGCTGGTTGCCCCGGTGAAGCTGGGCAATGGAGCCTATACCGCTGCGGGTTCCACCATCACCAAGGATGTACCGGATGGCAGCTTGGGAGTTGGCCGGGCCAGGCAAACGAACATCGAGGGGTGGACATCTCCCCAAGAGAAGAAAGAGAAGAAATAAGAGGGCTAGAATTTGATCATAGAGATCCATGGTGCAACCATCCGTTTTGAAAGGCAAGGCACGGGAAACCCCGTGCTGCTTCTCCATGGGTGGGGAGCCAGTACGGAGGCCATGGGGTCTATCGCCGCATGCGTGGCAGCCTTGGGATATGAGGCGATTTCCTTGGACTTTCCGGGCTTCGGAAAAAGCGGCGATCCGCCGGGCCCTTGGGGCGTGCCGGAATATGCCGCTTGCACCAGGGCGTTTATGGATGCCGTGGGAATCCTGGGGTGTGATGTGGTGGCCCATTCTTTCGGGGGGCGGGTGGCAATCTGGCTTGCCAGCGAAGAGCCCGCTGCTTTTCATCGGCTTATTCTGGTGGACGCAGCCGGCATCAAGCCCCGGCGCGGCCTGCAATATTATATAAAAGTATATACTTATAAGGCTGGGAAACGGCTTGCGAAGATCGCCTGGCTGAACCGGCTCTTTCATATTGGCGAGAGGCAGAAGCAGGCGGGTTCCGCCGAATATCGGCAGCTGCGCGGCGATATGCGTGCCACTTATGTGAAGGTGGTGAATCTGGACCTTTCCGACAGGCTCCCAAGGATTCCCAACGAAACCTTGCTTATCTGGGGCGAAAAGGACCAGGATACCCCCCTGTGGATGGGTGAAAAGATGGAACGGGAGATGCAAAACGCGGGCCTGGCCGTGATCCCGGGAGCGGGACACTTTTCTTATGCGGAGGATTATCCGCGTTTTTGTTCCATTATGAAAATTTTATTTTCCGGTGAGGCATAGAATAATATGGAAACCACAGAGATTTTGATCCAACTCTCTTTTTGGACTTATGTGCTGGTGGATGGGGCGGCTGTGGCCCTTGCGGCCATTCCCTTTGTGCATATGCTCCAGTTGGAGAGCTACCAGGGCCACATGTACCTTAAATGGGTCGGCAAGCATCCGGGCCAATGCATGGGCGTTCTATTGGCTGGGGCGGCGGGCCTGCTTTTGCGGGTGGCCGGTTCTTTTTTGGGCGGACCCATGGGCAGCTGGATTTGGCGAGGGGGGGATGTGCTTTACACGGCCCTGCTTGTAGCCTATGGCTTTTCCGCTCGCAAGCGGCAGAAGAACGCAAAAAAACCTTTGGCTTATACGGCTAGGGTAAAGCGGTTGTTCGTGCCTTTGTTCCTTTTGGCGCTGGCGGGCCCGGCGTTGCGTCTGCTCCTGCAAAGCATGTATAGGTCCCAATTGTTGATGGGAATACAGCCATGGGGCGGATGGGCGGACTATGCCTTCTGGCCGGAGATTGTGCGGTTCTTGCCGGGCATGGCTTTGCCGCTCACGGTATTTTTTGCCTACCTGATCACTTGGCCCCTGGAAAAATTGGTGCAGGGCTGGTATTTAAACGACGCCAGGAAGCGCCTCCTAAAAAACCCCTACCTGATTCGGGTGGGCATTACGGGAAGCTTTGGGAAAACCTCCACCAAATATGCCCTGGGAACGCTTTTGTCGGAGCAATACAATACGCTGTTCACCCCCGGCAGCTTCAATACGCCCATGGGCGTAACCCGTGTTATCCGGGAGAAGCTCACCGATGCGCACCAGGTGTTCATTGCCGAGATGGGGGCGCGGTATTGCGGGGATATTGCGGAGCTTTGCCGCTTGGTAAAGCCCCAATACGGCATTATTACCGCCGTGGGCAAGCAACACTTGGAAACCTTTGGCTCGCTGGAAAAGGTGATCCGAACCAAGGCGGAGCTCTTGGCGGGCCTGCCGGATGACGGGGCATGCTTCTTAAACGGGGACGATCCGGTTTGCCGGGAAATTTATAACAAAAGCCAATTCAATAAGAAGTTCCTTTTCGGCACCGAAGGGGATGGTTTATACATGCGGGCGGAGAATATCAGCGTTGGCCCTGCAGGCAGCCATTTCGAGCTGGCGGCTGCGGACGGAGCCCGTATAGCCTGCGCCACCAAGCTTTTGGGCCGGCATAACATTTTGAACGTGGCGGGCGCCGCTGCCTTGGCTCATTGGCTTGGCCTTACGGAGGAACAGATCGCCGCAGGGGTGGCGAAGCTAACCCCGGTAGAACACAGGCTTCAGCTCCTGGAAGGCCCTGTGACGATCATCGACGATGCGTTTAACGCCAACCCCGTGGGCGCGGGGGAGGCGTTGGAAGTTCTCAAAAGCTTTCCTGGCCGGCGTATCATCATAACGCCCGGCATGGTGGAACTTGGGGAGGAGCAGGAGACCCTAAACCGGGCGTTCGGCGCCCATATGGCCGCCTGCGCGGACATCGCCATCCTGGTGGGCCCGAATGGCCCGGCCATGGAGGACGGCCTGCTTTCGGCTTCCTTCAACCAAAGCTGCCTGATCCGGGTGGAGACCCTGGCCCAGGCCATGGAAAAATTGCCGCTTTATCAGGAGCCGGGCTGTACCGTGCTCTTTGAAAACGACCTGACGGACAATTTTAATTGAAGAGTAAAGGAGCATCGATATGATTGAACTGGGCGTAATTTTCGGCAGCCGGGCCGCGGAGCACGATGTGTCCGTCATTAGTGGCCTACAGATTCTGGAGAACGCGGATAAGAGCAAATATCATGCCTTCCCAATCTATATTTCCCGTACGGGGGAATGGTTTATTGGAGAACCCTTGCGGGATATCAAAATCTATCGTAATTTTGATCCGAATCAAAAAGGGCTTACGCGGGTATTTTTGCCTGCGGAACCCGGGCACAATGCCCTTTATAGCTTTGGCTCCGGTCTCTTTGGCAAAACCCAAAAAGCCGCTGCGCTGGATTGCGTAATTTTAGCTATGCACGGCATGCATGGAGAGGACGGCACGGTTCAGGGGCTTTGTGAGCTGGCGGACATTCCGTATTCCAGCTGTGGGCTGGTGGGAAGCGCCGTAGGGATGGATAAAATCGTGATGAAGGCGGTATTCCAGAGCATGGGCTTGCCCGTGCTTCCCAGCATCTATTGCTACCGGGCACAATGGCAGCAGGATCCGGATACGGTTATCGCCAGAGCGGAGGAAACGATAGGGTACCCCATGTTTGTGAAGCCTGCCAATTTGGGCAGTTCCATCGGCATCGGCAAGGCTACGGACCGGGAACGCTTCCGGCATGCCATGGAGGTGGCCGCCAGCTTTGATAGGCGCATCCTCATCGAGCGGGCGGTGGAAAAACCTGTGGAGATTAACTGCGCCTGCATGGGCTTTGAGGGGGAGGTGCTTCCTTCTCTATGCGAGCAACCCGCCGGCTGGGATGAATTTCTTTCTTTTGAGGATAAATATACCCGCGGAGGCGGCGGTAAGGGCATGAAAAGCCTGGCCCGCCAGGTGCCGGCCCCCATCTCTGCGGAGATGACAGCCCGCATCCAGAACTATACGGCGGATATTTTTCGCATGCTAGAGTGCAAGGGCGTCGTTCGGGTGGATTATATTCTGGAAGCGGATACGGTATACGTAAACGAAATCAACACCATTCCAGGCTCCTTCGCTTTCTATCTCTACGAACCCATGGGGGTTCCCTTTTCGGCACTTGTGGATAAACTGGTGCTTTATGCCCAGCGGGCCCTTGCGCAAAAGCGGGAATCGAGCTATGCATTCAGTTCGGATATTTTAAATAAGGCTATTTCCGGCACAAAAATAATCAAAAAGTAAGGAGGCCCTTCGTGAGTAAGATTCAAATGAAGACCCCGCTGGTGGAGATGGACGGAGACGAAATGACCCGCATCATTTGGAAGATGATCAAGACACACCTGCTGGAGCCCTATATCGATCTCAGGACCGAATACTACGATCTTAGCTTGCCTTCGCGGGATGCCACGGATGATAAAATCACATCCGACGCCGCAGAAGCCGTAAAAAAATACGGCGTAGGCGTCAAGTGCGCCACCATCACCCCCAATGCCCAGCGCGTGGAGGAATATAAGCTTAAGCGCATGTATAAGAGCCCGAACGGCACCATCCGCGCCATTTTGGACGGCACGGTGTTCCGCACCCCCATAACCTTGCCCTGCCTGCTTCCTTCCGTGCGCAGTTGGACGAAGCCCATCACCATCGCCCGTCATGCCTATGGCGATATCTATAAGTGCACCGAGTTCCGGGTCCCCGGCCCGGGCAAAGCGGAGATCAGCTTTACGGACGCGGCGGGTAACGAGCTCTTTCATGAGACGGTGTTCGACTTTAAAACCCCCGGCGTGCTCATGGGCATGTATAACAAAGACGATTCTATCCAAAGCTTTGCAAAGGCTTGCTTTAATTATGCCCTTGCCACCAAACAGGATTTATGGTTTTCCGCGAAGGACACCATCTCCAAAAAATACGATCATACCTTTAAAGATCTGTTTGAGGAAATTTTTGAGGCTGAATACAAAGAAAAATTTCAGGCGGCAGGCATCACCTATTTCTACACCCTCATAGACGATGCGGTGGCGCGGGTGATCCGCTCCAGCGGCGGTTTCATCTGGGCTTGCAAGAACTATGATGGCGATGTGATGAGCGATATGATAGCCACGGCCTTTGGGTCCCTGGCCATGATGACCAGCGTGCTGGTCTCCCCGGATGGAAATTTCGAATACGAGGCGGCCCACGGCACCGTTACCAAGCATTATTACAAGCATCTTGCCGGCGAGGAGACATCCACCAACTCCATGGCCACCCTGTTTGCCTGGACGGGCGCCTTGCGCAAGCGCGGCGAACTGGATGGGTCGAAGGAGCTTGAGACCTTTGCGGACAAGCTTGAGAAGGCGGCGCTGGACGCCATAACTGCGGGCTTTATGACCAAGGATTTAGCCGGCCTGGCCAATATGGAGAACAAGACCGTGCTCACCACCGAGGACTTCATTCGCAAAGTGAAAGAATTCCTTGACGCGGCGGCCTAAAATTTGGTATACATAGTAAGGTGTCCAAAGGGCGGGCTCCGGCCCGCCCTTAAATTTTCAAACACAGGAGATGGATCATGAGCCTTTACAGCGACTGGCAGGCAATTGCAGATGTGGAGCGCACGCCTGCGGAGAGCAAAAAATTCTGGAAAGATTACTTTGCTCTGGAAACCGAGAATTATAAAAAAATTCTAGGGAATTTTGAGCATACGTATACCGGCAAGCTGAGCGAGTTGTCGGAAGAATTCGGCATGGACGAAACCACGTTTCTCGGTTTTCTGGATGGCATCAATACCAGCTTGAAGAAGGAACTTAAGCTGGATGGCCTTAAGAGCGGAAGCAAGGTGGAGCTGGCTATCGATTTTGAGAAGCTCTATTTCAATATGCTGGACTGCAAGGCGGATTGGCTCTATGGCCTGCCGCAGTGGGATGCGATTCTTTCGGTTGAAAAGCGCAAGGAGATCACCGCTGCGTTTCGGTCCTCCAAGATGTATGTCAAGAGCGAGAATATAGGCCGTAACGACCCATGCCCCTGTGGCAGCGGTAAAAAATATAAAAAGTGTTGCGGAAAAGATCAATAACAAGCATAAAGGCGGCCTTCGGCTGCCTTTTTATATGGGATACGGCGCCGATTTTGCTGCGATTGAAAAGATATGCATGATAGAAGGGGGTGCTGTGGGGCTACGGAAAAGGGCGGGACAAGGCATTTTCCCTAAAAACCGTCAAAAATCACCTTTTGTGTAGAAATAAATGGTATAATGAATAAAGAATTCTAACAAGGAGCATTTCTCATGAAGATCAAATTTTGCGGAGCGGCCCAAGCAGTCACGGGCTCCTGTCACTTGGTTCAGTTTAATGAAGGCAATATTCTTGTCGATTGCGGCATGCGCCAGGGCTCGGATGAAAAGAACATGCCCAATGGGGAATTTCCATTTGATCCTAAGGAGATCACGGCCCTTTTGGTAACCCATGCCCATATAGATCATACGGGCCTCGTTCCTCTCCTAACCAAACGTGGATTTAAGGGGCCTATTTTTAGTACATCCGCTACGGCCAAGCTGTGCGAAATTATGCTGGTTGACAGCGCGCATATCCAGGAGCAGGATGCTGAGGATCAGACCCGCAAAAACCTGCGGGCAGGCAAACCCCCGGTAGAGCCTCTTTACAGCATTAAGGATGCGGAGGAAGCGCAAAAGCAGTTTAAACCCGTCCCCTACGGGAAACAGGTGGAGGTGTGCCCGGGCGTACAGGCCCGCTTTACCGATGTGGGGCATCTGTTAGGCAGCGCGGCCATTGAGCTTTGGATTACAGAAGAAGGAAAAACGGCGCGCCTTGCCTTTTCGGGGGATGTTGGGCGGGATGACCGGCCCATCATCAACGATCCGGACAGCGTGGAGGGTGCGGATTACCTCATCATGGAGAGCACCTATGGGGATAGGAACCACGGCGCTACTACGGATGCGGAAAAAGAGGCGGAATTTGCCGCCGCTCTCAAAGACGGCATAGCCAGGGGCGGCAACATCGTAATCCCTTCCTTCGCCGTAGGCCGTACCCAGGAGCTGCTCTATTATATTAAACGGCTGCTCATGGCAAACACCATTCCAGGCCTTGAACGGGTACCGGTCTATCTGGACTCCCCTTTGGGAATTAAGGCCACGAAGATATACGAAAGCTGTACTGCGGAGAATTATGACGCGGAAGCGCAGGCCATGTTCCGCGAGGGCGATCTTTTTGAATTTCCTACCCTGAATTATGCCCAGACGGCAGATGAAAGCAAGCTCATCAACACGCGGAAGGGCTGCAACATCATCATCTCCTCCTCGGGCATGTGCGATGCGGGCCGCATCCGCCATCACCTCAAGCATAACCTTTACCGGGCGGACAGCACCGTCATCTTCGCGGGGTATCAAGCCGTGGGAACCTTGGGCCGGATGCTGGTGGACGGGGTGAAAAAGGTGAAGCTTTTTGGCGAGCAAATCATCGTAAATGCCAACATCGTACAAATAGAAGGCTTTTCCGGCCACGCGGGGAAAGACGAGCTTTTACGCTGGATTCAGGAGATCCCCCAAAAACCCAGCCGGATCTTCCTGGTTCACGGCGAAAAGAGCGTGATCGAAACCTTTGCGTCCGCCATTCGTTCCTTGGGCTATTCGGACGTGGATATACCGGAACCCTATGAGGAATTCGACCTGGCTACCGGCGTGGTTCGCAGAGAACCCGCAGTGGAGATGCACAGGCAGGCGGAAAAGACGGTTACTTCCGTCGAAAGCTTGCTCAACCGCATGGCAAAACTTATGCAGTTGGCTGCCGGTGCCCAGGGCGAAAAGGCGGAGCGCTTGGCAGCGGACTTGGATGCCTTGCTCAGAAAGTGGGACTAAGGCTTGCTTTCCCGTATGGGATATGCTAGAATACTGCAAGAATATATGGTGATGACGGGGAAAAGCGGCGCTAAACGTGGCCAAGAGAGGGCCGGCGGCTGGGATGGCCTCCACGCAAGCGAAGCACAAGTTCGCCCCTGAGCCGCGGTGGTGAAGTCCTGCGGGGTGGGTAGTCCGC
>JAYFNX010000063.1:0-23452 GCA_034933245.1 Candidatus Pelethousia sp.
TGCCCTTCTTGGCTCAGCGCCATCGTGATCGCCGCCGTCAGCGTCGTCTTCCCGTGGTCTACGTGGCCGATCGTCCCGATGTTTACATGGGGCTTCGTCCGTTCAAATTTTGCCTTTGCCATTTAAACTTCTTCCTCCAAATCCCTATCTATTATTATATTGCTACAAAAAAGGGGCGGCCCGGCCGCCCCGGGGATGCGTTTACCGGATGCCCAATATCTTCTTTGCCACCGAATCGCTTACGCGCTCGTAGTGGTCAAACTGCATGGTAAAGGTGCCACGGCCCTGGGTAGTGGAGCGCAGATCCGTGGCATAGCCGAACATTTCGGAAAGCGGGCAGATGGCATCCACCACCTGCGCGTTGCCGCGGGTATCCGTGCCGGATATACGGCCACGACGAGAGGTGATATTGCCCAGCACGTCGCCCATATATTCATCCGGCATAACAACTTCGACCTTCATCATGGGCTCCAACAGCACAGACGCACCCTTTTCCATGGCCTCCTTAAGGGCCATGGAACCGGCGATCTTATAAGCCATTTCCGAGGAGTCCACCTCGTGATAGCTGCCGTCCACCAGCACGGCTTTGAAATCCACCAATTCATATCCGCCCAAGACGCCGCTGGCAGAAGCCTCGCGGATGCCCTTTTCAATGGCGGGAATATATTCCTTGGGAACTACGCCGCCGACGGTCTTATCCTCAAAGACAAAGCCTTCGCCGGGCTCCAAGGGGCTGAATTCCACCACGCAGTGGCCATACTGGCCATGGCCGCCGGTTTGGCGTACGTAGCGTCCTTCGGCCTTCACGGTCCGGGTGATGGCCTCGCGGTAAGCCACCTGCGGGTTGCCGACCTTGCATTCCACCTTGAATTCGCGGATGAGTCTATCCACGATGATCTCCAGATGCAGCTCGCCCATGCCCGCGATGATGGTTTGCCCCGTTTCCTGATCCGTGTAGGTCTTGAAGGTGGGGTCCTCATCCGCAAGCTTGATAAGCGCTGTGGTCATCTTCTCCTGGCCGGCCTTTGTCTTGGGCTCAATTGCAACCCGGATAACCGGGTCCGGAAAATCCATAGACTCCAGCAGCAATTGCTGTCCTTCGGAGCAAAGGGTGTCGCCGGTGCCCGTTTCTTTCAGGCCGACGATGGCGCAGATATCCCCCGCATAAACTTCGGGAATCTCCGTGCGGCTAGCCGCGTGGATCAGCATAAGCTTGCCAATGCGCTCCCGCTTTCCCTTTGTGGAATTATAGGCATACGTACCAGATTTGAGCGTACCGCTGTAAACCCGGGTAAAGGCCAGCTTGCCCACATATGGGTCGGCTACGATTTTAAATGCCAGCGCCGCAAAAGGCGCATCGTCCGAGCAAACGGTTTGCACGGTATGCTCGCCGGATTTATCCGTGCCCACGGGAGCAGGTACATCCAAAGGCGATGGCATGTAATCCACAATGGCGTTCAGCAAGGGCTGCACGCCCTTGTTGCGGTAAGAAGTGCCGCAGCAAACGGGCACCAGACGGTTGGCAATGGTAGCCTTGCGGATACAGCGGCCTATTTCCTCAATCGTGAGTTCCTCGCCGCCCAGGTATTTTTCCAGAATCTCGTCCTCTTCCTCCGCAATGGCGTCCAAGAGAGCGGCCCGATATTCCTCCGCCTGTTCCTTCAGGTTTGCAGGGATTTCTTCCTCCCGCACGTCCACGCCGTCATTATCATAATAGACTTCGGCTTTCATGGCGACCAGATCTATTATGCCGATGAACTCCGCCTCTTTGCCAATAGGGAGCTGAATGGGTACGGCGTTTGCCCCCAACCGGTCCTTCATCATCTTCACCACATTGAAGAAATCGGCGCCGGTTATGTCCATTTTGTTGACATAGGCAATCCGGGGCACGCTATACTTAGTGGCCTGCCTCCAGACGGTTTCACTTTGGGGTTCTACCCCGCCTTTTGCACAAAATACGGCTACGGCACCGTCCAGCACGCGCAAAGAGCGCTCCACCTCCACGGTAAAATCCACATGGCCGGGGGTATCGATTACGTTGATGCGGTGCCCCCGCCAATAAGCCGTGGTAGCTGCTGAGGCGATGGTAATGCCCCGTTCCTGTTCTTGCACCATGAAATCCATGGTGGCAGCGCCCTCATGCACCTCGCCGACCTTGTGAATTTTGCCGGTAAAGAAGAGGATTCTCTCAGTTGTCGTGGTTTTTCCGGCATCAATATGCGCCATGATGCCTATATTTCTGGTATGTTCTAAAGATGTTTCTCTGGGCATGCTCACGCCTCCTTTCCGCGTGTGATTTTATTGAGCGGCGGGAAAATCCACGCCGCTCCAACATTGCTTTGTTTGGACAAGCCGGTTTACCACCTATAGTGGGCAAAGGCGCGGTTCGCCTCGGCCATCTTATGGGTGTCCTCCTTCTTTTTGAAGGCGGAACCGTTGGAATTGGCTGCGTCCATAATCTCGCCGGCCAAGCGCTCCATCATGGTGCGCTCACCGCGGGAGCGGCTATAGTTTACCAGCCAGCGAAGGCCCAGGGTTTGCCGCCGTTCCGGGCGGATCTCGATAGGTACCTGGTAGGTAGCGCCGCCCACCCGGCGGGCTTTAACCTCGACCACAGGCATAATGTTGTTCATAGCCTGCTCGAAAACCTCATTGGGCTCACGGCCGGTTTTTTCACGGATAATATCAAAGGCGCCGTAGCAAGCCTTCTGGGCTGTGCCACGCTTGCCGTCCAGCATCACCTGGTTGATGAGCTTGGTGACGACCTTACCGCCATACATAGGATCATCCAGGACTTCGCGTTTGGGTATAAATCCACGTCTCGGCATAGCTGTTTCCTCCTTACTTGTTCTTGGGGCGCTTTGCGCCATAGAGGGAACGGGCCTGATGGCGGTTCGCCACGCCCGCGGTGTCCAAAGCACCACGAATGATGTGGTAACGCACGCCAGGCAGGTCCTTCACACGGCCGCCGCGGATAAGCACCACGGAGTGCTCCTGCAGGTTGTGGCCGATGCCGGGAATATACGCGGTGCCCTCAAGGCCGTCGCTCAGGCGGACACGGGCAATTTTACGAAGGGCGGAATTCGGCTTTTTTGGGGTCATTGTACGCACTGCTGTGCAAACGCCGCGGCGTTGGGGGCACTGCTTGAGGATAGGCGCGTTGGACTTATACTCTACTTGCTCCCTGCCCTTGCGGACCAGTTGGTTAATAGTGGGCATTGGGTTCTCCCTTTCTAAAATAATATTTCGGTATCTATCTCAAGAAAATCCCCTGCAACCCCTTGGAGGGGACATTTTCCTCTAATTTCAGCCCTTTTCGGGCCTTGCCTACTACGAAAAGGCACACTGTCCTTATTTAAGCACAGCATGCGTATTGTAGCATTTTCTATAGGTTCTGTCAAACCTTTTTGGTATTTTACCCATTCGGGCTGCTTTCATAACACACGGCCCTGCTATAGAACGTGCGGCGCACTGAAAGCGCGCCGCACGGAAAAGCTAAATTTTGCCGGTTAGCGGGTATACAGGCCCTGCTTGAGCCGTTCCTTTGTAAAAATCAAGTGGGACACCCGTTTGCCGCGCTGCAGTTCAAACCACCCACGCCGCTCCATTTTAGCCAAAAAAGGCTGTTCCATGATGTTCAGGTAGGTATCTTCCCCATACCGTTGAATCAAGCGCTTTTCCACCAGCCATGCGATAAGGGAAGCGGCAGCGATTGTGAGCAGGAAGATGCCCAAAGGCAACGCCACATGAATCGATGCCAAAGGTTCCCGGATGGACGCCATGCTGAAAAGAACCAGCAGAATGATCCCGGCCCCCAAGGGCAGCAAAAGCCGCAGATAGGAAAGGATCTGGTGCTTGCGGCGGCAGGATTCGCAGCAGCTCATCTGCACGGGCAGAAGGGAACCTACCCGGAGCTTGGTCTTTATGCCCAGGAAATTGGTGCCTTCCCGCTCTGGCTCCCGGTTTGCCAAATCCGCCATAGCATAGCAGGCGTGGGCCTTTGGCGCACCTTTGCAAAGCACACACTTGTCCGTATGGAAAAGCGGAGAAAAGTCTGCTTCAGGCAAAAGCTCGGCAATGGCATCCAAATCGCGCCGAACCTGCTCGGCCCGGGTGGAATCCTTGGCAGGGCAAACCTCGCATTTGACCATGTTGAGCCGCCGGCAGTATTCGGTATCATAAAGGGGGCAGTCCCGTTTGGTATAGAGCCTTTCCATGGCCCCTCCTTATTGCTCTGCCGTGGAAGATGCGCCGTTGATGGGTTCCACTTCCACGTTGCGATAGCGCCGGAGGCCTATTCCGGCGGGGATAAGCTTGCCGATGATGACGTTTTCCTTCAGGCCTACCAAGGGGTCCACCTTGCCTTTAATCGCGGCTTCGGTGAGCACACGGGTCGTTTCCTGGAAGGAAGCGGCGGAGAGGAAGGAATCCGTTGCGAGGGCGGCCTTGGTAATGCCCAGAAGCTTGCGCTTGGCAATGGCGGGCTGCAGTCCGGCGAGAACGGCCTTCTCATTCTCATTTTCGAAGTGGAAGATATCCACCAATTCACCCGGCAGCATAGAAGTATCTCCCGCATCCTCCACCTGCACCTTGCGCAGCATCTGGCGAATGATGACCTCAATATGCTTATCCGAAATTTCTACGCCCTGGAGGCGGTATACGCTCTGCACCTCTTTGAGCATATAGGCCTGCACGCCCTTTACGCCCTTGATCTTGAGGATATCGTTGGGATTGATGGAACCGTCGGTAAGCTCGTCGCCCGCTTCCACCGCATCCCCATCCCGCACCCGGAGCTTGGACCCGAAGGGAATGAGATATTTGACCGTTTCCCCATCCTCGTTGGAGATGGTAGCCTCCCGCTTTTTCCCTTCCGTAAGGGACACAACGCCGCTGATCTCGGAAATAACGGCCAAGCCCTTGGGCTTACGGGCCTCGAAGATTTCAACAACACGAGGCAAGCCCTGGGTAATATCGTCCGCGCTGGCCACGCCGCCGGTATGGAATGTACGCATGGTCAGCTGCGTGCCGGGCTCGCCGATGGCCTGGGCAGCAATGATGCCTACTGCCTCGCCGATATCCACCGGCCCGCCGGTGGCCAGATTGGCCCCGTAGCACTTGCCGCAAACGCCATGTTCGCTCCGGCAGGTAAATACGCAACGGCATTGCACACTCTTGATGCCGGCCGCAAGAATCCTGTCCCGAATGCTGTAACTGATGAGTTCGTTGGAACCCACGATAACCTCGCCGGTTTTGGGGTCCGTAACCGTTTCCGCAGTATAACGGCCCAGCAGCCTATCGCCCAAGGGTTCCACCACCTTATTGCCTTCCAGAATCTCGGTAATGGGCATACCCTTGGGGCTCTCGCCCCGTTTCTCGTAGCAGTCCTCCTCCCGGATGATTACATCCTGGGAAACATCCACCAGGCGGCGGGTCAGGTAGCCCGAATCCGCCGTACGTAACGCCGTATCGGCCAAGCCCTTGCGCGCGCCGTGGGAGGAAATGAAGAATTCCAATACCGTAAGGCCCTCGCGGAAATTCGCGCGGATAGGCACCTCGATGATCTGGCCGGACGGGTCGGCCATCAGGCCGCGCATGCCCGCCAACTGGCGGATCTGGTTGGTACTACCACGGGCGCCGGAATTGGCCATCATATAAATGGGGTTGTATTCGTCCAAGTTTTCCATCAGGGCGGCGGTTACATCGTCCGTAGCCTTTTCCCAAACCGCGATCACGTCCCGGCGGCGCTCCATATCGGAAAGCAAGCCCATCCGGAACATGTTGTCGATCTGTTCCACGTCCTTTTCCGCGGCGGCCAAAATATCCTTTTTCTTTTCGGGCACCGTAATATCCAGGAAGCCTACCGTAATACCGCCCCGGGTGGAATATTTATAGCCCAGGGATTTAATGGCGTCCAGCACTTCGCTGGTGCGGGTTGCGCCATAACGCCGGTAGCAGCGGTCCACAATATTACCCAAATCCTTCTTTACCACCAGCTTGTCGATCTCCAGCTTGAACATGGAATCCAGGCCGTCGCGCTCCACATAGCCAAGGTTTTGGGGAATTGCGTTGTTAAAAATAAGCCGGCCTAAAGAGGTATCGATAACGCGCCGGTAGGATTGGCCTTCCCATTCGCGCGTAACCCGAACCTTGATCTTGCTCTGCAGGGTGATGACGCCGGTTTGATAGGCCATAGAGGCCTCGTTTTCGCTGCCGAATATCTTGCCTTCGCCTTTCAGCCCATCCCGCTGGAGGGTTAGGTAATAGCATCCCATAACCATATCCTGGGTGGGGCAGGCAACGGGCTTGCCGTCTTGGGGCTTGAGGATGTTGTTGGATGCCAGCATCAGGAAGCGAGCTTCCGCCTGGGCTTCCACGGAAAGGGGCACATGCACGGCCATCTGGTCGCCGTCAAAGTCCGCGTTGAACGCGGTACACACCAAGGGGTGCAGTTTGATGGCGCGGCCCTCCACCAGAACGGGCTCAAATGCTTGAATGCCCAGGCGGTGCAGGGTAGGCGCGCGGTTGAGGAGCACCGGGTGCTCTTTGATGACGTTTTCCAGAACGTCCCACACCTCCGGCTTTACCCGCTCCACCATGCGCTTTGCGCTCTTGATGTTATGGGCGTAAGCGTCCTCCACCAGCTTTTTCATGACAAAGGGCTTAAACAGCTCCAGCGCCATTTCTTTGGGCAAGCCGCACTGGTACATTTTCAGCTCCGGTCCCACCACGATAACCGAACGTCCGGAATAGTCCACACGCTTGCCTAAGAGGTTCTGACGGAAGCGGCCCTGTTTCCCTCGGAGCATATCCGAAAGGGATTTAAGGGGCCGGTTGCCGGGGCCCGTTACGGGGCGGCCGCGGCGGCCGTTATCGATAAGGGCGTCCTCCGCTTCCTGAAGCATGCGTTTTTCGTTGCGTACGATAATATCCGGGGCGCGCAACTCCAACAGCCGCTTAAGACGGTTGTTCCGGTTGATTACCCGGCGGTAAAGATCATTCAGGTCGGATGTGGCGAACCGGCCGCCGTCCAGCTGCACCATGGGGCGCAGTTCAGGCGGAATCACAGGGATCACATCCATGATGATCCATTCGGGCTTATTGCCGCTCTTTATGAAGGCTTCCACCACTTCCAGCCGTTTGATGGCATTGGCCCGCTTCTGGCCGGAGGAATTGGCGATCTCTGTGCGCAGTTCCCCTTCCAGCTTATCAAGGTCCAGCTGCAAGAGCAGTTCCTTGATGGCTTCCGCGCCCATGCCCGCTTTAAATGCCTTTGGTCCATATTCCGCCTGGGCATCCCTATATTCCTTATCCGAAAGGAGCTGCTTGTGCAGCAGGGGAGTGGAACCAGGGTCGGTCACCACGAAGGCGGCAAAATAGAGCACCTTTTCCAGCACCCTGGGAGACATATCCAACAGCATCTTCATGCGGCAGGGAATGCCCTTGAAATACCATATGTGGGAAACGGGCGCGGCCAACTCAATATGGCCCATTCGCTCCCGGCGCACCTTGGCCCGCGTTACTTCCACGCCGCATTTATCGCAGATTACGCCCTTATAGCGCACCCGTTTATAGCGGCCGCAATGGCACTCCCAGTCCTTAGTGGGCCCGAAGATACGCTCGCAAAACAGGCCGTCCCGCTCGGGCTTGAGAGTACGGTAGTTGATGGTTTCGGGCTTCTTGACCTCACCGTGGGACCATTCCCGAATTTTCTCCGGCGAGGCAAGGCCGATCTGTATGGCGTCGAAATTGGTTAGTTCAAACAATCTCTTTACTCTCCCTTCAGCCCTTGTGTGCTACTCTTCCTCTTCCCCATCCAGCACGGAAAAGCCCGCGCCGAAATCCTCTTCCAGGTCGATGGCGTCATCGGAGAGGCTTTCTTCTTCCTCGTCCTCCGGGAAGTCGAAGTCGTCAAATTCGGTAAATTCGGAACCGCGGGGTACGCCGCCCGGCGCGTCTTCTGTGCCGGTGATGTTCACATCCAAAGGCGTGTTCTCGTCCTCTTCCACCAGTTCGCCGATCTTGATCTCCTCCTTGGTATCGGAGAGGACCTTAATATCCAGGCCAAGGCTCTGAAGCTCTTTAATAAGCACCTTAAAGGATTCGGGCACGCCCGGTTCGGGCACGTTCTCGCCCTTGACGATGGCCTCGTATGTCTTCACGCGGCCCACCACGTCGTCGCTCTTGACGGTTAGGATTTCCTGCAGGGTGTTGGCCGCGCCATAGGCCTCCAGCGCCCAAACTTCCATTTCGCCAAAACGCTGGCCGCCGAACTGGGCTTTACCGCCCAGAGGCTGCTGGGTCACAAGGCTGTAAGGGCCTGTGGAACGAGCGTGAATCTTATCGTCCACCAGATGGTGCAACTTGAGGTAATACATATAGCCTACGGACACCCGGTTTTCAAAGGGTTCCCCGCTGCGTCCATCGTAAAGAACGGTTTTGCCGTCCCCATCCTTGCCGGCCCTTTCCAAAAGGGCCTGGATATCATCTTCGGTGGCCCCATCGAATACGGGGGTGGCGATGTCCCAACCCATGCTTTTGGCCGCCATGCCTAAATGCAACTCCAGAATCTGGCCGATGTTCATACGGGAAGGCACGCCCAAAGGATTGAGGACGATTTGCAAAGGTGTTCCATCGGGCAGGAAAGGCATATCCTCCTCGGGCAGAATCCGGGAAACAACACCCTTGTTTCCATGCCGGCCCGCCATCTTATCCCCTACGGAAATCTTCCGCTTCTGCGCGATATAAACGCGCACCAGCTCGTTTACGCCGGGAGGCAGCTCGTCTTTGTTGTCTCTGGTAAATACCTTTACGTCTACGATCACGCCGCCCTCGCCATGGGGCACGCGGAGGGACGTATCCCGAACTTCTCGGGCCTTTTCTCCGAAAATGGCCCGCAAAAGCCGCTCTTCGGCGGTGAGCTCCGTTTCGCCTTTGGGGGTCACTTTGCCCACCAGGATATCTCCGCTTTGCACCTCCGCGCCGGTGCGGATGATGCCGCGCTCGTCCAAGTCCGCCAAGGCGTCCTCGCCTACGTTGGGAATATCCCGGGTGATCTCCTCTTCGCCCAGTTTGGTGTCCCGGGCCTCGGTCTCATGCTCTTCAATATGGATAGAGGTATAAACATCCTCCTTTACGAGCTTTTCGCTGATGAGAACCGCGTCCTCGTAGTTGTAGCCCTCCCAAGTCATAAAGCCGATAAGGATGTTGCGGCCCAAGGCGATCTCGCCCCGGTCGGTGCTGGCGCCGTCTGCAATCACCTGGCCGGGGATAACCCGCTCGCCCTTTTTCACGATGGGCCGCTGGTTAATGCAGGTTCCCTGATTGGAACGTTTAAACTTGATGATTCTATAGGTATGGTTGACGCCGTCATCCCCTCCGATGACGATTTTATTGGCATCCACCCGCCGCACGGTGCCGTGTTCATGGGCCAGCACCACCACGCCGGAATCGTGGGCGGCCTTATACTCCATGCCCGTTCCCACGATGGGAGCCTCGGGCTTGAGCAGGGGGACGGCCTGGCGCTGCATGTTGGAGCCCATGAGGGCGCGGTTTGCATCGTCGTTCTCCAAGAAGGGGATCATGGCCGTGGCCACGGATACCAGCTGCTTGGGGGAAACGTCCATGTAGTCCACCTCGGTGGACTTCACTTCCAGGATCTCATCCAGCTTTCGGGATACGACCCTGTCCCGTACAAACCATACCCTGCCGTTTTCCTCCACCGTGGGCTCGTTGGCCTGGGCGACGATATAGTCGTCCTCCTCATCCGCGGTCAAATAGACGATTTCGTCCAAGATGTTCTTGTTCGCTGCATCCACCTTGCGGTATGGTGCCTCAATGAAGCCGTACTTGTTGATGCGCGCATAGGTGGAAAGGGAGTTGATCAGGCCGATGTTGGGGCCTTCAGGGGTCTCGATGGGGCACATGCGGCCGTAATGGGAAAAGTGCACGTCCCGCACATCAAAGGTTGCCCTTTCGCGGTTCAAGCCGCCGGGGCCCAATGCGGAAAGCCGGCGCTTATGGGTAAGCTCCGCCAACGGGTTGGTCTGATCCATAAACTGGGAGAGCTGGGAGCTCCCGAAGAATTCCTTGATGGCAGCCGTTACGGGCCGGATATTGATGAGGTTGGAGGGCATGGCCGTTTCCATGTCCTGCAGGCTCATGCGCTCACGCACCACCCGCTCCAGGCGAGTCATGCCCACGCGGATCTGGTTTTGGAGCAACTCGCCTACGCTGCGGATACGGCGGTTACCCAAGTGGTCGATATCGTCCGTGCGGCCAATGCCGTAGCTCATGCCAATGAGATAGCTGATGGAGGCAATGATATCATCCGGCACAATATGCCGCGGAATCAAATCATGCACGTGGGAACGAAGCAACGTCTTAAGCCCCGCCTCGTCCAGATCCTTTCCTTCCTCCAGCACCGCCATAAGGGCGGGATAATGTACCTTCTCATTCAGGCCCGCATCCTCGGCGTCAAAGGGAAGATAGCCCTGGGCGTTCACAAAGCGGTTTCCCAGAACCTTGATCTTCTTATTTTCTTCCGCCAGCAGGTATACGAAATGCACGCCCGCGTTTTCAATAAAGTGCGCTTTTTCCCTGCCGATGCGTTCCCCGGCGGAGGCCAGTAGCTCCCCCGTAGCGGGGTCTATTACGCTCTCCGCCGCTGTGAATCCCACGATACGAGCCGCCAGCGAAAGCTTTTTGTTGAATTTATAGCGTCCCACTCGGGCCAGGTCATAGCGCTTATCGAAGAAGAGAGAATTCAGCAGGTTTCTGGCGCTTTCTTCCGTGGGCGGCTCGCCCGGGCGCTGCCGCTTGTAAATCTCGATAAGACCGTCTTCCACGCTCTTGGTGGTATCCTTCTCCAGGGTGGTCAGCAACCGTTCTTCTTCCCCCAGAAGGGATACGATTTCCGCATCCGTACCATAGCCCAGGGCGCGGAGCAATGCCGTGATAAAGACCTTGCGCTGGCGGTCGATCTTCACGTACATAATCTCGTTGGAATCCGTTTCGTATTCCAGCCAGGCGCCCCGGTTCGGAATAACCTGGGCGGAAAAAAGATGCTTGCCCACTTTGTCTATGGTTTCGGAATAATAGACACCGGGGGAACGAACCAACTGGCTTACGATAACGCGCTCGGCGCCGTTTATGATGAAGGTTCCTTGGTCCGTCATGAGAGGGAAATCCCCCATGAACACGGGTTGCTCCTTCACCTCTCCCGTTTCTTTATTTATAAGACGCACGGTAACGCGCAAAGGCGCGGAAAAGTTTACGTCCCGCTCCTTGCACTCTTCCACAGGGTATTTGGGATGTTCAAAGTCTATTTTATAATCCACAAATTCCAGGACTAGCTTTTCAGAATAATCCGTAATCGGAGAAATATCCGCGAGCACCTCTTTGAGATCCTCCTCTACGAAGCGCCGATAGGAATTCTTCTGAACCTCGATCAGATCCGGCATATCAAGGACTTCGTTGATCCGGGAAAAGCTCATACGCGTCTTTTTGCCCATCTGCACCTCATGCACCATCGCGTTCACTCCTCACTTGATTTGGCCGCGTATAAACGCGGCTTAGAATTAGGTTGCGCCACCCCTGGTGATGATTTCCATTTTGTGGCTTGTTCATACCATGCAGGCCCATTTTGTTATAGCAAATGTAGCCAATACCCGCAAATTATCATGTTGACGCAGTATACTAGTGTACCACTGCCTGTCAACCTTGTCAACGGATATTGGCTTGATTCTTAAATTTTTTTATAACAGTTTTTTTGACTCTTACTCCCTCATTTCAGTTTCGCAAAAATCATGCGGCCTGCCGCCGTCTGTAATACGCTGGTAACGATAACGGGAACGGTCTCGCCCATGCAGCGTTTGCCCCCTTCCACCACAATCATGGTGCCGTCATCCAGATAGGCCACGCCCTGGCCATTTTCCTTTCCCTCTTTTACGATGGCAACCAACATTTCCTCTCCCGGCAGGGCAAGCGGCTTTATGGCGTTGGAAAGTTCATTGATATTGAGCACGGGAACATCCTGCACGCCGGCAACCTTATTCAGATTATAATCGTTGGTCACCACCACGCCGCCCAGCTCGTGGGTGAGGCGAATCAGCTTAGCGTCCACCTCTGTGATATCCTCATAGTCCTTCGCCGTAATGGAAACGGGCACGCCCCCGTTTTCCTGCAACATTTTGATAATATCCAGCCCCCGGCGGCCCCGGTTTCGCTTTAGGGCGTCGGCGCTGTCCGCAATGTGCTGCAGCTCCTGCAACACAAAATTGGGCACGATAAGGGTTCCCTCAATGATACCCGTGGCGCAAATATCCGCAATCCTGCCATCTATGATGACGGAGGTGTCCAGCACCTTGGGCCGCGCCATTCCCTCCCGGGGCTTGCCGCCTTTGCGGGCCATCCAACCGGGGGCGGCCAGTTCCCCGCGCCGCCGAAACATAACGGACCAGCCCAAATAGGCAAAAGTCACATACAGCAACACCTCAACCCCAAAGCGCAGCAACCCAAGCTGGATGCCGGAGGTAAGGGTGCTCAGCAAAAAAGCGATAAACAGACCTACGATTAAGCCCATGACGCAATAGAAGATATCCGCCATTTCCATCTGCGACAAATAGGCCTCGATGGCGCCGATTATAGCCATGAAACCATCTATGAGCTTCGGGGAGATAAAATAAAAAAAGATTGCCGTAAAAAGCCCCGCTGCTACATAGATAAGCGCTACCCCCCAAGTAAACATAGATTCGTACATGCTCATATACCCAAGGGATACAATCGCGCTATTCACAGCCATCACAAGCGCAACTCCGACCGCCGCCCCACAAAGGGAAAGGATCAGCCTGGCAACTTTTCTGGCCAAAAAACGCTCCTCCTTATTTATTATTTTGTTGTTTCACACAAGGGCGGGGCGGTGCCCCGCCAAAAGAAGTGAGTTGCCCTTAATCCATCATTGCGCGCAACGCGTTGGCATCCTGGCCGCTGGCAACCGAAAGTTCGGCAATGAGCACCTGCCTGGCCGTCATGAGCATTTTGCGCTCGCCTGCGGAAAGGCCTTTGTCCGTATCCCGCTTTTTGAGGCATTTCACAACATCCGCCACGTCGTAAATATCGCCCTGTTTCAGCTTGGCGAAATTATCCCGATACCGCTGGTTCCAATTGTCGCTTTCCGTGCAAGGGTCGCCCTGCATATACGCTAGCACGCTACGGCATTCATCCAAACTGATGATGGGACGAAGACCAACGCTTTGCGCTGTAGTAACGGGTACCATGGCGGTCATCTTATTGGCGATGAAGCGCAACACATAATATTGTGCCGTTTCACCCAGCACTGTACGCTCTTCTATTTTTTCCACCACGCCTACGCCGTGCATAGGGTAGCAAACGCGCTCGCCTACCAAAAACATATGTACGTCCCCCTTTCCGCAGGCTTAAACAGCCTGTCCAGTTTTGTGCAAAAGAACGCCTACTTAAAACTATACTCCAAAAAGCGGCTAATGTCAAATAAGCCCAGCAGATTAGGCAAATTCCGTCACTCGGTTCCGCTGGCGCGGCCCGGAACCCGCTTTTTTTCACGGTGTGGGAGAAGATATTCTACCCTTGGCCGGCCACCATTAACGCCCCGATCAGCAGGGAAGGGCTTCCAAAGCAGGTCCCGGCGGGCAAAGAAAAGCGCAAATCGCTTCCAACTTGCTCCACGGCTTGCAAAAGCTGCAAAAACGTCCCGCTCAGGGTAATATAAGCCACAGGCCTGATCATCTTCCCGCCTTGCACCAATTGTCCTTTGCACAGCAGGGAGAATTCTCCGCTCACGCCATTTACGCCCGCGTGAAGGCCGGAAAGCTCCGTGATAAAAAGCCCGTCTCCCATCTTTGTGAGGAGTGCCTGCCGGTCCATTTCACCCGGCTGGATATAAAAATTGCTGGGCCGTATCCCGATGGGTCCGCCCGCCCCGCCGCGGCCGCCGTTGCCCGTCGTTTTGGTTTCGGCTTTTTGGGCTGTCTTCAGGTTATGCAAAAGGGTCTGAAGTCGTCCTTCCTCCACCACCGATGTGAGCCGGGAGGGAACCCCCTCGTCATCAAAAGCAATGGGGTTGCGCGCCAATAAGGGATCGTCCACCAAGTTTACACAGGGCGCGCCGATGATCTGCCCTTCCCGCCCCGCCAGCAGGGAAAGCCCCTTTTGCGCCGCATCCGCGGAGAACATGCCCGCAAATGCGGAAAGCAGGCTGTAGGCCGCATCATTGCGCAAAAGCACCCGATACTTGCCGGGGGATACGGGCTTGCCGCCGAATTGCATGGCCGCTTCCTGCACCGCCTCCCGGGCGCAGGCTTCCACATCCCGGGCTTCTCCCCGGGCGCGGAACGACCCGCCGTCATGTACCTCCTCTCCTTCCTCCAGGATGGGCGTAACGAAAATGCAGGAGATATCCTCCTCCCGTTCCGCTTGCAGGCCTAGGGTATTGCGAATAGCGGAGCGCCCATGGGCTGTGACCACCTTGCAGGAGGCTACCCGCTTCACTCGAGGGTCCATCGAAAGGGCGGCCCGCTCCAGCTCTTTGCACAGGGCAATTTTCTCCTTCTCCCCCATACCCGCCAGGGCGTCTGCAGGCCTTGGCGGGTTCGGATATGCCGCCGGTCCCGCCATAGGATGCGCGTCCTTTGTTTCCACGGCCCGGGCATTGTCCATGGCAGCCCGCACAAGGGCTTTGGGGTCCTCGGCCACCTCGGTGCTTGCGTAGCCATTCTTTCCCGCAAGTTGCACCCGAAGGCCCATGGCTTGACTGCGGCTAACCGTATAGGTGTCGATCTCGCCCTTAAGAACGCCCACGCCAAATTCTTCGCCGCTGTTTTCCACCAGCTCCGCGGCCGTGCAGCCCTGGCTTAGCGCATGTTCAAAAGCTTCCTCCCGGAATCGTTTCGCATCCATTACAGTTTTCCTCCCTTGCCGCCTATGGTCATGCCGCTCACCCGTATGCGGGGCTGGCCCACATTGGTGGGCACGCTGCCGGATTTGGAGCCGCACATGCCGTAGCCCATCCACATCCGCCGCCCCACCCTATCGATGGCCAGAAGCGTCTCCGCCCCGCGGCCGATGAGGGAAGCGCCCCGCACGGGGGTTAGGATTTTCCCATCGCGCACCCAGTAGCCTTCCAGCACGGCAAAGTTGAATTCTCCTGTGAGGGGATTTACGGACCCCCCACCCATGCGGCGGGCGAAAAGCCCTTCGCCCATGGTGGCGATCATCTCCTCCTCATCATCTTCCCCGGGGGCGAAGAAGGTGTTGGTCATGCGGCTGGTGGGCGCATATTGGTAGCTTTCCCGCCGGGCGCTGCCCGTAACGGGGTGTCCCATAATGCGGCTGCCCAGGATATCCACGAGGTAGCTTTTTAGAATTCCCTTTTCTATAAGCACATTGCGTTGGCTTGGGTTTCCCTCATCGTCTACCCGGATACCACCCCATTCGCCCGCCAGTGTGCCGTCATCCACTGCGGTGACTTTTTCGCTGGCGATCTTTTGCCCCAGTTTGCCGCAAAATTCGGAGTTACCTTTGGCTACGGCCGTGGCCTCTAGGGAATGAACGCAGGCCTCGTGCAGGATGACCCCGCCAAAGCCGCCGTCAATGGCCACAGGCAAAAACCCCGCCGGGCATTGGGGCGCATGCAGCATGGTCACAGCAGTTTGGGCGGCTTGCCTGCCCGCCTCCTCGGGATCGATGCATTCATAGGCTTCAAAGCCCTTGCCCGCGGCGGGCCGCTCCGCCCCGGTCTGGTATTCTCCACCGGCAGAAGCCACCGCGTCAAAGGACAGGCGGGTTCGGGGTCGCCTATCCTCCGCCCAAGTCCCCTCGCTGTTGCACACGAAAATCCGCTGGTCCACATCCCCGTACCCCGCACTCACCTGGCTAATCTCGGTAGATACGGCCTGTGCAGCCCTGGTACCCCGCTGTAGTAGCGCAATGCGGCGGGCGTTGTCAATCCCATCAAAGGGAATGCGGGGGGCATAGGCAGCCGGCCTGGGATGCGCAAAGGGCTGAAGGCGCGCCCCGGCCCGGCCCGTCAGAATCGCTCCGGCGGCCCTGGCCGTTTCTAAAAGCGCAGCCTCGCCGGTATCCGCCGTGTAAGCATAAGCGCTTCGCTCACCCAAAAGGACGCGAACGCCCGCCCCATGCTTGCGGCGGTAGGCGGCATCTTCCACCGTGCCGTTCAACATAGATATCGTCCGGGACTCGGTATCTTCCATAAATAATTCCGAAAAGTCTCCCCCCGTTTCCAGGGCGGCTTCCAGTACCCGCTGGGCCAATGCTCGTTCAATCATTCCTTTATCTTCCCTTGATTCATATTATTCTGCGTCGTTTCGCCTCGTTTTCCAGATTGCCGGAGGTCCGTCACAGCGGATCGGTCCAAGAGGCGACTCCCGCCAGCTAAACGCCCGCTTGCCGGGAGGCGGCGAACCTTAGTCCTATGGCTTGAGCCTGCCGGCGGCTATGTGGTTCTGCCGTATCTTCGCCTCGTTGCCCAACTCACCGGGCACATAATACCTACGGTTTTTTACGCTGGGCGGCATATATTCCTGGGCCACCACATGGCCCGGATAGTCGTGGGGGTATTTATAGCCCTTGCCGTGGCCCAGCTTGTCCGCCCCGTGAAAGGCCGTATCCCGAAGATGGATGGGAACAGGCTCGTCCGGTATTTGCTCCGCATCGCGGAAAGCCGCGTCCACAGCCATAACCACGGCATTGGACTTGGGGCTCTCGCACAAAAAAATAATGGCCTGGGCGATGGGAAGCCGGGCCTCGGGCAGGCCGACGAATTCCAGCGCCTGGGCCGCCGCCACCGCCTGAACCATGGCCTGCGGATTGGCCAGCCCGATATCCTCCGAAGCGTGGGCTATGAGCCTGCGACAGATAATTCTAGGATCTACCCCCGCATATATGAGCCTTGCAAACCAGGCGATTGCCGCATCGCTATCTCCGCCCCGCAGGCTTTTGCAGAAGGCGGAGAGCATATCATAAAACTGCTGGTCATCGCATTTGACGACCTTGTGCTGGATGCTTTCGGCAGCGACCTCCACCGTTATGTGGATCACGCCCGCCTCGGGTTTCGTCGTTAGCACGGCCAGCTCTATGGCGTTTAGGGCAGAGCGCGCGTCCCCGTTGGCCACCCGGGCAATATGCTCCAGGGCTTCGGCATCCACTTGGGTTTTATAATTTCCCAGGCCCCGTTCCCGATCGGCCAGGGCCACGCGCAGGCTTTGCCTCACATCTTCCATGGAAAGGGAGTAAAACTGAAACAACCTGCATCGGCTTACGATGGCCCCCGTCATGGAAACCATAGGGTTTTCCGTGGTGGAACCGATGAAGCGCACCACCCCTGCTTCCAGCGCGGGGAGCAGGGCGTCGCTTTGGGCTTTACTCCAGCGATGGCACTCATCCAGCAGCAGATAGGTCGCCCGCCCGTAAAGTTTCAAATTGGTTTCCGCCCGTTCTAAAACCTCTCGCAGGTCCTTCACGCCGGCGGTAACCGCATTCATCTTCACGAAATCCGAATGGGTACTGCCCGCCACAATGGCGGCCAGGGTGGTTTTCCCACAACCCGGCGGCCCGAAAAAGATGGAGGATTGTAAGGAATCCGTTTCTATGGCCCGGCGTAAAAGCCGCCTCGGGCCCACAATATGCGCCTGGCCGATAAACTCATCCAGGGTACGGGGCCGCATCCGGTCAGCCAGGGGCGCGCTGCGTTTGGCTTGCGCGGTGAATAAATCTTCCATGGAACAAGTATCCTTTGTATGGTATAGATTGGGTATAGTATACCATAGTTCCCCTTTGTTTTTCATCCTCCGCCTGCCTCGGCGTACAGCAGCGCCACTTATTCGAACTATTGCAAAATCACTTTACGCATTACGCGTTGTATTCCCGCAATACGGCTTCACAGGCCGCAATGGAATGGGTAAGATCCCGCACGTAGCCCGAAAGGGCGCTCATGCCGGAAATGCTGCTCATGCCCAAAAACTCGCGGTTCACGCCAAGAAGCCGCCGGTACATGCCCAGCAATGTATGGAAACGTTCCTGCTGGGCGGAAATCTCCGCGTCCTGCTTGCGTACCCGTTCCCGCAGGGCTGTGTTGGATTCCCGAAGAACCGCCGTCTCCTGCTCGCCGCGGCGCAGGCCTCTGGCCGCTACGGCCAAGGTGTAAAGCTCGGATAGGAACATATCTCCATCCAGGCCGTCCACCTGGGACAATGCGCGGCCCAAATCCCCCGCATCCACCCCTTCCCCTTTGCGTGGCCGGCCCGCCCTGCTGGGGCGCGCCGTGGAATAGGGGTCAAACAGGGCGCCCTCCCGCGCCAGCTCTTCTACAACCTCCTTGACCAACTGCGGTTTGGTCTTGAGGAGGGAGCGGTATTTGTTCTGATAGCGGAGCATCGCTTTGTTGTCGCCCTCTCCCATGCTTAGGGTGCAAGCGCGGACGGAAATGCCGTTGGCCTGCGCGCTTAATACCGTGCGCAGAAGAGAGCGAATCTCATCCTCGCCAAAGGGTACAAACGCACCCACATGGAGGGCTCTGTCCTTGAGATCCTGTTCCTTCACACGGGCATAATAGTAATTTCGCACGCTATTGGGCTTGCGGCCCGTGGCCGCAGCAACTCGTTCAAACACGGTCTTCAGCGGCAAGTTTTCGGATCTACCCTCTTCTATCTGCGTAAAAAGGAGGTTTTCCTCCGCCGTGCTCCAGCCCGAACGGCCTTCTTGTTGTCGCATATGGTCACATCCCCCTTAATTTGGATTTACCTCTATTATTTCCCAAATTTTATGAATACATACGCCAAAACAAAAACCAAAGCAACGTTTCATCGCTTTGGTTTGAAGCCTCCCATTATGGGGGGTATATATCCTTATGCATTTCTTGGAGAACTTATGAGGCCCAATTGCGGGGGGCGGTTTCGCGGCTACAACGCCCTTACATCTCCATGCTGCCGGCCGTGCGGGGGAACGGCAAGACATCCCGGATGTTGGCCATGCCCGTTACATACATGATGATGCGTTCAAAGCCCAGGCCAAAGCCCGCATGCTTCACGCCGCCATATTTGCGCAGGTCCAGATACCAATCGTAATCTTCCAGCTTCATGCCCATCTCTTCTATGCGTTTTTCGAGCACTGCCAGCCGCTCCTCACGCTGGCTGCCGCCGATAATCTCCCCAACGCCGGGTACCAAAAGATCCGCTGCGGCCACGGTTCTGCCGTCCTCGTTAAGGCGCATATAGAAGGCTTTGATATCCTTGGGGTAATCGGTGACGAACACCGGCTTTTTATACACTTGCTCCGTGAGATACCGCTCGTGCTCGGTTTGCAAATCGCAGCCCCATTCCACTGGGTATTTAAACTCCGCGCCGCTCTTTTGCAGCGCATCCACAGCCTCTGTGTAGGTGATGCGCTGAAAATCGTTGTTCACTACGTTCTCCAGCCGGTCAAGGAGGCCCTTATCCACGAATTCGTTGAAAAACTGGAGTTCATCGGGGCAGCGATCCATGACGGAACGGATAATGGCCTTTACCATTCCCTCCGCAATTTCCAAATCGCCGGAAAGGTCGCAAAAAGCCATCTCTGGTTCGATCATCCAAAACTCGGCGGCATGGCGGGCGGTGTAGCTGTTTTCCGCCCGGAAGGTTGGGCCAAAGGTATAGATATCCCGGAATGCCAACGCATAGGCTTCCCCATAAAGCTGACCGGAAACGGTGAGGTTGGTGTTTCTGCCGAAGAAATCCCGGCTATAGTCCACGGTGCCGTCCTCGGTGCGGGGCGGATCGTTCACATCCAGGGTCGTCACCTGGAACATTTCCCCCGCTCCCTCGCAATCGCTCCCGGTTAAAATGGGTGTGTGGACATAGACGAACCCCTTTTCGTCGAAATAGCGGTGGATGGCCTGGGCCACCACGGAGCGCACCCGGAAGGTAGCCTGGAAAATATTGGCCCGGGGGCGTAAATGTTGGATGGAGCGCATATATTCTAGGGTGTGCCGTTTTTTCTGGAGCGGATAGTCGCTCTCGCAGGTTCCCTCGATGGCAATGGAATCCGCCTTGATCTCAAAGGGCTGCTTTGCTCCTGGGGTAAGCTCCAAGGTGCCCTTCACGGAGATGGCACAGCCCGTGGAAAGCTGGCGCTTCGTTTCTTCAGGAACGGCCGCCTGTTCATAGACCACCTGCACGTTCTTAAAACAACTGCCGTCCGCCAATTCAATAAAGCCCACGGCCTTGCTTTCGCGCACCGTACGCACCCAGCCCGCCACCTCAATGGGCCCCGCAAATCTGGCGGGATCTTTCGAAACCTCACACAGCCTTACCATGGAATAACCTCCCTCGTTGCATTCAAAGCTTTGACTATTATACCCAATCCGCGCTTGCTTTGCAAATATTTGGGCGGCAAGCGGCATACATTACATATGGATAAATAACGAGGGATACGCTCATGAAAAGGAGGGACTTGCCATGTACCATTCACCCGTGCCGCTCATCATCATCCGCGCGGATTGCCCCGCCCTCATTGAAGTAAACGGACAACTCCTGGGCGAATGCGCCGAGGGAGCCCATGTGGCCATGCCCGTGAGCGACACAGGAGATTATTACATCTGCGCCATCCCCCTCAATGCGGACCCGCCCCGCTGGCCCGTAACCCGAAAGCTCCGTTTGGAGGAAGGTATGCTGGCAGGCCTGCCCGCCGCGGATGTCTCCATCTGCGCTTGGCCGGGCGGGGTTTACGAGCTTTGCCTGCACGCGGGCCAGGATTTAAGCAGGCGGGGCATCCAATTCCCCCGCACGTTGGATCAGCTGAGCTACTCTGTGGGCAACCGCCGCCGTACCCTCACCCTTTACCAGGAGGAGGGGCTACGCCTTTGCATTGAAGATGGCGGCAAGCCGCGCACAGGCCTGGCTCTGGGCGAGGGGAGCTACGGCACTCTGGCCGTCTACACGGCGGGGGGCCGTCAATTCGCGGCGATTCGTACCGTGGGCGAAAGCGGCGAACGGATGCTTATGCTGGACAGCGATTTGAATGCGGCCCTGGAAATTTCCGCCGCCCATATTTCCCTGGAAGAGGATGGCGTCTGCGCCATTAATCCCCTTGGTACCCGTATGGGGCACGAAAACCGGGTTCTATACACCTATTCGGCCGGCGTCTTTCAGGCTTCCGAGGCTGAAACGGGCTTTTTTACCCGTTCCTATGTGCGGCCCGCAGCCGGCCCCGCCCTTTCCATCGCTTTTTGTGAAGCCGTGCGGCAGGGCTTCCGGGATGAAGCGCTGGGCTATCTTACCCCGGCCTTGCGCCAGGATCTGGACTTTGACGAAATAAAAGATTTCCTGGGAAATTTCCAGCAATGCCGCCCGCCCTTGTCGGATGAAAAGGGTACGCTCCTGGGCCTTATCGTCGAGGAAGGCGACAGGCTCCAAAGCGCCCGGCTCTATGAATTCACATTTGATGGGGATGCCATCGCAGATATTGCGGAGGCGTAGCAGGCTTGCTCCTACCCATCAAAACGATAAGCCCGGCGCAAAATTTGCGCCGGGCCTTCTATTTAGGGAATTTGGTTTAAAAGTAAAACCACTTGGTGGGCAAATAAAAGAACCAAGGCGCCGTAATCACGGCCATCATAAGGGCGAGGCGCTTCTTTTGCCCGTCCTCCAGTTCCGTCCGCCGGTACACGAGCTTATAGTTGAGCCAATAGAGACAAAAGGCGGAAATCGCCACCGCTATCGTAATCCATAAAACGCTCCAGATGCTAGAGAATGGATCAAAGGATACGGCGCTTGTCAGATTTTCATAAAGGAAGTCGTACACCGCGCTGTTTGGGGCTCCGATCAAATCGCTCAGAGAAACGGCCAGCAGCATAAACAGGACACCGGGCAAATCTCCCAAAAAGCCGCATCCCCATATCTTGAAGATGTGCTTCTTATAAAACGCCCTTTTATCCTCCAGCCCAAGCCGCCGCATGCCGATATACAGCACCAGGCTGTCTATGCCAAAGTTTCCTGCCAGCATAAAGGGCCAGATCGTTGGGAAAATAAAGAGCAGCCAAATGGGAATGATTACATTATAAAGAGTAACCTGTCTTTTCATGCATATCCTTTCTTTGCGTTCAACCGCAAATGAGGCCTAAAACGTTCTCGCCGCCGGATAGCGTTCCGTCCGCCTGCCCCTGGCCGTAATAAACCAAGCCGGACAGGTGTGCCACCCTGTTGTTTTCGATAAAGGGCTTCTCTGGGCAAAGCATAGGGCGCAAGACAGCGGAAAGTTTCTCAAAAAGGAGCCGGGTCCGCTTGAGGGATCCGCCCATCATGACGGCGATAAAGGCAGGGCTACCCGGCGTGGTGATGGCATCCAACCCGCCGTAAAATCGAAGACCTTCCACATCCTTGGGCGTCAGCACACGAAAGAGGGCCTCCATGCAAGCTTTTGCAAACGTTAAGTCCGGGGCTTCTCCCGGGGACGCAAAGCGCACGCCCAGCGCAAACCGCATCAACTTCATCAAAACTCGCCTTTCAGGTATTCCTGTTGCGCTCCAGAAAGGGAATCCAGCCCCAAGCCCATAGCCGCCACCTTGCGCAGGGCTACCTGCTCGTCAATTTCCGCCGGCACGTGATAAAGCCCGGGAGCCAGGTCTTTCCCCTCTGCGGCAAGATATTCCGCGCAGAGCGCCTGCAAGGCGAAGGACATATCCATGATGTCGGCAGGATGTCCGTTCCCGGCCACGATGTTCACCAGCCGCCCGTCCGCCAGCAGGTTGAGAATGCGGCCGTCCGGCAGAACATAGCCGTCTATAAAGGGCTTGCGGTTTTCAATGCGCACGGCCATAGCCCGCAGATCCACCTTGCTGACCTCCACGTCGAAATGCCCTGCGTTCGCCAAGATGGCATTGTGCTTCATCTTTTCAAAATGGCGGCGGCAGATTACATCTTTACACCCCGTTGCGGTAATAAAGATATCCCCCAGCGGCGCGGCATCGTCCATGTGCATCACCCGGTGCCCGTCCATAGCCGCTTCCAAAGCCCGATGGGGATTGACCTCGGTGACGATCACATTGGCGCCCAGCCCTTTGGCTCGCTGGGCGATGCCGCTGCTGCAGAAGCCGTAGCCCGCCACCACCACCGTGCGGCCCGTCACCATGTTGTTGGTCGCATACATGACGCCGTCCCAAACGGATTGGCCCGTACCGTGGCGGTTGTCGAAAAGATGCTTGGAATCCGCATCGTTTACATCCAGCATGGGAAAGGGAAGCTTTCCCGCGGCGGACAAGCCCCGCAGGCGGTGAACCCCCGTAGTGGTTTCCTCGCAGCCGCCGATGAGGTTTCGGGCATATTCCGGATGGTCGTTTAGCAGCATGGCCACAAGATCGCCACCGTCATCAATGATGATGTGGGGGCAGAATTCCAGCGTGCGGCGCAAGTGTTCCCGATATTCC
>JAYFNX010000064.1:0-9189 GCA_034933245.1 Candidatus Pelethousia sp.
ACGAAAAACCTTGGGCACAGTCTGATCCAGGTAAGGATGGTCCATCAGGTATTGCTCCGGGTCCAAAGACTTATTCTTCGCATCCGAAAACTGCTCGCGCAATTCCCGTTTTGGCACATCCTTCTCGCTTATGCCCTGCCGCTTGAGGATGCTGCCGATTAGGGTGGTCTGATCATCGGCATCATAAATGACGAAATTTCGTTCCCTGCCGAGTTTTTCGATATCCGCCCGGAGTATGCGCACGCAGCATGCATGAAATGTGGACACCCAAAGATTTTTGGGGTCCCCTCCAACGAGAGCCTGCGTTCGCTCCCGCATCTCCCCGGCCGCCTTGTTTGTAAACGTTAGGGCCAGGATGTTCCAGGGCTTTACACCATGTTCGATGAGGTTTGCGATCCGGTAAGTCAACACCCGCGTTTTGCCGCTTCCGGCACCTGCCAATACCAACAGCGGCCCTTCGAGGCATTCCACTGCCCGGCGCTGCTCCTTATTTAAAACGGATAAATCCATACATCACCATCCTAAGCCATACTAGTGAATATTATACCACTCACAGGACGGGTTTGTATATGCAAAGAAGCCGCTAATAAGGATTGCTTATAGCGGGATGAGAAGCATGCCTGCGAGCCGGCGGATTGAAAAAGGACGGCCATCCTTCCTTTGGAACCGGCGCATCCTTGTCCTTTGCTCATTATTATGGCGGAAGAAGACCTTCCTCCCTTTTATAAGCATTTTTCAGCCTTGCTTGGGCAAAACCACGGCGGCGATCAGGTAAGCTACGAATCCGATAAAAGTAAAGGCCAAAACCCCCCATACGATGCGGACGATAGAGACATCCACATCAAAATATTCTGCAACGCCTTTGCAAACGCCACAGATCATCTTTCCGGATTCGGAACGATACAGCGTTTTTGCCATTAAACACTTTCCTCCTCTTTTGTTCCCAAAATTATATTGTTATCATACTGGAAAAGGCTGCTTCACACAATCAATAACGAGTAAATATTCCTTGAACTTTCCACTTGCCTGCAAAATAAACGAGATCTTCTTTTCTGGGCATGGCTGGCTTGTACGAGCCGCCACTTTCCAGGTTTAGTGCGGCGGGAATATTTTAAAAATTATTGCAAAAATAATACCGTATTCTGGATAAAATCACCCTTTGGGTGATTACAAGAATACAAAACTTAGGTATAGTATAGATAGAGAACTCCGCGGCAAACGATATGCCCTGTTTTTGGTATACCCTTTGAATTTCTTCACCCCATCAAAGATGACAACCTGCGTGCCATATGGTAAGGGAGGCAAGTCTATGGATAACGGAAGCCGTGAGGAACTGCTCAATACCATCATCGAATCGATACTCGTCATGGATGCCGCCTCCGTGCAAAAGGTCGCCGAATTTCTCGCGGGAATGGGGACAGCCGGCAGGGGGGAGCCGGCGGAAGGAAGCGGGCAAGTGGCAAGTGGTAAATAGGGCGAGATCAATAGTTATGAATTCCAAGGCGCTAGGCAAATAAGCAAGTCGATTTGTTTTGTTTTCAAGGGGCGCGTATGCATGCTGCAAGCGCACATCCCAACGTCGTTCGCGTAAAGAAGCGTTCGATTACCGTACACAGAAACTTGTTTGGGGAGGGAATCCTTTATGAAAAAGCGAATGATCTCAATCCTGCTTTCTATTTTTATGTTGCTTACCTTGCTGCCCGCCGCCCACGCGGAGGCGATGGATACGCGCACGCTGGCGATGGTGAATAAGCCCGGCGTAGTTCTGATTCAGACGGTTTGGACGGCCAATGTTACCTGGTATGAGTTTGCCTTTGATGAAAATATGGAAGACGACCTGAGCGATGAAGTTACACGCATGATCGAATATGGGGAAATCGGAACAAGCGAACAGGAAATCTACCAAGCAATGATTTGGCTCATGATCGAGAACATGCAGTATTATGCTTACTCTACCGGGAACTCCCAAACCGAGCAGATGAGCACCGCTGCCGTAGGTACGGGGTTTATCGTTACGCCGGATGGATATCTGGTTACAAACGCCCATGTAGTCCACACGGACGAGGAGGAAATGAACCTGCAGTTTGCCATGAGTTCGCTGGAACAATACGCCGTAGAAGCCGCCAACATGTTTCAGGAGGATATGCGCCGCTCCGGATATGAGCTCACGCAAGACGAGTGGGACGGCATCGCCAACGCATGGTATTACTTGCTTGCCCAAAGCATGGAGGTCGACAACCTGCAAACAAGTTATAAATGCTACATTGGCAATGTGACATCCGGTAGCGATGTGTCGGCCAAGGGAGAAGGCCTCGATTTGCGGAAAATCGGAGAACCGATTCCTGGGAAAGACATTGCCATTTTAAAGCTGGATGGTAAAAACCTGCCTACCGTAACCTTGGGAGACGATACCAAATTGAAAACAGGCGATAAGGTTTATGCCATGGGCTATCCTGCCGTAGCCACGCTATCAGATACGCTGAATGTGTCCCAAGCCATTCAGGAACCCACGCTGACCCAAGGCATCATAAGCGCCAGAAAGGAAATGTCCGGCGGCTGGAGTATTCTCCAGACAGATGCCGCCATCCACGGTGGCAATTCAGGCGGGCCGCTCTTTAATGAAGCTGGCGAAGTCATCGGCATCAATACGTTCGGCATGCTGGATCAATCCAGCGGCGCGCAGGTGGCGGGCATGAATTTTGCCGTACCTATCACCATCGCCAAACAGTTTCTCAATGAAATGAATGTTACGCCTGCGGAGAGCAGCTTTACCAAAAGGTTCAAACAAGCCCTGCAGGCCTATAATGGCGGAGAGTACAATACCGCGCTTGAGTTACTTCGTGGTATTAATGAAACCAATCCTGGGATCCCCGTCGTGCAAGAACTGCTTGCAGAAGCGCGCGAAGCAGCGGATGCGAATCCGCAGCAGGCGGAAAAGCCTGATACCCTGCAAACCGTTAACGCTGAGCAAGATGCAAAGGGCGTCGTTTCCCTCCCCATCTTTCTCATCGTGATTCTGGCCCTATTCGTGCTGGCGCTCATCGTAGTTGTGCTTCTTCTTCTAAAACGAAAAGGAAGCGCCGCAGCCATCCCCTCCCAACCCCAGGCTTATGCCGCCCAGCCTATTGCCACGCCTCTGCATGTTTCGCCTCCCCCCGGGCCCGTTTCCCCTGGAAACGATACGGTTTGCCCGCAGTGTGGCGCAACGCAATCCGGAACTGCGCATTTCTGCAATGCATGCGGTGCGCAAATTCCGCTGCGCAGCTCCGGAACGTGTCCTTCCTGTGGCCATGAAAATGCGGATGGAACAAAATTCTGTAGCCAGTGCGGCACAAAACTATCCTAAAGCGCTAGAACCATTTTGAAAGTGAGGTTTTAATTAATTATGGCACATTGTACAAATTGTGGAACACAGCTACAGCAGGGCGTGAAGTTCTGCCCTTCCTGCGGAGCGGTCCAAAACGGCCCGGACGCTTATCAAGCGCCGGTTATGCAAACCGCGCCGGCAAGCATGGACGCCCAGAACAACAAAGCCATGGGGGTTCTGGCATATTTAGGGATTCTCGTGCTTATTCCAATCTTTGCGGCCAAGGATTCTAAATTTGCGCGTTTTCACGCAAACCAGGGGCTTGTGCTGGCTATTGCCGAAATAGCCTTTAGCATCCTATATTCCATACTTGTCAGTATTCTCGCCAGCCTTATGTTCAGCACAAGTTCGTTTGGCCTCTTCAGCATTGTCACTACCCTTCTGGGGCTCCTGTGGCTGGTTTTCCCCGTGCTCGCAATTATCGGCATCGTGAACGTCGTAAAAGGCATAACGAAGGAACTGCCTGTTATTGGCAACATCCAGCTCCTAAAATAACAAACCATCCCCAGTAGCGGCGCCCTGTATTTTTGTGCGGGCGCAGGCGCATCGTTACAACAGAGTTCCACCCCATAGGCGAGGGATAAAAAGCCCTTAGGATATTGATTCCTAAGGGCTTTTTGTTGGATTTAACGGCAGTTCCCCGCCGCTTGTTATGTTTGTTTTAGAACTTCCAGCAAGAAATCGTTATTTGGCCGAGATCGCAAGAAGAATATACGTATTGTCCAGCGCGTTTAACGCTTCGGAAAGATCGAACTGCTCGACGGGCTTTGCGGATAAGCTTTTCTTGGCCTTTCCTTTATATTGATACAAGCGCAAAAGCGCGGCCTCCTCACTTTCATCCGCTTGCATAGTATAAATATAGGTTTCCCCATTTTGGGGCATATCGTAAAAAAGCTTATGGGACAAATGCAAGTTTCTCTCTTGCGGCAAGTAAGAAAGGGTATGCCCCAGGGTTTTCACCACGGAAGCGCCGGCTTCCCCCAGGCCGCCAATATATAGGGGAAAGTCCTCGCTTTCCCATCGTTGGTCCAGCTTAGAGGGGGCATATTCGTCATGACTGAACCAGCCCTTAATTTTCGTATAGTCAAAATCCGTACCGTTTCCACGCAAATCCTTCGCAATCTCAAAAACCGCCTTATCAAACGGTTCCATATCATAATGCAGGGAGATCGATGCTTTGCCGCGATAGATGCCATTGGGATCTACCGTTAGACCCGTTTTTGCAAGATCGAGCGATATCTCCCAAGTGCGTTTTAGAGGCACGCCCGCAAGCTCCGCTTCCTCCGTTTGCTTACCCTGAATCTGAAACCGCCAGCCTGTGGATGCATCCAGGCGGGCCAACGAGCCTTCCATGGGCAACCCGTTGACGGATAGCGTAGCCACATACGCCGTTCCATTCAAATGGAAGTTGCTTTGGACAGTTTCCGTCATCCCACCTTCTGTTTTCGGGGCCAATGCAAGGCCGGAGATCCCCGTGCCAGGGGCAGGCAAGCATCCCGTCAACAGGAGCAAACAAGCCACCATCGCCAAAGCAGATAGCCTTTTAACCAAAGCGCATCCCTCCTTCGCCACTTTTTACCTGTTTCCATTATACCAAAGGACCGGCCTCTAAGACAGCCGGTCCTTGGGGAAGCTTTGTAAACTTTTATCTTTCCTGCTCGGTTTTTAGGTTTTCGATAATGGTTGTGACCGCCTTTTCCACATTTGCACGGCTGGTGGCCAGGTTAAACCGGGCATGGCAACCGGCATTTCCCTTAAACCAGGCGCCATAGTCCACAGCAAAGCGGCACTTTTTCTGGAAAAAGTCTTTTATTTCCTCCGGCCTCAGGAATTCTCCGAAATCCACCCACATGAGATAGGTTCCTTCCAGTGGGGAAATGCGGATGGCGGGCATTTCTTTTGCAAAAGCATCTTTTGCATAGAGATAATTGCCCCCTATAATTTCCTTTGCCTGCTCCAACCAGGCCGCTCCGCCCCGATAAGCCGCCTCCACGGCTATATAGCCAAAGGGATTCCCGCTTTGCACCTGCATGCGCCCGGTATAAGCATCATAGCGCCGATGGAATTCTGGATCCGGAAGAATGGCAAAGGCGTTCTGGCAACCCGCCAGGTTAAAGGTTTTGCTGGCCGCCGTGAGGGTAATAAGGATATCCTCATAGTTCCCCGCCATAGCGCTTGGCGTATGTTTATGCCCGGCAAAGGTCATGTTTGTGCCCGGCGATCCACGTAGTGCATGCATGCCGTCATGCTCTTAGTTCCGCCCCCAGCCGCTCCTTCAGGAAGGTAACCAAGGTATCCATTGCCGTGGAGATATCCTCGTCGGTAAGGGTCCGCTCCTCCGCCCGCAGGGTGAAGGAATACGCCATACTTTTTTTGCCCGCAGGAATTCCCTTGCCCCGATACACATCAAAGAGCTCCACATTTTCAACCAGCACCTTAACGGGCGCCTGATAGATAGCCTGGGCCATCTGCGCAGCGGAAACGCTCTCTGCGGCGACCACGGCAATATCCCGCGGTACCAGCGGATATCTGGGAAGGGGTTTATAGGTTACGTGCCCGCTTCGATGCGCCAGCATACCATACAGATCCATTTCCGCAACATAGCACCGCTGCGGCACGCCAAAGGCTTTCTGGGTGTCCGGATGGATGGTTCCCATCTCTCCAATCTTTTGGCCATCCAGCAGGATGAAGGCTTTTTGCCCCGGCTGGAAATACTCTCCGCCGCCGGGTATAACCGCGAACGAATCCAGCAGGCCCAACCGCTCCATCAATGTTTCCACGCAGCCTTTGAGGGTGAAGAAATCTTCTCCTTCGCCGCAGAAGGCCAAGCCCAGCATCCGCCGCTCTTCCGGCAGATCCGCATTGTTGTTGAAATGAACGTTGCCCACTTCAAAGAAGCGGCCCTGCTCTGTTTTCCTGTTGCCGTTTAAAGCCACTGCCCCCAACATTCCCGGCAAAAGTGTGGTACGCATCAGGCTCTGATCTTCCCCGAAGGGGTTGAGCAGGCGCACCGCCAACCGTTTTTCATCATCTTCAGGTAAACGGAGCGCAGCAAGGGCGCCGGGGCCCGTGAAATTGTAATTGTACATTTCGTAGCATCCCAATGCAACGCACAAATCCTTTACCTGGTCCTCGTAGCGGCAATTTTTACAAAGCGTTCCCCGGAAGGTATCTCCCCGCATGAGGGTAGGCTGAATGTTATCATAGCCGTAGATGCGGCCGATTTCCTCTGCAATATCCCAATCCGTCTCAATGCCGTTCTCAATATCCACCCGGTAATGCGGCACGGTTACTTCCAGCTTCGCAGGGGAAGCCTTGGCCTGAATATTGATGGTGCCCAGCATATCGGCCATCTGTTCCGAGAAAAAGGCCGTGTTCAGGATGCGGTTCACATGCTCCACATCTACCTCAACCACCCGTTCGGCAAGGTCCGCCGTGCAAACGTCAATGGCTTTTCCCACCACGGTGCCGGCTCCCAATTCGTCCACCAGTTCGATGGCGCGGTCAATGGCCAGCATGGCATTAACGGGTTCCACACCCTTCATGAAACGAGCGGCTGCATCCGTCACATGGTGCAGTTCCCTCGTCGTCCGGCGGATGCTGCTGCCTTTGAATACTGCCGCTTCAAAGAGGACGACCTTTGTGTCCGGCGTAATCTCGCTGTTTTCGCCGCCCATAACGCCGGCTATCCCCACGCCCTTTTGCGGATCTGCAATGAGGAGCATTTCGGGCGTGGTTTCCCGTTCCTTGCTATCCAGCGTAACAACCTTTTCACCGGGTTGGGCTTTGCGCACCACAATGTGCCCATCGGCCACGCAGCTCAAATCAAAGGCGTGCATGGGATGGCCGTATTCCACCATCACGTAATTGGTGATATCCACGATGTTATTAATGGGACGAAGTCCTACGGCCCGTAGTTTTTTTTGCATCCATTGGGGACTTTCCGCAATTTTTATATCCGTGACCACCCGGGCGATATACCGGGGGCAAAGGTCCGGAGCCAATACATCCACCGCGGCGTAGTCCGCCTCGTTTCCGTCTCCACGAACCTGGCGGATAGAGGGCTCTTGAAATTTCTGTCCCAAGGCCGCAGCAGCCTCCCGGCAAATGCCGATAATGCTGGCGCAATCCGCCCGGTTGGGCGTAAGCTCAATATTGAAGACCACATCATCCATGCCAAGGGCTTCTTGGATGGACTGGCCCACGGTATGTTCACCTTGCAGGATGAGGATGCCGTGAACCCCCGCGCCGGGATAATCCGCCTCGGTGAGGCCCAGTTCCTTGCCGGAGCAGAGCATGCCCGCGCTGGGAACCCCCCGCATCGTGGTTGGGTGGATCACGATTCCATCCATGAGCTGGGCCCCATCCAAGGCCACAGGCACCAAGGCGCCCTCAAATACGTTCGCCGCCCCCGTCACAATGGTGAGCGGTTCTCCCTTCCCTACATCCAGCGAGCAGATTTGGAGTTTATCCGCGTTGGGATGTTTGGAAAGGGCCGTAATCCTTCCCACCACGGTGTTTGTCACGGGCATTTCGGGATCCACTGAGGCCATCTCAAAGCCCCGCCACATCATCAGCTCCACGAAGCGCTCTACGCTCACGTTGAAGGCGGCATATTCTTTCAGCCATTTAAGCGGTAATTTCATCTTTTCTCCCTCCTTTAGAACTGGGAAAGGAACCGAGCATCGTTCTCGTATTCCAGCCGGATATCCGTAATGCCGTATTTAAGGCTGGTAATGCGGTCTACGCCCAGGCCAAAGGCCAGCCCCTTCCATACTTTGGGGTCCAAACCGCAATTCTCTATGATATGGGGATTGGAAACGCCGCAGCCCAAGATTTCCAACCATCCCGTGCCCTTGCAGGCCCGGCAGCCTTTTCCTCCGCAAATGGTACAGCTTACATCCACCTCGGCGGAAGGTTCCGTGAATGGGAAATAGCTGGGGCGGAAGCGCATCTTTACATCCTCGCCAAAAACGGTGTGAATGAAGGTAAGAAGAATGCCTTTCAAGTCCGCAAGGGTCAGGTTCTTATCCAGAATGAAGCCTTCCATCTGCATGAACACGGGGCTGTGGCTGGCATCCACCTCGTCCACCCGGAACACCCGGCCGGGCATGACCAGCCGGAAGGGAGGCTCCACATTTAAGAGGGCCCTGGCTTCGCAAGGGCTCGTGTGCGTCCGCAGCACCACCCGGTCGTTCACATAGAAGGTATCCTGCATATCCCGGGCGGGGTGATCCTTGGGAAGGTTCAGTTTGGTAAAGTTATAGTCGTCATATTCCACTTCCGGTCCTTCAAAGGTCGTAAAGCCCATGCCTACCAGCGCATCCCGTATCTCCCTATAGGTCTGGGTCATCGGATGAAGGCGGCCCAGGGGGCGGCCGTGTTTACCGGGCTCCGTCACATCCAGCGCTTCCCGTTCAAAGCTTAGAGCCTGCATACGCCGGCCGATATCCGCCTTGCGCCGCTCCATCTCCGCCTCCAGCTCTTTTTTAACGGCATTGGCCGTTTGCCCTAAAATGGCCCGTTCCTCTTTGCCCAGCTTGCCCATGCCCCTGAGAATTTCCGTAAGGGCGCCGCTGCGGCCCAGGATCGATACGCTGATATCGTCCAGTTCGGCCTCATCCCGTGCCTCCCGGAGCCGCGCCAGTGTTTCCTGGCGGATTTTTTCCAGTGCTTCTGTCATAACCCTTCCTCCAGCTTCCGAATTTTGAAAAATACGCGCCTTCATCCCAAGGGACGAAGGCGCGTCGTGGTACCACCCTATTTTACCCTGCCATCACAGAGCCTTATTCGCTGTATCGGGCTTACCCGGCGCCGACTAC
>JAYFNX010000065.1:0-37924 GCA_034933245.1 Candidatus Pelethousia sp.
TGCGCTGGCCAAGGCATTGGTACAGGTGGGCCGCATGGCGGCTTGCGGCGAAAACATTGCGGGGCTGGATATTAACCCGTTGTTGGTATATCCGCAAGGGAAGGGCGTTCTGGCTGTGGACGCGCTGCTGGAGCTGCGATAAATCCCGATTTGCGAGGACTTATAGATATTGATTTACAATTCATTACAAATGGAGGGCTGTTTTTTGAAAGCATTACTTTCTGGTAACGAAGCGATTGCACGCGGAGCTTATGAAGCCGGCGTACAGGTGGTAACTGGATATCCCGGAACGCCCAGCTCAGAAATCGTTGAAACCGTTGCAAAACTCTATGGCGATGAAGTATACGCCGAATGGTCCACCAACGAAAAGGTGGCCATGGATGCAGCGGCAGGCGCGGCATATTGTGGCAAACGCGCGATGGTGACCACAAAGCAGGTTGGCATGAACGTGCTTATGGATTCCATGCTCTATGCAGTTTATACCGGCGCGGAAGCCGGCCTGGTGGTTATTACCGCGGATGATCCCGGGCTTTTTAGCTCACAGAATGAGCAGGATAACCGCTGGTATTCCCGCTTGGCAAAGATTCCTACCCTGGAGCCGGCAGACAGCCAGGAGGCCAAGGATTTTATGAAGCTGGCTTTCCGGCTTTCCGAAAAGTTTGATACGCCCGTTCTGTTCCGTAGCGTCATGCGGGTGTCCCATTGCAAGAGCGTGGTTGAATTGTGCGAGCGGGAAGAAAACCAGCGCAAGCTGGAACGGTTCCCCAGGAATTTGCCTAAGTACAACTGTACGGCCATGTATGCCAAGGAGATGCACCGCAAGCTGGAAGAGCGGATCCAAAACATTGCCGAATATGCGGAAACGGTGGACATCAACCGAATCGAATGGGGCGAGCGCTCCTTGGGCATCATCACCAGCGGCGTAGTCTATGCATATACAAAGGAAGTTTTTCCCCAGGCATCCGTTCTCAAGCTGGGTATGACTTACCCGTTGCCCGAGCGGATGATCCGGGAATTTGCCGCGGGCGTGGAGAAAGTTTTGGTCATTGAGGAGCTGGATCCTGTGCTGGAGGAGCAGATTAGCAGAATGGGCATCCAGGTCATAGGAAAATCCCTTTTCCCGCCCTGCTTTGAGCTTCTTCCGGATCGTCTGATGGATATTTCCTTGGCCAATGGGCTGCTGAAGGAGGATACTCGCAAGGCCTCCATTATGCCGCCCGCCCTGCCGGACCGCTCACCGGTGCTCTGCGCCGGCTGCCCCCACCGATCTACCTATTATAATCTTGCCAAGATGGATGTGCCCGCAGCAGGTGATATCGGCTGCTATAATTTGGGCGCGCAGCCTCCCTTCCGGGCGCAGCATACCATGGGCGCCATGGGCGCGAGCATTGGCGTGCTGCACGGGATGTCCATTGCAGGCCTTCCGGAAAACCGTGTTTGCACCATCGGCGATTCTACCTTCTTCCATTCAGGCCTTTCTCCCCTTGCCAATATGGTTCACAACGAGAGCCGGGGTGTGGTGATCCTGATGGATAATTACACCACCGCCATGACGGGGCACCAGGATCATCCGGGCACGGACTATAAGATTTTGCGCACCAATAAAGCGCGTAAGATTGAGATCGAACCCTTGGTAAAGGCCATGGGCGTGAACATGGTCAAGACGGTGGATGCTTTTAACGTGAAAGAGGTGGAAGAAGGGCTCAAAGAATGCCTGGCTTATGACGGCCCTTCCGTGCTTATTACCAAGGGCGCTTGCGTACAGATTGAAAAAAAACCACAAAAGGCTTTCTCCGTCGATCCTAGCAAGTGCGTGGCTTGCCATGTGTGCCTGAAGGTCGGCTGCCCTTCCATCATGCTTTCCGAGGAAGAAAATCCCCGAATCAAAAAGAAAAAATGCCGCATCGATCCCACCCTGTGTGCCGGTTGTGGTGTGTGCTCACAAGTTTGCCCCGCTAAGGCAATCGGCAGGAAGGAGAATTAAATTATGAAGGAAAGCGTGAATTTTCTCATTGTAGGCGTTGGGGGACAGGGTACCATCTTGGTTAGCGATATTCTTGCCGAAGTGGGCATGCTTGCCGGGTATGATTCCAAGAAATCCGACATCATGGGCCTGGCGGTTCGCGGCGGCAGCGTTTCCAGCCATGTGCGCTGGGGTAAAAAGGTAGGTTCCCCCATGAATATGACGGGACCTGGGGATTATTTAATGGCATCCGAACCCATGGAAGCCATGCGCGGGGTAAACTATCTGCACAAAAGCTCTACAATCCTGTATAATGAATACAGGATTCAGCCCATGCTGGTTAGCACAGGCCAGTCCGAGTATCCCAGCGAGGAAAGCGTCACTTCTTGTCTCCAAAATGCTGCTACACATATTATTAGCTATGATGCAACTGCAAAAGCGCAGGAAGTTGGAAACGTGAGAACCATGAATATTGTCCTGTTGGGCACGCTATCAACTTTCGTGGATGAGATTTGCCCCGAGCTATGGGTGGAGGCCATAAAAACGCATGTGCCGGCCAAGCTGCAGGATGTAAATATCAAGGCCTTCTATGCGGGCCGGGAAATAAGGAAGTAAATGCAATGAAGATTATGGTGATTAACCCCAATTCCTCCAAGACAATGACATCCCATTTAAACCATGTGCTCAACGCCATCAAGAATGCGGATACGCAGTTGACGGTTGTTTGCCCTGAAGAGGCGCCGCCTGCAATTGAGAGCGCTTACGATGAGGCTGTTTGCATTCCCTATGTTTTGAAGCTGGTGGAACAGGCTGCGGCGGATGGCTATGACGCGGCCATTTTAGCCTGCTTTAGCGACCCGGGCCTGGAGCCTGCCCGGGAAGTGACGGACATGCTCGTGATGGGGATTGAGGAGACCAGCATGCATGTTGCCGCTATGTTGGGCGCGAAATTCACCATTCTTACCCTAAACAAGGAGCGCGTGCCCCACAAAGCAAAAGAGGCGCGCCGGTTCATGCTGGAAAATTCTCTTGCCTCGGTGCGGCCTTTAGGCATGAGCGTGGCCGAAACCGATGCGGACCCGGAGCGTACCCGCGCCAAGATCCGAGAGGTAGCTAGGTTGGCAAAAGAGGAGGACGGGGCGGAAGTGGTGTTGCTGGGATGCGCCGGCATGGCCGGCTATGCCGAGGGAATTACGGAAGAACTGGGCCTGGCGGTAATCGACCCCTCCTCTGTGACGCTGAAAGTTACGGAAGCCATGGTGGCGTCCGGCCTTAAACAGGCGAAGTGCGGCTTCTATTCTACGCCTCCCAGCCGCAAACGGGTAAATCCCAAGGGATGTTGCTGATTCGGCATTTTATAATAACGGGAAAGAAAAGAAAAAATCGTGGGAGCAAAGAGAAATATGGGCAGACCTGAAGCTGAAAAAAACGAAGTCGCCTCTTTGGATAAAGCTATCCGCACACTAGAGTATCTGGCGCAGATCGATGGCGACATTAGTCTGAGCAAGCTGGCGACTTGCCTTAATATCCCCAAGACAACCCTGTTAAGGCTGTTGAATACCCTGGGTAGCCATGGTATGGTGCAACAGGACCCGATTACGAAGAATTACCGGTTGGGTTGGGCGCTGATCTATATGGGCGGAGCGGCCGCTAAGCTTTTTGACTTGAGCAAAATTACCCATCCCTATTTGGAACGGCTTTCCCAGGAAACGGGGGAAAGCGCTTCCTTGGTGCGCCTGCGTAAGAACTATGCCGTCTATGTGGACCGGGTTTCCAGCAACAATATTATCCGGGGAGGCTTGGGGGTTGGGGCGGAATTGGAACTGCATGTCTCGGCTGCGGGTAAGATGTTATTAAGCACCCTGCCGGATGACGATATCCGGCGGTTTTTCAAGAGGTATCCACTAACCGTGCATACGGAAAAGACCATTACCAGCCTGGATGCGATTTGTGCGGAGATTGTGCGGGTGCGTAAGCAGGGATACGCCATGGATGATGAAGAGGGTGAAATAGGTGCCCGCTGCATTGCGGCGCCTATAACGGATTGGGCCGGAAATATTACCGCAGCGCTTTCCATAACCGGTCCTACGAACCGCCTGTCCACGGAAAAAATACCTTATTATATTGAAACCGTGTGCCGCATTGCCCGGGAAGCTTCCGATAAGCTTAGCTCCTATGGACGAACCGGATGGAATATGGCTGGCGTGGAATTCGATACATAGGAGGATTCCAAGGAAAACCGCCACTTCCAAAATGGAAAATTAAGAAAGCGGCGTCGGCTAAGGCCGGCGCCGATGCGCAGATGAGAAAGAATTTAACCGGCCTAACGTGCATGCCATTATAATATAAGGAAAGGATACACTTCTATGAAAGCATATGCCGCCATGACAAAGGACGAGCTACATAAAGAATTGGAGAAAGAAAGAGCGGCTTTTGAAAGCTTGCGTGCGCAGAACCTTAAACTGGATATGTCCCGGGGAAAGCCCGGAAAAGCGCAATTGGACTTGGTGATGGGCATTTTTGATGTAATCAAGACGGTGGAGGACTGCGATGATGAGGGCGTGGATGTGCGAAATTACGGCACCTTCATGGGCCTTTCCAGCGCCCGCCGCTTTTTTGCGGAGCTTTTGGGCGTGCGGTTTTCGCAAGTATTCGCAGCCGGCAGCTCCAGCCTCACGCTCATGTATGATACCATTGCCAAGGCCTATACCCATGGCCTTACCCATAGCGAAAAGCCTTGGTGCAAGTTGGATACCGTCAAATTCCTGTGCCCTGCCCCTGGTTATGACCGCCACTTTCGCATCTGCGAGACCTTTGGCATACAGATGATCTGCATACCCATGAAGGACGATGGGCCGGATATGGATCAGGTGGAGAAATACGTAAAAGACCCGGCTGTCAAAGGTATTTGGTGCGTTCCGAAATACACAAATCCAGGCGGCGTGGTTTACTCGGACGCGGTGGTGCGGCGCTTCGCCGCACTCAAGCCCGCGGCGCCGGATTTTGTGATCATGTGGGACAATGCTTATTGCGTCCATGAGTTTGACGGCGACTTTGTGCCCTTCTTGGACATTCTTTCCCTGTGCGAGGAGAACGGCCGGCCGGATATGGCCATTGAATTTGCCTCCACTTCCAAAATTACCCTGCCTGGGGCCGGGATTTCTTGCATAGCTACCAGCGAGACAAACATGGCGTATATGACCAAGCTCATGGATGCACAGGTTATCAGCTTTGATAAGGTAAACCAGTGGCGCCATGTGCTTTACCTAAAGAATAAGGCAGGGGTGCTGGAGCTGATGAAGAAACATGCCAAAGTGCTCAAACCCAAATTCGACACCGTGCTGAAGGCGTTAGAACAAGAAATTAGCCCGCTTGGTATAGCCCAATGGAACCAGCCTAAAGGCGGCTACTTCGTCTGCATGGACGCCATGTCCGGTACGGCTAAGCGTACGCTTGCCTTATGCAAGGAGGCCGGCGTCACGATGACCAGCGCTGGCGCCACATTCCCCTATGGCAAGGACCCCAACGATAGCAACATTCGCATTGCGCCGACTCTCCCGCCTGTGGAGGAATTGGACAAAGCCATCGCGGTGTTGTGCGTGTGCCTCAAGCTTGCCGCATTGGAAAAACTGCTGGCTTGAAAAATCCGATGCGGCAATGCCGGACGGCATCCATAAGGCAGGATGGCGAATTATGCAAACGCGAAGAAACGGCGCGGGGAAACCGCGCCGTTTCGTTATGTGGCAAAATATTAATCCAGTTCGGAAAGATCCCAAGGGCCGTTTTCTTGCGTAATGAATGAAATCCCTGTATAATTCAAATAGATTATTATGAAAATCTTGGAAACATTTTGTTTAAAAGAATAAGAGCCGTATGGTTATAAACCGTCTAAGGCTACCAGATTGCATTTCACAATAAACAGTTGGGCGTTCTTCGTTATCCGGGGAAAGTATTGCCAAGAGAATCCCGACGCCAACCGGTTAGGTCGTTGAAAACGGCCGGGTTGGCAAAGTATCGGTTTATTACCGGTCTATTATCATGAAGCATAAAGGGGAGGCCAGGAGGATGAGGAAGTGCGCGCTGTTGCGGCTGGCGGTCTGTTGCATATTGCTATGTCTGCTTCCCTCCTTCGCTTATGCGGGCCAGTACGGCGCACCGGTAGGAACGCCGGAAGTGCCGCCGGAAATTCAGGATACCTTTGACGCCGCGCTGCTTCTTGAAAGGAGCACCAAGGCGGTCTTATATCAAAAAGACACGGAGCGCGTCTTTTCACCAACCGGGAGCGCCGTCAACCTGATGACGGCCTATATCTTGCGCCAGGAAGCCGATTTTGAGCAGGAAATACCTGTGATCGATGCGGTGGAGAGCCTATCTTCCGGGGCTCGCAAGGTGGGTTTAAAGCCTGGCCAACGCTGGCTGATTAAAGACCTTGTGGCGACCCTCCTTTTGTATGGCGCACAGGATGCGGCGCTAGTCCTCTGTGATCATGTGTGCGGCACGGAGGAAGCGTTTGTCGCCAGGATGAACGAGTATGCGCAAAGCTTGGGCATGGAGAACACGGTGTACAAGAATTGTCTGGGCGCGTATGCGCAAGAGCAGGTTTCCACTGTTTCCGATTTAATGCTCCTTTGCGAAGCTGTCTTGCGCGACGATATCCTTCGAGGCATGCTGGGCAAAAGCACATACGATGCCATCAATGGGAAGACCATAGAGAACCGGATGGAAATCATGCAGGACGGGCAGGAGAGCTTTGATGCCAGAATCCGGGGTATTGGCGAGGGGGCTACGGAAGAGGCCGGCGCAAACATCCTGCTCTATGCGGTAGATGGGGATCAAGCGTGGCTATTTGTAGGCTATAGGAAGGATGACGATCAGCGGGCAAGCGAGAAGCATGCCATAACCCTTCTTAACTATGGATCCCAGGCGTATCATACGCTGGATATAACCCCGTTGGTGGAGAATATGCTCCAAAGGTTAAAAATCACGACAGAAGACGGCGGAAGCGTGTCCCTTGCCGGCGGGGCTGCAGGTTACAAAATCAGTGCGGAAGCGTCCCTTGCCCGGGAAATCGGCAGCGATACGGGGGTATTTTCCCTGGGCGAACTGCCTCGCTTGGAAACGGCGCCGGAGAAAGGCGCGGCAATCGGGACGGTTTGGTTGCAGTGGGCAGAACAGAACGTTTTGGAAATCCCCCTGCTTGCAGGCGTGGTAACCCCACCTTCGGGAACAGGCGCACAACCTCAAGACAAACGGGAAGAGAATAATTTGGAGATCCCAGTCTATACCGTGGAGGACTGGCCGGGCGCGGATAGGGAGCAGCGCTTCACCACCCTGTATGGAAGCTGGATTATCATCGGAGCGGCAACGTTGCTTGCCGCCATCATACTCCTATGGGCGCATCGTCTGCGCCCCGGGAAACGCTGAAGGACGGGAGACAACCTATGATGGAAGTGACAATTCGGGACGTGTTAAAAATTATACGCAGGCGGATATGGCTTATTGTACTTCTTCCGTTTATGGCGGTGGTTACGACCACCTTGCTTGTATACTATGTGATCGTGCCGGTATATACCGCCACGGCATCCATGTATGTGCTTAATAAGCAAAATGCGGAAAGCGTTATTAACTATAGCGATTTGCAATCCAGCGCCCTTCTGACGGCGGATTACCGCGAACTCATCCTGAGCAAGCGCGTTTTACGCACGGTATCGGATGCATATGGCCTGGATAATGAGGACATGCAAAAGGACTTTCGGATTGCTGTCACCAGCGCGAACAACACCCGCGTCCTTGAGATCTCCGTTACATCCAGCGACCCTGTCCTTGCCGCCAATCTTGCCAACGCCATTGGAAAGGAATTTTCCACCATTGTGGTTGAGATTATGGATGCTAATAACGTGAACTTTGTGGACATTGCGGAGCCGCCCGTTGAGCCCTCCGCCCCCAGGAAGCTAATGACCATCGCCGTAGCAGGCGTCACAGCCCTGTTGCTAGCCATTGGGATCTCCGTTTTGCTGGAAATGCTCAATACGACCATCCGCACGACGGATGATGTGGAGCGTGCATTGGGCTTAAGCGTACTTGCCTGCATCCCACATGTGGAGGTGAAGTAATATGGCGGGGAATACCATCATTGAGCAATACTATAACGCGGGTCCGGTCCTGCATGATGCGGTGAAAACGCTGCGCACCAACATTTGGTTTTCCAGCGTGGACAGAGAAGTAAAGACCATTGTGGTAACCGGCGCCGTCCCTAATAATGGGAAAAGTACCCTCACCATCTTTTTGGGCATTGCCATGGCGGAGAGCGGGCATAGAACCCTTCTTGTGGAATGCGACTGCCGCCGGCCTATGCTGCAAAACTATTTGAAAATACGGCCGGAATATAACCTGGTGGACGTGTTGGCGCAAAAAACGAGCGCGGAGTCCGCAATCGTCCATACCGCCGTGGAAAGGCTGGATCTGTTATCCGCCATGGCCCTTGCCAGTCCAGTGGAAATATTGAGTTCCAACCGCTTTAATAACATCCTTGCGGAGCAAAGGAAGCATTATGATGTAATTCTCATGGATACGCCGCCCCTCAGCTCGTTTATTGAGGCCGCCATACTGGCTTCCAGAGCGGATGGAACGCTGCTGGTGCTGCAATCCGGCGGCACGGAGATCGGCGCGGCGCAGGCGGCTGTGGCGCAGCTTGAAAAAGCAAAGGCACGCATTCTCGGCGTAGTGCTAAACAATGTAGATATGGCCACGGAGGATTACTACTATCCGGATTATTATTACCGGGATGGCAAAAAAAAGAAGCGGAAGGAGCCCTAAAGATCCGCGGGAGGCGGCAAGGCACACATGTGAAACAGGAAGCGGGAGCAACGAACGGCAAGGGGATATTGAGAAGGGAATGTCTTGCGCATGATAGATATCCACAGCCATATTTTACCCGGCGTTGACGATGGGTCCAAAAGCATGGTGGAAACGCTGGCCATGCTGGAGGGGGCAAAAGCGGCGGGCGTATCCGCCATAATCGCCACGCCACACGTAAAGGCAATTGAAACAAACCTGCACCATATTCGGGAAGCATACGAAAAAGTAAAGCCGCTGGCTGCCCGGAGCGGCATTCGTCTGCATTTGGGGTTCGAGTGCCACGCTAGGCTATTTTTAGACTGCGACGAGCCCGGGGACCTGCGGGCCTTCTGCATAGAAAGAACCAACGTTGTTTTACTTGAATTCCCTTTATGCGATTTACCTTGGCGATGGGAAAACGATATCTACCAGTTGCAGCGGCTTGGGATGGAGGTTATTCTAGCGCACCCGGAACGATATGCCCCTGTGCAGGCGGATATTTCCATAGCGGCCCGCATGATCCAGATCGGCTGCGAATTGCAGCTTTCCACGGGAAGCTTGTGTGCTGGATGCTTCTCCTTGGAACGGGTGTGCGCAAACAAACTCCTACAGGAGGGCCTGACCCACTACCTTGCCTCGGATGCCCATTGTGCGGCGGATTATCGGGCCTATGCCCAAGTGTACAAGAAATATAAGCGGCTAATTGCGGGAGGCGCATTGCTGGATGGATACGGAGCCTAGAAATACTGTGATGGATAAGACAAAAAAGGTTGCACATGGGGAAAAAACGGCTCTTTACATGGCCATGATTCTTGGAATCTGCGCGATAAACCTGATCGGCTGCACCGCCTCAAAGGAGATAGCGCCCCAGCAGGATACTCCAAATGCGAGCCTCGCCCCAACCATTTTGGCACAAGATAGCCAGGAGGCGGTTTTGGAAGCCCAGCAGGCGGCCGCCATGGAAACGGAAAAGGAAGAGCCCCCTGTGCAATGGGAAGGCTGGCTTGAGGATTACGCAAGGACGCCTGATAAAATAGTGGATTTCAACGCGCTTCGCCAGATCAATGCCGATATCTATGCGTGGATTACCTTGCCGGGGACTTCCATTGATTATCCTATCGTATTCGCGCCAAAGGACAGCCTCTGGTATCTGGACCATGATGCGGAGGGCGAGGAGAGCGAGCGGGGCGCCATTTATACGGACGGGCACAACAGCCTTGCTTTTTCTGATCCTCTAACCTTGGTTTATGGCCATAATATGAAGGACGGCACCATGTTCGCCTCTTTGCATCAGTTTGAAAACGATGCATTTTTTGAGGAAAACCGCATAATTCGCATTTACATGGCGGACTATATGCTGGAATATGAGATTATTGCCGCCTATAAAGCCGGCGATTCCCACATTCTCGCGCAAAATGATTTTGAAGACCCGGCGGTATTTTCCGATTATTTGAAAGAGCTGTATGCGATGCGCGATTTAAACGCAAAGTTGCGCGCCTATGAACTCAACGTGGATGACCGGCTCATTGCGCTGGTAACTTGCGTGCAGGGCGAGGGCAGCGCCCGCTATTTCGTACAGGGAGTGCTCCAGACAAATGCGTGACGTAACGGAGAGAATCAAAAGGAGAAGGCGGGCTGTGCGCGCCGCGTGGATCGTGCTGGCCGTATTCGTTTTGCTTTGCCTTGGCGTGGGGGGGTATGTGGCGATGCTGTGGAGAAATGGCGACCGCTTGAACCGCGCAACCATGTTCCGCCCCGGCGAGACCGAGCAGATTACCCTTGCACGCGGCGAAGACGCCGCCGCTTTGCCCACGGCCCAGCCCAGCCAAACCCCGGCCCTTTATGAAGGGAAGGCCACCATAAGCTATGCCGGCAAGTATTATGTTCTGAATGAGGATATTTTCAGTATCTTATTTATGGGCATCGACACCACCGACGCGGAGCAGTTTCAAGATATCGGTGTAACCGCCCATCAAGCGGATTCCCTGATCTTGGCCGTGGTTGCGCCTACGGCCAATAAGCTGACCATGATCAACATTCCACGTATGACCATTACCGAGATCCGGCAGTTGGACGCCAATTTTAATTATTCCAGGACGACAGAATCCCCGCTGTGCATACAATACGCCTTTGGGGATGGGAAGGAACAAAGCTGTAACCTGACCCGGGAGGCTGTGCGTAACCTGCTTTTCCATATCCCCATCAGCCGCTATATTTCCATGAATTTGGACGGCTTGTTCGCGGCGAACGATGCCATAGGCGGTGTGGAAGTCCTTTTGCTGGACGATTTTACCGATGTGAATCCCAGCATGCAAAAGGGCGAGCGCTATGTCCTTACGGGCCGGGATGCGGAAACCTATGTGCGGGGCAGGATCGGGAAAAATCTGGATGGTACCAATATGTCCCGCACAAAGCGCCAGGTTCAATATTATAAAGCTTTCTTTGCGGCGGCAAAGGCAAAGCTTAAGGAAGACCCCATGTTTGCCGTAGATTTATACAGCTCCCTAGGGGGAAGCATTCAAACGGATCTAACCATGGAGGAGGTCATCTATCTGTCCAAAACGGTTGCCAATATGGATATGGACGATGAAAATATCCATACCCTGGAAGGAACCGTGAAAAACGAGGATTTCTTTGTGGATGACGACGCACTCCGGGAGCTGTTGATTCGCGTGTTCTATACGGAGGTGGGAGAATAGGGCTAGCATTACCAGCCGGCATACAGGTTGTTAGTGAATACATTTCATGGAAAAGGAGGTTCCCAAATGAAAGCCAGAAGGATAATTGCCCTCTATGCGGCAATGGTGATGGTGTTTGCGCTCTGCGGCACGGCTGCGGCGCTGCCGAGCCCTATCGGTTCCAGCATTGTCGGTGCAAGTGCAAACGTGGAAAAGGTGGAGATCAAATCCATTTCGGCAACAAAGGAACAGGCTTTGGTTCAGACGGCTAACGACTATATTGCGGCCGTATACGGTGCAAAGTATAAGGCGGACACGCTTCTGTCCATAAACCTGGTTGTGACGCGCAAAGATAATGCGCCCGCCACGATTTCTTTAAACGTTGCGGGCGTTAAGCTGGGCGATATAATTCTTGTCGTCCACGAGCGGGCGGATGGAACGATGGAAATCGTGCCGGGGAAGGTGCTGGCAAACGGCGTGGTAGAATTTACGCTTGCAAGATTCTCGCCCGTCAGCTTCATCCGGGTCGCATCCAAGGATGCATCTTCCGCCCAAACGCTGCCGAAAACCGGGGCGGACGCCGCGGCAGCACCTGGGGCATTGCTGCTGACGGCTTCTCTGGTTTGCTTGGCGTTCAGCATTAAACCGCGCAAGGTCATGAAATAAACCTATGAACCGGCAGCATCCAACTAGCGAAGGAATGAGGGGCTGTGAATGGCCTGGAAACCAGCGGCTTCTCCTTTATTCGGATGGATGCAAAAGCAATCTGCGGCTGGGGAAAGGGCGCAAGCGAGGAAGCCTTGAAACAGACCGTGCAAAAAAGGGCCCGGATAAAAAACCGGGCCTTTTGCGTTCCCTATGGCTTTTGCGAAGCAGGTAGGCGAAAAAATTAAAAGAACAAGAAACTCAATAATAGGAGCCCATCATCCCGCCAAAAGCGGCAAGAACGGCGCCCCCTGCGATGAGCCAGAATACCAGCATCACGCCGGATAGAATGAGGGCTGCACGGGCATAATTGCGCTTGTTGAGATTGGCCGAATGGCCGAAGCTCCAGACAAATAACAATACGATGTTGGCAATGGGGATGCACATAAGAAGGAACATCCCAATATATTGGCCAACGCTTAGGGGTTCGGTTGGGGCGTTATAGCTTGGGGCGTTATAGCTTGGGGGGGCATAGGTCGCAGCGGGCTGCGGGGATGCATAGCCCTGGGCGGCATAGGAACTCGGGGGCGCGGAAGACACCGGTGCAGACGGCTGCTGATAACCGGCCTGATCGGCTGCATTTTTTGCGCCACAACCATCACAGAATTTAGCTCCATCGGGGAGCTGCCTGCCACATTGTTCACAGAACATAGAGATTCCTCCTTAATGTAAGCCGATTTTTGCGCCACATCCGGCGCAGAACTTTGAGTCCGGCTGCAAGGGCGCGCCGCATGCGGCGCAAGAAAGGGCCTGCGCAGATTCCGAAAAAACGGAAGTTTGGTGGGGTGGCTGAGCGGGTTGCGGCGGCGCATAGACGGCCGCTTGAGGGGGGTATCCGGGCTGGGCCGGTACAGAATCCGGCCGTGGCTTTCTTCTTAACCCCGTGGCGACATCTCCCCCCGCCATGCCGGAAAGAAACGGTAGGGAAGCGTCTTTTCCTTGGAACACGTTTATAATGGCGATAACTGCGAATAGAACAAGCCCAAGAAAAAGCATGCCGTCCACAAAGCCGCTTACCTCCCGGAGAATGTTCTGCGCCTGCGCAGCGCCCCAAATTCGCAGAAGTCCGTTTACCCCGTCAAAAATCAGATTCACGGCCCAATCTGCCAAATGGTAAGCCATGGATAACAGCAGCGCTTGAAAAACTTGTCTGTTGATCCAGTCGTCCTTCTCCACCAGCAATGCATAGCCAAAAACGAGCAAAACCAGCAACGGCTGCCGCATTATACAAAACCCAAAAGCGATGCCCGCAATTGTGCCGGGGCGCAGGCTGAATTCTGCCTTCAACATCAAACACACCTTCCTTTCTCGTTATTATCATCCTTGCAGTACGTTTTTCAAATATGCTCATAAGGTACGGCAGATGGAATGGCCGGAGCGATTTGCATACATGCATGGCTTCCTTAAGATATTGTATCGGAAAATCAAGAAAAAAGCATCGCCCGAAAGTTTGATTTCAGTCAAAAAAGAGGCATGCCAATAAACAACGGGCCAGATCCAGTAAAAAGAGAAAGCGCGCATGAGCGGGCATATCCATAGCGAAAGGCATAATATAAAAATGGGAGTCGGCACCTCTGTGGCCGGCTCCCGGTAGCGACTTCCGGTCAAATCGTATATTCTTGGATGGCTTGGGTCATGGATTCCAATCCCTTCTCCGCTTGCTGGATAAAAGGAAGCACCTTTTCGCTCCAGCCGGCGATGATGTTGGTGTTCCGCCCAATGAATTGCTGGGTACCGTAGCCCTGCAAATCGATGGCATGAACGAAAAGATGCGGGTTGACCATCCGGCGATATGCATCCGCGATCCTTTGGCAGGGGTCGTCTTGGCATCCACGGTTGCTTTGGTTATCGGAGAGTAGAATAATCCGGTCAAAGTAGCGGTGATGATCCAGGGCCCATTGGAACGGGAGCCGAATATCCGTGCCGCCGCCGTTAATGGGGATTGCATCGGCCTGGGCAAGAACACCACCCGTTGTGGAGACGGCCAATGGATATAAATCGGTATCGAAAGCCACGGCCACCGCGTCCTCGCAGATGCGGGCTGAAAGAACGGCCAGCAGCCGCGCAATGTCGCAATAGCGCATATCGCCGTTTTTGCTCAGCACATCGTCCATGCTGCCGCTCACATCGATGGCGAGGAGAGTTTTTCCAGGGAGCATCTCCATGTTTTCCACGCTATGGGCAACGGCTCTTTCCAGCGCGTCCGCTACCTTGGTGCTGCAAAGGCCTGCGGTGCGAAGGGCTTGGTATGCCGCATAAAACCGGAAGGGGAGCTGCTTGGATGTAAGCACCGCCTCCCTGTCAGCAATCCGGTTTAGGGCAAGGTCCGCGTTTGCGGGGGTAACCATCAGAATGTTGCGCAGATTGCGCAGCAAGGCCATATATCCCACCTGACCGCTTTGGATAAGCTCCTCCCATACCTCTCGGGTGTTGCCTTTATGCGAAAGGCGGGTTTCCCAGGTATAGGGTGTTTCCAGGCTCCCGTTTAAGATTTTATGAAACAGCGCCCCCTGTGCCGCGTCCTTGGGCTTGGGATGCACCAGGCAAAGGACATCCCGCATCTTCAGCGCATTCCGCTCGCCCTTGTATTTGCTAAAGGCGTACTCGTCGAACCGGTTCAGGGCATCGGCCAGAGCCTTTTTAAGTCCGTTGGGAATGGGCTTCCCATAAAGGGAAAGGTAAGCGCCCAGTATTTCAGTGATGTCGTCCGCCCGCTGGATTACGCCTGCAACGGCGGGCCGGGTATAGGCCCGCCCGTGGCGGGCAACCACGGCGCATAGGGCGTGGGCCACGCTGCGCAGGTGCATTTCGCGCCTGGCATATACGGCAAGGCGGGCCACGAAGCCCATATCCGTCTTTTCTGCCAGCGAGATGATTTCTCCGGAGGTATTGCCATAATATTTCGGTTCGCCAAAGGCGCTGGTCAAAACCATGGTGACTAGCTTGGTGTCGTCATCCATCCGGTAGGCTGCATATCCTTCCCGGTTGACCGTTTGGTTTTTGCCTAGGGCCCTTAGGTTAAATTTTGCCATATAATGTTTCTCCTTTTAGGAAAAGACGATAGCCGCAAGTGCAACCATCGCCCAAAGGAAAGGAAGTTGAAACAGTCTTACTTTGAGAAAAAGAATGGGGAGAAAAACGAAAACGGAGACTCGGCTTGCGCCGACGGCGCGTTTGACCACTTCGCTACGCTCCCAAAGGAAACGGCGGGATTCGAACCCGCGAATAACCGTAATGAAAGAAGTAGCCGTTTTCTGCACTGCCCCATGGAATTCCGATTTTGCAGGCCGGAGAACTAGGTAAATAAGGAATGGGGAGAAAAATCGATTACGGTACCAATGACGCGCGTCTGCCGATTCCGCCACGTTCCCAAGGGGAACGGCGGGACTTGAACCCGCACGAGATTCCTCACGTCCTCCACGAAGTAACCGTAATCTGCACTGCCCCATCGAACATAGTTTACCACAACATGCGGCGCTGTCAAGGAACGTTGGTTTCTTATGCATATAGCATAGCAAAATAAACGCGGGGAATTTATTGAAAAAGTTGCAGCCGTCAAAAAACGTAGGGGTTGAATCCGTTGATTGCCAGGATGAACCAGGCCGTGGGGGCGATGTGCGCATCCGTGGCGTATTCCCACGGGGAACCGTTAAAAAGCTGGAAGCCGGTGGAAAGGGCATCTACGGTGGCGGCGGGGAAGGAGCCGTTTGCGTGTTGTATGCCCAAGAGCGCATCCAGCGGGCGAATCGCCTTTGCATCCTCGCCCCTTAGGCGGTATAGGAGGGCCGTATAGGCCGTGCCCTCGGCCCACCAGCCTCCGTTTGCGTTGGCCGCACAGAAAGGATAACCGCCCCCATCCAGTTCCATGGCTGCAACCCGGCTTAAAGCCTCCTCATAAGGCGTGAAATCCTTTCCCAAAGCCAGCGCAGCCCAAACCTGGGCGTCCAGCACGATGTTATCCTTGCTGGGCGTTATGCCATCCTCCGTGGTGCCGGTATAAAATACGCCTGCCGCCGGATCGTACATGGAGTGTATAAAACGCAGAGCGCTTTGGGCTGCCTCGTTATAGACAGCCTCGCCGGTTCGCGCATAAAGTTGTGCAAAGGCCGCGTAAGCGTCGATGTTATGCTCGATGGATTTGTAAGCGAAGGGATAAACCACAGGCGGGTCTCCTTCAGCCCAGCCATCAAAACCTGCGGTGAAGCCGTCGGTCCCATCGGTGCAGGTATACAGCACCCAATCCATAAGAGCCCTTGCGGCGCGCAAATATTCGTCGTCTTCATAGGCGGAATCGTATTGGAGCAGCGCCAGCGCCACATAAGCCGTATTGCCCACGTTGCTGCCTACCTGGTACCGGTCCTCATACCAGACGCCGGGATCCCCTGCGCTTCGGTCATACCAGCCGGGCAGACGCGCACCGCTTTCCCAGCCTGGAAAGGCGCGGATATCCCCTGCCGCGTAAGCATTGCGTATCCGGGCCACGCCCTGGCGGTCATGCGCCACGGCGTAAACGAAAGCATCCAGAATCCGGGCCGCTTGTTCTTGCATCCCCTCTGAAAGGAATGCCATGGCAACTAGGGCATTGTCGTAAGAGAAGGCGGCGTTTTGAATATAAATATGATTCGTTTCGTAAGAGCGCAACAGGATGGGGGCTTCCTGCGCCGCAACGATTTCGCCTGTAAATCGGATTTCATCCAAATAGAATACCGTGTCCCCATTACCGGATTTACTGCCGCTCAATACGTAGCCGAAACCGCATGCGATGGTGTGCAGATCCACCCCGTCCAGCGGGATCGTATATTCTCTCCAATCGGGCGTGAGGGTAATAAAGCCCAGAGTTTGCTTTTTTGCGCTGTCCGGATAGGAAACGAGGGTATGGCCCCGTTCGCCGTCATAGCCGAAGCCGGCTGTAAAAAATTCTACGGTTTCAGCTCCCGCTTCGCCTTTGGCAAAAAAACGGAGCGCCGAAGCGCCGGTAAGGTCAAGCCCCTGTCCGTCCGTCTCGCCATCGTTGAGCCGCGGCATCGTTTCCCCGGCAGGTAAATAGCCGTTAAGGAAAAGCCAGCCGCCCCAATCGTTCCTTTTGGTGGTTTGCGTGCAACGGATGCAGCTGGTGCCGGCATAAGGCTGTGCCTGCCAATTCTCATCCATGTTATGAACAAGCTCCCCCTGGCTGCCGAACATCTTCGCCTTTTGGGTAAAATGGTTCTCGGTAACGCCAAAGTCCCGGTAAACGTAAACGCAGGAGCGTTCAGCTTCCAACGCGTTACCAAGATAAGTCACCGCCGCATCCTTTGCATCGAAATAGTCCTCGTAAGAAAATGTTGTGGGAGAAGGCAACGGAGCAGGCGGGGACGCCTCCGGCGTAAAAGCGGGTTCGGCCGGCGTTTCTGTGCCTGCCTCCAGCGGCTTTGCATGGCAGCCAAAAAGCGAAAAAACCAGAAAAAACAGGCACAGAATTGCGGTTGTGCGTTTCATTGGGGGCTCTCCTTCCCTTGCGCGGACCCATTTTCCCCGTCTGCCTCCTTTGCCTTGCGCCACCGGGCATATTCTTGAAACCTCGCCTCTACTGCCCTGTTTTGGAAACCCGCGTCAATATACTCGAATTCGTCCAAATAGGGGTACCCGTTTGCATCGTAAAGATCCACCGTCAGCCGGTCGAAATCGTCCCAGTCCACCCCGGCGAAGGCCACGTCCAAATTTTCTTTCCAAATCTGCGCTTCCAGTTGCTTTCGCGTTAAGCGCCCTTCTTCCTTCATGCTGCACACCTTCCTTTCCAAACGTTCCATGTGCGAATGGGGTTCATGCCGTGCCGCCGTTTTGCCAGCAGCAAGCCAACCGTGTCGAGAATGAACAGCTACGGGAGATAGTAAACGCTCACTCCCCATAGCAACCTGCCCGGCGTCAGGACCAGGATGCATCCATTCTCTTTGGTGGGAACAGAATACCATAAGGGTAGGGAGGTATTTCTCTAAAAAGTTGCAGCAGAACTTATTGCCCGGGGAATTCGTATTCCCAATCCAGCGCGTAGAGCCATGCGCCGCCCTTATCCGTTGCGTATAGCATCACTTGGGAGCCGTCTTGGTTGAAAAAAGCGTATTTTATAGTGCCCGCGGCCGTTCGGAAGCTTTGCAGCTTTTTACGCTCCTGTAAATCCCACAGCTCGGCGTTAATGTTATTTCCCTGGGCGAGAACCATTCGCCCATCCGGGCTTAGGGCAATAGCAACGCCGCGGCCTACGCCTAAAGGATAGGTGAAGAGGCATTCGCCCGTTTGCGCATCCCATTCGCGCATGGTTTTATCCGCTGAAATGGTGAGGACACCCCGGCCGTTCCGGATAAACGCGCCCTGAAGGACTCTGTCTTCATGGCCGGTAAAGCGAACGATGCATTCACCACGCTGGGTATCATAGACGGCCGCATCGAGGGAGCGGCCGTACGTATAAAGCAGCCTGGACCCGTCGGGGGAGAAGCAGATGGACTGAGGATTTCCCTCCAACACCTGGGCGGGAAGACCAAAACGCTGCCAGGACCCGAGATCCGTGATGGCGTTGCCGTGAATAAATGAGCGGCTGTCCGGGGAAATGGCTTCCGGAAAACCCAAAGCCCTGCGGGAAGAAACGGCGGGTTTGTGAACGGCCCTGCCCTTATGCACACCATCGGGCTGCAGAAAAAGCTCCGTGCCGCGATATAAATAGCGGTTCTCCTCCAAACGGTACAGGTAGGCCGGGTCCAGGGAAAGGGCTCGCACGCATTCCGATGCGGCCAGCGCATACAGCTCGGGTTCGGGCATGCTCCAAAGGGCTATGGGGCGGGTGGTGATCTGAACCTCATCTAAATTAAAGTAGGAAAAGGATGAGAGGTTTTGTAAGGTTAAAACCTCCGTGCCATCCCGCAATAGGATGCTTTTCACCTTATCGGAATGGTGCAGGGGGAAATGCATTTTTTGCCGCGCCCCCAAAAAACGGGTGCGGTTGCAATGGGCAAATACCGTTTCTTTCAGGGAGTCCGCCAGGGCGCTGCCCGAAAACTGGGGGGAGATTTGCTCCATGGCTTTTAAAAGCTCCAAACAGCGGGGAATTTCCATTCGCGCGAGGGCCGCTTCCAGTTCGGCCCGGGCGCTTTGCAACTGCTCCTGCACAGAAAGCACCGCCTGGGTGTCCGCTATGCGGCAAAGGGCATAACCCGGGTTTGCCGCAAAAACCTTGGACAGATCCAGGGACGTAAATGCATAGCTGCCTTCATAGGTATGCAGAATGACCAATCTTTCGCCGCCGTCCGAAAATTCCATCTGTAAAACATAGCTTATTTTCAGTTCATACGCCCCTAAGAAGGCGCCGCTTCTCGCATCAAAAAAACGTAAAAGCTGTCCTTCCTCCTTTAACCCATAGGGCGTTTCATTCGCCTGTGTGCAATCTACCACCACGGCGATGCGGCCATCCTTGCTGACACACATGGTTCTGCGCCAAAAGGTAGGTAAATAAAATTTCATAGACAGCCCTTTGGCATAGTTCCCATTCGCCTGCTGCCGGTAAACCACGGCGCGGGCATGGGATCGAACGCTGACGCCCCCCAGCAGATAATAGACCTTGCCCCCATCCGCGATGCCACATGCCAAAATACATCGCTCATCATCGGAAATACCGCCCGGCCCTAATTCCAGTTTCACGGAGCGGACATCTTCCCCTTCACGCCACAAGCATAGCTCATCCTTCGCATTGGCTACAAAAGCCGCCCTGCCGCTTCGGTCCAGAATGTGGCTGCCGAACCATAGCGGGGGGGCTTCCTGGGGAATGAAAGTGGTTTGGACCTTGCGGGTTTTGACATCCACCGTATGATAGAGCAAGCCGGCATAGAAAGGAGCACGAAGCAATTCTTCCTCGGAAAGCCCATCCGAGATGGCCAGGGGCTTTTTAAAAAGGGCTGCAATCGTGCCGTCGTCCCGGAAAGCGATGGAGTGGCTAACGCAAAGGGAACCATCCAGGCTGACGGTGTCGCTGTTCCTGCATGGCGCGTGGCCTTCTAGATCCACGCTGAAAAGAAGCTGCAGTTCGGAACCCTCCCTGTGCCAAACATCCAAGGTAAGCCTGTCAAAATAGTTGATGTCCGGCCGGAGGACCCTGCCTCCATCCTTGTCGGCATAGTAGCGGATGCCCGGTTTGATCCTTCCGGAGAAGCCACGTAGCAGCGCCATATACTCGCCCGTTTCATCCAAAATGATCTCCCGATGGTACTTCCCGGTGTAGCGGTAGACATCCTGCAACCGGCAAAGAACCTCTCCCGTTTCCGTATCCAGCAGCGCCAACCGCCAATATCCATTATGAATCTTATTTCCACTTTCAGAAGCGATGCAACGCCCATCTCCGGACAGAGCGCATACGGGGCCGCATACGGCCGCGCCGGCATTTTTGGCAAACTCCGCTTTTATTTTCGCCAACGCCCGGGAACGGGCGGTTACCGCGGCGGACTTTTCAAGCTCTTTTGCCTGCTGCAGCGTTTTTTTCGCCCCAACGGACTTGCCCACGGCCGAATGGATTAAGGAGAGATAGTATTTTCCACGCCAGCTATTGTCCGCCGTATCCGCTGCAACGCATTGCTCGATGGCGGCCTTAGCGTTTATTCGATCCCGCGCCCAAAGGAACAGCGTGTGGTTATAGGTACTTTCCAGGTGCTTTGCGTTGATTTGCAGCGCCCGCTCCCAACACTGTTCCGCGGCTTGCTCTCTTCCCAAATCCAGAAAGGACAGGGCCCTGTTATTCAGACTATCCGCCGTGTCCGCTGCGGCCTTGGAGGCCGGGCGGGGGTAGGGGTTCCCGGTTTCGTCATGATAGATGGACAAAAGTATGGGTTCGATCACGCCAAAATCGTGGGGCCGGTCCTCCGGCACGCTCTCCAGACATTGGGCCAGCAGATCCGAAAGGGCGGGAGATAGGGGAATGCGCGCCTGCTCGAAGTATGCCCGGCAATTGAGCCCCGCCACCGCCCCGGTGGCCCAAGGACGCTTGCCCAGGTACATTTCCAGCATGCTCACCGCCCAGCTGTAGATATCGGTGCGCTGGGTGAGGGGCTTCCCATCCATTTGCTCCATGGAGCAATAGGCGGGCGTATAGCCGCCGCAAGCTGAAACCCTGGTTTTCCCTAAGGACGCATAGTCGCCGGGAACTAAGGGATTCTTTTCCGGCATGGTCAAAAGGGCCCGGGCTCTGGCAAGACCGAAATCCGCTACCTTAACCTCGCCCTCCTTCGTCATAAGCACGTTGCCGGGCTTAACATCCTGATGGATCAAGCCCCGGTCCCGGTATTCGTGCGCGTAATGCAGGCCCCGGGCGAACTGGATGGCGATATCCAGCAGGCGCTCCTGTTGGACCGCCTTGCTTCCCGCATATAACCTGCCGGGCTTCTCGGGAAGCCCGATCCAGTCGGCTAGGCTTCCGCCGTCCATCCATTCGGAAAAGATGGAAGGAATTCCGCCGATTTCGCGGACATAGTAACAGGAAACGATGTTAGGATGCAGGCCCAGGTCCATCCAGGCCTCGCACTCATGGATGAAGCTGGCCTTGCTGCTTTCCGTGGCAAAGCAATGGGCCCTTGGGCGCTTCATGGCCAGGTCCACATTCCAGCCCGTGTGATGCACCCGCCAAACCTGGCCCATGTTTCCGCTTTCGATGGGGTCAATCTCCACCCGGTATGTGTTGAGCAGGAGCGCCCCTTTTTGAATGGGGGTATTGGGGGCCAAGGAATCGGCGACCATGGCGGAAATGGGAGCCGCCGCATCTTCCCGAAGCGTCACATTTCCCTCCAGAACAGTAGCCTCTCCCTCGGGGACGGTTGCATCGCTGCTCCCTTCCGGCATGGTCGCGCCCGGATCAAATACGGTGGCTGCGCCTTCCCAAATGGTGGAGGAAAGGGCCGCTTCGCCCTGGGTAGCATTTAAGGCCTGTTGCACAAGCGCATAGAGGCGGGTGCCGCTGGGCCTGCTCTCTGCGTTTCTTGCTAAACAAAGCTGCAGGAGAGCTAGCAAGGCAGGTGGAAGAGCGGGAATGCATTCTTGCAGGAATTCCACGCATTGCAGGCCGGCGATTGCTCCGTTTGCCCAGGGCCGATCGCCAAGGATCAGGGACATGGCGCTAACTGCCCAACTGTATACGTCCGTTTTGGTCGTGAGAGGCTCGCCTTCCAACTGTTCGAAGGAGCAGAAGGCGGGCGTGTAGCATCCCGCCGGAAGTATCAACTCCGTAAGATATAAGCGGCCCCCATCCATGCGCATATTGGCAGGCTTAATATCGCCATGGATAAACGCCTTTTCGTGCAGGTATGCGATGGCGGCGGCGCTTTGCAGCAGGATGGATCGAAGGCTCTGGCTAAGCCCGGTTTCATCGTACAACCCGCTTAAGGCATCCGTTGCGGGCATATGGCAGATATCCTGCTCCACGAGAAGCAGCGCGCGCCCGGCTTCCCGCTTGAAGGTAAGCAAGCGGATAAGGTTGGGGTGGGAGAGCTGCTTCCAAGCCTCCAAACCCCGGACGAACTGTTCCCAATTCCGCTCGGCACATTCGCATGCCCATAGCGTATGCCGTCCCCCGTCCGGCCCTGCACAAGGGAAAAACCAGTCTATGCCGTTGCTCTCCCCATTACCCGTGACGATATACCTTTCAAGTGCCGTATCCCCGATTTGAAACGGTCGAGTCATGCTGCATTCCTCCGTTTTACTTCCTTCCTTGCATTTGCCCAAGGGCCTTGTAGATCCGGCGAAAATTGCCTATTGTTCCCGAAGCAACGCTTCCATCTCTTCTTTGGTAAGCTTGTTTTTCTCCATCAGCGCGGCTACCATGCGGTCGATTCGGGGTTTATTCTGCCTGATGATACGGATGGTTTCCGCCATTTCCGCCCGGATAATCTCGCTGACCCGTTCCGATACTCTGGCAGCCAGGGGCCCCCGGGTGGCCTCTTCTGGGGATAATACAGCCATGCCGAAGGCTTCGTCCATTCCATAATTGCAGATCATGGCCCTGGCCACCCGGGTGGCGGATTCGAGGTCGCCGGAGGCGCCGGTGGAAACGCCGTCCTCTTCGCCATAATAGGCGATTTCCGCGGCGCGGCCACCCAAGCTGGTACGGATGCGGTTGATGAGCTGCTCCTTTGTGGAGAGGGGGCCCATGTCCTCTCCGCTATGCTCCATATAGCCTCCATGCCCGCCCCTGGCCACAATGGTAAGGTAGGCGGGCGTATTGCCCCCCAGATAACAAAGAAAGGCGTGGCCGCTTTCGTGCCGGGCTACTCGTTCCAGATAATCATAACCCCATTCTTTTTTTGCACCGTGCTTGGTAATCTCGTAGGCCTCGTCCAAAATAGCGTCGGTCAGCGGCGAAACCTGCTTTACGGCCATGCGGCTGGCTAGCTCCAGCACAGAGGCCATGTTTGCAAGGCTCATGCCCGTGGAGCGGGATGCCAGGCGGCGGATCATCTCCTCGCTTACCCGATGGGTTTTGTTCTTCTTAAGCATCATGCGCAGGTACTGCTCCCTGTCGCCTGCGTTTGGAAGATCCACGAGGATTTTCCGATCGAAGCGACGGGCTAGGGCGCCATCAATGGTGCCCATCCCGCCCTGGCCTTCCTCTACTTCGAAATTTGTGGCCGCCAGCACAAAGACGGGGCGTGTGGGGTCTACCGCGAACCCATCCATCTCGGTGAGGAGGGCATTGAGCGCCATTTCCTCTCCGTGGGCGGTGTTGCTCTGGCCCCTGGCGCGGCCGATGGCATCGATTTCATCGATGAATACGATGGCGGGAGCATAGCGCCGCGCCTTCTTGAACAAAGCGCGCACAGCCTCCGGCCCGCTGCCTTGGTATTTTGTGACAAAGGCGCTGGCCACGGCCGGAATGAAGGCCACATCGCTTTCCCCTGCCATGGCTTTCGCCAAAAGGGTTTTGCCTGTGCCCGGCGGGCCGTAAAGCAGCACGCCCTTGGGCGGCTTTAACCCCTGCGCGGAGAACTTTTTCGGGTTTTTCAAGTAGTCGATAAAGAACTGAAGTTCTTCCTTCGCATCGCCCGCGCCGATTACCTCGGCGAATTTTACCTTCGGCTTTTCCACATCGTCCAGCACATCTCCCGCATCGTCCGCGGCAAGGGCGCGTTTGAGGGAAAACTCCCGCAGTCGAATGGTGATCTCCGCTTTATCCGGGCTGAGCTTGGGCGCGGTCTCAAAGGAAAGCACCTTGCGTTCCGCCGCCATGCGCGCGGCCACGTTTTGCATATACAACTCCCCACAGATCCCGCTAAGCTCATCTTCCAGCACGGAGAAATCCTCCCGGGGTTCGGTAAGCTTACCTCGCGCGCCCGCCCGCACAAAGCTCATGAGCAGCTCCGTATCGATGGTGAAGGCATCAGTTTCCAGAAGATATACGGGGAGCTCCGGCAGGCGCTCCCGAAGGGCGCGAAAAACCCGGTTCCCATCGTGCAGCATGCCGGCGGCCATGGGCGAAAAATCAAAGGCCCCCACCGATTGCATCCAATCCTGCTGCCCTTCATACACCGTCTGGAATGAAGCCGACGTTTCCATTGCAACGCTTTGCCCGGCAATATCGATAAGCGCCAGACGAATATCCTTCTCCCCGGCAAGCTGTAGCGCTTCCTCCACATTTTGCGTGGCGTGCAACACATAGTTCGGCAGCTTTTTGCGGCAACGGGCCGCAAAAAAGGGGCTGCCGTAAAATAGAAGCTCCGGCTTTTCATCCGAGAAGAACAGAGGACGCACATCCGGCGCGAGGTCTTCCGTTTCCACCTGAAAGCGCAGACGCGCAAGGTTGGGCAGCGCCTTGGAAAACCCTTCCTCACTGAACAGGCGGCATACTTTAAACAGTTCGTTTTTAAAGAAAAGCTCCGTCTGGGCACGCAGCGTCCGGGCATCCGCCTGCCCGCCCTCCTGAAAGAGCAGGGCGGTGGGGGTAAGACTGTCTGCCCCGGCTTCAACCCCATATTGTTTTTCAAACAAGGCGCAGAAGCGGGTAAGCTCACCGGCACTGATCTTCTCTAAGTGATGGGCCTGGAGGTGGTTGAAAAGCAGGGGCCAGCCCGTAGCCATGCGGCTGGTGATTGCGGCGGGGAAAAACGGCTGACCGGTCTGCGGATTCTTTTCGGACTCCAGGGCGTTAATGAGGGTTTTTCTGGGCACACCCGCCGCGTTCTGCTTTGCGTCCCCCTCATAAAGGGAGCGGCCGGCGTTGCTGGTAAAGATAATGATGGTATCCTTAAAGGCAATCTCCGCATCCAGAAACCTATCGCTTAACCTGCCTGCATCCAGAATCTGCAAAAACAGGTGAATGGTGTTGAGATGGGCCTTTTCGATCTCGTCAAAGAGCAAAATGGCGTGGGGGTTCTCCTTCACAAAGCCCGTGAGTGTGCCGGGCTTTGCATCCTTATAGCTGGGTTCAAACCCCACCAGCCCCATATAGGCCTGGTGATCGGAAAAGCTGGACATATCGAAGCGCTTGAAAGGAATGCTGAGTGCCTCCGCCGCCTGTTCCGCCAGGAAGGTTTTGCCTACCCCGGGAGGGCCTGCAAACACGAAAATGGCGCGGGGCCGCTTGCGCTTTTCATCCGAGGCGGCCAGCACTTCCGCGGCAAACATGCCTTCCGCAAAGGCGTGAACCACGTGATCCTGCCCATGGACGGTGGAGAGAAGCCTGGCCCGCATGTGCCGAATGCGGTTTGTAAGCGCGGGAAGGAAATTCCTGCTCATTTCATCCGAGCCTTCCTGCTCTGCGCCGGATGCTTCTGTTTCGCCCGGGCCGGCGGTTTGATGCTCCTGCATCGGCTCCGGCTTTTTTATGGGGCAAACCTGTAAAATAGCGTTGGAAGGATTCTTCAATATAGAAGCAAGCAGATCCTGGCTCCAGACATCCTGCTTTTTACGCGCAACCGCAAAAGCGGCCGCGGCGGTAAGACAGGCCCCCAGCGATTCCGGCCCGCTCCTTGTGCCCCCGTCCGACAGAATGCGGCGAAGAAGCCCCCGGGTACGGCCGGTATCGATTCCATGCCCATGAAAAAGTTGCTTTACCGCATGGATATCATCATTGGTCTCACGCATGACGCTATGCGGCGCGGACATAAAATCCTCCGCTTGCACTTCCGCCAGCTTGAGAAGGCCGAGAAAAAGGAATTCCAGGGCAGGCTCGCCGCTTACCTTGGCTGCTTTTGCTTCCGCCTGGGCGCGCATCATGACGAACTGCATGGACGGGGACAGATCCATAGGGTTACCTCCGCATTAAGCCAAATAATTTTCTCAACGAATGAAATTTTTCAATATCGGTTTTTTCAGGCCGCTTTCCGGTACTTTATGCGCGTTCCACCCGGGCGCTTCAAACGCATGCCGGGTTTGCCTCTTCTTAGGCAGCCCGTCCGAGATAGCGGTTCTATGGCATGACCCGAATATAGACGGCGGAAATGTTATCTCTACCACCGCTTGCATTGGCCCGGTCAATGAGCCTTTGACAAACACGAACCGGGCTTCGGCTAGAACGAAGGAGCCGGGCCATCTCCCGTTCCTCCACCATACCATAAAGGCCGTCGCTGCATAGGAGAATGCGGTCGCCTGGACGCACATCCACGATGAACACATCCGGCTCCGCAGGGGGCTTCATGCCAACAAACGCCGTCAAGCGGGAGCTAGCGGGATGATGCGCTGCCTCCTCCTTGCTTAGTTCGCCGTTTTTTACCAGAATACCGGCCAGGTTGTGGTCCTCAGTGATCTGCTGGGGCTGCTTTTTATACCGGGGAAGCAGATAGCCGCGGCTGTCCCCGAGATTCAGAAAAATCGCTTTTCCGCCCAGCAGCCATACGCCCGAAAAGGTAGCGCCATAGGAAAAGTGTTTCTCGCTGTTGCCCGCGTGAAAAAGATTGTCGCTCATCATTCGAACCGTATCCCGGAAGGTGGCGGCGGCTTTTTCCACATCCCGATGCTGCTGATATTCGTTTGCGGCTATGGCCATAAGCTCCGGCATGGATTTCCCTACGAACTCCGAAGCAAGCTTGCCGCCCGCCAAGCCGCCCATGCCGTCTGATACGGCGAAAAATCCGATTTTAGGGCTCAGAATGGCTTCGTCCTGATTGGTTTCCCTTTGCCTGCCGATATCAACAAGCCCTGCCGCCCGGAAATGGGCCTGCTGCCGGGCATCCTGCATGTAGTTCATCTATAGCACTCCCTTAACGGCTTTCTTGATGTCGTTGGGCAAAGCGGCCACAATATCCCTGCGCAGCGCTGCCGCAGAGGAATAGCCGATTGCGGGTTGTTCTTCCAGGGCCTTGTCAATTATGGTGGCCAAAGGCTGGGGAATAGAAGCATACCGGTCCCGTATGGGTACGGACTTTTCCGATACGATAATTTGCCAGGGGTTTTTCCCCGGTCGGAAATTTTTGGGGGTCTGGCCTGTAAGCATGTTATAATAGCTCGCCGTTGCCGCCCAAACATCCACCTCCGGCTTGGCGTATTTGAAATCGATGGCCTGTTGGCGCGGCATGAACACCGGCGTGCCCATCACCGTGCCGGACTTGGTCATGCGGGAGAGTCCGGCCGTATCAAATGCTTTGGCCATGCCAAAATCCGCCACCATGGCAATGGGGTAATCCGTGCCGCCGGAAAGAAAAATATTGCCCGGCTTGAAATCCCGGTGTACAATGCCGTGAGCGTCCGCCGTTCCCTTAAACAATCCCTTTTGAATGGGAACCTTCATGTCCACATGGTGAACATAATCCAACCCTGTAAGCACCTGCAGAATAATCCACGTGGCCAGGGAAAGCGGCAGCTTGCCTCCCCGCTTTTCCATAAGCCCGTCCACGCTGCCCCCCTCGCACAGATCCATGAGAATATAGAAGACGCCGTTGGCGCAGCCGGCTTGATGGGTGCTTACGATGTTTTTATGGGAAAGGAATTTGCCTACCTCCGCTTCCCGGAGAAAAAGCCGTTTCGCGTTGGCATCCGCCGCAACTTCGGGCAGCATGGTCTTCAGCGCAAAAAACTTGCCCGTTGCTTCCGCTCGCACCTTCCATACCTCGCCCATGCCGCCCTTTCCCAACAGCTTGATTTTTTGATAACCTTTTAAAGGAGACGGCTTTGCAGGCGCTTCAGCGGGCATGCCTCCCAGCATGGCACGAAGCACCGCATCAAGCACTTTGCCACGGTCGGCCTGGCAATCCTCACAGAGGTTGTTGTCCGTCCCTTTGGGCGTAAAGGATTTGCCGCATCCCACACATTCCTTTTTTGAGGGCTTTGCAGCCAGCCGGGCCGCCAGCTCTTGGGCCAAACGCTCGGCTTCGGCCCGATCGGCCGCCGCCTTTTCCGCAGCTAAACGTTGTTGCTCTGCCGCCCGCCGCATTTCCGCTTCCGCCTGCTCCCTGCGCGCTGCATCCGCTTGCTTTTTGCGCTGCTTTTCCTCCTGGCGCTTGCGTTCCTGCTCCCGCTGCTCGGCCTCCCTGTGCTCCCGCTCCGCCTTTTCGGCAGCCAGACGAGCCGCTTCCGCCTTTTTGCGCGCCGCCTCTTCCTCAAAACGCATTTTGGCAAGGCGTTCCTCCATCTGCTTTTCCTCCTCCTTGCGGTAGCAGGTTTCGCAGATGTGCATGCCCCGCTGGCTATACCGCATGGGCGCTGCGTCTTCCGGAATCGTATCGCCCGAGCGATAAAGCGGGGGAAGGGCTTCGCCGCAAAGGGCACAGGCCTCCGCCGCCTCGATAGTCAGCTTCAACTCGCATTTGCTGCCCAGGCCAAGCGCATCCCCGCTGTTAAGGAGGAACACCGCATGAAGCGCATCCTTGGCCTCCTCCCAGGACTGGGACCGTTCCCTCTGGCCGATTTTTTCGCCATTAAGAAAAGTGCCGTTCAGGCTGCCAAAGTCCTGTAGCTTTACCTCCGGCGGTGCGATTTCAAGCAGGCAGTGATAGCGGGAGACCGTATTTTCCGGCACTACAATGCCGCAGTCCTCCTGCCTGCCGATGAAGACGCGGGCCTTTTCGGTATATTCAAATTTCCTGCCGGCCAATGCGCCCCGGATTACTTCCAATATCACTTTACCGGCCATGTTAGCAATCCTCCTTAATTTGTATCCAATTCGCAATGCTCAAAACCAGCCAGAGGAGCCCGTAAATGCCGCAGAGTACAAGCACCCAGGTCTTCATGGGGAACCAGCCGAACAGCCAGTGGAGATAAAGCCCCAGGGCTGGCAGGAGCAGAAGAATGTGCTCGGAACCCAGGAAACGCACCAAAACCTGCCCTTTATGCTTACGGCGGGTGCTTTTATACCGAAGGGCCATGCAGGTCCACATGGTAAAAATCACGTTCCAGACCCAGAGAAACCCCACGATCCAGCATGCTTTTTCCAACCATAGGGGAACCGGCATACGGAATATCCAAAAGATTGAAACAAGCAGCACGGGCAGAAGCAGTTCTTTGGTGAGGGCGCGGAAAAAGATCATGCCGGGCGTACCCTCTACATCCTGAAAGAGAATTTTGGTTTTTGCTGCGTCCCCCTGGTCTGACAAGTGGGAAAACAGCGCGCCGCCAACGGAGAGAATCAAAAGCGCGCCAATGCACAGCCCGATTCGGAGCCAAGTGGGCACATCCGCTATGCCATAGGCCAGCATACCGGCTCTGGCCAGGCCGAAAAGCAGCAGGCAATCCGCCAGAATATCAAAAAAATGGCCAAGGGGCTTGCTTCCAAGGCCAATAAGCTTATTTACGCCCCGTACAAGGTAAAAGAACCAAAGCATGATAAACCCATAAATCAGCAGGCTCAAAAAGGAGGAAGAGGGAGAGGTAATCGCCCCTGTCAGAACATCCAGCCCAAAAAGGAACAGGAAGGGTATGATGCTTCCAAAAAGGAAATATTGGATGGCCGCGGCCACCGTGCCGCCACGGTAGGTAAAAAGACCCATCTTGGTGCGCCGCTTCTCTTTTTTATTCTTTTGCGGGTTTGCGCCGCTTTTAAGGCTTTCATACTGGCCATCCTCCAGCGCGGCCAACATGGCCAGCATGGCGCCGAATTGGGAGGCGGTCAGGCTGCCGTCTGCCTCCTCACAGGAGGAGGCCGCGTCAGCTGGGCTAACAGGCGGGGTAGCTGCCGGGCGGGTTGCAGGATATCTGGCGTCCCCTTGAGCGTGTTGCGGGTGGAACACGCCCAGCAACCCCCGAATGGCGGGCGTGGGGCTTTCCAAAATGGCCTTGGCAAAGCAAACGGCGTCTATCTCTTGGCTCCCCGCATTTTCGGCAATTTCCGTTGCCCTGCGGATAAAGCGGGCCGCTTCCGCAAAAGAACGGCCGCTCTCCTTCGCATCCTGCTCAAGCTGCCATGCTGCGCTGGCTATGCTGGCCGTTCGTTCACCCAGTAGCATACGAACCGCCTCGCCTTCCTCCCGAAATTCGGGATTGTTTAGCGGGGGATCCAGATACTTGGCAAGCAGAAGCAGCCCATAGAAGAGATGCTCCGCACATAGGGGGGCTCCCCGGTCTGCCGACATGCGCAGCATGTGTGCCTGTACGAGACACTCGTTGGCCCCTTTGCTTAATTCCATATGGACGCTCCTTCCTGCGTGCGCTGGATCAGATCCAGAATCGGTTTGGCCTGATTTGGGGAAATGTCCTTTTCTTCGCACAAGATAGAGAGAATATCGCGCATATAATCCATTATACCCCGGTCCGAATAGGCGGTATAACATTGTTCAAAGAGCAGTTCTTCCGGGGCTCGTTCCCGGCTCTCATAATAATCCGCCCGTTGTTTGGCGCTCGCGAAACGAGGGCGATACTGGGCCAGAAGCTCTCGTGAAAAAGCATCCTTCTGGGCTGCAAGCCGCCGTACGATCCGGGTGAAACCCTCGGCTTCATAAAGGGGATACCGGGCATGTGCGCAACGGAGAGCCGTAAGCAGGATGTAATCCATCTTGGTTTGAGGGTCTGAAAAAGGGCGGATCTTGGCATATTCCATAAGCACATCCAGCTCTTCTTCGCTCATATCGCAACAGAGACCAAAAGCAAGAAGCTTTTCACGAAGGCCCCGCATGGTTACGGCCTTGCCAGCCAAAAGGGGGTATAGAAGACCTTTGAGGCTTGCGGGCAGTTCCCCCGTTACAGCCAGCTCATAAATGCTGGCATCCCCAAGATAAAGCAGAAGGTAGCCGGCAATACGAAGATCCGGCGCCTGCGCTTTGGCGCCGCCGGCAAAATTCTTTTCAAATTTGCGCAGCCAGACGCTGATATGCCCCTCGCTGGCGGCATCGCTAAGCGCCTGGCTTATCACCTGGGTGGAAAGCGGATGGATCTCCCGGGGCGGAGCATAATCCTGCAGGTTCAGCCGGACAACCAGCTCCCGGTATAGGGACACGATATCCCCATGCCCGGCGCTTTCCCTAAGCAAAAGCTTGCAGGCCCCGTCTAAGGGATTTTTCGCATATAGCTTGGGATAACCATTGCGATAAAGAAAGGCGTTCAAACCTTCTTCATCCATGCCCAGCGCCATGCCCAGCTCTTTGAGGCGTTCCTTGCCGTTGGGCTTTGCCTTGCCCTGCCGCCATCTGTCCACAATGGTATGGCTTACCTGGCACCGTATGCCAACGGCCGGGGCGGAGAGACAAAGAACCTCCATGCGGCTTTGAACATCTTGGGCAAAGCTATAGGCGTCAAAGTCCCGCAGCCCCTCCCGGATCAGCTGAATATCCTCGTCGAGAAGGCTTCGCGTTGCTTCGTCCATACGCACCTCCGCTTTCTACTGCATGCGATTTGGGGGCATCAATCGGCTAGTTCACAAACCCGCCCATGCTGGAAGAACGAAAATCCCCATGGGTGGTGCTGCTTTCAATTGTATAGGTGCCGTCAGTAAAGGCATACGCGTCGGACTGGGAATAGCTTCCGCGCTTGCCAAAGGCTTGGTCATCCCCTAGCCAGGTTTGCCCCGAGGCGATCTTGAGCACATAAGTTCCGGGCGCAAAGGACATGCTGCCCGAAGTATGGGCATCCAAATAGACCAGCCGAACCAACACGTCCTTTCCGGCGCCCGTGGCATAAAGCTTATAACAAGAAGCGTTGGAGCCGGTTTGCAACTGCAGTGTTACGCTGCCGCTACCACCGATTTGAGCAGGTTTGCTGGTTTCGGTCACCGTCACCTGGCAGGTGGCTGTGCCGCCTTTTTTACTTGTGGCCGTGATGGTAGCCGTACCGCTGCCAACCGCCTGCACCAGGCCCTTGCTGTTAACGGTGGCCACAGCAGGATTGCTGCTTTGCCATGCCGCCGCCACGGGGCTTGCCTTGAGCGTGAGATGCTGGCCCACCATAAGGCTTGCTGCGGCCTTGGAAAGAGTAACCGTTTCGGCAATCGGGGTTACGCCGCTGATGGAAAGCGTAAGGGGCTCATAGCTTGCGGGCTGCATGGCCAATTGAAAAGGCTGGGGCAACTTGGATAGGTCTACGGGGAACCGAACGGTAACGGTATTGGTTTTGCTGCTATAGGATACACTTTTGGCAGCCGTGCCGTCACCTAAAGCAACCTTTTTGGATTTAGCGACCGCGGCGCCGAAATTATCTACGTTATAAGCATGGGAGGCGGCATAATTGTCGGCAAGCACCACGGTTATCGTATCGTAGCAAATCGACGCGCTTTGGGGGCTGCCGCCGCTTTCCACCGGGGGAAGGAGCAAAAGCCTGCGGCCCGTGCTATAGGCTTTTTCCCCGCTCATGGTATCGGTTACCTGGCAGTATAGGTATTTTCCGGCTGTTTTTGCGGTTGCCGTTCCATTAAAGGAAGCGGCGGTCTCCCCCTTAAGCGCAGTTCCTTTTGACGGAGAGGCCACTGTGCCGTCCGCACGAAGGGATTTGGTATAATACCATTGATAGGAAAAGGTACCGCTGCCTCCTGTTACGGAAATGGACGCGGCGTGTTGGGGGGGGCAGACGGGGGAACCAACATCATCGATGGACACGGAAAGGGCGGGATATGCCGAACCCTCGGCTAAAACGGGTAAAGCAATGCACAAAACCATAAACAGAGAGAACACAAGGAATAGAACGTGGAATTTGCGTTTCATATTCTGTTGCCTCCTTATTATTTAATAACCAAATGGTACCATAATATGGAGGACTGCTTTTCCGGAAAAGTTGCAGACTACCTTGTGAAACGGGAGCGCACTTCTCCAAATGCATAGTTGCACACTTATATTATATCGCGCAAAACAAAAGAAGTCGATGACGGACTAGCAACGAAATTCGGCTGCGGCAGGCACACCATATTGGGCTTGCAGCATGCACGCACCCATTCGGTTTCGCTGCAAACTGAAACGCTGCCTATGCGCCTTGCAAAAGAAAGCCGGGGAATCATCGCCCGTGGAGAACGAGAGATGAGCGCATCTGGCTTAAAACGCGTAATAGAATTGCGTCTGACCGCCCGCGCATCCATGGCGGATAGGCCCTCCGTTTCTTCCGAACAGCTGGCCGTTCGTGCAGAGGACCATAGCAACTACATCAGCGCAACAGGGTGTTTACAACGATCCCGACGATGGAGAGAAGCAGAAATGCCGCGCTAAACCCAAAAGCAAAGCAGCCCAGCACCCGCATGCCTTTACCATAAGCCTTTTGTGTGGAGCGTTGCCGGAGCAGGAGAACCCCGCCTAAAACCCCGAATGTTATGCCGATAGCCATATAGATAGCCATGCCGCCCACAAATTCCGCCCCGTTTAGCATTGTGACCATGGGGACGAGAATGCCGATGATACATCCGGCCAGACAAAGAACGGCAGCGGCCTTCTGAAAAGCGGAGGTCTTGTGTTTAACCACTGCGGTTGAGGACGCGCCCACGGCATCCTTTGAAACGGCGCGTACCGCGAGATAGGCGAAAAAAGGATTTAAAGCGCCCAGCGCGTAGCTGACCAAGGGCAAGACATATCGGTCCGCGCCATAGAGCACGCCTGTAAGCGCCGTGCAAAACTGCGCGCCCAACATAATGCCCACTCCGAGAAGGATGGCATAAAGCCCAACGCGTCGTTTACACAGCAGCAGTATGTATCCGCCCAGCCCCGAAATGGCCAATATGAATTGGGCCGTATAGGTAATCATACTGCTGCGGTTGGTACCCGCGCTAATGGCGGCGATGAGCGAAACCGCCATGCCTGCCGTGGCAAACCATGCCCATACCAGGCCGAGCCCGCAAAGCTTTACCCGATCAACGGGCATGTTGCATAAGGCATAGACCGCCATGCATACCAAGAAGAGGCAGATCGCATCAAAAAACGAGCCGGAAAAGGTGGAAAATAGACTTGGAAAGTCCATACGGGGAAAGACCATGCGAGTATTGAGCCCCACACGGATAAGACTGCAAACGAGATAGACGCCGGCCGCGCAAAGGGCGCAAAGCCGCATCCGGCGTTTTTCGCCGCCAGTCTTGCTTAAAAGGGAAACGCGCCATGATAAGAGGAGCGTCAGGGCTGCCGAAAAGAACACCCAGGCAAACAGCCGGGGAAACGGTAGGCTTAGGAACCCGAACAAGGCGCCAAGGGTCACCTTTTGCACATAAATCCGTTGATTTTGTGATACGGCGATGCTGAGCGTATACAGCAGAACAAAGACCGCACCGGCGCCTGCGCCGATACATTTTATCCTGCGAGCGGGACGGGCGAGCATATAGACGCCCGCGCCCAGCAACGCAGCCGCGGAAAAAAACAAGGCATGGCCATTGAAGGTGGTCTGGGGGCCAAATATACTTTGCAATACCAGCAGAAGAAGCCATGCGGCCACCATGAATCCCGCCGCCCAGACGGCGCGCCCGGGGTTTTCCGAAAGCACGGGGAGAGCAGGCGCTTCAATGGGTTGCGGCTCCAAGCATATAGCTTCCATGCAGGCGGGCGTTTCCATGCGATCCGCTCCCGTGGCCGCTTCAGCAGATGCCGTAGCATCGCATTGCCAGGCAACGGTGCCGTTTTTGATATGTTGGCGCGCCTGCGCCACATCCGCTTTGGTAATGCCGAGCCTGGCGGCATACGCCTTTACGGCTTTGCTTGCCTGCATGCTGAATATGCCGCCTGCGATAAGACCTGAGAATATACACAAAACTGCCAAAATGTTTCCCACAAAGCCGCCCATACCCTTTGAGAACAGGAAGCTTAGCAGGATACCGCCTGCAACGCAGGGCAGGTATTTGGTATACATGGATTTTATGAGGTTCTCCGATGCCTGGATGTATCCATGGAAATCTTCCTGCGAGAAGCCTCTTCCGTTTCGAAAGTGCTCCCGCTTAAAATTCGCAGCTTTCATACTAGCTACCGCCTCCTAACAAAATATTGCATAAAAAGATCCGGGTCGCTTGCCTTTGTACAAACCGTTTTTTCAGAACCCGCATTCCGTCATTGAAAAGAGGGAGGATCGAAGCCCGTCCCACACAACCGGTTCAACCTCCTACACGCTTCCAACAGGGGAGAAGGCAAAAAGAAGGTAGCCGAAGGTGCTGCCAATGCGACAATGCGCAATATGAAAAGGAATCATTCCATGATGGAACGCCCTTCTAGCTTGGATGGATCTAGCCTAACAGAGCGGGTGAGATGCATTTTCGCGAAAAGTTGCAAGGATAAGCGAGACTTGAAAGGAAGGTATCCTACTTTGGGTAGTATAACAAAAAAAGATCCTTTAGCTAGCGGCGCGGCGCGGCTATTCTTCCACAGATATCGCACCGGAATCAGAAGCACAGCCAAAACAGGGAAATGACCTCCGAAAATTTTTTAAATAAAAGACGCCTGCATGCAGGCGTCTTTATATGCACCGTACGAGAGTTGGGAGCCCCCACCCTTTTCAGGAGTCTTATTGCTCTATCTCTTGTTTTTTCATCCGATCATGCGCCGCTTTGCGGGCCGCGGCCCTGCGCTTGCGCCGCGCATTCTCCACAGAACGCGAAATGGCCAGCCAAACGATGATGAGAACCAGCAGCGCACCACCACCGCAGACGGCATAAAACGCCGTATTGCTCAGCGTAATCCCCTCCGCCGTCACCTCCGGCGCCGGCGTGGCCTCCACCGGTTCCTGCGCCGGTGTGGCAACCGGAGATAGCGTGGGCGCCACGGGGCGCGCAGGCATCACGGCGTAGCGCTGCAGGGATTCATCCGCGGCGTTATATACAAAGTACCCGACCTCTCCATCCGAGTTGCGCGCATATACCAGGTAAATCTCACCCTGGGCGTCTTGGGACTTCCACGCAACATATTCGGTTTCGTCGATGACCAGCTTGGTTTCGGTAAATCCTTCCGGCAGAGCCACACTGCCGTCTGGCGCAAGGATGATGTAGGATTTTGACACGGAGGATATCGTTTGATAGCGGTATAGCATATCCGTTTCCGCATGAAAAATGTAATACCCCCCCGCGCCGCCCGTAGCATCGGAAAGGTATAGGAGCACCGGTGCGTCGCTGTCCTCTACCGTGGCTGCGGCTACCTTTTCCCCGTGGTATTCAAGGGTGGTCTCTGCATAGCGCGATGGCAGGGTTACGTTTTCCAGGGAACGCCAGATGTATAAGCTCTCCGTCACCCCCTTCACGTTTTGCGCCAAAACACCTTCTACGGCATAGTTCAGCGGGGTAGGCGTTGGCGTGGGCTCGGGCGCTGCAACGGTAACGGATACGGTAGCCTCACCGCCACCCTGCTCCTTGCCGTCATAGCCCAGTACCTTTTCCAGGGAAAATACGATCTGCGCGCTGCCTGCGGCCGTTGCCGTGAAACGGACGCGTGCGCTTAAAGTGTCTGAACCCCCCTTGGCAGCGGATACCATATTCAAAAATCCGTCGGATGCGCCGCCCTCGCTTTCCGCATAGGCCAGCACTGCGGGGTCGTATGTAAAGAAGCCTTCCGCCGCGGCCATATCCTTGCCGTTCACGGTTAGGATTACCTCCAGCGTGTCTCCCGCCTGCACGCTGGTCGGCTGCGCCTGTGCGGTGAAATTCACCGCCGCAAACGCCGCCTGGGGCAACAGCAAGAGCAGCGCCGCAAGCGCAAACGCAAAATTCTTTCTCCCTTTGGTTAGCCCTTTCATTTCCTTTTAACCCTCCTGCGATATTTTTGCATCGCCGTTCACGGACCGAATGAGCAGAATAAGATCCTCAATCTGCACGTTGCCGTTGTGATCTACATCCGCCGCGCTGAGGCGTGGGCCGGTGAGAAGCGTGGCGTGGAGTAGATGGCTTTGCAGCGCCGTAATATCATCGTCTCCAATGGCGCCGTCGCCGTCAAGGTCGCCGAAAATTACGGCGGGCAGATCGAAAAATGTTGCACCCCCATCATAGGCGGTGCGTACGAAATACCCGGTACACACGGTGCCCGAAGCGGGAGCACCCTTGGCGTTCACCATGCTTAGCTTTCCTTCGGAAGTGAGCTTGTCCAAAAGCTCCTCCACGGATGTTCCCACAGCAATCTGGCTGATCCCCCATTGGCGCACTTTGTGGGAATCGCTTTTGAGCTTGGGCGCGCCATCATAGGTGCCCGCTGTCCGCAACATGGTATCCACATAATAAAACGAGAGGATTTCAGTGTAAGCTTCTCCAGATCGCGCACGCTCCTGCGCGCCGCGTTGGGAAAGGCCCACGCCATGGCCGTAACGCCGCTCGGTCAAGTACCAGCCAGGGTACTTTTCGTTTCCGTCATTGTAGACGCCCCGCTCGGCCCCCCGCATCCTGAGGCGTGTTTTACTTGCCCCGATGCGACCAAGGGTATTTTGGAAGCTGCCAAAGGTTAATTCC